>JBDRQT010000026.1:0-46716 GCA_043826135.1 archaeon
TATTTACTATATTAATATACAAAATAGTTAAATTTATATACTAGTTTGACTTAGTAATAGTTGCTCACTTCGGGGATGATATGAATGGCAAAGAACAAGCTAAAGAAACTGCTCGCTACCTCATTGTTCTTCAGTATATGCATCGCGCTGACCTTGCTTGTGATGATGGTACTATCCATAGTTACTGATTATGGGATAACAATAGCTTCTTTTGGAGCAACAATATTTATGATACTTTCAAAGAAGAAACTCTCTAGAAAAAAGATTTTTGGCGCTTATATGCTTGCAGCGTGTATCGGCAGTATCGGATCAGTTCTCCCTACCATGACTTCATTTAGCATAGCATTAACAGGACTTGTGTCATTTTTTGCAATGAGCTTCTTTGACCTTCAGCATGCACCTGCAGTTGGGTTTGCCATCTCGATGGTGCTGAATAAATTCCCATTTTGGACAGATATCCTTGTTTCATTTTGCATATTCATAATAATAGGTATGGCCTTGATAGTCAAATTTTACCTAAAAGACCCAGATGCATTGTTTGAGATAGTCCATATCGAAAGGGAAAAAATAAAGTGGAATTTCTAGAAAGATTTTTATTCCAGGCATGATAATTATTTTGCATGGATGAGGAAAACAAGTTTTATCTTTCGCTTTTTGTGATCTTTTCAGGTTTCATGCTATTCATTTTTGCATTCATGAATAAACAGAAGCTGTTCTTTCCTACTCTCGATAAATATTATGTTTTGTTAGTTTTAGCAGGAATATTTACTGGTATATTTGGAGCATCAATGATGCTTGCCTGGCACGTCAGAAACAGGAAACCGTTTGAAGATACATTCACAAAAACACATTTCCCCTCGTTTTTTGCTATCGGAGCGCTCCTGCTTTTTTCAGGACTGTCATTCTATTTCTTCTATGCAAAGGGGCGAGTGCTAGTGTTTGAAATGTCCATGACAGCAAGCATCATGGGTATAATCCTGCTGATGCTTGGCCTCAGGTATTATGTGCAGGAAGCGCTTTTCGCTAAAAAAATGCAGAAACATTTTTAAATTTCATCTTGACATAATCGCTTGGATTAAGGCTTTTCTTCTTTATTTCGAGAAGCGCTGATTCGACGTGCGTGCTGCCCATCGGGATAAAAAATCCGGCTTTTTGCTCTAATGCCCTTATCTGCTTGAGTGCTTCAAATCTTGCAATGATTGATGCAGCCGCAACGTCCAAATACTTAGACTCTGCCTTAGCTTCTCTAATATTGCCAACACCACAACCCGGATACAGATCCACAATATGGATCACTGATCTTGACAGCTTTTTGTAGCATTTTTCATGTAGCTTATCCAGAATCTGAGTTACATTCATCAAGTGATTCATCTTGTTGTATTCCTTTGGGGTGAGTGATTCGACATGATAACTGTCCGGAAACTTCTGTATTAGTTCCTCAGCCAGCTTCACAATATCTGGCTTGAGAAGCATTTTACTGTCTTTTACACCCATTGCTTTTAATTGCTGCCTAATCTTATCGTCTGCTTTGAATCCTGCAACAACAATTCCTCCAAAAGTGTCTCCTTTTAAGGATTCATCAGTGCCGACCGCTTGCCCCATGACATTCTTATTCTCTTCCAGTCCCAAATAATTAACTAACTGTTTGGCCTGCAAGGCAAATTCTTTTTTTCCCTGAACAAGAATTTTGCCGGTTTTATAGAAAATGATTTTTGCATCCCCTTCAAATCTTGCGAGCTCATGTTTGCTTTTAACCTTAACTTCTTTGTATCCATATTTCTTCAGTTTTTCATTGCTCATTTTTCTTAAAACCCTGATCAATCATAGTCATATATTCTTTTAATCTGTCTATAATGCTTGGCAGCATGAATTTTTCTACTTTTTCATAGAAAATCTCTCCGACATCTGAAAATTCAGTAATTCTGTAGTCATTTTTGATCTTTTCGACAAGCATAGTTTCTCTCAGCCTTCTGATCTGCCTTCTAATATTGGAAGCGGCTGTTCCATTGTCGCTTATTTTTTCCTGTTTTCTAAAGGCAATCACATCTTCCCTAATTTCATCTGAACTCAGTTTCATTGATTTTTTTCTGGCTTCAAGCAAGACATAAAGCACGTCAACAATAACATCCCTTGAATCTCCGGGATTTAGCAGCCCGAGGCTCAGGCAGAGTTTTCTGACCAGATCTCTTTTTCCGAGATTGTATGGTTTTTCATATCTTCTAAGAGTAAGTTCAGAAAGCGGAGTATCGATGGATTTGGTTTTCATGCTTAAAATATTTGATTATTGATTAGTATAAAAATGTTTTTATTATAGGAAGGTGTCAATAACTCATATAATCATTTAGAATACACTTCTACTAAACATGTGTCTTTAGGGAGGGGAACAAATTTGCTATGCCTGCAAGAGTGAACTATATATTTAGTTTGCACGATGTATTTTTGCTTAGTTTTTTCTTTTTGGCTGCAGACGTCCAAAGCTCATTTCATTCGCTTTGTGCTACGACTTACCCCGTAAGAGACAACCCCCGAGTCGTCTGCGCCGGAAAAAACTAATAACTCTTAATCGTGTTTACTAATTAATCCTTTTTGAAATTTATTTAATTCCGAACAAATACTGGCAATTCCTATATAATAAAGTAGCTACATCTTCTTCAGTTAAGCTTTTTAGTTTTGCAATGACCTTTATTGTCTCTATCACAAAGGAGGGTTCATTTCTTTGATCCTTGAATGGTGACAGGAAAGGAGAATCTGTCTCAGTTAGGAGCAGGCTAAGAGGCGTCTCTTTTACGATCATCTGGAAATGCTCATCCCTCACAATAGATGTAGGAATTGAAAAATACCAATTGTTTTCCCTAATTCTTCTGACTAGCTTGTGGCTGCCGCAGAAACAGTGCATCACTATCTTCTTGTAATTGAATTCTTCAAGGATATCAATTACTTCCTTTTCCGCTTTCCTAGAGTGGACTATGAGCGGTTTGTTTATCTTGATAGCAAGCGCAACAACATTCCTAAATACTCTTTCCTGCTCTTTAAAATCTGTTCCGTTCTTGAAATCCATACCGACTTCTCCTACCGCAATTATCCTTGTCTTGTGTTCTTCTATGAACTTAAGGACCTCATCTGGATCATAATCAAGATCAAGTTTCTCATCCGTATTTTCTGTTTCTTTCTTTAGTGCATCCCTAGGGTATAATCCCAGACAAGGATATATCACATCAGGATAGGTTTCCTGAAGCGCCAGAACTTGCTTATTTGTGACCGGATCAAGACCTGCAGCAAATGCTAGTACATTATTTTTTCTGCATCTTTCGATCACTTCAGAAACATCCGGAAAGGTGTATGCATCAAGATGGCAATGGACATCAATAAGTTTCATGGATTCTCAAAAATAGATTAAGATATAAATAATTATGGTCAAATTTCTGACTCAAATCTCACATGTTCAGTAATCTTACTAGTACAGGACTCAATGTTATCAATATGGTAATAGTTGGCAGAAGCGTCAGAATATAATTTATTGCCAATTTAGTGAGCAGTTTTTTCCAGTTTTTGATTTTGTAGTAATACCTATATAATATCGCAAACAAGGTTAGGCTTGCTAAAATATGAAACACTGCGCAAAGTATCTGCGACAAAATTGTATTTCTTTGCATTAATAGTAATTTGAAGATATAAAATGATAGTACCAAATATCCTATGCTTGAACCAATCCCAATCATTCTGTTTTTCTTGATTTTTTGATCTTTTAGTTCTTCATCAAGCATCTGGTGATATAATACTGGTGAGAAGAACATCAAAAAGAAATATAAACCTATAAATCCATCAAACATCCCTGCAATTATTATGGAAAATGCAAGACCAGGTTCAAGAATTTTTATCTTCCTAAGTCCCATGTCGTGAAGCCCCTCAATGATCATCATAATAAAAAAAGTGACCGCAGAAATGATTCCATGTCCTGTCATCAGAAATACTGACAAATAGGCAATTAGAATTATGATGGACGGTAGCCATGACAGCATAAATATGCAAGTATCTTGCTAATATATAATACTTTCAACAAAAATATAAAGAAATGAAAGTTACATATTGCTCATGAATATAATCGAAGCCAAAGGGATTTGGAAATTTTATAAAAAGTTCAGTGCGCTAAAGGGCATTAGTCTCTCGATACCAAAAGGTTCATCATTCTGTCTCCTTGGGCCAAACGGAGCGGGAAAAACTACGCTCATTTCGATCTTGACAACTATCCTTGCGCTTAGCAGAGGCAGAGTTACCATATCAGGTTATGATCTGAAAAATAATCCAGGAGATATCCGTGAAAAAATTGGAGTGGTATTTCAGGACCAGACTGTAGACAATGCGCTGACGCCTAAGCAGATACTTCATCTTCAGGGATTATTGTATGGAATGGATAAAGACGAAATTGTAGAGCGGTCTTATTATTTGCTGGATCTGCTGGAGCTAAATGAAAGACAGGATGATCTTATAGAAAGATTATCTGGCGGAACCAAAAGAAAAGTTGAGCTCGCAATGGGACTTATCCATAAGCCTGAATTACTATTTCTCGATGAGCCTACGCTAGGCCTTGATCCCAAAGCAAGGCTTACAATCTGGAATCACATTGCTGCTCTAAATAAGCAAGGAGTAACGGTATTTTTCTCTACAAATTATATTGAAGAGGCGGAATTCCTCTCAAGCCATATCGGCATTCTAAATCATGGAAAACTCATTGTGGCTGATGCAAAGAAGACCCTGCTATCGAAGATCAGCAAAGATAGGATGATAATAAGTTTTTTTGGAATAACCGCACCGCAGAAAGAATTATTGGCAAAGAAATTTGGCTCCTCTTACTGCAGTGAAAGCCTCCAGCTTCAAATATCGCACGCAGACGCTATAGTCCAGGAGATAGTGAGTCAGATTTCAGAGATGGGACTAAAGATTAAAAGCTTCAATATTATTAAGCCGAATTTAGGTGATGTATATCTCAAATATACGGGTGAGAATATTGATTAAACTAATCAAAGACTCTTATGCAGTGGCTCTGCGTGACTGGATGAAAAAGGAAAAATTAAGAGACCTGATTATATCTTTCCTATTCATTGTTGGCATAATCTACATAATTGGATTTGGCATTGAAAAAATAGTATCTACATCGCTGATTGCGAGCTATTCTTCATTTTTTTCCTTCGGTATGATAATCTATTTCGTGATTTTTACAGGTGTTGCAATAGGATCAGAGATAATATTTGATACAGGAGGATATATCAAAGTCCTGCTAGTGGCTCCAATTTCAAAGTACTCGATACTTTTTGGGAAAGCTCTCAGTTTTGTTATAAACTCAATAAAATTCTATTTTGTGATAGGGATAGTATTTCTGTTTCTGACAAAAAATTTCTCATTTTTAAGGCTTTTATTTCTCCCGTTATACTTATTTTTCGTAGCGCTCACTGGAATAGCAATCGGAATACTTCTCAGCACAATCACCAGCGACAGAAAAAAAAATCAATATATTGTTGGAGTGTCCAGCTTTGTCATTCTGTTCTTATCCGGAATTGTTTTCCCGTCGTCTCAGCTTCCAAAGGCATTTCAGGTTGCTCTGCAGACAAACCCAATCGTCTTCATCACAGACGGTTTTAGGCATCTGATGATTGGAACTGGAGAATATCTCTTCCTATTGGACCTAGCAATAAGCCTATCTTTCATGCTGCTGGCGGTATTTGTATCGGTGCAGTATTTCGACAGGTCAGTCAGAAAATAGTATTGATATTAATACAGTGAGCAAAAGTTTATATATTCTATTTAATATTGTTATCATTGCAGGGGGGTGCGTACCTATGTACAACAAATGTGATAAGTGCGGAAAGCAGCTCGGTGTCTACGACCAAAGAAAATTAGTTCTTGATGCGCAAAACAAGATAACAACAAGATGCATGGCTTGCTACGAAGTACATGTGAAAATAAAGGCTAGCCAGTAAGGCAATCACCGCGTTGCTTCTTTTTAATGTCAGTGTTGCTGAAAAATTATTGTTATAGTGAATAGAAATTATTATATAGCTAATATTCTATATGTTTTTCAAAAGAGGTGCAATCATGGGTATAAAGGAACAGTTAGGTAAACTAAAGGATAATTGGCTTATTATAGCGCTTGTGTTTGTTCTGATTATTGCATTGTCAGGTATTGGAAATGTTTTTTCGGGTTTCTCAAACATGGGAAGCTTTTCAAAAACCAGCGGCATGATGTACGATAGCTATTCTGAAAGTGCTCGATATGCTCCATCAACTGGAGGAGGAGGATTTGCTCCTGAGGTAGAGCAAAGGGTGATACTTAAGACCGCAACACTCTCATCTGAAGTCAAGAGAGGGACATTTAAGGATGCTGAGGACAATTTTAAGTCAGTAATTACAGCCTCTGACTCATTTCTGCTAAATGAGAATACAAATGATTATGATTCGGGCTGGAAATCATATAATTCCGGCTCCTATACAATCAAGGTACCTACAACAAAATATGATTCAGTCCTTCTGCAACTAAAGGAGATTGGTACAGTTAAATCCTTCAGGGAAAATTCTGTTGATGTTACAGGTAATTATGTTGATATGGAAGTCCAGCTTGCAAATGAGAAAGCAAGGCTTGAAAGATACAAGAAAATGTACGAGGAAACCACAATAATTGCCGATAAGATTGACCTAAATGACAGGATATTTAATCAGGAAAATACTATTGCATATCTGGAAAGAGCAATCAGGAATGTAGATCAGAAAGTTGATTATTCCCAGGTTCAGTTCTCAATTTCTGAAAAAAGGAGCGAGTATGCAGATATTGCCTTTGCAAAGTTTTCCCAGCTTGTGGAAGCGTTCGTAGGCAGCTTTAATGCTTTGCTATACTTGCTGACGATGGCGCTGCCATGGTATGTTGCCTGGAGATTATATACGCTGATAAGAAATAAATTTAAAAAATAAATTTTTTTATTATATTTGTATATGGGTTTTATCTAAACTATTCTCACACCAAGCACATCTGCTTTTGCTTCACTAAATGCTGTTTTAGCGATCATCGGATCTACTTTAATCTTGTATGATCCTACTCTAATCTTTCTATACTCATGGAGATCTGCCCGGATCATAAACCCTAACTCATTGACATTGCATCCGTTTTCAGTGTAAGCAGCGCATCTTTTTTCACTATTTGGTTCACTTATCGATGTCGCCATAATCTCGTATTGTTTCTGCAAGCTTCCAAGCATGTGCTCAGATATTCTTCTTGCCTGTTCAGGCCCGGTATATGAAGGAAGCATGAATTCCAGTTCAGGTGCTGTCTGCATTGTTTCAATTACTGCAGTTTCATATAAGCTTGCTGCTTTGAATCCATCGATGTCAACAGTTCCAGGAACAAGCACTATTGATCCCAACTTATTTTGATTATATGAAAAACTGAATGCTTGCGGACTGTCAGAAAATCTTCTTTGCCCCTCAGCTGCTTCATATACAGTTAGCGCATGATTATCAGTACCATTTATTCGTAGGGTAAAGAATTTTTTGCCAGTAGGCAAATTTACTTGGTTTCTTTGTTGCAAATCTGCACTCATAAAATTAATTATTGTCTCAAGCTGATCTCCGATAAAATCAGGAGCAGTCGTAATATTTAATGAATCACCCATGTAATCACCTTTCTCCTCCAAAGTTGAAATAATATTTAAATGTTCTGGAACTCACTACTTTTGTGTAGAGATAACAATTAATAGTTATTAGTTTTTTCTGGTGCAAATGACTCAGGGGTGTCCCTTACGGGGTGAGTTGTAGCACAAAGTGAATAAAATGAGCTTTGGGCGTCTGCAGCCAAAAAGCAAAAATATATCGCACAAACTTTAAAATTTATGCATTAGCTTCTTGTCATTTTCTTCCCAATTAAGAGTATTTATATAGCAGTTCAATTAATTTGAACTCGTATGATGTTCACAATTTGTATTGGTACAACCTTATTCTTGATAAGCTTAAATCAAAATGAATAAAGACTACATAAACGCAGTGGCAGGAGTTCTTCTATTTGCTGCCATTTTTGTTGCGGCATCCTATCTCGTGCAAACAAATTCTGAATTAATTGGCAGATATATCCATAATGATTACACAAGCATGTTATTCTATATACTAGTACTTATTTTATCAGCAGTCATTGCACCGGTCGATGTGCTGTTCCTTCTGCCTGCTGCAACCACCAGCTGGAGCTGGCATGTAGCTGGGGCACTAAGCCTTCTTGGCTGGACACTAGGATCAGCTGCTGTATTTATTATAGCAAGAAAGCTTGGAACACCCATAATCAATAGGCATAGATCACTTCAGAGGGTCAATGATTATGTCAAGTATATGCCAAAAAACAATATATTCGCAGGAATTGTCTTTCTAAGGATTGCAATACCTATTGATCTTGTCAGTTATGCCATCGCATTATTTACAGATATACAATTCATCCCTTATATTACAGCGACATTTATTGGTTTTTTACCGTTGGCATTCGTTTTAGCTTACCTAGGGACACTACCGTTTAATATGCAAATCATCAGTTTTCTGATTTTCATAGTCGTTATCATTACCGGAAAAGTTTCATATTCTAAGATTAAAAGAAAAACTAAGTATTGACTAATTAGTTCTATTATCATTAGCCAAAATAAAAACAAATCAAATATACTTAAAGCCCTGCTTCTTCCTTGAGCGTATTTGCAAAATCAGTTGCTTCCCAGGTGAAGTCAGGATCATCTCTTCCGAAGTGGCCGTATGATGCAGTCTTGAGATAGATAGGTCTTCTGAGCTTCAGTGTCTCAATGATTTTTGAAGGCCTGAAATCAAAGTGTTTTCTAACAAGTTCTTCAATCTTCTTTTCAGGTATCTTATTTGTGCCAAATGTCTCTATCATCACTGATACAGGCTGAGCAACGCCAATGCAGTATGCTACTTCAATCTCGCAAACATCTGCTAGGCCTGCTGCCACAATATTCTTTGCGACATACCTGCCAAAATATGCTCCAGACCTATCAACTTTTGATGGATCTTTTCCTGAAAAAGCACCGCCACCGTGCCTTCCAACTCCACCATAAGTATCTACTATTATCTTTCTTCCTGTACAGCCGGCATCACCTACAGGACCTCCTATGACAAACTTGCCGGTCCCGTTAACATGGATTTTCGTATTTTCATCCATCAGGCTTCCGCAGACAGGTTTTATCACATGCTCAGTCACGTCTTTCCTGATCTTCTCAAGAGGTATATCGTCATGCTGCGCAGCAATCACAACAGTATGGACTCTTTTTGGTTCGCCATTAATATACTCAATTGTAACCTGAGATTTTCCATCAGGTCTTAAATATGGAAGGACCCCTTTTTTTCTTACTTCTGCAAGCTTATGAGAAAGCTTATGCGCGAGTAAGATTGACATCGGCATAAGCTCAGGTGTCTCGTTTGTAGCAAAGCCAAACATCATACCTTGATCTCCTGCTCCTTGCTCATGGTCCTTTGTCTCATCTACCCCTTGAGCAATATCTGGGCTCTGTTTACTTATATTTACCCAGACACCTATGGCATCTGCATCAAACCCATATTCAGGCTTGCTGTATCCTATTTTTCTGACGACATTCCTCACAATATCTTGCATCTCTACATAGGTGGAAGTGGTAACTTCCCCGCCTATCATGATTGACCCTGTTTTTGTGAGACATTCGACAGCAACTCTTGCATTCGGATCCTCTTTATAGATAGCATCAAGCACAGCATCACTCACTTGATCACAGATCTTGTCCGGATGCCCTTCAGTGACACTTTCAGATGTAAATAAAAAATTACCTTTTCTGTTTATCATATTAATTACCTCCTACTGATTAATAAGAATAATGAAAAATGATGCATTAAAAAGATATCTGAAAGATATATTCCAATAGGAATATATATAACATAAATATTATAAATACACGAAAGTTGACACAATCTTATGTTTGAACTAAAAGAATTGAAACAACTCAGGATGAAACTTGGCCTGACACAGACACAGCTGGCGCACAAAGCAAATGTTTCCCAGTCACTGATAGCTAAGATCGAGACTGACAGGATAGACCCTAGTTACACAAATGCTAAGAAGCTTTTTGAAACCTTGTCGATGCTTGACACCAAGTCAGAAAAAACCGCTGCCGATATAATGCATAAGCGAATAATTTCAATCAGCAGCACGACAACACTCAAAAACGCAATTAAGTTGATGCGTCAGAAAAGTATATCACAGGTGCCTGTTGTCGAAAGAAATAAAGTAATAGGTTATATCTCAGAATCAGCAGTCTTGGAAAAGATTCTCGAAGGCGCGACCAAAAGCCCAATCAAAGAAATTATGAAAGATGCTCCGCCCATAATGCCGCCAGACACATCTCAAGGGGTTGTTGCCCACCTGCTGAATCATTTTCCATTTATATTAGTCGAAGATAAAGGCGTTCTGGGAGGAATCATCACAAAAGCTGATCTCCTTAAGAGTGTTTACAAGTGAGCAAGCGCTTTTAATTTTCCGAAGGGCATTACCTCATCCGCAATCACAAATGCTTCAAAATTGCCTAGTCTTTGCTGCAAGAACGGACTCAATATCTTTTCAGTAAGGACATCAGAGCCTTCAGTAAGGTTATTAAATGATGGAAGGACAATTAGAGCCTTATTTTTATAGCTCCCTAGCAAAAAACATTTGTATTTTTCTCGGCGTGCGCCTTCCACCAGTGTTATCGCAGGATGCTCATGGCCTATAATAACAATCTTTGCTCTAGCATAGTCTTTATCATCTGGGATTAGATGACCGTGGCAGATGTAGATATTTTCTTTTTCAAAATATTCTAGGAGCAATAGCTTCTGTTTTGCAGCAATCGGCATAAGCATATTATCGTGATTGCCCTTCAACATAACCAATTCTGATTTTTCCTGACAGAATCTGACCACCCTGAGCACCTGGCTCCATTCGCTCTCGCTTATCCTGCCGAATTCATGCTTGATATCGCCGTTTAGGATTATCTTGCTTGGTTTTGTCTTTTCAATTAGCCTACCAATTCTTTTTATTGAATCATCTGACTGAGTTCTTGGTATCAATATTCCTGACTTATTTAGGTTCTCCTCATATCCAAGCTGAAGATCTGATATTACAAGTATCTTTGGTTTCTTGATGAAAAGGGCAAGATCCACCATTTCTATCCCATCAATAATTTCCATAGTTAGGTGGTAGAAGAAATTCAATTTAAAATTATCTATTAGTCATCTAATCCGTGCTCTATCGGACTCCGACGAAATTATATGCACGGAAACACTTCTATTATGAATGAGAAGATTGAAGAGATGTGGCTTGCATCGGGAGTTGAAGGGAAATTGGCCACTGAAACAGTTTAGGTCTCTGAATTGCTCTTATAATTACCTGATTTCTAAAAGAAACAATCTATTCTTAGATTACAAGTGTAAATCTCGTCACAAAAATAGATCATAACCTAATTTAATTGAGATCAGTACTAGCTCAGTATTTTTGTGAATCTGACTATTATGCCGGTGTAAATCAACCATGAAAAAACTTATATACTTAGATTTGATTATATTAACCTATGAACTTCAAAGAGTTTTTTATTGTGTTTTATCAGGCTCTAAATCCCATAGGTTACAGAAGCCTGATGTCCAGAAAAAAACGCGAGATCCTTACTTATTTTTTTATGCTTCTTTTCTTCTGTGTAATAATTGGCGCAATCCTGAGCATACCGAGCCTTATGAGCTTTCCAAAAAAAGTGGAAGGGGCACTCTCAAAATTCTCAACCTTCAATATTACAAATGTTGATATTGATCTAAAAGAGCCGCTAATTCTGATGCATTCTCCCTTGATTGTCATGGACCTGTCCGAGAACAGAAGCTATGTATCTGATGAAACTATCCTTATAACAAAAACAGATGTTTATATTAAAAAACTGGATATTAACTTTGATAAACTGAGCCTTTTCCAGACTGAAAAGCTTCCTGTCAGGGACTTTTCTGATATTAAGGAAAACTTTGAAACTGTAAAGAATACATATTGGTTACTATTTTTGTTCCTGCTGCCATCTATTCTATTTGCTATTTATGTATTAAATTTAACCAAATATCTTTTTGTCATCGCCAGCGCATGGGTGATCGTCTATATAATCCAATTCATACGAGGGAAAAAAGCAAAACTTTCGCATCACTGGCGTACGGCAGTCTTGACAAGTACAGTCATGGTTGTTTTGGAGGTTGCATTGTCACCAATAATCAAACTTGGTATGCTTCCTATAATTATTTATTTTATCTATTATATAATTGCAGTTTCAAACCTAAAAAATGGCTAAGACAAAGCAGGATATTATTGACACCTTGTACAAAGAGATAGAAAGAAAGGATAAAGTAATCGAAAAATTAAAAGAAGAAAACATGATTCTCATGAAGACAGCGATGAAAGCAACAGAAAGGCAGAAGATGGCTGAAGAAAAATTAACGAAAGGACTTCATTAATTCTAATTTAGACAAAGCATAGCATAAGCAGAGACCGGAGCAATGGGATGTCCCACTGCATTAGTCTCTGCAGATGTGCCTAGTGAGTGGAAGCGTGATAATTTAGGTGAGTCTAAGTAGTCCTTCAATATAATTCCTTGTGCATCCACATCAGATGGATCAAATCTTTTCATATATCTATTATAGGTATACAATAAGGTATTTTTATCCCTTCTTCTTGGTTTGCCTTCAATTTCATCCGGTCCTAATAAACTTCCGAGTTCTTTGTCTAAGATCCGATACAATGTTGATTTTGATATTTGCATTTTGTAAATTGATCTAGCATCGCTTAAGATATCTGAAATAGTTTTATCATAGTTATTGACATATTCTCTTATGACATAATCTACCATTGACTCTGAATTTACCTGTTTTTGTAATGCCACTGTATAATTAAATCTGGCACAGGTTTCATCAACAGAGGACGGGGTAAACTTTCCTTTTTCGATTGAATATAATATACTATCTGCCTTTTTTGGAAAAATTCCGCTGTAGACACCACCAATTGAGTTTGCTGCCTGCAACAAATAAGATTGCGCAATCTGCTTTGTACCCTTCCATTTCTCACCTAATCTAAAGGTTAGTTTTCCAAGCTCTCGCAAAGTCAGTGGTTCATATCCAGTCCCTTTAATATGCGCTTCCACTCCTTTATCCCTAAGTTTAGTCATATTCTCCGTGAAGATTTTTTCATCTTCACTGCTCTGCAATTTACTCACAATGCCTGTTATTGAAGCTCGTTCATCTTCAATTGTCTGAATCTGAAGATCAATTTGCCTCTTTAATTCATCACCTGCCGCAGAATATGCATCAACCAAATTTTCCAAATCACTACTGATAGTAACACTATGTGAAATTTTTAATACTTTTTTGTAACTTGGCTCAGGCAAGTCAATTGCTATAGCACCAAGATTCATTTGCCCTATATCTGCAATAACACCATTATCTCTAATGTTGACTATAGTTTCTTCTCTACCTAGTTTTGCAGCAAGACTAGTATATGCGTTATTTATCCTATTGAGAGTACTACCAAGAATTCTCTCTTTTACTCTTGTTGCAGCATGTTTTATTAGTTTCACTAGGTTCATTCTTTTCACCAAAAAAATAAAAAATAATTGTTCAGTAAATTACTGAACTGTTTTGTCAATTTTTGCATAGGTAGCCTGCGCATTTATTCCATTAGGCTGCCCTTGCATAAACTCAAGCGAATCTGCTGGAGCCTGTATGCTTGACCTTGCATCGTACATCGGACTAACCAGTTTTCCCATCAAACCTTCAACGTGGTAGGTTGTCCTGGCAACAAATGAATTTAACCTATTCAATGCTGAATCTGATACAGGTCCGTTTAATCCAAATAGTTTTTCGCTTCTCTCTATCCTGGATAGTACTCCTGTAAGCTCTTTGGAGACTTTGTTTAACCTAGGCCTCATTGTCTCATATTCAACAAGAAGTCCTTCTCTCAGAGCTGCCTTAGCTACTTCATAACCATGCCTGTCTCCTGATTCCATTGCTGTTTGAGCTGCTTGTGCATACTTCTTTATCTGTTTAAGAGCATCTGCATAAAGTGCCTGTTGAGCCTTTACTTCGGCATTTACAGTATCTACTGATGTTTTGTAGTTTGCACCGATTTCGCTCAAATTGCCAGCAACTCCAGCATTTGCACTAATTGAAATCTCCTGTTCATATAGTCTTGATGTTATAAGTTCAGCGAGATTGACTCCGCCAGTGTATACACGTCTGACATGTGCATCTACACCATCTCTTTTGCCATCTGCAACGCTTTTCTCGTTGTCCAGATGCTCTGCGATAAGATCCATAGTAGTCATTATTCTGTCTACCAGCATCTCTTGTCTGTGTGTTTCTACTTTGTCCGATATATTGTTTCTCATTGATTGCCAAAACATTTTAGGCACCTCTCGTTACCACTTAGTTGTGGTAATCATTTTAGAGATAGTTATTTATGCCAAATATATATAAATTGTCCTTATAAATTATAATTTAACTTAAAATTATAAGTTTTTTAGTAAAATATATAAACTAGCTCGATATTATGAATTCTATGAAGAGAAAAATCATGAAGATAGCAGATACAACCTTTGTAGTCAGCCTTCCGCTGAAGTGGGCAAGGGAGCATGGAGTGAAGAAAGGGGATGAGGTGGAAATGGAGGAAAATGGCCCAAGTATTTTACTCAGCTTAAAAGAAAAAAAGGAGCAAATCCCCAGAGTGACAGAAATCAATTTGCGTAGCCTTAGCAAAGATGTTATAAAAAAATCTGTATCCGGTCTATATAAAAGAGGTTTTGACGAAATTAAGATTAAACTAGCCGACAAAATGCAAATTAAAATAATTCAGGATATTGTCAAGGATATTTTTATTGGATTTATTATGTCAGACCAATCCAAAGAAAGCTGCATAATAAAAAGCATATCTGAAGATAATGCAAGTGATTTTGATAGAATACTAAAAAGGCTTTTCCTTGTAAATACTTCCTTTTTTGACCAATGCCTTGAATGCCTTAGATCAGATGATTTTGAAACACTTGCATCCCTAATACCTATGGAAGATACCAATAACCAGCTTACAAATTATTGCCAAAGGCTGATTAACAAAGGATTGGTCAGCGATAATCCTTATTTCCTTTACATAATAGCTTGGAATCTTGAAAAAGTCGCGGATGAGATGGAATATATTTGTAAATATGTATCAGCAAATAAAATGAAACTGTCCACTGATACTTTAAGTTACTTTGAAAAAACAGGAAATTTTTATAGGGCTTTCTTTGATTTTTTCTATAAATATGACCCCAGCAAAGTTGATATCCTGAATACAATAAATGAAGAGCTTACATCGTTAGGAAAAGAGTTGTTCCAAAAAACTTCAAAAAAAGAATTATTTGTTGTTGTTTGTATTTATAAGATGGTTGATATAATTAATAATTTCCTGACTACTACTGTCGGACTGTATCATACAAATGGCCTTGAGAATTAATCAATGGAGCGACCATACCTGGAGGATGGTTTCTCAGAAAGCTCTGACTTGCCCGCTCAAATCGAACATCGTGGCTAGAATCAGTTATCCTTTCATCATAAGTTTCAGCAATCTGGGCAACTCTCGCTAGTATTTTTTCACCATTTTGTGCTTCCTGCGGCCTGTGCAAACCAAAATTTGCACCATACTGGAATCCATCTACAATCATGGCATCGTCCAATTCTTCTCTTGTAATATATTCGATAATTTGCGGTGATATCAAAGAAGATTCATATCTTTTATTTGTCTCTGCTGTCCTGAAGAAATTATAAAACTGCCTATAGAAATTTATCGTATCTCTATCTAAATCAACAAATCCATATGCTTCAGCATCCATGAGTGCCCTTGCAACACCCACTTCAGGAAATTTGGTTTTACATAAACTGTCTGCATCAACTAGTCTTCCATTAGGAGTGTTTCTTCCTGTCAGATCCCTAACTGAAACAATTGTTGGCCTTTCTCTTCTTTTTCCCAGATTTTCTAAAGCCATGTTGTAAATCTCAAACAGTTTTTCTACATATATCCTATCGTTATAGATGCTGGTTTCTGAAAAGTTTCTTGCTCTGTCTTTAGTGGTCAATATATTTCTGACGTGCTCTTCGCCGCTTCTGTAATGATATTCAGGTATAATGCTATTATCGTCCAAAATATAATCTCCCCAAGCGTCAATTTTTGCAGCAATTGCAATCATATGTAGAAAGGGATCCCTGGATAAACTTGTGAACACTGATCCTGGAACCATCATTTCAGCATTAGCCCTTAGATCTGCATAGAGTCCATTTTCATTCATCAATGGTCCAATAGGACCAGCTACTACACAGCTAAGTTCATTATGTTTAGCTGCTGCTTGGAGCCAGAAATGCTCAAGAATCATTGTTGGGTTATTTGTCAATTTTAAAATGGCAGTGTCAACTTCATCTAGAACAGCATACGCAACAAGGAGCGAAGATTGATAGTCTTTTCCAGCACCTTTTGCGTCTCTTATTCTGATTTGTTTTCCAATAGAGTTTTTTACAGTGTTTAATATTATCGGATCAAATTTATCAACATATTCAAGAAATTCGTCTAATGAGGCAAGCGGGAAGGGTTTTTCTACAGCGTCTGCGATATTCTCCATCATCCTTATGTGATATCCGCCATCATTTGAGTTTGGAACCCATAAGCCACCTGAAAATAAATTCTCACTCTTCTCGAAGACTTTGCTTAAGCCAAATGTATCTTCAATTGTGATCAACCCTTCTCTTATCAGTGAATCTAATTCATTAGAAAATCCTTTATCAATATTGGAAGAATATATTTTTTCCAATCGATGAACTTCTTTAATCATGGCTCCAATTGCTTCGACCACTGAGGTTTCCATTAATCTATCATATATACCACTCAGTAATCTTAAATCATCCAATAGCTCGTTAGAATCACCCGTTAGCGCAAATGAAGTATATTTTGCATCCAAAGAAAATAAAATGGATTCAATAGCAGAGTATTTGATTTCTTTTTTGCTGACACTTCGCTTGGCATAACCACTATTTAGTTCATCATAAACAAAAACAATAGTGTCTCTTGATATATTTTTTTCTTTCAACAGGTTTTCATAATTTGAATGCAGCTCTTTTATTACATTGATAAAAAATTTGTGATAAGATTCCTGGAATATACATACTCTCTCCTTAATAATTTCAAGTTCGTTTGTTAACATTAGATAGGCGCTATCTTTTTTCTGCTTGTCTTGTATCGAACTGACAACTTCAGATATATGCCTTGTAACATTTTTCCAGTCAGGAACCCGTCGATATCTTCCTGCACTAGTTAGATAATCTTTGTAATCATACCACATATTTAGTGAATCCATAATACCCTGAACTCGATCATTATGAGCACAATACAATCTGCCCTCATCATCTGTGAATCCTAATGTTCCGTTGTTGCTATCCCTGGCTCTTCGAATTGTTTTCCACCCACCGGCCTGTATTTCAGGATCTGAATTTGATTCAAAATCTTTGGTTTCATATTCATTGCGTGTCAAATTTTTTGCTTCAGCCCAGGAGAAATATGCTTCTCTAAGATTTTTTCTGTCTTTAAACCTTGAAAATTTAATGCTTTTCATATAAGGATTCAATTCTTGATTAATTAATCTATAAATATCTTTACTCGTTAATCCGAGAGTAGGACTAATGTAATGTTTCATTAGAACTTCAGCAATCCCTTTTGCATCGATATCAGTGTATAAGTAAAGCCTCAATACTTTGTTTAGGAAGTGATGATAACTCTCCGTAGTGTTGAAAAAATTCGGATCAAATTTAGTTTTTGGAGCCTTCGTTTGTCTTTCAAATACGGATGCCCATTTTTCAAACTCATCATCAACTATTCGTTCAACCGTTCTTGCGTGTCTGAATCCTAATTTTGGTGGATTATAAAAATTCATACCTCCATAATCTGGCTTCCCTGTCGCTTCAAAATAGTCCTTTCCAAGCCTAAAATTGCCGATCTGAATCCATCTTCCTTCTTCATCCATAATTACTTTTTCAAGTGCGGGGAGAGGTTCTTCTTCTTTTGGGAGATATACTTTTTTCCTGATATTTCCTTCATAGATAACAATCCATTTCTTCTCTTGTGGAACAAGAGGTGGAAGCTGCAAAACAGTTGTTTGATCTGGAATAGCAGTCTTGGGATCAATTTTTTCTTGAGGCTGCGCTTCCTCTTTCGATCGAAGCGCAGCAGCTAGTAAGATGGCAAGTGGAGAGATGAGTTTTGATCCCAATATTCTTACTCGAGAGTCCATATTCACTGTAGAGTGGTATTCACTATATAAATCTTTCTATCTTTAGTTACTTGATAGTAGTAAATTTTAGAAATATTTATAAACTTCAGCATAATTGCAATAGCTTATGGTCAGTAAATCACCAAGTAAAACCGCGTTATTCATGAGATATATCCCTATTTTCGCCTACAAGCATCTTCCACTCCTTTTTGCGTTCCTTGGGATAGCCCTTATGATCTTAAGATTCAAGGTACTGACTGTCGTATTACTTTTCCTCACTGTTGACATCATCAACAGTTATGTAAATTTCAACTACAAATTATGTGTCCCAGTAGACTTTTTTCTGATGCTGGTGTTGATATTAAGTTATCATAATCAGATGATGCTTGCCATCATGATCAGCCCTCTTGTACTTTTGTCCAGGGGACTGCTTGGAAAGCTGGAACTCAGGCACGTCTACAAAATACCTATACTCGTAATATCGTCCATTCTAATGGCCGGATTATCCTTCCTGAATATTGTCCTCGCAGGTGTGATTGTAATAGGAATTAGATATCTGCTTGAATATTTGATGCAGGCATATCTGCTTGGTGGTATAAATGCTGATAGGTTCGTCCAGAGATCCTTGAATTATATCGGAGGATATGGTTTCCTGGCTCTATTCGGCAGAATATTGCTTGCATTCCTAGGTTGATGACCTTTTGCAAATATCATTTTAGAAGAAGCGCATAGATATGCTTAAAAAATGTTCTTGCATGTTCTATACTTTCTTTCGCGGGTTCTTTGTTTGCTTGTGGTATGGTTCTGTATGTGAACTCACCCCTTTTCTTTTTTTCTTCTCTAAAAATCCCAAGCAGGTATTCTGCCTGAACAACTGCTTTTTGATAGATATTGAGAAGCTCTACGTCAATCTCTCCGCTTTCAACAAATTTTTTGAATTCATCAAATGCCTTTTTGTGTTCTTCAGGTGCAAAAACTTCAGTGCCCTTTACTGAGAGATATGCCTTAGCACCATAAAATATGCTATAGTAGCTGTGTGCAATCACTGCGCTGTAATAGGTTTCTGGTTCATTTACTTCAAAGATCTCTTTCTGCAACAATGGTTTTTCACTTATCTTAAATATTATTTCCGCGAGCTTTATCTCGTTTTCTGACCTATAGATATATAATTTTGAATCCATTATTTATTCCTTCTCGGAGTATTGAATAAAATATTTCCGGATTTTGAACTGCGATATGCTTATGTGCTATCTGCTTACCCAGATTTTCATGATTGTCCTTCAGCATCAGGAGCATTTCCTCCTTTGTTATGATATGAGCATCAATCCTTAGAAGGGATTTGGACGCAGCAGATTTCATGGCTAGTTCACAACTTTTCTTTTCTTCAGTTGAAGATACAAATACTGCAATATCCAGATCTGAATTATTGTTTTGTTTTCCTTCTGCATATGAGCCAAAGATAACTATAGAAACAAAGCTAGCATCAGATAGCTCTGCCTTGATAATTTTCAAGCTGTTAGAGACTAAATTAGAGGCATTCTCTTTTATAAGTATATTAAAATATGAAAAAACAAGGCTATTCTCAAGGTTCAGAAAATATTGTATATTGTTTCCCACTTCCTGTTTTTTGATAAGCGTTTCCGAAAGGTATCTAGCTATGGCTTTTTGAATTATTGAATTCGATTTTTCTTCTGAGTGCTTTTTGATCTCTTTATAGGTAAAGTCCTTGTATGGCTTCCTTAAAAAAGCTTCAAATATCCTTATCTGTTTTGGTGTCAACATATCAATACCTTTTTTGTAGTATGTTCATACCTAAATTAAGGTATTATATAAATATATCTTTTAAGCCAAATAATAGGGAAGTATCTAATTTCGCTTTGCTTCAACTATCATAATTTCAACTCATAAGTCTTTTTATCAAAGTAAGCTAAACAAAAATTACAAAGAAATTATTTCCTTCCAAAATTAAAGAAATTCTCTAATTTGACCTCTTCAGGAGCGATATTGTTCCTATCTATTGGTTTCGCAGGGTCTCTAAGTGACTTTGTCTCATTGCTTGCGTTTAGCTGCTCTAACAACCTCTCCTGTGCAGAACTTGCCATCTGTGGCTTGATAGATTGTTGCTGCTGTGCGCCTACTACTGCCTGCGGTCCTACCTGTTGCTGAGCAGTATATGTCGTCTGGGGTGCTTTCTGCGGAGCAGGCGTGTAAGCAAACTGCGGATTAGGCGCTATTGACACTTGAGGTCTTGGCTTCTGTCCGACAATAATATCATTAAACTCTCTCTGGAGCTTGCTATGTTCAGTCTTGAGTGTATTTATCTCATTTATTGCATCCCTAAGCGCAAAGCTAATCTTCCTTATGTCTTTTCTCATCTCATCAGCATCATTATCCATTTTCATCTCCTCCTTTGAAAAATTATTCTCTTTACCATAAATATTTTCCGCTATGCTTATTGCATCATCAGTATCAATAACTATGTTATGTTTCCTCAGGCTTTCGGCCATCTCCTTAAATTTCTGGATCTTCATGACGTCCATTTTTTTCACCCGCCTATGATATCCATGACTTCTGATAAGACCCTGATATTTTCCATCACATGTTCGTAGTTCTTATCCATATTATAGACTTTTTTAAAATAATCAAGTGCTGTATAAAGGTCATCATATTCTTTGGTGACATGATAATACCTATTTGCAAGATTAATAGCTAGATCATAATTATAGGCGATACTGTCAGGATGCTTACTCACAAGCAGCCGAAGGTTCTCGATGGCTCCATTGTAGTTTTCTAGGTTACTGTAAAGTAAAGCTAGATTGTTTCGCGCAAGCTCATAATCTTCGTCTATCTCAAGAGCTTTTTTAAAATAGCTCTCAGCTGCAAGAGGATTTTTTTCCCTGTAGTAATAGCCCATATTGTTCAGGATCGCGACATCGCTCGGGTCTAATTCCAATCCTTTCTGGTATGCAGCGAGAGCAGCGTCATCATAACCGTTCTTCAGAAGATAATCTCCGAGGCTTAGCATCGCTTTTGCGTCAGTTATACCTTTCTGTATAAGGAATGTCTGTCCGATAGCAAGAGTAGGTAGAATCAACGCGAGTGCTATTAAAAATGCCTTCTTCATAAGCCAAATCAGTATACGTAATAGTATATAAATATTACTATTTTTTATATTAGTATACGAAAAAGTATATTAACTAGAATATATTTTATAACAGAATAACTTAATAAAAGGTGATAATATGAACCTGAAAACTACTTTTGTATTTGCACTAGCCTGCACTTTTTTCCTTTTTTCGTGCACAAATCCGCAAGCTCCTCCAAAGGACTGCGGTGATTGCCCCATGCTTTCGCCTCCAGCGCCTGATTACTGTAAAGGTGGAAATATTGTCAGTGGAGGGACTGATGATTGTGGTTGCCAGCAGCCTCCAAGGTGTGAAATCATGCAGAAAGTTTGCACAGAAGATGCAAAGGAATGCCCAGACGGATCATTTGTTGGCAGAGACTCTCAGAATAACTGCGAATTCTTCCCATGCGACTATGAGACCAGGGAATCTTGCACTGATGCAGGTGGAGACTGGGGCCAGTTCGGAAAATATCCCGTGCCAAGATGCAATTTGCCTACAAAGGATGGCGGAGCCGACTGTAAAGACAACAGTGACTGTGAGAGTGATTGCCTGGGAAAAGACGAAAAAAGCACATCTGGCCTTTGTTCAGATTGGAAATTGAACTACGGCTGCTATGTTGTTATAATGGATGGCCATTCAAGCACTATCTGCAGAGACTAAGTTTCTATTTTCTTTTTTACCATTATTAATAAAATAAATACTGCCAGCGCATATAAGGATAGTATAATTATCTCTCTTCCCACAAATCCGATCTGGTATATGAGCACTTTTCGAAACGCACCTGCTGCAATCACAAATGGATTCCATGCTGCTATTGCCGCTGCAAGCTGCGGCATTGTTTCAAGTGGGGTCACTGCATCGCTGAACAGAAAGATGCCAAGTGCTGAAAAAGTTGCTGTAAGAATAGAGCTTTGTTCATTTCTTATAAGAACAGCTAAAAGCATTCCGATGCAAGTGAAAAGCAGGACAAGAATAAATATAAGGCCAAGGAGAGGCAATATATTCCCAAGAACATTTACATGAAAACTTAGCTGCGCAACTGCCAGGAGTACTGATACTTGGAAGAATGCGACTATTATATTGGTGATTATAAGCCCGCTGATGAAGAGAAAAGTATCGACAGGTGCAATGAGGTTACGATAGAACGCCTTAGAATTTATTTCTGATAAGGTGACAATGTTTGCAAATAAGATGCTTATGAAAATAATGATTATCGTGAGCATCCCGGGAAAGGCTATCTGCACATTTTCCACATCCGGCAGAAGCGGCTCAAAACTCTGAAGTATTGGACTGATAAGTTTCTCAGCCAGATCTGGATTAATTTTATCAAGGTGGCCGATATTGGAATAAAGTTCTTCCTGCACCAAAGCAACCTTAACTGATGCTGCTTCAATTTTTGTAATATAATTATCAGACGCATCAATATCCGCGTCAATCAGGATCTTTATAGTATCAAGCAAACCTACTGCAGTGTCAAATTCCTGTTTCTGATACTCCAAATATGCAAAATATGTATCTGTTGAATTTTCAAACATTGAGCTCTTGAAGATGACATTGTCAATTGAGGCAACTGCCTGCCCTGCCAAATATCCTGTCATATGGATTTCATCCTGGCTAAAAAAGACAGATTGGTTAAAATCACTAAAAAAGAGGTGGTCACTAAACATACTGAAGTTTGCATCTCGCAGGTTATAGTAGGTTATGTTTTCACTAATATCTGCGATATCATCGGTAATTTTGATTATTGATGAATTATTAGCAAAATAATAAAAAATCTCACTGTTATCAAAACTGCTAAATAGAGCAAGAGATGTTCTGAGATTAGTAAGCTCGTGTTTTAGTGATTCTAATGATGACAAATATTCCTCGTAATCTGCATCAACTGATTCGCTTAGGTTTGTTAGCCGTGCCTGCACTTTTTTTATTTTTTCATAACTCGGAGAAAACTCATCCCTGACTTCAATGAGCTTCTCTTTTCTGGCTAAAAGGTCATTTTTTATATTTTGTGACTCATTCACCAGTACATTCAGATCATCATTCCGGTCCTTGATATACACAACCATATCCTGGATGTTTGAAAATATTGTCTTTGCAGAATCAATGCTTATCTTCTCTGCCGCGACTCCGAAAAAATCAGATATCACATCGACAATCTTGTTAGAAAGCGCTTTTTTCGAATTGTCATAATAAAAAATGATGGTACCTGTAGGAACATCTCCCTGCATGAAATCTTTTGAAAATTCCAAGCATATATGGGCATTCTGCCTTGCGAGTTCCTGAGTGCAATCAGCTAGCTTATCATATTTTTTGACAGTCCCGAAAGTGGAGAAATTAGCAAGCGCCGGTTCAAGCTTGGAGTAATCGTCGCTTATGATCCCGATATTTATTGAATGAATGCCTTCCCCTGAATATGCAAACCCAATAAGAAGTATCAGGACTAGAGGTCCGATGACTAGCAGCAGTAATGAACTCAGATTCCTGAAAAGGATCTTAAAGTTCTTGTATTGCTCAAAAAATAATTTTTTCATCCTACAACAACCTTCTCAAACTCTTTCATGAGATCAGTATCATGATTCATTTCTATAATTTTCATTGTTCCTTTATTTAGGATGCCTACTTTATTGCAATTGGCCTTGATCTCAGGGAATATATGGCTTATGACAAGGATTGTCTTTCCTTTTTTGGCAGTTTCCCTGATGATTTTCCAGAACTCTTCTACTAATAGAGGGTCGAGACCTGTGGTTGGCTCGTCCAATACCAGAAGCTGTGGATCATGCAGAAGGCTAAGCGCGAAATCCAGCCTTCTTTTCATACCTCCTGATAATTTTCCAGCAAGAGAGTCCTTGGCAGATCTCAGTTTTACGCTGTCCAAGAGCGAGTGTATGTGTCTATCGAGCTGTTTTCGGTTCATCTTAAGTGAGTATAGATTCGAATAATACAGCATATTTTCCATCACTGTGAGCTTGTCATAAAAAGAGTTATCCTGTGTTGTCAGGCCTGTTATCTTTTTCAGGTAGTTTGAATTTCCTGTGATATCTTTTCTGTCAAATTCGACACTTCCGGAATCTGGAATTTCTTTTCCAAGTAGTATTTTCATAAGCGTTGATTTGCCGGAGCCGGATGGCCCAAGAATACCAAAGATATCACCCTTATCAATAGTCAGATCAAGATTATCGATGACCCTTTTGTTGCCGAATGACTTAGAGATGTGTGAAAATGTGATTAGTGGTTGCTTTTCCATATAAATTAGAATAGATTTAGTGGTATTTATAATTATATCCTGAAATCAACTGAGAGTAATGCCCCTTTATGCTCTTTTATCCCATAGGCGTTCATCAATTTAAGCAGCCCTTGCATGCTTTCCTGTCTCTGTTGCTCAAGTAATTTTTTTTGATGCACTGCTGTCCAATAAGGGAAGGGAGATTCTCTTTTCCTTATAGGATACTTTTCTAGCAAAGAGTCCATATGATCGGGAAACGCCCCGAGTGTATCCGATAATTCCACATAGTATGGAACTGCATTATACGCAGCGATATATGCATCAAATACCTTATTCAAAGTTCCAAATACCTGAACTGCTGATTCCCTGTAATAGTTTCGGCCGTAATAATTGTTCTTTCTGGATTTTACCTTGGACATCTCATTTAGGGCTGCACCTAGCAGTACCGACATAAAGACAACTTCCCATTGATAGATTTCAACCGATCTTAGAAAATCAGATGATTTGATACTGTGTGCATACCTGTTTGTTTCTTGGAGACAATCTATGAGTACTCTATATCTGTCAATTACACCATCATTTATGTTATCATATACATAAAGCCACATATTCTGTATTGCGTCTCCTGAAGTTTTCCAGGTCTTGTAATAACGGGACATGCTCAGCTCATGCTTCGTGAAAGATATTAACGTACGTTCAATGGATTCCTCGCAATTATGCAGAAATTCTTTTGCTTCTTCCCCAATATTATCCAACTCGGCAAAGGGCTCAATGTCAATATATCTGGAATCGAGCAGCGCCAGAAACTGTTTTATTGTATCGTCGAGATTATCACCTTCTTCAAGCATCCTTCCACCAAAACTATAGAGTTGATCTAGTCGCTGTCTAAACACATCTCCAAATCTTTCGAATGCTGAAAGATGGCTACATGCATTTAACCCTTCATAAAACCTTTCAGTCGGAGGCGCTGGAGTATCAATCCTTAAGTCCATGAGATATAAATTGATTATTTATTGATAAATCTTGCTTTTCTGTTTCTTGATATTTAAGCAAAAATCAACCTGAACCAGAGATGCGGAAAAAAAATATTTACTATCAATGCTAGATGTTTAGACATAAACTATATCGATAAACCATCAACATCATCCTTATATTTTTAGATATTACACGAAAACTCGGTTTCGATCTAGTGCGGAGTATAAATATCAAATCTCTAATAATCCTAAAGTATTTGTCTACTGATCCTCACTTATAAACTACTGAAGTTCCCTGTAAAAGTCTATATAAAATATTATCAGAGCAATAAAAAATTCTTAAGTACATTTTTAAAATATTGTGTGTTGTGACTATAAAATAGATATCTTTATATTTAAGATTTGAACACATAGAAAATAAGGGTGATTAAATGGCAAAGAAAAAATTAGAACCGTACACACTACATGCAACTGGCAGAAATGCAAAAGCTGCCCAAGCAGATTATGAAAGGCAATTGGCTGGTTTAAGGCAGAGAGTATCAGAATTACCAGACCCAGTGTCCACAACATTTGGTATCCACGTTGTGGTGGATAACGCTGTAGCAAAAGGAGAATTGGATTTTACAGGAACAGATTTTTCTGAAGCAATAAAAAATGCAGATGAAAGATACAGAGGACATAGGACTATCCAATCATATCAAATAGAACAATTATATATGTTGCCTGAAGTGCCGAGTGCAAAATCGCCAACTGCTGGAGAAGCATTAAATAGAACTGCTCAACCATACGCAGCTAAAACTCTTGCACATTTATTAAAATGAGTGAAAAATGCCTTTCCCGCCTGAATCTATTGCTGAAGCAGAAAAGATAGCACAAAAATATATAGCAAGGTCTCCAGGATTAATGGGAAGGGCAGGATTGCTCTATAGACAAAGATTTCTTGAGATAGCCTATGGATTAGATGATGCCATCAAACAAGGTATTGGTGGCCATTTCTTGCATCAATTAAAGACCACTGCTGATTGTTTTTCAGTCTTGGGAGCCTTATATCTTATCGGGAAATATGCCAAACTGCAACCTGAAATGTATTGGGCTACCGGTATGGTCGATATAAAGGAAGGTTCTGACGCTGCTGAACACATGCTGGGAGAACATTCTTTTCCCACTGTAAAGATTGGAAAGGATATATATGTCGATGACCCTAATCTAACCTTGTTTGGAAAGGTGCTAGAAAAACAAGATGGTAAATGGATAATCGAAATCAATGATGAGACCTACGGGAAACTGAAAGTTATAAGGCAATTCAACCATATAAAACAAATTTCAGAAGATGAGTATGTGAAAATGATGCTTCAGCATCAATCCCAGGAATATGCACGTGAGGTTCTGGAATGCGGCCAAGTCGTTACCTCCAGGGGCAACCGCGTAATCCTTCAATATGTACCTCCTAATCAGATGGTGGCAACATTTCAGACTGATGCATCAAAGCCTATTATTTCCGAGGTGCCTGGGAATTTTAAGATTTATCAGCTAATAGGACCATTGCAGAAGGGAAAATGGGACTTAGAAGATGCTATGGTCAGAAGTTTTTTCTGCAAAAGAAGGTCGTGGGAACTTGACAAATATGAACTAGTGCATCTTGACCTCAGTTATCCAAGAGCCCTTGCCCTGCAATATCTCTCTCACCTCGAACAAGCTGCTGAATTTCATGGAAGGAGAACGTCTATTCAAAGAATGACAGTTTCAGATGGCCTAGAGTATTTCTTAAATAAGGGTTTCAATTATCTGGGAGAACTCACGTCAGAAAATGGTGTTGATCCTGCAGCTCACCGAATCCTTGTTGACCAGATTGAATCAATCATCGATGGATTTCAAGAAGTGGCTGAGGCGTTGCCGTCTCTTCACTTGCATGCCAGATATGTAGCTCAAAAAATCAGGAATATGTCCGAAGGCAATCCAGCTGGATTCCTATATTCTCAATCAGCAAGGGACAGATTTGTGGATGAAAGTATGCAGGTGATCGAAGCAAATATTCAAGGTTATGTTGATCAACTCGTTGTAACAATAAGAGCGGAAGCCGGGTTTGTCCCGAATCCTGAGAAACAGAAGAAAATACTTCTTCATGATCATCAGTCGAAGATGGACGCTAATAAATTTAAGGAGGTAATTGGATATCGAAGAAAGTTTAGACATAGTTTCGAGAATCATATTGATTTCGCTCTATTCCAGCAAGAAAACCCTGTCGATAAGGTGACAGCATCAGAACAGGACGTCCATGATTATCTAAGATATAGAGCGCATATGAGTATGGTAGATATGATACATTTGCTTCCCGTTTTGGAAGCAAGACCTTATCAGAGCGGACTTAATAAAATACTTGCCTAACCTCTCCACCTAACATCAACATCATCAGTCCTTTCATAAGGGTTTATCTTCGAATCTTTTATTTTTGTATTGATGCCATGCTGATGCATCAAAAGGCCTGTCCAGGCAATCATCAGCCCATTGTCTACCAGGAACTGATTTTCAGGGCAACAGAATTTCGCTCCTCTTTCATCGCACATTATTTTGCACATCTCCTGAAGCCTTTTGTTGCAGGCAACCCCTCCTCCCAACACAAGTTCATTTTTCTCAGTATGGGCAAGAGCCCTTTCTGCGGTCTCTGTAAGCATTGCAAAAACTGTCTCCTGCAAGGAGTAAGATAAATCTTCTAGTTTGTATTTTCCAGATTTGTATTTTTGCTTTAAGTTAGTCAGAAGGCCACCGAAATTCACATCCATTCCTTTGAGCAAATATGGAAGTTCGATATAATTATTACTTTTTCTTGCCTCAATCTCAATTATTGGCCCGCCAGGAAATCCAAGTCCGACATACCTGGCAAAACTATCTATGAAGTTCCCAATCCCCATATCAAGTGTTTCTCCAAAAATCCTATACTTGCCTCCGTCATATGCAATAACTTGAGTATTTGCGCCTGATGCATAAAGAAGTATCGGGTCCTTAAAATCAGATAGCATTCTGCCGATCTCAAGATGGGCAATGCAATGATTCACTCCAACCATTGGTTTCTTGAGTTTTATTGCCAAGGTTCTTGCAACAATCGCACCTACACGAAGGCATGGACCAAGCCCTGGAGACTGCGAAAAAGCAATGAGATCAATGTCTTTCAGGGATAGTTTTGCTTTAACAAGCGCTTCCTGAATTACAGTATCACATACATCTATATGATGCTCTTCGACCTTGACTGGGATGAGACCGCCCTTTTCTGTCGTAAACAGATTCCTGACATTAGCCAGCACTTCCTTCTTGTCAGTAATTATGCCGATGCCAAAAGTATGTGCAGTTGATTCTATGCCAAGACAGATCATATTTATATGTGAATGCGGATTGATATAAAAAAGTAATGACTGATGGTGTCAAGCTAATCTTTCATGGGAACGACCTCTGCGAAAGCCGAGTAAGCACGTGTAGTCGTGCGACGGAGGAGTAAATCTGGTGTGTACATAAAAAAAGTGGGTAATTTCAAAACATCTTACTTAAACAATCCTATCAACCAATCAAAGAAACTAAATAAAAAGAATTTCTTATCTGATGCTGTATCTGTAGCCAATACCTCCTCAATATTTTGTTCGTTTTTGACTTCAACATTATCTATTGGTTCTACTTTTGAAGTATCATCTGCTATTACTGGAATTTCTTTCTGTTCTTCAACTACAACTTCTTCTTTTTTACATTGGCCAACTTCTATTTTTGCATAAATTTCATCATTTGATACACGTTCACTACTGAAGGTGCAAGGATAAGAAGTATCATAACTTGCATTTGCTAAGACCCCATCTATTTCAACAAGGGGTTGTTCCATATTATCAACATCAACATACTTAAAAGTATGTATCTTATTATTTTCATCAGTCAGATAATTCATCCTATCTTTTCTTAACATAAGTTGACCTATTGAAAATTTACTTCTATCTTCCCCAAAAGAATTATGTGAAGAACCAGTCAGTTTAGTTCCTAGTGAGCTTCTTACTGCAAATAGACCATATTTGTCATATCCTTCAACAATAAGAACTATGTGGCCATTATAAGTTAGCATTTCTATCATTCCTTCACTCCTTGTCAATTCAGAACGGCAATTTTCAGGATAATTCCTAACTTTATCAACCCATGAATTTTCACAAGCATTTCCAATTAAAATTATATCTTCACTAATTTCCTTAATATCTTCAGGTGAAACTATTTCACATCCTGGAATCATATATCTTATATCACCTGCTGTCATCTGATCAATATTATCAGCATAAGGTGCAACAACAATTTTTGCATTTTTTCCTTTAAAATAATCTGGAAAATTGGATAAATCAGCCGCTTTAACAATACTAACTACTAAAATTAATATGACCAATAATAAGAAATTCTTTTTCATACAATCAAGAAGAAACATCCAACTTATAAATTTTTTTAGAGATTACCCACCTAATAAATAGCACCAGATTTATTGAACATAACGACTGTTATGTTCTCGTGGCGAGCGGGGTTTTGAGAGCGGTTAGGTAATCTACCCTCAAAAAACTCTCGTCCTGGTGAGGTCGAGCACTGAGGCGAAGCGTACCGTATGGGCGCTGAGTCCGAAGAGCGCAGAAGTAAGGCGCAGGCGACCGACCAACATGAAATTTATAATGAATTCTAAAAAACATAGAAAAATGGCAGAAAAAAGAAAAATTTATATATAAAGTGTATATACATTGTTAATATGACAACTGAGCTAGTAACCTTCAAGATGGAACAAGGCTTTTTAGAAGACGTAGATATAACTGCAAAAACCGCTGGCTTTCAAAATAGAACAGAATTTATAAGAGCAGCTTTAAGGGAAAAAGTTGAAGAAGTCAAGCTAAAACAAGCAATGATAGAATTAGGTAAATTAAGAGGCAAAGCCTCAAGAAAAACTACTGATGAAGAGAGAGACAAAATTAGAGAAAAAATATTTGAAGAATTAGAGAATAAAATTAAATAAAGTCTTCAGGTTTTGCAACTTCACAAATATCTTTTAGTAGTTGAAAGTGCTTGTCTCTTGAGATAAGAATTGCTTTGTTATCTCTTGCCAAAATTGCATGTAGAACATCTCCCTTTGGCACTTTTCTCACATCAGCAATTTTTTTGGCTTCTTCTCTTTGTTCTTCTGAAACATCAACTTTTTCCATCTGTTTTTCAAAAGGACGAGCCAATCCTCTAATTGTATCAAGCGAGTACGCAACTTCTAATTCCCTAAGTGAAAATGATGATACAATTATTCTGCTTTTTGAAGCTAACAATTTACATAGAAGTTTAAAAGCATATTCACCAATATCTTCTGAAGGGTCTTTGCGGTCTTCATAGTAGTCCATCCAGATTGAAGTATCTAAATAATATTTTTCTGCCATTTTTATCAATCAATATATCGAATATAGATAATGAGCTAATAAATTTAATGATTGGGTTAGAGGTCGCCGAGCATTATTGAACATAACGATGTTATGTTCCTTTCGCGAGCGGAAGGGCTCGTGCTGGTAGGTAATCTCCCAGGAGCACGACCTCTGCAAAACCCGAGCACGCACGCCACGTCGTGCGAGCGCAGGAGTAGTTTTTTAAGAGCAGTTTAATCGAGCTAGCACAGCGAGCAATCAAGAATAAATATCAAGGGGCAATTTTCAGTTCGTCGTTTCGTGGGGGGAATTCCGTAATAAAATAGCAGATTTTATATATTGAGATCTCTAAATGTTAAGAAAATGAAAAAAAAATTTCTTTCTTATATATTGATAATAGTATTTACCTTAGTTATAGATCTTGTTTATCTGTCTTTTTTAATGAAAGGATTTTATGATGCACAGCTTATCCCTTTTGAGCGAACAATCAGAATTATTCCTGCATTATTGGTTTGGATTCTCATACCACTCGGAGTAATTATATTTGTTCTTCCAAGGTCAAAGGAACTAAAGAAAACAGTGTTTTTTGGAGCAGTATATGGTTTCATCGTTTATGGAGTATATGATTTGACGAATTATGCAATCCTTGAACAATGGCCTATTGTAATGACAATTGCTGATATTATATGGGGAACTGCGCTTTGTTCAATAGTTTCGTTTGTTGGTTATTATCTGTTAAGAAACAAAAGTTGAAAAACTTAGTATTTCCTGCTGTCATAAGCCCAATGCAGAAGAGCCTGTCGTTGTCTTTTTCTACAATCCAAAAAACCCTCAGGGCAGTTCTTTTTGAGTTGCATGATATGTCTTTTCATCATAATCCAGCGTTTTATCTGCCTCTTGTCATCAGGGCTTCGTCTTCCCATGTAATAGCGGCAGTACCATTGAAACCACCCTCTTGGATCCTCATCATAGATCCATCCCTTTGCTTTCCAGTATGAAAGGGGCTTGCTTGCGTTAACGCCGAAAAAGTTGAATTTGGGATTATGAAACTCATGGCATAATTTTGCGTTCGAGAACCAGTCTTTAGGAAACTCTTCCTTGCAGTCTGTCATGTACCTTCCACCAAATACTCCTAATTCAAGCATCTCTTTTGGTGTAAGTTCAGGGCTAAAATCCTTGTCAAAGTTTTTCCCAATAGGTTCTGTAAGATTATAGATATAGCCCTCTTGCATCAAGTCATTCACTGTAACTTTCTTTTTCATTTTCTATTTATTTAGTTTAAAGCAACAATGAAAAAATTTAATACTGCTGCAAAACTAACCCACAATAAATATGGTATCAGAAAGTATGCTGCACTTTTTGAAAATTTCTTAAACAAAATAATGTTTATCAAGATAGTAATCCATAAGATTATAATCTCAATAAATGCAACCAAGGGATTTCTTAATCCGAAAAAGAGAATAGACCATAAAGTATTAAGGGCAAGCTGTACTCCAAAAACAATGATTGCCTTCTTATCTGCTCCATTTTTTATAGCAATATAAAGTGAGATTCCAATTAAGATATATAGAGTTGTCCAGACAGGTCCAAAGAGCCAGTTAGGAGGATTGAAAAAAGGTTTGTTCAAGGTGGAATACCAGCTGCCAATAGAAGTGAAAGTAAAAAAACTGCCGAAAAAGCCAGCAGACAAACATAACAAAATTGATAACCAAAGCCCTTGGTATGGTATTAGCACACTTGTCTTTTTCTTATACTCTATGTATTTTTTATCAGAACTCCATTTTTTATCTGCATTCTTCTCAAGTATCGGGATTCCGCTGACAAAGGAGATAAGCAAAATGATAAAGACTGGGCTTATCAAGGCATTGGCTCTGTTAAGTGAACTTAATCCAGGAAAAACAAATAAATAAACACCGATCCAGCAAAGCATTTCTCCAAGATAATTCGGATGCCGTGAATACTTCCATAATCCTGAAGCAATCCACTTTCCCTTATTTTTTGGATTGTTTGTGAATTGATATTTCTGGAGATCAGAAAATGTTTCTATTAGTAGCCCAATTGCCCATACTAAAATCCCAATGGGATTAAATAATCCTGTTGAGGCAGTTAGATAAAGAATTGAGGAAACCATGACTGCAAAGACGCTTATCCCCTGAATAAGCCAAAAACCCAGGAACTTAAAAAAATCCTCTCTCATTCCGTCAAATCTTTTGTCTTTTTGAATTTTACGAATGCGAATCAAAAGATATGTTACAAGCCTGATTGCCCAAACCACAATCATTCCTGTCAAAATGAGTTTAGGTAAAGAAAAGTCCTTTAAAAAAATTAAAGCCAAAGCAATAAAACTTACTCCATAAGACATATCAGTTAACTTGTCCGTTTTAAAAAGATATGCAGGGACAAACATTGCTAGCTGAATACCCATAGCTACTATAAAGGCAAAAAATAGTTCTTGCATTGTTATTGAAAACCAATTTAAGTATAAAAAGATTTATAAAATTAGGCGAATAATCAATAGTCATGCTTTATGATTTCATCAAAAACCTTGATTGGATAGAAGTATTATCAATATTTTTAGACAAAGGCATTGACTTAATTGTAATTGTCATTTTTGGATACATCATAATAAGAATTATTGACTTTCTCATTGATAAATTCTTTGACAAGACTAATTTTGATAGAGCAGTCGAACAATTCATTCATAATCTCACTGTCTGGATGCTTTGGTTAATATTGCTTTTATTTGTTCTTGGTTATCTGGGAGTCGATATCGGCCCCATACTTGCCAGTTTAAGCATTGTCGGTTTCATCACTGGTTTTGCTCTTAAGGATGTTTTAGCTAACCTAGCAGCGGGATTATTAATTCTTGCTACAAAACCATTTAAGATAGGTGATATGATCAAGTCAGGGGAAGTTTTTGGCAAAGTTGAAAAGATAGGTATTGCATCATGCGAACTAACGACTCCAGACAACCTGAAAATCACAATACCTAATGCTACCCTATGGGGAAATGCGATATATGACTACAATGAGTACGACACGAGAAGAATAAGTATAATTATTGGTGTCTCATACTCAAATGAGCTAAAAAAGGTTTTTACAGTCATTAAAAATATATTAAAAAGTGAGAAAAAAGTACTATTGAAGCCCGAACATCAAGTTTTGGTTGCTAATCTGGGTAATGATTCAGTTGATATCAAAATCAATGCATGGGTAAAACTGCAGTATATAGATGACGTCACAGATTCTTTGAATAAAAAAATAAAATATGAATTCGAAAAACATAAAATTGAGTTTGGTCAACAATCTTTGAATGTCAACTTAATAAAATAATTTTTTCAAATTGCAGAAACAATATTTTGTTAGAAAATTGCCCCTTCTATTTCGTAGCGTCTGAAATTATTGCACATAACGATTGTTATGTTCTTCCGACGAGCTGGAGTTCTGACTCTGGTAAGGTAATCTACCGAGCAGAACCCCCTCTGGAGGAACCGAGGACACTCGCATTGTCGAGTGCCCGCAGGAGTTCAGAAAAAACGTAAAATCTAGTGCGAAGCACAATCTAGTAAAAAAACGAGGGTTGGGACGTTATAAAACAATAGATTTATATAATAATTCATAATGTTTTATTATAAATCATAATACGAGGAAATCAAAATGGTACAAGCGGTTGTAAATCTAGGGGAACATCAGGATAGACTCTTATCTATAATCAAAGGCAAATTTGGGCTTAAAAATAAGTCTGACGCAATGAATTTTGTAATAAATAAGTATGAAGAAGAACTTCTTGAACCTGAACTTCGACCTGAATATGTCAAAAAGATAAGAAATCTTGAAAAGAAAGGTAAATTCAGTGAATATACTAGCTTATCTGCTTTGAGAGACGAAATTGAAAATGCGTAAATTTTCAATAGAAGATTCACTAAAGAAAACTATTTCAAAACTCTCAAAAAGAGATAAATCTATGTATGAAGCACTTATGGGAAAAATAAGTGAAGTCTTGTCATGTCCAGATGTGAATCATTACAAAAACCTAAGAAAACCATTAGAAGATTACAAACGTGTTCATATCAAAGGTCCTTTTGTTTTACTTTTTAAGTATCTTCCATCTGAAGATAAGGTCTTATTTTACGACTTTGATCATCATGATAATATCTACGGCAATTAGTCCCAACCCCTTTCTACGTTTTAGTTTTTTCTGAATTGGACATAACGCTTGTTATGTTCTCGGCTCGAGCGCAAATTTGAGAGCGGATAGGTAATCTTCCCTCACAAATTTGCCTCCTGAGCCGAACGAGTACCAACGCCTTGTCGTTGGAACGCAGTAGTCGGGATTTAGTTTACGGTTTTTGACTAAAAAAAATCCCGATTGAACATAACGACTGTTATGTTCTCGTGGCGAGTGGGAGGGCTCGTCTGGCTAGGTAATCTGCCGACGAGTCCCGACCCTCCTGCCACGACCGAGCACTTGCGCCGTGTCGCAAGAGCGCAGGAGTATGACGAAGACCAGAACGTGCGAGAGAGCGAAGCGATTAATCTAGGAAATAGTGGGGGAACAATCATAGGAGAGAACTCGAGAATAAATATCTAGAATTTGAAAAATATATCTTGGATAATGATTTCAATTGTAGTATAATTGAGTATACATTTAAATATAGAATTAATTGCATCGATTTTATGAGTGATTCATTGTATGGCATTCTAAAGCAAGGTTTGAAAAGTCCATATCAGTTTTTGCTAGATAATATCTCTGAAAAGTCTCAAAATAGATTAAAGATTCTGAAATTTAGTTTGGAATCTTTACTTTTACATGGTTCATCAGATTCATTTTTATATGTTGAAATCGAAAAGAATACCGAATGTAATAGAAGATGTGATTATTGTCCAAATTCATTGTTTCCCCCAGGGAAAGAATATATGGAAATGGACTTGTTCAAAAATATCATAAATCAACTAAGGAAAATGGATTATAAGGGATGGCTCGTAACACATAGATATGGTGAACCTCTCCTAGATCCAACAATCGAAGAATCATTAATTTATGTTCATGAACATTTACCTAAAGCAAAGGTTAAAATCTATACAAATGGAGATTATCTTGATATAGAAACTTTTGATAGATTATCACCCTATGTTCAAACATTTGTTGTTACCCAGCATGGAAGAACAATACCTGACAGCTTAAGACAGGTTTTAGAAGACCCAGAAAAAAACAAAAAAATAGATTTTCAACAAAATCTGGCAGAAAAGAAACTAATGAACCGTGGAGGTCTTGTTAATGTAGATAATCTTGATATTATTGATCCTTGTTTTATTGGTCCATTTAGATTAGTAATAAAGTATAATGGTGATGTAATCTTATGCTGTAATGATTATTTTGGTGATTATGTGTTTGGAAATGTTAATCAAGAAAAAATATTAGATATATGGAACAAACCAGGATATAAAGATCTTAGAAAACAACTTAAAAAAGGAATATTTAAAGAAGAGATATGCAAAAAATGCGTGGGTCAAGTATCAGCGGAACCCATTCTACTGGAAACTTTGGTAAACAAGTGAGAAAGAAGAATCCATTGTTCCTTATTCTTGATAAAAATTGTTATGAAATTATCCGTCAATGATTAAATATCAAAAAAAAGTTCAAACCATCAAATTGATTGTTCCCCCTTCCACTAGTTAGTTCTGGTCGTAGTCATATTGCACATAACGACTGTTATGTTCTCGTGGCGAGTGGGGTTTTGAGAGCGGTTAGGTAATCTACCCTCACAAAACCCCCTCCTGCCACGACCGAGCACGCTTGCCGTGTCAAGCGAGCGGAGGAGTATGCCGGAAAAACCAGCGTCAAACATCAAAAAACATATCAAGCGTAAGCTATCAAAGGGCATTCTTTTATCAAGCACGGAGTGTTTTCCATAAAAATATTTGGGGGCAATATAACTGGGGGGAGCTTGAGCGTGAACACCTCAATAAATCAAACTTTTATATTATTTACTTAATGGTGGTTACATAATAGAAAGTTTTATAAAATAGTCTTAAATTAATGATAAAATGTCACTTACAGATAAAGTTTGTAAAATAATCTGTATCTCTGCCCTCTCAGCATTAGCATTAAATACTTTAATGCAACCTGTGACATATATTAGTAATCTGTTTAAACGTGACACCCAAACAGTAGTCTTTAGTAGCGGCTCTGATAGTATTCCTTACCCACGATTAGTCAATGGTTTTGTTGATTTCTTTATGTATCCACCCATAACATTAAGGGAAAACCTAAATGGTTCTTCTGTAAAGTGGATTTCACATGCAACAAGAGAAGATATTTTAGCAGCATTAAATGATCCAACATATGAAAATGTAATTTTTGTTGGACATGGAACTCAAGGTTCATATTGGGCTGAAAATGGTAGTCTTGGTGCATGGGAAGCGGAAGGCGTACCAAAAAAAGATGGATATTTAATAATGCAAACCTGCGGTAATCCTACTTCACCTACATTTGGAGATGTTTTGTTAATAGATGGTCAAAAAGCTTATTACCTTAAACCAGATGTTACAGTAATTGGTAATTATACTTCTAGTGTAAAACGATTATTGAGCAACGAATTATCAGATATTTATAATAATCCTTAACGGTAACATATAATAAAATATTATAAGTTACTATATCCATTCTGTTGAACAATATTCATTATAATCTCAAATACCTCATTAAAAACCAGAAATGTTATGACATTAATCTTAAAATATATAATATTAAATCTTTAAGAACAATTGCCCCTTTCTGTAAAAATAAAAGAATGCCCTAATTATTCTATTTCACAATAAAGTTTTAATCTAAGCTGGTTCTGTAGGCATATTGAACATAACGACTGTTATGTTCTCGTGGCGAGTGGGAGGGCTCGTCTGGTTAGGTAATCTACCGACGAGTCCCGACCCTCCTGCCACGACCGAGCACAAGTGCAACTGAGCGAAGCGAAGGCGTCACTTGAGCGGAGGAGTATGACGCAGACAAAAGAACCTAATTTGCGAGAAAAACATCCAGCTCATCAAGTATATCTTGATCTTGTGGGCCAAGTTTAAGTTTTCGAGCATCTTTAATAAAGAAAAATTCTCCGCCGTCTCCTTCATGGATTTCGAATAGAGATTTATCCTCTTCAATCATTGTTGTAAAGGCATAAATTGTAACATCTAGCATTTCATTAGTTTTTAGATTTCGATATTTCTTTGAAAAACTTCCAAGAAAATCAAATTTGGAGACATTGTAATTTAACTCCTCTTTTAGTTCTCTTTTCAAAGCATCTTCTTTAGTTTCACCAGGTTCCAATTTACCTCCAAAAAAACTCCATTCTTCTCCAAATTTACTAATCGAAAGTCTATCCTGAAGGAGAATTTTTCTGTTTTTAGTGTAGGCAATCCATACTGCAATCTTTCTTTTAATCATCTGTTAAAAAGTAGTGAGCCTTCATATAAAAACATCATGGTTCTTTTGTCGTAGTCATATTGAACATAACGACTGTTATGTTCTCGCACCGAGTGGGAGGGCTCGTCTGGCTAGGTAATCTGCCGACGAGTCCCGACCCTCCTGGTGCGACCGAGCACACACGCCGCGTCGAGTGAGCGCAGGAGTAGTTTTTTAAGAGCCGTTTCATCGAGCGAGCACAGCGAGCAATAGATTTCAGTAATAGAGGGGATTTGGCGTTACATTAATACTATTATTTAGTAGTAACAAAATAGAAAAGTTTAAATACAAGCTACAATTTAAAGTATATATGACTGATTTAATGCCAAGTATAGGATATTATTTATTAGAGTCCGAAGGACTTAGTCAAGAAGAAATCTTATCTAAATTACATGAAAGAACTTTTGAGCCAATTCAATGGGGAGTTGTTCAAAGATATGATATTGGTGAATTTGCATCATATATACCCGAATTAAATGCTTTTGGTTATTGTGTGCCAGCTAATGCATTACAAACACTTGAAGCAAGGACAGATGCAGTTGCTAATGCAATTAAAATATTATTTCCTAATGCCAAATTAAAATATGTAGGTAGAGTCAATGAATCACTTATGTCAAATGGTGCTAAACCAGAGATCTATCCGACTTCACTCGATGAAAGAGTTACTTCAAGATTGACAGTCCTAAATTCTTAATAGCCAAATCCCCTTCTAATCTATAGCTCTTAAAAAACTATTGAACATAACTCTTTTTATGGCTAAACCCTTGATTTTGGAGGTTTCAGATAGGTAAGCCCTTTGATTTCGATGTTTTAAACCAAGGTTTTTTGTTGTCTTTTTTAAGTAGGTTTCACTGGACATTCCCTTGTGAGATATTTAAATAACTATGATTTCTTTGGCATCATGGATTATATTTACAAGTTCAGAAGAGAAGCGATCCGGAGGAATCTTAGCAATTGGACCATCAAGAGCTATGAATTCTATATAAATGATTTTTTCAAGAAATGCAGAAAGGATCCTGTCGGGATTACGAAAAAGGATGTGAAAGACTATCTTGAAGAGCTCTCTTTCTCTGCGAGTCCGAGCACTGTCAATTTGGCCTACTGTGCCATGAAGACGTTTGTTTCAGATATCCTGAACAGGAATTGGAACTGGCAGATGAAACATTCGAAAAAGCCAGCCCGGATCCCGACATATCTGACAAAACAAGAAATGTCAAGAATGCTTGAGATTATAACCAATAAGACCCATTATCTCCTGATTGCGCTTATGTATTCTTCAGGACTCAGGCTTTCAGAAGTGATTAACCTAGAGGTATCTGACTTTAATTTTGACAAAGAGACAGGTTATGTCAGGCAAGGAAAAGGAAGGAAAGATAGAGCATTCATTATAGCAAAGAAGTTGCAACCGCTTCTTAAAGAGTATATGGCTGAAAAAGAGGGATACGTATTTTCCGGTCGGTATGGAAAGGTCCATAGAAAAACAGTCTATTCTATCGTGAAGCATTATTCAAAAAAAGCAGGTATCTCAAAAAATATCCATCCTCATACTCTCAGGCACAGTTTTGCAACTCACCTTGCACAAGAAGGCTATCCCTTATATACGATCCAGCCCTTGCTCGGCCATACTGACCCCAAGACAACTCAAGTGTATATCCATGCTGCTGCTCCAGGAACCAAAGTCATCAGTCCACTAGACACACTGGACAGCTTGACGCCAGGTTTATAAAAGCAAATTTTATATACATTCTTTGATTAGTATGAAACAGATGGGACTATTCGATGATATGCTGAAAAATTCAGAATCATTATTCATGGATTCTGTAGCGCTCGACTATGATTTTTTGCCTAAAATGATCCCTTACAGAGAACCTGAACAGAAGCACATAGCGATGTGCATCAAGCCTCTTTTTGCTAACAGAAGCGGGAAAAATGTCCTGCTGCATGGCTCACCGGGCGTCGGAAAGACTGCTGCAATCAGGCACCTGTTCAAGGAACTTGAAGAGCAGACAGATGAGATATTCCCTATTTACATAAATACATGGCAAAAGAACACTACCTATAAGATTGTAATCGAGATTTGCGAAGCACTGAATTACAAGTTCACCCATAATAAGAAAACAGAAGAACTTTTTAACATCATACAAAAAGACCTGAATAAAAAAAGTGTTGTGCTCTGCTTTGATGAGATAGATAAAGTTGAAGACCTGGATTTTCTTTATATGATCCTTGAGCAGATCTATAGGAAAACCATAATCATGATCACGAATTATAAGGAATGGGCAATAAATCTTGATGAAAGGATAAAAAGCAGACTGAACCTTGAGATGCTTGAGTTCAAGAAATACAATGCATTTGAGATTAGAGGAATTCTTTCTGAAAGGCTGAAATTCGCCTTTGTCCCAAATGTCTGGGAACCTGCTGCATTTAGCTTGGTGGCAAAAAAGACTGCTGAGATAGGAGATGTCAGGACAGGCCTGTATCTTTTGAAGGAAGCTGGAAACATTGCAGAAGACAGAGCCTCAAAAAGGATTGAAGTAAAGGATGTTGAGATTGCAGTAGAGAAGATATCAGAACTTAAAGTTAAGGACTCTGCGGAGCTCAAGGAGGATGAGCAGCTGGTCTTGAAGATTGTTAAAGAGAACACTGGGAAAAAAATAGGCGAGCTCTTTGATATATACAAATCAAATAACGGGGAAGGTGTTTATAAGACTTTCCAGAGAAAGATTGATTTTCTTAGCAGAAACAGTTTTATATCAACAAAAAAACAGATGGGCGGGCCAGACGGGACTACAACCATAGTCAAATATGAGAGAGAAACTAAGCTTGATGAATATTGATTCTATCTTAATAGCTTAAAAAAACAATCAGTTTATATATAAATTTGGCTTATTTAGAAGCATGGGGGATTCTGTAATAACTTACGAGAACATATTTGAACTTTTGAGGAATGAGAAGAATGCAGAACAGCTCCAGCAGCTCTCTCCTGAGTTATACAGCCAGATCGTGAATTACCTGAAGACAAAACTTCAGGCGTATGAAGATGCAAAAAGAAATAAAAATGTGCCTTCTGAGATTGACAGGATAAAAACACAGATAATAAGCGCCAGGAAGTTGATCAAGGAACTTTATGAAAGAAGAGAAAGGAAGATTGTGCTGCTTGCAATAGACCGGAGCAGGACCGGAAAACCGTTGCCTGATGAATCAGCCTTATTAGAAGAAGAAAAAAATCTCATCAAAGCTCTTATAGAACCGCTTGATGTATGCAGAAAAGGAATACTTCTGAAACTTGTCAACGCCAAATTGCCTTTCTCTGAAGGAATAGTCCCTCTAGTAATAGAGAAACCAATTGAAGAAGAGGCTGTAGATAAGATAGAGTACACAACAGTAAGGTTTACGTCAGATGTTCCTAAATTTGTAGGAAAAGAACTTGAATTCTATGGCCCATTTAAGCCTGGTGACATCGCGAGATTGGATTCTGAGATAGCGCAGGTCCTTATATCAAGAGAAAGAGCTGAAATAATAAAAATAAGTAATTATCTTTAGACAATCTCAAGTCTTTTTGCCCTGAATCCCTTCCTTTGAAGGTGAAACTTCTTGCATTCAGCGCACTGGAATTTAAGATCTGTCTTCTTTGTCTGCTTCTTACCGGTCATCTTAAACTTGGTGACTGCAGGTTTACTGTATCTTCCAAGATTACCCATACCCCTGGCCTTCCCTCTCATCCTGGCCCTTGTTTTGGACCCATAGGTAAGTGAACTAGGCTGACCCTTCTTAACTTGAAACACCTTATGCTCTGTGTGTTTTCTGCAAAAAGGACAGTATGTTCTTCGGGATTTAGGTAGTTTCATACCTTCTTTGGAAAAAGGAGGTGCTTAAAAAGGTTTCGCAAATATCGTCAGGTAAATATTATATATTCGTGCACCAATCCTATATAAAGGATGTCTGAGCCTCAATATGTAAAACCTGTAAGGCTGATAATCAGTATGATGTATGATCTAGGGAATAGAGGCACTGCACTAGAATTATTATCAGTTTTAGAAGATAGATATGGAACATGTGAGGCAGCATCCCCTGAATATGACTTTGACTTCACAAATTTCTATCAGCATGAATTCGGCCGCAGCCTTAAGAAGACTTACTTTTGTTTCTGCATGATAAAACCTGATGCGCTTCCTATCATAAAGAGATATTGCTTTGAACTTGAGCAGAGATATTCATCCGGGAAAAAAAGATTAGTGAACATTGATGTTGGGTATTTATCTGAAACTTCACTGGTTCTTGCCACTTTTAAGCCCAGGCCGCATAGGATTTACCTGAGAGCTGGTGTCTATGCCGACCTGGAACTAGTATATGAAAAAAAGGAGTGGAAAAGTTTTTCTTGGACATTTCCAGACCTGAAAACCGATATAATTAAAGAATTTCTAAATAAAATTAAAAATTATTTCCTGCAGCAGCCGAAATGAGAAAAGATTTTCATGAACACAAACCCTGCCAAAAATCCTTTGACAAATCCCCAGAAAAGACCGAAAAATAGTCCAGCCCAACTGGCTTCATAACCCAGATAAATACTGCCCAGTAACCTTACCCATGCTACTCCATAGCCTACTGTCATTGCAGATAGTGCAAAAAATGCAAGACAGAGCGCGTTTGTAAGCCCTAGTGCATAACCAACACTTACAGCTTTTTCGCAGTGTGCATGATGCCCTGCGCAGCAGGACTCCTCTTCTTCTTTGTGAACTACTCTTTTTTGTGTTTTTTGTTTTGCCATGGTATTACTTCAAATAAGCAGTTATATATATTTTTCCAAATTATGTTAGCACTCAAGAATAGTAACACAATCGAAAGATTTAAATACTTAAGACACATTTACTACTGCTATGAAACGACAAATTTCAGTTAAAGCTTTAAGAAGTACTGGTGCAACGCTCAAGCAGATGTATGATGAAGCTCTGACATACCTGGGAAACATAGGATATAACAAAGAGCAGATTTTTGCTTTGACTGAAGCAGACAGGATAATCAGGACATTCATGTTTGTCCAAGGAAGTGAAAAGATACTGGTTGAATACCAACAGGACACTGTTGAAGAGGTACTAAAAATTGCATTTGGGCAGACTGAAATCAAATTTGTATACGATATCCTCCTTATGAGATTCAATCAGATAGCAAGAGATAAAAACGGAAATGTCTTTGTGTTCAATAATTGATTTTTTTTCTAATTCTTTTTTTAAACAGAAATTATGAAAATAATAATAATACAAAAATTTAGAACTACTTTTTTGCAGGAGCAGCTGCTTTTCCAGGTGTTCCGCCTTTTGGAGCTCCCTTGGCATCTTCCTTCTTCTCTTCAGGCAAGACCTCATGGATAATTGGCATTGGGATATTTACAGCGACCATCGCTGCTTCAATCTCCTTCCTTGGCTTGCCTTCGTGTGCTGCGAGAATGGACTTTGCCCTAGCTGTGTACTCGGTTCTTCTTTCTTCAAGTTCTTTCTGCATCTTTTTCCTTTCTTCGCTGAGCGCTTTAAGCTCCTCAGCAGATAGTTCAGTCTTTCCTGATGCGATCTTTTCATCAAATATGCCAGAGTCCACCTCTTTCATAGTCTCTGGAACAGGTTTTCCTTCAACCATTATACCCATGCTTCTGCATGTTCCGAGAATTTCCTTGACTTTTTCTTTGTTTGATTTTCCCAGAAGAGCATCTTCTTTCATCTTTGCAACTTTTATTACCTGCTCAATCTTTAAATCTGCGACAAAATCAGTTACGGGATTTCCTGACCCCTTTGCAATGCCTGCTTCTTTAATTAATAGCTGGGAAGCTGGTGGTGTTCCGATTGAAATAGTGAATGTTTTTGTGTCCTTATCTATGGTTACCTTGACAGGAACCTGCATTCCTTTGAAATCCTGCGTTTTTTTGTTAATTTCTGATACAACCTGCCCTATATTAACACCCATTGGACCTAGTGCAGGACCAAGGGGCGGTGCAGCAGTCGCTTTTCCGCCTTCAATGAGAACTTCGACACTTTCAGTAGCCATGTCCTTTTGAATTTGGTGATTGTTTAAAAAGTTTTTGCTATCCCAACAATAAACTTTAAAAACCGCATAATTTTTATTTAAAACATGGATAAAGAGCCTAATGTTTTGGCAGGGCAGCCCTGCCCGATGTGCCATAAAAGCACTCTCACTTTAAGAGAGATGGATAGGGAAATACCTCATTTTGGCATGGCTTTTATCTTTTCTATGGATTGCCAGGAATGCGACTATCACATGGCTGATGTAGAGCTTGAAAGCTCTGGAAAAGCTGTGAAGTACACTCTTGAGATAGACAGCGAAGCTGATATGAGCATAAGGATAATAAAATCAGGCCAGGCAACAATAAAGATTCCTCATATGGTTGAGGTAACTCCGGGTCCTGCATCCAATGGATACATAACAAATGTAGAAGGAGTGCTAAACAGGATAAAGAACATCATCAAGTCCCAAGAGGATGATGAGGATCCGGCAGTGAGGAAAAAAGCCAAGAACCAGCTGAAAAAGCTTCAGAAGGTTGTGTGGGGCAGGGAAAAGCTAACTATGATCATAACTGACCCTTCAGGAAATTCTGCGATAATCAGTGAGAAGGCCAAAAAATAAGGGTTGGCTTATTTATAGGCTTGATTAAAAACGCATCAATGGCCAATAATTTGTTTGTTCAAGTGCCGAAGACTCTCCAAGTATCTGATTCCTTTGACATTTGACTTCTATAATTTCTGCTTAGCTTGACAAGTGCAGTGTATGGCCTGTCAATATAATGATTGATCGCATGTGTAAGTCCATTTATCTCTCTAGAACAAAATGGATTATCCGTCTGATACGGATCTCCCATAATAATCGCTTTACATCCTTCACCTAGTCTCTGAATTATTGTTTTTACTTCGTAAGGTGTAAAATTTTGAGCTTCGTCAATTAGGGCAATACAATTCCTAAAAGACCTACCTCTTAAAAATCCTGAAAAAACGATCTCAACAGCTGCGTTGGTATCAGGCAGCAATGCATTATCAAGTCCTTGTGTCTCTCTTTTAGCGCCAAAATCATTATCATGTTTAGGATGTCTTAGCATTTGTTCAAAGGAGAATAAACTCAACTCAGATTCATTATGTGAATCTTCATATGGCGCCAGATGTGGCTTAAGTTTTTCATATAATGAACCCGGTAAGAATCCGACATCCCTTCTTGAACCACCTATGAGTTCATTTGGTTTGAAAAGCAGGATTTGCTTATATGGCGCCAAATCTTTGCCTCCATCGTACACAATCTGTTTAACTGCACCGATATAACTAAGCAGAGTTTTGCCGCTGCCTTGACTGCCCGCGATGAAACCAAGGGAAACTTCACGATTCAAAATGGCATATTTAAGTGCCAGATATTGTTCCATATCTAGCGGTGAAATTCCGAAGGCAGAGAAATTTCTTCCATATTCGTCATGTCCAAGGGTTACTACTCTCTTGTTTCTTTCACCAACGATTCTGTCACCGGTCTTATTCCAGTCCAAATCACTCGTAACCCTAAGAAATTGCTCCCTGTCTGGTTTTATTGGGTTTGTAAGCCTGATAAACTGATTTCGATAAAGAGTGTCTCTATCTAGAATTTTAAGGACAGCATCCAGGGGCAATTTACCGGACTGTTCTTGTATAGCTGCTGAAAGTTCGTCGTTGCCATCTACAATTCCCTCATTGACGATCCCTTGGTTGACCATCAAAAATTTTGGAGACTGCACATCAATTGATTCTCGTTTAAATTTCAAATGTACAGTAGGATCATTTGTTAGGATGACTGGCTTTTCAGACTTTGATTTCAGACCTAATGAAGTTATTACATCATCAATTGTGCCAAAATCTGATTCAGATAGTATGACACCAATATTTAGATGGTCTGATGCTTCATAAAAATGCACAGTCTTTCCATTTGAGGAAACTCTTTGAGGGTCCGGCAATCCCTTTAGAAACATTAAAACATCCTCGCCACCAAGGCCAATATATGAATTGGGCGCTTGCAATTCTTCAATTAAGCTAATAGGTATCAAAATTAAATTTTTAGTGCTGGTTTTGCTTTCCAGATTGGAGAAAGTTGAACTTCCAGCAAGATTTAGAACATCTGATCCAGGAATAAATATTTCATTGTACGTTTTTTGTATATCTATCATTTTGTTATCTCTGTTT
>JBDRQT010000027.1:0-55728 GCA_043826135.1 archaeon
GTGAGGTGTCATTATGGATAATACAGTGAATTATATTGTAAACGATATTAACCAGGTAGAACTTGGAAGAAAAGAGCTAGGTCTTGCGGAAAAAGAGATGCCTGGGCTAATGTCCCTTAGGGAAAAATATGGATCAATAAAGCCCTTGAAAGGAGCGCGGATAACAGGCAGCCTTCATATGACACTGCAAACTGCGGTCCTTATAGAGACACTTCATCTTCTCGGGGCAGATGTGAGATGGGCCTCATGCAATATATATTCCACCCATGACCCTGCAGCTGCAGCCATTGCAAAAGCTGGAATTCCCGTGTTTGCATATAAAGGAGAATCCTTGAGAGAATACTGGGAATTCACATCAAAAGCATTGGATTTTGGATGCCAAGGGCCTAATCTAATAGTCGATGATGGCGGAGATGCCACCATGATGATACATAAAGGAATAGAAATAGAAAAGAATCCATCACTTTTGGAAAAAGATTTCAGCAATGAAAGTGAAGACCTAAGGGAATTAATGGCTGTCCTGAAATCAGAATACAAGAAAAACAAAACCAGATGGACCTCAGCATTAAAAGAAATAAAAGGTGTCTCCGAAGAGACCACAACTGGTGTACATAGGCTATATGAGATGATGAAAGAAAAAAAATTATTGTTCCCTGCTATTAATGTGAATGATTCAGTTACAAAATCTAAATTCGACAATCTCTACGGCTGCAGGGAAAGCCTTGCAGACGGCATTAAAAGAGGAACAGATGTGATGATTGCAGGAAAAACTGTTGTTGTGTGCGGTTATGGTGAAGTCGGTAAAGGCTGCGCGCAGTCAATGAGAGGGTTTGGCGCAAGAGTTATCGTGACTGAGATAGATCCGATCTGTGCACTCCAGGCTGCCATGGAAGGGTATGAAGTAAAGACAGTTGAAGATTCACTTAACGAGGCTGATATATTTGTTACTGCAACAGGGAATTGCAAAGTTCTAAGAATCGAGCATATGGAAAAGATGAAAGACCATGCTATTGTCTGCAATATCGGCCATTTCGACAATGAGATAGAGATGAACAAGCTTGAAAAATATCCTGGTATTAAGGAAATGAACATCAAGCCGCAGGTTGACAAATTCACTTTCCCTGATGGGCATTCACTTATCGTACTCTCCAGAGGAAGACTTGTCAATCTTGGAAATGCAAAAGGCCATCCTAGCTTTGTAATGAGCACTTCATTTACGAACCAAGTTCTGGCTCAGCTAAAATTATGGGAAGAAGACCTTAAGGTTGAGGTTTATATGCTGCCAAAAGAGCTTGATGAGGAAGTCGCAAGGCTCCACCTTGATAAGATAGGCGTAAAACTTACAAGACTCACAAAAGAGCAGGCGAATTACATATCAGTTCCTGAGAATGGGCCGTATAAGAGTGAGCATTATAGATACTAATCAAATTTTATTTTATTGATTAATTTTTCAAATTCAATTTTTTGTGGTGCAAACTTTGAAATATTCATTAGCGGAACCCATTTCAATTCCAATGTTTGTTTTTCAATCACTAACTCATCCTCAGGAGTTGACAATATGCATTCATATCCTTTGCAATCAACCCTTTTTCCATCAAACTCTCTGAAAAAATGATATTCTCCAAGCAACCTGATGATTTTAATTTCTGCTCCAAGTTCCTCAATTAATTCTCTTTTAAGTGCAGCCTCAGCTGTTTCGCCATCTTCAATTCTGCCACCGGGCAGCGCCCATATGAATTTATTGTTAACACAAAGTTTTGTCATTAAAATTTTGTTATCCTTAATTATAATTGCTTTGGCAGAATTCACATTAATTACAAATATGGACTGATTAAAAATAGTTCCCTTTTTCAATTATTCAATAATTGTTGTCAAAATAGCACAATCTTTAAATTGAGTTCACCAATATCCTGAAATATGGATAAGAAACATAAGAAATTACTATCAAGAGCACTCAAGATCATAGCAATCATCGTGCTTCTGTTTTTTATATTCAAGGGGCTGCTTGTGCTCTTTGTCTTGATACTGCTTAGCCTCGGCCTAAGTTTTATAATAAACAACCTACAGATAAGATCAATCGGAATAGAGCTGGTCACTTTGATTGCAGTCCTCACCGGAATGAAATACGGGCCGTGGACTTCCTGCGTGCTGACTTTTATACTTATTCTATATCATCTTGCAACCGGAGGTTTTTTCGGGCCATATTGGTTCTGGGTGATACCGGCATACTGCGTAGCTGCCATAATTTCAGGTTTCATGCCGGCAGCAGATATCAGCCAACTGGGATTCTATATAACTTTAGGGATAAATTTCAACAATGTATTATTTACTGGTATCACGTCGCCAGGCTTTCTGCCGAAATATCTGCCATACGCTGTCACAAATGCACTTTTTAACATAATACTGTTCAGCCTGCTCGCTAGACCCTTATTATTGTTGATGATTTAGATGATTTTTCAGTACCCAAACAGATTAGTCTGCTTGGAATCCAGCAGCAGATCATCGAAATTTGTGTCAAAAAATCCTAAAACTGAATCAGCTATCGGCTTTATCTGCTTTTCTATATAGTGTTCATAGTCTAGCTTATGCTCTACTTTCTGCAAAGGCTCCGGACCATCAGTAGTCATCACGTAAGCAATTATGCTGCTTGTCACCTTGTCCAACTTTCTGGCTGCCTTCACATGCGGAGGAGTTGTCTTCACATATTTATCCAAATCTTTCCTAATGGATTTCCTGTAGACCAATAATTCATCGTATGTTCCTTTTTTCAGTTCATCTACAAATGATTTGATGTATCCTACAACTTCTTTTTTATGGAAGATCCTGTCAAGTAGCTCAAGCTGAAATTTTTTTGCGATTTTTGTCCAGTCCCTTCTGACAAATTCAAGTCCTGTGAAATCAATCACTTCCTTATCATCCTTTAAGAGAAGGCCGGCATATCTTTTCTTTGCACCTATCTCTGTTCCCCTTATCTTTGGCATCATGAACCTGATGTATGTCTTTTCAAACTGCAGTTCTAGATAGCTTTTTATCTTCAGATTCGCTGTGTATTCATCCCAATAATCATTCACAATTTTCTGCACAACCTCTCCTGTAATTTTTGCATCTTCCATCCCATTTGCATTGGTTTCAATAAATATGGAATCAGTATCCCCATAAATCACCACATGCCCCTTATCCTCGACAATTTCTGCGCTCTTCTTCACTATGAATTGCCCGAAATGTGTGATGGCATTCGCCATATCTAAAGAATAAAACCTGCACACTGGATTTGCGAGGACACCAAAAAAAGAATTCATTGTAATCTTGATAGCATAGCTCTGCTCAGCATTCTTAGCTTTTTTTGCCACGTCTCTTCTGTGCCAAAGTTCCTGAAGTATCAAGGGAAGCACACCTGATTCTTTTCTGAACCAAGCACCATTCGGCGCAGCAATTACATCATGCTCATTGTACTTGGAGTGCAATTCCTTGGGAATGAAGGAAATAGGATCAATATTGAATGTTCTCATGATGCTTGGATACAGGCTTTTAAAATCCAGGACATCAATAAAATCATAGATACCGGGAATTGAATCTCGCACAAATCCTCCCTTAATCCTGAAGGATCTGTCGTTGCTGCTTGATGTTTTGCACACATATCCTCTCTTCATAGCCTCTCTTATATAGAGATTGTCAAGGCTTGCAATCGAAGCTTTAATCCTATCAAGCTGCATCCCAGTTAGGAGACTTCTTTGAACAGATAGCCCAATTACTTTCTTTTTTTCAAGTATTTTAATCACTAGTTCAGCATCTTTCAGACAATAATCAACAAGCTTTTCCGGATGGTTATTATATTGATTTTCAATCTCTCTACCTTTGTCAATATCTAAAGAAAGCTTGATTTTTGAATCTCCAAGAATCTCCTCTGCCGCTGTCTGCAGCTTGTAGTCAGTAAGCCTTATAAATGAGGTTCTCATCAGCTGCATTGCATCAAGGACCATCCTCCCTGGAAAATCCGCTGTAGGATCTTTTAGAAAACTATCATGGATTTTGACAACGCATGGCCAGTCAGCTCTTCCTAGGACAAAATCGATCTTATGCTCCTGAAATTTATCTCTTAGTACCTTCAGGTCAAATCCGATCAGGTTCCAGCCAGTAATTATATCTGGATCATAGTTTATTATGATCTCCTTAAATCTATTGAGCATTTCTGCTTCTGTTTTGAAAACCTCTGCATTAGAAACTTTTTTGTCAGATACAATTAGTGATTTTGAAAAATCATTTGAAAAAAGAGAAATGCAATAAATATTTTTTATATCCATCGATGTTTCAATATCGATGGATACTACCCTTAGGTCAGGGATATATTCACACTGCGAAAGTTCGGGTTCTTCATATATTCGGTTCACATAGTTTCCTTTTTTATATTCACCCTTGATTTCAAGAGAGCCCCTTATTCCCTTATCTATCATATACCTATAAACAAATCTAATGTCTGCTTCGTAGGTAGGTACATCAAATTTTTGGAAATAGTTTCTTATTCTTGGAATATCGCTTGGTACTTCCCCAATGATTTTTATGACTTCTTCTTCATAGAAATTTTTCATATTGGTGGACTCTGTTTCATATTTAATGTCTGCATTATCAATTATTTTTTTAGTGTCTTTTGATCTAATGAAAAAATATGGCTTAGTATAATTTATTGTAAGAAAAGATTCTCCGTTTTCAAGTCTTCCAAACAGATAGACAAACGCCTTGTTATCAATAATCCTATAGGTAGGATAGATGACAAATCCCTTTATTTTTTCCATATTTCAGAAATAACGCGCGGAAATATATAAACATTGGTGCAATTTAGAAAAAAAAAGAAAAAAAGAAGTTGTTTGTGCATAAACTGCACTATCACTTTTTTTTCTTAGCTTTAGTTTTTTTGGCTGCTTTCTTAACCGGCTTCTTCTTAGCTGCTGGTTTTTTGGCTGCCTTTTTTTTAACTGGCATTTGCTATCACCTTTTTAATTTTTATAAACTTTATTGGCAGCATTATTTAAATACTTTGTCATTCATATATGAATAAAAAATAAAAAATTATTCCTAATTGAATAATTAATTTCCAGCAAGTAAAAATTAATCAGACCGTCGCAAAAAATTAAATTGATTGATGCAGCCAAAATTAATTGAAGCAAAAATAAAATTAAGCAAATGATTTTGGCACACTTTCTTCTGAAGCAGCACTGTAATAGTCAAGTCTAGTGTTGTGCAAATAGCAGCAGTGCCCTTATTATAAGCATCATTTTTTTCATATTCATAAGGGCAATGGGGATGCGCCCTACGGGCAATGTCGATATTCACAAGAAGATCTTATGCGAATCTGGCACTGCTGTTTGCACGAAAACTTCAGATCACTGAACTATTACGCAGCACCAAATCCTTTAAATATTCTCTTGAAATTCATAGCTGTATGGCAAGAAGAATCGCGGTTGTTGATAACAACAAGCTTAAGGATATTGATAAAAAAAAATATATCCAAAGCCTGTGCCCAATCAATAGAAAAGGAGATGAATGCATGTATATTGAAGGCTCTAAGCTTTTTATAGATGAGGGACTCTGCATCGGATGCGGGATATGCTCAAACCAAGCCCCTGATTCAATCAAGATAATAAATCTCCCTGCAGCAATGACCAAAGATCCTATACATAGATATGGCCAGAACGGCTTTGCATTATATAATCTTCCAATACCCTCATTTGGCAAAGTAGTCGGAATCCTTGGGATAAATGGAATCGGAAAGAGTACTGCAATCAAGATTCTTGCAGGTGAACTGAGCCCAAATCTTGGAAAAGCAGATACCTGCGAGATTGGCGAGATAATAGATTATTTTAAAGGGACAGAAGCGCAGCTTTATTTTGAAAAAGTTAAGAAAAAGGAAATCATTGCAGCATACAAGCCTCAGCATGTCGACATGATACCAAAACAATTTTCAGGAAAAGTCAAAGACCTTCTGGCAAAAGTGGATGAGAGAAAAATGCTGAATGAGATTGTTGAAGAATTTGAATTAGATAAGATAATGGAAAGGGAAGTTAAGCATATATCCGGAGGAGAGCTCCAACGCGTTGCAATTGCCGCAACATTTCTCAAAAAAGCAAACCTATACATTTTTGATGAGATAACCTCTTATCTGGATATAAAACAGAGACTAAAAATTTCCAAAAAGATCAAAAAACTTGCGGATGAAAATACTGCCGTAGTAGTGATTGAGCACGACCTCATTGCGCTTGATTATATTGCTGACATGATCCATATTATGTATGGGACTGCTGGTGCATTTGGAGTTGTAAGCCAGATGAGACCGACAAAAAACGGCATAAACACGTTCCTGGAAGGATATCTCAAAGAAGAGAATATCAGGTTCAGGGATCACAAGATACAATTCCAAATAAAACAGCCCTTCAGGACCCATGAATTCATATCCATTGCGACTTGGCCTCATTTGGAGAAAAAACTTGGTGATTTCAAACTGGAAGCGCGGCCAGGCACTATCAGGACATTCGAGAAAGTGGGTGTACTAGGTGAGAATGGTATAGGAAAAACTAGTTTTGTTAAACTTCTTGCTGGTGAATTTGAGCCAGATATCGGAAAACTGGATTTTAAAATCAAGGTCTCATATAAACCTCAATACCTGAATTCATCTTCAGAAGAATTGGTGATGGTAATATTGCAGGACGCCTTGCAGAAATATGAAATTGAGATTATTAGGCCGCTTGACATTAAACCTCTGCTTCTAAAAAAGATTTGCGAACTTTCAGGTGGAGAACTTCAGCGAGTTGCAATTGCCTTATGCCTGTCAAGGGACGCCGAGCTTCTTCTGCTGGATGAGCCATCTGCTTATCTTGATGTCGAACAGAGATTAGTTGTGTCTAAAGTAATTTCAAATGTTGTGGAGCTAAGAAAAATCAGCGCCCTTGTAGTTGATCATGATATCCTATTTTTAGATTATCTTTCTGATAGGCTGCTTGTCTTCGAAGGTGTTCCAGCAGCTCGCGGCACAGCGATGGGTCCATTTGAGATGGAAGAAGGCATGAACATGCTTCTAGAAAGGCTTGAGATTACAATGAGAAGGGATGAGACCAGCCGCAGACCAAGGATAAATAAGCCTAACTCTGTAAAAGACAGAGAACAAAAATCAAAAGGAAAATATTACTATGCTTAATTGACTATTATTAGTATATTGCATTAAGAGAATTAGTTTAATGCCATTTCCCAAAGTGAATCGAAATAATATCTATAGCTCTCCGCCACATCTTTACTATGTATTAATATCCCAAATGGCGTTTCTTTCCAAATGATTATTGCAACCCTATCTGCATATATTATAGTTGTTGCTGGATTTATGAATTTCTTGGATAAGAATTTAGTCTTTCCAATAAATTCTTTGACAAAAGGCTCGTTCCTTTCATTTTCGCTGTATATTGCCCTACATCTTATTTTATATTTTGATTTATTCTTCTGATACACTAAATAATAATGTTGAAGCATATCCATGAATTTTTCACCTGTCCCAAATTTGTCATAATCCGCTTTGGATTTCAATATGTCTTCAAAGATTGTCTTTATCCCTTCTTTTCCTTTGTAGATCTGCGCATCATCACTAAGTGGCTTTGACTTATAGAGGTTTTTTAGCTCACCCATTATTTGATTTACATTTTCTTTTTTTGCATTCAAGAACTCAAGTAGCTTTTCTGGAGCCGATGCTGTGAAAAACTTTTTTCCATCTATATTTGAAGAGCTTATCAATCCCTTTTTGGATAACCTTAAGAATGCGTCATATACATTTTTTCTGTAGAGCCCTGTTTTTTCTGATATCTCTGTTGCCGTCCCTGTATTTTGCTCAAGAAGCGCAAGATAAACTTTTATTTCACTTTTGGTCAGACCAATATTTTCTAATATATCCATCATTGCCTGAAGTATTGCGCAATCACTTATTAATATTGTGGTAGTTATTTATACTACAAGGATTTAAAACCTAAACAATCCTAATTGATTAAATTTATGAAAATAAAAGAGATAATGCGTAGGCCGGTGTTTATTCATCAGGATGCCAGTAAAAAAGATCTGCTGGCCCTTGCAAAAAAGAATAAAAACGCCTTGATATTTATTATTGCAGATGAAAATAAAAGATTTCTAGGTGATATACATGAAAATGACTTATTCTTGATGCTTCTTCCAAACGAATCATATGAAGATATTGGTGTAGAGCTTGCATTTGACTTAGAGAAAAAATTCTTTGCAGTAAGCGCGAAAGAACTGATGAGAAAGCATGATATCACATGCTATGAAGACGAAAAATTGATGGATGTAGCACTCAGGCTTGCCGGCGCAGAAGTGAATGAGATGCCTGTACTAAATAAGAAAGAGGAGGTTGTCGGAGTGATAACTGAAGGGCTGCTTCTTAGGCATTTGAAGATAAAATGATAGAAAACATACTCCTGATATTGGTGTTGCTGATACTTTCTGCAAAGATACTAGGCTCAATCTTTGATAAGATAGGGCTTGACTCATCAATCGGTGAACTTCTTGTAGGTTTGCTCTTTGGGCAATCGATGCTTAACCTTGTGCCCGCAGAAAAAATCGAGGTTTTTGGGCTGATAGGCTCAATTTTGATCCTGTTTATTGCGGGGATGAAACAGGAAAATGTTGAAGAGATAATCAAGGATAAAAAGGCAATAGACCTTGGGCTGATGCTTCTCTTCATTACAGGAATCGGGATGGCAATCTTCTTTTATTTTGTGTCTCCTTATTTTGGCGTAAACTTAAACATTATACAGTCAATAACCCTTGCAATCGCTTTCGCTATCATTGATATAGGCGTTCCTGCGCATATTCTCATATCTCATGGACTTATCGGCCAGCCTATAGGAAAAATAGTCTTGAGATCCGCGATAGCAAATATAATAGCTGGGCTTTCCATTTTCACTATCGTATCACTTTTCCTTAAAGGAAACTTGATAAGCATCGCTGTGCAGTTTGGAGAAGTCGTAGCATTTCTTGCCCTAACAGTCATACTCATGTTTTCACTTTCCAGATTATCTAAATTCGTCATGAAGATCCATATAGAAGAAGCTGAATTTTCACTCGCATTAATTTTAGTGTTAGCATTAGCTTACCTAAGTGAAGCTATAGGGTTTTCAAGCGTCCTAGGAGCTTTTATCGCCGGCCTAATAATTACAAGAACCCCCTTTTCAGAGACAAAAAGCTTTTCTGATAAGCTGAAATCTATCTCATTTGGATTGTTTGTCCCCTTATTTTTTGTCTGGTTTGGTCTCTCAATAAATTTGCATGATCTGCTAAATAACTTATTTTTTGCAGCAGTAATTTTCCTGCTTTATTGTGGAGTAAGATTTATAGTGGCATATATATTCATGAAGAAAAATAATTTTGAGATGCCTGCGCTGATAAGCTCATCATTATTGTCTGTCGATGTTGAAAGCTTGGTTGTATTAATCATGGCTGGAAGGATTGGCATATTCAAGGATAATCTGGCTCTATCTTTATTTGCCCCATCTGTTCTCTTCAGCACATTAATCATAGTAATACTAGTTAAAATATTTTCAAATAAGAAACCTCAACTTAATGCTGCACTCTAATATGAAAGCATTTCTGTAGTATCTTTTAATACTACTCAATTATATTAATAAAGCTCAAGTTCATTAGACATGGTGAAAAAATGGCAAAAAACAAAGAATTAGTGGAAGAAGACAATGAAATGCTGAACGCTGTTGTAGATTTGCTTATTGAAAAACAGGTCATCTCAGAAGCTGATTTGAGAAAACGCATGGATAAGATGCAGAAGGATAAAAAAAGGGCAGAAAAAACAAACATTGCCAAAGAATTTGAAGGCGTCGATATATGAGATTAAAAAATAACGGTCTGAAAGTATATTTTTTGCATGATTTTTTGGCAGATCTAAAAGCTGGATTCATCACATCTATTGTAGCTCTTCCCCTTGCGATTGCATTTGCGATTGCCTCTGGACTTGAGCCTGTATTTGGTCTTTATACAGCAATAATAGGAGGTATTTTAGCATCATCACTCGCCGGATCGAAATTCTCAATTACCGGTCCGACCGGCGCCATGGTGGTTGTTATTTTGGTTGTTGTAAAAGGCTATGGGCTTACAGGGCTTCTTCTTGCCGGATTCATGGCAGGGATGATCCAACTTGCATTAGGATTAGCTGGCCTGGGAAAAGCCGTATCTTACATACCCATTCCTGTTGTCTCCGGGTTTACAGCAGGGATCGGCTCAATAATATTTATCGGGCAGATAGCAAATGGTCTTGGAATAAGTATAGGTTCCCATGAATTTGTCGGCGACACATTCAAAGAGATATTCGGCTCAATACATGAATTAAAAATAGCAGCAATCCTGCTTACGGTTTTTACAATTATGTTGCTTCTTTTGCTTCCCAATATCCTTAAAAAAAATAAATACCTGAAAAACATACCTGCGTCAATAATTCCACTCCTTATTTCAATAGGTATAATCTTTTTTTTTCAGCCAAATGTTCCGATAATAGGCCAGATTCCGAAGGGACTGCCACAGCTGCATTTTTTTCCAATTACTCTTAGGTTAATAGAAGATATTTTTCCATCTGCATTCACAATTGCGCTATTAGGCTCAATTGAGGCACTTCTTTGCGCTGTCGTATGCGACGGAATGACTGCAACGAAACATAATCCCAACAAAGAGCTGATTGCACAAGGAGTTAGCAATATGGTTGTTCCATTTTTTGGCGGGATGCCGGTAACTGCTGCAATAGCAAGAAGCGCAGTAAATATAAGGGAAGGCGCAAAAACAAAATTTGCAGGAATTATTCATGGATTTTTTATTTTACTTTATATGGTATTTTTTGGGTCGATAATCGCCCTTGTTCCAAAAGCATTTTTGGCAGGAGTCTTGATGGTTGTCTCAATAAAGATGATAAATCTGCATGAAATTAAGACAATCTTCTCAATCAGTAGAGGAGAAGCGCTTATCTTCTCGGTAACCTTACTATTGACTATATTTACCAATCTCGTATTCGCTGTGCAGGCAGGTATGGTATTTGTCTCGTTCCTTCTATTTTACAGGCTTAATACTACCACAGGAATCACAAATATGTCTGACTATGACCCCAGTTCATCATGGATTAATAAGAAGACTGAAGAAGAACCATATCTAAAGAATAATGTGTCTGTCTATACTTTAAACGGACCTTTCTTTTTTGGCGCTCTTAATATTTTCGAAGAAAAAGTTGCTGAGCATATGGACGCAAAAAAAAAGATCTTGCTCTTGAGAATGCGATATGTGCCTTTTATTGATTCTAGTGCAATAATTAGGTTGAGGGAGTTGATAAAAATGCGACATCATGAAAAAAAGCTGGTTTATTTTATTACTGTTAATGATGAGGTCAAAAAAAGGCTGTTTAGCGATGTTTCATTATCCAAACTATTAAAAAAAGAGATGTTTTTTGAAGATACAAAAAAAGCATTTGAATATATATTGAAAAAGCAATTTGCTTGAGTTACAATTACACTTATGTGTAAAATAAGGATGATTAACCAATAACTTAACTCAAAGACATACTTTTTATCTCCATATTATTAAAGGTGATCACAAACCATAAAGTTGGATATTTATACGCTTTTCTTTAAGAAAATGCGTCACGGTTACAATTCAATTAAAACTTTTAATAAACGAAGCCAAACTTTTATTACCAACTGTTATTTTCTAATTATCTATGAAGTCTTATCAAAAAATATTTCTTGCCATTCTTGTTTTATCGATAGTTTCTATCGTGCTATTCTCAACCATTTTTTCCTATTTATTTAATATGAAATATTATGAATCGAAATATTTAAAGTACCATATTTATGATATTTTCACAAAAAACCAAACAGAGAATGCAACACAAGATATCTTCGACTATTTTCATTCAGTAAATGATTTAGATCCCAGTTTTTTTAATAAGGATGAGATAAATCATCTAACTGATGTAAAGAGATTGCTGGAGTCATGCTGGAAAATATATCTCATGAGTCTAATATTATTCTGGGGCCTGCTATTTGCCACATATATTATTGATAAGAAAAGGTTTGCATCATTTTTTTCATTGCTTCTGTTTTATTCAGGTATAGTTATCTGCATCTCAATGGTTATTATCGCAACAATTTATTTCACCATAGGGTTTGATGCTCTGTTTCTGAAATTTCATGAAATAGTATTCACAGGTAACTATGCGTTTGACCCTGCTGTCTCAAATATGAAAGCAATGTTCCCAGACCTATTCTTTTTTGAAATTGCACGCAATATTATTGTTATGATATTGATAAAAGGAATCCTACTTACGTTTGTAGGGTATTTCATGAAAAGAAGATTTAATTTGTAGAATGGTCTTTTCATTTTTTTAAATATGCTGCATATTTTGCGTGGCACAACCCTGAAAATCACTCTCTGCAATAAGCACCGCCTATTGTGCCTACACAGCTGCTGATAGCTAACAAGAGCAATTAACACAGATAATGCACTTTTTCAAACCATAAATTTTATATAACAAATGGCCATAAATACAATAATGCCGCTTAAATCTTTCAATGCCAACCTTAGCCCTGGCATAAAAGAACTTACCATGAAGATCCGAAAGGACCTTCTAACAACTGCAATGGCAGGGGAGCTCGCTTCTAAACTCAAAGGAAGAGGAATTGAATTTGAAGATTATAGGGACTATTCCACTGAAGATGATGCAGCTAGAATTGACTGGAGAGCTTCCCAAAGATCACAAAAACTTTTGGTAAGAGAATATAAGCTTGATGTTAATTTCAATGTTTTTTTCATGATTGACGTAAGTGAAAGCATGCTGATGTCTTCTACAAAAAAATTAAAATGCGAATATGCAGCTGAGGTTGTAAATACATTGTTTTATGGACTAGTCTCCTCTGGGAACTCTGTTGGTTTTTGCCTGTTTGCCGATGGCCTTAAAAAGCTGGTGAAATCAAAGCTGGGGAAAAAACAGTATCACTTGTTCATAAAAGAGGTAGCTGACCCGAAAAACTACGGCGGAAACAAGAACATGGGAAAAGCAATACATCAGACATTATCTGTTTTGGACAGAAAAACCATGATTTTTCTTGTAAGTGATTTTATTGGCCAAGCCGGACCACTCGCTGAATATCTGAAGATCATTGCACAGGTCCATGAAACCATTGGAATAATGATAAGTGATCCCCTTGATCTGCGTCTTCCGTCTTCAACAGGACAGATACTTATTCAGGACCCTTATTCGGACGAAACTATTTATGCTGATGTACACGATTATGGGAATCTTTATCAGCAATACAGCATGAAACAAACAGAACTTATATCTACCACTTTTCAAAAGAACAGATCGAAGTTTTTGCAGCTCACAACAGACCAGGGATTCTATAATCCTATGTTAAAATTTTTCAGGAAGATGGGTGCAACATGGAGATAATCATAGGAAAACCAATCATGCTTCTGTTTCTTCTTGTTTTGCCTCCATTAATAATACTTCATTATTACTTTTTTCAGCATACGAAAAAGAGAGCTATGAAATTTTCAAATTTTTCTGCTATGAAAAGAGTGACTGGAACAAAACTTCTGACCAGAAATAATGGACAATTAATCATAAGAATTATTACATTAATGATCCTGATAATCGCATCAAGCACTCCTGTGCTCTGGCATGATGCCGAAGTGAGCATAACTGATTATGTGATTGCAATAGATGCATCAGCAAGCATGACATCAGAAGATGTACTACCAAACAGACTAGAAGTAGCCAAACAGGCTGCATCAGCGTTTTTAGCACGTCAAAAAGCTGAGACAAAAATAGGTGTATTGTCTTTCTCAGGAGTATCACTTATCAAAACCCCGCTTATCAGCGACCTTAGCATGGCAAATGATGCAATAGACACAATCCAAGTTGAGCTTGCTGGAGGAACAGATATTGGAAATGCTCTTATAACCTCTGTAAACATGCTTTTGCCGCATGACAAGACCAAATCCATAATACTGATAAGCGACGGCTCTGATACATCAGGGGTGCTGCTGGATGATAGTATTGATACAGCTCTAGATTATGTGGAGAAGAATGAAGTTATAGTAAACACAATATTTGTCGGATCAGGTGGAGCAAATATCGGCTATGTAAAGGAACTTAGCTTGCCTGCGGTTTATGACACATCCACGCTGAAGAGGATTGCTGATAGGACTAGTGGAAAATTCTATGAAGTCAGAAGCACTGCTGAGATAGCCGCAGCTTTCAGAGACATAGAAAATTCAAGCGAAACTGGTAGAACTTCAAAAGATTTATCATCATGGCTGTTTGGATTTGCATTCATGCTTTTGCTATTTGAATGGGTTCTCATGAATACAAGGTTCAGGGCGCTGCCTTGATAGTGCACCAATTATAAGGATTATTATCTACAATCGAGCATCATGTATCTTCAGGAAAACTCCAATCTGGTCAACTATCACCTTCAGTATTGGAAGAATTATAAGAACATACAGAATCGTTAATAGGTCTGGAACATATATTAATGATGACATGATCATTGCTCCAACAAGAAAATCTGTCTGATCAAAAGGTATCCAAGACTTTCCCGGAGCTATTCCAATTCTTCTTTTTATGAAACTTTTCGCAAGGTCGCCAATTAGAGCTCCGAATCCCATGTATATCCCAAAACCTATTATGTTGATATTATGGTAATTCACCAGGCTTATCTTCTGAATAGAATTGAATCTGTACAGATATTGCTGCAAAAGTGCAACTAATATTCCCACAACAGTACCTGAAATAAGTCCTCTATAGGTCTTGTTCCTTCCGAAAAGAGGCGACCCTCCAAATTTTCTTCCAAAATCCACAGGTGTGGAGAATCCACTAAATAATTTTTTAGCGAACACTGGTGACATATTAGCTAAATATGCTGGAAGAATGTACCATATTGCCTGAACGATTTTCAAAATTATGCCTTCCATTTTGAATTCATTTATTGATATCTAAAAATGAATGAATCTGTTCTTCATTTAAATTTCTGATTCTTATTGAAATATAAAGCTCTTCAAATGCTGATATGACCAGAGCCATAGCAGAGAAATTAAAGAGCCAACCTGACGGAGTTTTTGCATTCATGCTGACAATGGCAAATACTGTAAAAATCAAACATGCTCCTCTTGCGGACCAAAGATGCAGATTCAAAATCTTGTTGAATCTTGTTTTCCATATGATATTTGTAATGATATGAATTATGACAAATAATATGGGAAACACTAGATTATCCAATATAAATTCACGCCAGAACAAATAGAGAGAAATATAGGTTGCAATTATAAAAAGCGTATCTGTGAGAGTATCAAGCATATAACCAAGTTTTGTCTGCATATTCAGTCTTCTGGCCAAATAGCCATCTAGAATATCTCCAACCCAGTTAACGATATACAGAACCAGAAAAAGTGTATAATTCTTGACCGCAGCGTAGTACACCATTACTGGCAATAGTACAAACTTTGTCGATGTAATAATGTTTGGAAGTTTTAACAAATCCTTGAGCATTTTTCCCATTCTAATAACTCCTATCTTAAAATTAATTGGATATTCTGATATCAGCAAAAATCATATTATGGTCTGAACCAAAAGAGTTCTTATCAACCCCGCTTGAAACAACATCTATCCCATTTGGAACAAGGATATGGTCAACCTGGCGCCAAAATATCTTTAGAAAATTTACTGTATTATGTCTCAAAAACAAATTGTTAAGGTTGTGCTTAGTAAAAAGCTTGTGAAATTCCTTGTTTTCATCAAAAAACAGATATTTCAGTTTCAGTTTCATCAAAGTCAAAGGTATCCAATTGAGATACCATATGGCATAGGTGTTAAAGTCTCCGCAATATATTGTTGTTCTTCCATTATCATAATGTTTTATGGTCTCGGCAAATTCATGCAATCTGATAAGAGGGCTGACAAAAGATTCCAGATGCAAGTTCACAATTCTCAAATCATCTGATAAATCTATATACTGCCCTATGTAATCCACACTTTGCAGCCCGAATCCTGCTTTAAGAACAGTTTCCCAGGGCGTTTTAACATCTTTATTCCTTGTATGGAATTCTCCTTTCCTGAGAATTTTATGTTTTGACAAAATAACCTTATATACATGTTTGTCTTCGGTTTTTCCAGTTGCTGTCCTTGTGCTATGAACATTCAAACCTGACTTAGTTAGATATGCTAGAGAATTGTTTGTGACTTCCTGAAGACACATAATATCTGCATCCTGTTCAAAGAGATGGTCAATTAGCTCTCTGTATCTTCTGTTTGTGACGCAGATGTTCCAGGAGAGTATTTTCATTTGTTATGTTCTTTCTTAATTGGTAAATAAACCTTTCTGTGTCTCATGCTAAAGAAAGAAAGCACAGATTCATCAGGATATCTTTGGCATATTATCACTGATAACTCTTCGACTCCGACGATGATGCTGAAAACAAGCAGCAAGTCATACCAAAAATATAAAATCTGGTTATAAAAAAGTGAAAATATTATGAACAATGAAAACACCTGCACTCCTATCTTCTGCGACAGCAGATGTAATGCAAGTAACCTTCCAAATTTCATCAAGGAAATGATCTTGCTTATTATATTTAGCGCCAGATAAATAATGATAATATGCAAGTTATGGCTATAGAAATTGCCGAATATGTAAATCAATAACAAGAAGGCGGCAACAAAATTCACTTGATCGGTATAAGAATCAAGAAGATGGCCAATTCTAGTTTCCATCTTTAAGGTCCTGGCCACAATTCCATCGACAGAATCAATTATCCATCCGGCTGCAAAGAAAACCAAAAACATGATATTGTTCTTGACGGCTCCATAATAAATCATCAGTGGGATAGATATAAATTTCAGACTTGTTATGAGATTTGGTAGAAGCAGATAATTCTTCAAGCAGATTCTATTCTTCATCTTAATATTAATTTACTATCTCTCCGGTAACACTCCTTAACATATGGTCTATTATATTCACCTTATTAAATCTTTTCAGCGGAAGCCTCCCTTTTATACCCACTATGAGCGGGTAAGTCCCTATCTGTCTTCCAAATGTTGTCTTACCGTCATATATCTCTGCATATACTTCGCTTAGAACAGTGCCCTTGGGAACAAGTCTTTGCAGCATCGGAAAATCTATCTTCTGCCTGATTTCATTTCTCCATTTCCAGTAATATTTTTTGTTTCTGTTAAGGGATCTGGCACCGAATTCCTTTTCCATCAAAGTATCAGGAAGTATTGCTGCCTGCCTTATATTTATCCTCCTGAGCAAAAGACCCTCATTATAAATTTTTGTAAGAGCTTCAATATTATACTTATTCGTATCTCTTGACTCTTTACCAAGCCCAAATATAATATTTATACCCGGAAGGAATTTTGGCATTCCGGTTTCTCCTCTGGCGCTGCCCAGCTCATTTATTATTCTTATAGCTTTCATCGCAGTTTCTGGAGTGCAATTTAATTTGTTGGCCTTAACAACATCAGGATCAAAGCTCTCAACTCCGAATGCAGCGACATTGCCTTCAGTGCAGTATAATGCGACAGCTTTTGTCTTTTCAATCCCTCCAGGAGCAACAACAAATACTGGATTCACATTATCTATGTGGAGAACCTTGATATCAGGACATTCTTTTCTGATGCCTTTCAGGAGCCCGATTGGATCTTCAATAGAATAGAAATCGCTCTGCTTTCCAAGCCTGAAATACCTGCAACCTTTATTATAGTATTCTTTGACCTCTTCTAATATCTCTTCAGTTTTCCTGTTCACAAACTTATTTTTTAGGGGTTCTGTACAGAAACTGCATTTCCCTATGTTGCAGCCCCTGCCTGTCTCTATCTCGATTACCCGCAAATCAGGTATCTGCTTGACAATACCTGTTCCTAAGAGCGCATAATTTTGCAGCTTTTCAAATCCTCCGAACTCAAACCCGAAATTCTTGACTTCGTCAAAGATGTTCATCTGTGTTTTTTCAAAAAATTTTCCGCCTTCAAGCTGTGTGCCAAAAATTGCTGGGCCAGTAAGAATCTTTTTGCATCTTAAATCGCTGATAAAAGGCACCAGCTCATGCAGCGTCCCTGGCATCGCGGAAAGGTATTTTCCTGGTACGTGAACTCCCAGCACAACAATTAAAACATTCGTATCAAATAGTATTTTGGCCACATTCTCTCTTGTAGTATTATATATCCTTATGTTTGTCTTTTCCTCTTGTTCAAGTGGTTTTCTCTTCCCTTCATAATGCTTGCATAACCTTACATCATCGATTGTGATATAGCTTGGACTTATTCCCTGTGATTTTAGCATACCGAATATGTATCTCGGATATGTTCCAAGATAGGGCGGAACACCAAGACCAGAAGCCTCATCAGTGTAGCAATCAAGGACAGTATAATTCATAATGCGATAGAAAAGAGAATAGTTTTTTAATATGTTCTTTTCATAGAATACCATGATATCTATTGTTATTCCGGCCTATAACGAAGAAAAGTATCTTCCACACCTCCTTGAAAGCTTAAGAAAACAGACGTATAAAGATTATGAGATTATAGTGGCTGATAGAAGTAGTGATATGACCGGAAAAATAGCAAAAAAATATGGATGCAAATTAGTGAGCGGCGGAACCCCTGCAGCTGCTAGGAATAATGGAGCAAAAGCAGCAAGGTATGACCTTCTGTTTTTAGATGCTGATGTCATCCTCAATAATTCAGAATTCCTCGGAAAATTCTTAGATGAAATTAAAAGAAAGAATCTTGACGTAGCATGCTGCAAAGTGAATATAATCTCAACTAATATATTGCATAGATTATTTTATGCCATGAAGAATTTCAACAATAAATATTTTGGTTACATCTTTCCTTTCATGTCAGGACAGTGCATCTTTGTTAAAAAAAAAATATTCAGAGAACTTAGGGGTTTTGATGCATCATTAGAGCTCGCTGAAGAGCATGATTTTCAGGCACGTGCAAAAAAGGTTGGCAAATTCCACTTTTTTAACAATTATAGTGTACTTTCATTTCCCAGAAGAATCCAACTGGAAGGATTTTTCAAACTCTGCCTAAAAAACACTTATTCAGACCTGCTCAGGATAATTTTTGGCAATAAGAAAAGAGTGGATTACGAATTCGGCAAGTTTTAAAAGCAGAATGCTACTAGCAAACATATGCTCTTTGAAATTCTTCAGGTAATCTATTTCATGTTGCCAGCTTATGCTGCAACAATTGCTCCTGTGTTTGCAAATAAGATAAGTTTCCTGAATTTTCCTGTTGATTTTGGATATAAGTTGGGTAAATGTAGATTATTCGGCAAGAACAAAACTTATAGAGGGTTTTTTTTCGGAACCATCGCTGCACTGATGGTAGCTCTAGCCCAAGCTAATCTCTATCAGATTTCGGCAATCCGCAAGATAAGTTTAGTCGATTATAATAACCCTGCACTCACAGGGTTCATCCTGGGATTTGGAGCACTTTTTGGGGACCTTGTAAAAAGTTTTTTCAAGAGGAGACAGGGAATTAGGGAAGGAGTGGATTGGATTCCATATGATCAGGCAGACTTTGTAATAGGAACTTTTGTATTAGGTGCCTCAATCATGAATATTGCTATGTACTATTGGCTAATTAATATCATAATAAGCCCGCTCCTGCATTTTATTGTTGTAAGAATATCAATCCTTCATAAAATTAGATGATTCAATCAAAGAAATGCTGCGGCACAATTTCAGGATATCCGTTCTTTAATTTCCGATATATAAATATGGTTATGCCTCCTGCAGCAAAGGCAGTCTCCACAAATGTTGTGAACGGAAAATAGATGAAATCCAGATTATGTTTGATGAAAATAAATGGAATCATGAGCGAAAGGATATAAATAACTGGCAGCATGAGATGCGGCACACTGCCTTCAATAGATGCAATACCAAGTATAATTCCAAAAACTACGCCACATACAATCAAAATGGCGATTTCTAAATTTGAGATCGGAACAAGCGCAGGATGATTGATTTCAAGTATCGCAAAGCTAAGCAAAATAAATACTGCTGAAGCCGTGAGCAAAAAATGGCTGAATGCATTGTGAAAAAACTCATTTATTTCCCATACTTTTTCTTTCTTCATGTTTTTCATGTGTTTTGACAGGACAACGGATACAGAATGAATACTGTTTCCCATTATCATAAAGTAGAGCAAAAGCAAAAACATAAGCTCATTGATATATTTGGGCGTGTATATTATCATCTTATACTGTGTCTGGATAATTATCTGCCTAAGAAAGTACAGAAAAGGTATTATCAGGATAGGGCTAACAAAAAGATTAAGGAACTGCTGAATATCGAATTTTCCCTGCCTGATCTTTTTCTTTGAAAAATAAGGAATCAGATACAAGACAAAAAAAATAATTACGGATATGGCTACACTCATACATAGAAGAACAACTTTATTCATATGCTTATGTAACTTCTTCCCTTATTTAAATCTTAACCCACTAAAAGAAGCGCGAGCATGACAAATATACCAAGGACAATTCCAATGAATTGTACCATTGATTTGCTGGGTTCTGTTTCCTTATGAAGCTCAGGAATGAGGTCAGATGCAGCAATATAAATGAAACCGCCTGCTGTAAAAGGCAAGAGGAAAAGTGTAATATTTTCTTGGTTTGCTCCAATCATAAGTACTGCGATGGCGCCGACGACCGCTGTGAGAGCTGAAAGAAAATTAAACCATATTGCTTTCTTTTCTGACATGCCAGAATGAAGAAGCACTCCGAAATCGCTGATCTCCTGCGGTATTTCGTGTAGTATTACAGCTATTGTAGTTGTTATGCCGATTCTGGCGTCAGCAAGGAAGCTTCCGGCTATTACCATACCATCTATTAAATTATGGAGTCCGTCACCTACGAGATTCATTGTTGCAAGCGGATGAGGATGATGCTTGGATGTTGGAATGTGGCAATGCCGCCAGCATATGAATTTTTCAAGAATAAAGAAGATAAGAATCCCTCCAAGGAGTGAAAAAGATACTTCGAGCGTAAATCCCGCCTCCCCGATAACCTCAGGAAGCAAATGAATAAATGTGTCTCCAAGTAGTGCTCCAGTAGAGAAACTGACCATGAATAATAGAAATCTTTTTAGCTTTTCACCCTTGATTGCCAGAGAAAAAACTCCGATTAGTGATATCAGGCTGACTATTGATACAGCAATAATAGTTTGCAGCCATGTAACAATCATAAGACAATTTATTTTGAAGAGATATATAAAACTATTTATCTCTTCTCTGCCCAATCGCTGATTAAAGACGCCTTACCAAGATCATACATCAAAGTATTTAATTTCCTTAAATTATTATGACTTCTGTTTTCTTTCATAAAATAATCAATATCAATTATGCAAGAATATTCTTTACCGCTTTTATCCAGCACAAACATCCTTTGAAAAACCGGCAACTTGAAACCTTTTGAGAACTCTCTGTCATGAATCAATCTACCAGTCTGAAAACTGATGCTCTTAATCTTGTGCCATTGGAGATATTCATTTTTTATTCTTATACCACTGTCAAACACTTCTAGCTCAAAGTGGGGTTTACCTAATAGAGATAAAAGGAAGACTTTAATAATTTTGTACATAAAAAAATTCAGCATAGCTAGCGGCAGAATTAAGATTAAGGGCAATAATACCCATGAAAAAAATATCATTAGTCCAAGAATCACAAAATAAGTGTCCAGAAGGATAAGAAATATCCCAAATGCAGATGCCAGCCTACCAAGCTTTATGTCTGACCTATAATGTGATTTCATTCTAAGGGAATTGATTTTTAGTAATATAAAGGTTTGCAAATACGAGTCTAAGCATCTTTCATAATAACACAATGTTTAATAATTAACACTTATTTTCAATGATAGTTATGGTAAACATCTCAAATATGACAAAAAAACTGCTTCAGGAAAAGCCATTCATACATGAAGCACTGGAAAAAGACCTGATAAACATAATGGCGCTTGCAGAGATGATCAGGCCTGAGATAGAAAAAGAACTGGGTAGTGTCAAGACTTCAGCTATCTCAATGGCGATCAGAAGATATGTGGAAAGCGGGAAAAAAGAGCATTATACAAAGATAAGGCTAACTAAAAAAAATGAGCTGCTGATAAAGTCAGACCTTTTCGAGATATCGCTTGAAAAATCTCCCACAATCTACAAAAAGCTTGTAAAGCTTTATGACATTGTTGATTTCAATCAGGGAGACACCCTAAATATTATCCATGGGAATTACGAGATACTTATTGTCAGCAATGAGAGGTATAAAAAAGATATCCAAAAGATACTGAAAGATGAAAAAGTGAAGCTGATAAAAACAAATATCGCATCGCTATCAACAAAAATCCCTGGAAAATGCTTGTCTACGCCAGGATTCTACTATACCATCACAAAAATACTTGCAATGGAAAACATCTCAATTGTTGACATTGTAAATACTGAAACAGAAGCAACAATGATTCTTGAAGACAAAGATATAGCAAAAGCATATAATGTCCTGAAACGAGAGATAAATATAGAATATTATGAGAAATAATTCATCTTATTTTATTTGTAATTAGTTATAAAAAATCTCTCAATAAGATAATATATGCTACAGAATTCTTGCTTTTTGTATATGTCTTGATAGAAAGCTATTTAACCAGCCATAAAATCATTATGTTTATGAAATGTGACTCATGCCACAAGGAAATTACCTTTCTTTATTTTATAGGAAAAGATAATGTTTGCAATAAGTGCATCGCTAAGTATACCGTATTTAAAGAAGTAAATGAGAGTGAAGATGGACTTCTGAGAAAAGCACTGAGAGCATTTGAAATAAAATGCTTTGATGACCTGAAGAAGATTACTGCTGCTGAAGCAGACAAACTAGCTATGGGTATGATACGGGAAAGAAATGTCCAGACTGTGAAATACAAGAAAAATAAAGGCAGCGCAGTCACTGTGGATGGTGGAGATTCTCTTGATTATCAGGATGAACTGGATATGAGCTACTAGATAAATTGATAGATAAATATAATCAATCTCCCTAAAGTCAAAAAATATATTATTCTAATTGTTACAGCAAATAGTGCTGCTGTAATTGCCATAAAAGAAGGAAGGCCAAGTGCCATATTGATAAACACCCCTAGCACACCATCTGTTAAAACCATCAGAAGGCCGAGAATGATGAGATCTGCATTGTTAAACCAGGTCGTTATCCCGAATAGGATAATGTATAGCACGTGAAAGACAAGTGTCGGCCCGTCAAGCCTTCCTCCAGCCAGAACATTTGGGACAATTGAACTTAGCACATAAAAAAGGATTGCCGGGAAAAGGCCGTAATATCTGGCAATAATCACTCCTCCAAAAAGTCCAAGCCGCATATCAAAAATGGTTTTATTGTACTTATCATGATAGTAATCAAAAATTGCACACAATAATGTCAGAACCCAAAAAAGGAAACTTTTTTTGTTAATAAAAAATGTCATCACCAATAAAAATCCAAAAAACATCTCCTTAACATGAAGTTTTGTGAATAGAAAAAGACGACTATCAGTGCGCTTATGTTCCATATTGGTGTTTTACACAGAGGGATTATATATTTTTTGCTATCTTATCATAACTGGATCTGCAAAAAACAAGCATTATTTCAGTCTAACTTCATATTCTCCTGAAAAAGTTTCTCCTGGATCAAGATAGCGTAACCCTTGCTTATTATTGAATGCATCCGGAGCACATGTCATCGGCTCTATTGCTATTGATTCCCTTGCTGGCGGGATAAAAATCTGCAAATAATCATATCCCTTTTGCCAGATCTGCAAGGTCAAATCATTTTTTTTATCGAATATGTATGTGGCAACGTACTTACCAGTGCTTTTTATTTTGTAAGTAGTATCGAATTTTGTTCGCCCTATTAATCTTGGAGTTGAAAACAATGCATATCTGCGAACTCTGCCCGTAGGGATGCCTTCCTTTGAAACAACGATTAATAGCCCATCGGGAATCTTAATGCTAAGATTGTCGATTTTATCCTTTAGTCTGAAATAGGGATGCCAGCCGTCTCCCACCGGTATCTTTACCTTATCCAGGTTTCTGATATGTGTTACGCACAAAAAACCATCCTTTCTGAGAGAATAAATTAGTGTAACAGAGTAGTGAAAAGGATACCCTAGATGACCTGTGGAATTATATTGCATGGTAATTCTTGCACATGCCCTTGATGCAAATTTTTCAGTCACCCTAAATGTCTTATTATAGACCAGGCCATGTATCGCATGCTTAAAGGAATAATTTCTCGAGAGATTGTGGTTTCTACCCAAATGATAGTATGAACCATCTTTAATCCTATTTGGAAAAGGGGTTAATTTAGCACCTTTGAACCATTTGTCTTCATAAAGCCCTTCATAAGTTGCCACACCGTCAATAACAGGAAACAATATGCTTCCTTTTCTAAGTGTGATATCATTTACATTGGCACCATATGATGGGATTATCGAAACGCGCTCGCCAGTAACTCTGTTGGCCAGAATGAATGAAAAGGTTTTACCAAACCGATATCTGTGGATTTCATACATTACATTTAGTATTCTATTTGCTCATATAATACTTTCTTTTGCTTTCGCTAAACCTCTCTATCGCATATCTGAGCATTGTCCTTGGCATTTTTCTATAATTCTTTTTTAAGAAGATTTCTTCTGCTTCTAGATCCTTTTTCCCGATCTCCCTGAGCATCCAGCCAACTGCTTTATGGATCAGGTCATTCTTATCATTTAGCAGCAATTCTGAAATTTTTAATGAATCACCAAAATCATTGTTTCTGATGAATGCAAATGTTGCAATGATTGATATGCGTTTTTCCCAGAGGTTTTCTGATCTCGCGAGTTTGTATAAGACTGCCCTGTTTTTGTCCAGCAAATATTCTCCGATGATTTTATGCGCTGTTAAATCCACCAGATCCCAATTATTTATGTTTTTTGTATTTTTTAAATAGAAATCAAATATCTGTTTTGGGTCATTTCCAACATTAAATTTGTTCACAAGAATGATAAGCCCAACAAGCCTTTCTTCATGTATTTTGCTGTCCAGCAGGTTCTGAATTTCCGAAAGCGTCAGATTCAGATATTTTCTGGCTAACCGTCGCTGAACTGGCACTGCGATTCCGAGAAATATATCGCCTTCTCCGTATTCTCCTGTCCCTGTCTTGAAGAATCCCTGCTGAATCTTTGCCTTTTGAGGATTTTTAAGGGAATCGAGTTCTTTCCTTAGTTTTAATATCATTCACAGATCCTCTCATTTCGGGCATTCCCCTATCGTGTAATATAAGATATATTCATTATTACATGCAAGACAGCTGTTGTTGAAATTTGCAGCGCATGGATATTTTATGCATTGAATCTGCCCAGAATCAAACCAGCCGCAAACAGGGTAGTATATGCCTTGGCAATCTGTTATTGTTTCTGCTGCGCATGGTTTTTCCACTGTTGTTAGGTTTCTGCAACCGCATCCAGTATCATCAAAAAAAGGCTCTTTGCCTCCGATGCAAGCAAATCTTAGATTGCTGCATCTTTCTGGACTTGCGCTCACGTAGCTTCTACCACCTATATCAAGATTTTTATTAACACATCCAGACAAAAATAGAATCAACACCAGCACAAAATATCTATTCATAAGAGAGTATAACTACCAATCATATTTAAGCTTGTTGCTCAGATTTTTGCTTTATTTCTGCCTCTTGACTCAACTGCAGTGAAACGCTTTAAAATCTCAGAGGATTGTTTGGCATTCTTTTTATACGCAGATAGAACTATCTTAAATGCTTTGTCAGCTATACTATAATGCTTGCTGCCAAATGCCTGCCTGAGAAGATGCAGATCAACTGCCTTATCTTCGATCTTATCCGAAAAAAAACTCAAGCCAAAATCAATGAAATGCAGCTTCCCATCATAAACCATATTTGAAGTTGTCAGATCGCCATGGATTATGCCAGCATTGTGCATTATCGCAATCTTTTTTCCTATCTCATCACATATATCTAGATTATCCTCCAAAATATCTCTTACTTTATCTCCTGAAAGATATTCCATTGTGATTTGCATTGTGTTCAGGTCTAAATTAAATAGAATTGGTGCATTAACTTCATCTGGAAGTTTCTCAAGTATCTTTGCTTCTCTTTTGGACCTTGTTTTTCTAAGCGCCAAATCAAGAGATTCAACCCTGTAACTTTTTTGTATCCTCCTTTTGATAATTTTATCTTTATCTAGGAATATCTCAGCCTCTGCTCCTTTTGCAATTAGTTTCATGGTTAGAAGGTAATATCTGATTATTTATATATCTCACTCTGCAATACTTTCAATGTTCCAGAAAGATTTAAATACTCCCCTAATAAAGAAATATATATTAATGGTTGAGGGTGCATATTATGGATAAAGAAGATGATTTACCAAAATCAATTATAGTCATATTAGTTGTTCTGGCTGTTGCTATTTCAATTCTTGGAACATTCACTGTTGTAAGCGAAGTGAATAAGCTTAATTCCGCGCCCGTATACAGAGGATCAAATAGCCAGACTGCAAAAGTATCACTTGAAGTTGTGAATCCAAATGATACTGATCAAGTTACTGGAAAAATAGTACTAAGTGTTTTGAAGAAACCGGAGGGTAATTAAGATGGATGATATTTCAAATAGGACTCTTGCAATATTTCTAATCACCGCAATAATAGTTTCACTAGGCGCGACAGTCAGTGTTCTGAACAAAGTCTCACCAGGCTCTTCTGGAAAGGCGTATTCTGACCTAGGAACTGTCCAATTGTCCGTAGCCAGCGAAGTTGGTATAATATTACTTAATGATACTGTTGATTTTGGCTCAGGGTATGTGAATGATTCATGCCCAATTGCTAATGGCCAGGTTTTGAACGCAACGCTCATTGCAGGAGCCACTTATAATGATTCTAGAGACAAAGACTGCTGGACAGGATCAACTACTCCAACTGCACTCCATGTTGAAAATATCGGCAATAATAATCTAATTCTGAAAGTCCTTGGACCGACAAATGATTCATTCTTCGCTTTGTCAGGTGTGGCGTATGCAAAAGGCAAGCCGCACTCACTGATGTTCAAGGCAAGGGATTATGAAACTGATGCATGCGATGGCGGCACAGGAAGCATCCAATCGACATGGACTGATTTTGGAGGCACTAACAAAACTATATGCCTGAACTTTACCAGCAGTTCGACAAGAGACGAGATGGCGATTGACTTTCAGGTTGTAATCCCAGTGGATCTGGATCCTGGAACATATCAGAATACCTCTATAACATTTATGGCTGCAACATCCTAGGTAAAAAAATGGACATCTCAAACAAGACACTGGCTTTCATTGTTTTCTTTACAATACTTCTTTCTGTTTTTTCGACAATAACAACGCTTAACAGAATCTCAAAAGCCCAGTCATTATCTTCCTTATCTGGAAAGGCATTATCTGACCAGGCCTCTGTCCAACTTACAATTGCCAGTGAAGTAGGTATTATTCTACTAAATGATACCATAGATTTTGGCTCAGGATATGTGAATGATACATGCCCAATTGCTAATGGCCAGGTTTTGAACGCAACGCTCATTGCAGGAGCCACTTATAATGATTCTAGAGACAAAGACTGCTGGACTGCATCTGAAACACCAACTTCGCTTCATATAGAAAACATTGGAAACCTTGATCTTCTGTTGAAGGTACTAGGACCAACAAATGATTCATTTTTTTCGATTGGTGGCGTTCCTTATAGCAAAGGCAAACCGCATGCTCTCTTGTTTAAAGCCAGAAATTATGAAACTGATGCATGTGATGGCGGTACAGGAAGCATCCAGTCTACATGGACTGATTTTGGAGGCACTAACAAAACTATATGCCTGAACTTTACCAGCAGTTCGACAAGAGACGAGATGGCGATAGACATACAAGTTGTAATACCTGTAGATTTGGACCCTGGTACCTACACGAACTCATCCATAACTTTCATGGCTGCAACATCGTAATGTTTATATAATTTAAATTCAATTTATAGTTTAGATGAAAAGAATAATCCTGTTTCTGATAATGTTTTGTATTCTTTCAGTACATGCACAAGGTCTTGGAATAACAGGGCAAAGCATGAAGATAATGATTGATCATGTCCCTGGATATACTCGTGAAGATACATTTTACATAACCAACAACGAAGGATATACCTCAACTTATACAATAACACCTACAAATGAAAAAGGAAGCGTTCCTCCCGACACTCTCATGGTTATACCTCCAAGACTGGAAAATGTGAAAAACGGAGAAACCAGGTCTTTTGTGGTCAAGGTAGCACTTCCTGAAGAGATCCCAACCGTCGGCCAAAATGAGGTGTGGGTACAGGCAAGAATTGATTCATCCGCCTCTGGCGCAATCAAAGCATATCCATCAGTTGCCATAAGATATATCATCTTTGTGCTGTATCCATATAAATTCCCACGATTTGAGTTCTCTGCACCAAGTCTTAATATCAATGAAACACAGAACATGATAATTAGTATCAATAATCTTGGAAAACCTACAATAGGCGTTGCAAAGGCATATATTGATGTTTATGATCTTGAAACAAATGAACTTGTAAGAAAGCTTGAATCTAGCCCAGCCATAGATATCGCGAGCAGAGAAACCAAACAACTCACTGCAGCATTTGATTCTTACGGCCTAAAGGCTGGAAATTATAGGGCCAATGCGACAGTACTTTGGGATCAAAATTCCAGCTTGCTTCAAAGCGATTTTAGGATTGGAACAAAGAATGTGAAAATAGTTGACTTTCCGACCAAATTTGAATATGGCGCAATAAACCGGATGGACATTTCTGTTGAAAGCGCATGGAACACAAAAATAAACGAAATACAGGCGACAGTAACAGTAATTGACATCCAGACCCAAAAAACCGTAAAAACATTCAAATCATTCCAAACAAACCTGCTTCCCTGGGAATCAAAATCGCTTGAATCCTATTTTGACACTTCTGGGCTTGAAAAGAAGGATTACCTTGCACGAATAGTGCTTATCTATGAAGGATCACAGAGCAGCATAGAGCATGAGATTACCATTGATGAGAATATTAATGCTGCTGTTGTTGAGGAGATACCCGGCACATTCAGCTTGAAGACTTTGCTTGGGCTGATAACACCGATGAACATCTTAATATTCCTGATTATCCTATTCTTGATAATTAATATGATTCTTATCTATTCTGTATTAAAAAGAAAACAGAAAAAAGATATCCTTGTTGATGAAGCTGTAGTAAATAAAGTGATTGCTTTAATTTCCCAGTATAAGGATGAGTATATTAAAGAGCTTCTCATAAAAAAGGGCTGGCATGCTGAAGAAGTGAAGATAATTATGCAGGAAGCCAAAAAAAGAGCAAAATGAAAAGCTACAAAGCTCTTGTAATCATTTTGTGTATTTTCATGGTCATGTTTTTTCTAGGTATGCTCGTGCAAAAATTCCAGTCAGCAGAGGAGATAATCGTTGTAAGAATGCAGTATCAGATAACTGATAAAATGGGATTTAATACTGACACTGACGCTCTTTACTTTGGAAACGGATATCCTGGCACAACCACCAAACGATATATAATCCTAAACAACTCGCACGAATATCCTGTACTAATCTCAATTAGATTAGAAGGCGACCTGACCCCGTTTGTCTCAGTTTCAGAAAATAACTTTGTTTTGCAGCCAGCTGATATGCATGTAATAACCTATTATGTCAAAAGCCCAAAGGAGACCTCCTATGGAAATTATACAGGACTATCCACCTTGATTTTTAAGAGAGTTGCTTCTAAATAGAAATCTATTTATAATCTGCGAAGATTGAAATTGTATGATATATCTTGGCGCAGATCATGGCGGTTTTTTACTTAAAGAACAAATAAAGGAATTTCTAGGTAAACAAGGTTATCCTTATCAGGATCTAGGAAATACTATTCTGGATGAGGAGGATGATTATCCAGACTTTGCTTTCGCAGTCGCACGAAAAGTCAGCAGCGAAGATAATCCTACGCTTCCATGGAAAGATCGTCCAAAGGGGATACTTCTTTGCAGGTCTGCCGGCGGCGTGATAGTTGCGGCAAATAAAGTGAAAGGCGCCTATGCGATTGCTGTGCCAGATGTCAAATCTGCAAAGCATTCAAGACTTCACAACAATGCTAATATAATCGGCCTCAGCGGAGATTGGATGACAGAAAAAGAGGCAAAGGATATTATCAAAGTATGGCTTGAAACTGAATTCTCTAATGAAGAACGGCATATGAGAAGAATCCAAAAAATAAAAGATTTTGAAAATGCAAATACCTGAAATATCACCATCGATACTCTCAGCTGATTTCGGCAGGCTAAATGATGAGATTGCAGACGTTGAGAAACATGCCGACAGTCTCCATGTAGATGTCATGGACGGTCATTTTGTGGATAATCTAACAATAGGACCAGTTGTTGTAAGGAATATCAAGACCAAGCTCCCTATTGATGTTCATCTAATGATTGATAATCCCTTAAGGTATGTGCCTGATTTTGCAAATTACTGCAGAAGCATAAGCTTTCATGCAGAGCTTTTCAGCAATAAAAAAGAACTCTTAAAGGCCATTGATAAGGTAAAGGAATATGATCTACAAGTCGGGCTGGCATTAAATCCAGATAAACCAGTCTCGCTCATAAAAGATGTCCTAGACAAAATTGACTATGTCCTTATCATGAGTGTTTACGCTGGATTTGGTGGCCAAGAATTTATTCCGGAAGTTCTGGAAAAAATAAAAGAATTGAGAAATAAATATAGATTCAAAAAAGATATATTGATAGACGGAGGTATCAACCTAAAAACAATAAAGATGGCAAGAGACGCGGGTGCGAACGTTTTTGTTGCAGGTACAGCAGTGTTTGGAAAACAGGACAGAAAAAGAGCAATAGAAGATCTCCGGAGCGCTCTAAAATGAGAATACTTGATTTTTCAGGCGTACACGTAAAATGGCTCGGACATGATTCTTATAAATTTGAATTTGGTGGCAAAATTATCTATATAGATCCTTATGAAGTGCATGAAAGTGACAAGGCGGATTTGATACTTGTTACCCATGGCCACTATGATCACTGCAGCATTGCTGATCTGAAAAAGCTAACTAAAGCAGATACTGTAATAGTGACCACACCAGACACCACTAGCAAATTATCCGGCAAAGTTCAAGGAGGAACTATTAAGCTTGCAAAACCTGGAGACAAAATGGTTATTAGTGGCATTAGTGTAAAGGCAGTTCCTGCATATAATCTGGATAAGCCATTTCATCCAAAGGAGAATGAATGGGTGGGATATGTTTTTACTCTGAATGGAATCATATTCTACCATGCGGGAGACACTGATTTTATCCCTGAGATGGATGAAATATCATGTGATGTGGCATTTCTGCCGGTGTCAGGGACATATGTTATGGATGCTGAGGAAGCAGCGAGAGCTGCTAAAAAAATAATGCCGAAAATCGCGATTCCGATGCATTATGGTAAGATTATCGGGCAGAAGAGCGATGCCCAAAAATTCAAGGACCTTTGCACTTTCTGCAGAGTTGAATTGATGGACTAATAGTTCAATTATATTCATTGTTGAATAACTTGATAGTAGTAAAACTTATATGTATCTTGCCTTTTTCCGTGTAAATGTCCAAGATAAAATACAGAACGTCAGCTGAAAAGAAAGAGAGACCTAGTTTTACAATTAGTCCACAACTCAGCGGAGTTCAGTTACTGTCTACTTTGGTACATTATGATGTAGAAAGACTGTTCCCTCCTAATATCGTGCTCAACAGGATAAAATATGATGATGTGAGGTCTGTTCTAGCAGAAGAACCAGAAAGCTTCAAAGAGATCATCGCTCAAGGCAGAACTTATGGTTTTCCAATTCCATCAGAATTCACATACACTGATTTGCGTGTTGAAGACATGGCAACGTCACAGGTTAGTATAGGACTAGCTCTTTTTTATAAGAATTTTCCGATGAGTTATCATTACTCAATGTCAGGCTGGATTTGGAACCCTTCTACCTATCAGAGCTCAAAGGATTTGGCACTGCTTGCCTATGAATCGATGGACCAATTGCAGAGAAAAAATTTTACCAGAATGCTTTTTTCCCCATTTATGGACAAGCGAGGATTATCTGAAAAAGAGATAGAGGGATTGCCAGGATTGACAACATTTCTGCCTAACCTGGGTATTGATTCCTATCTGGCAGTGCAACTCATAAATACAGTAATTAGAGGAAATGATAAAGGAAAAGCCTATGCCACTACTTTCATGAATGATTATTTTGCCAAGGGTATCCCTGCCCAATCTGCAATAGGTTTTATTGGTGCACTTTCTGATGCAGAAAGCGAGTTAGTGGTGAAATTTCTCAAGGTGCATTATGATAAGACACTAATTGATCCTATCTTTGAGAAATTTACAAAACTTGACCTTTCTAACTCTGAACATCTTCAAAGATACAGTAATTTCTTGATTTTACTGGAAGAATATTCCAGGTTTCATGAAGAGCTAAAGGATCCTTATGCTTATGCAAAAGACATTGCGCCAAAGGTTTGGACCACTTATGTGAAAATTGAGGATCCAGATGTTGCCGCTATGATGCACCCTATTTTTGACCTTATCCCACTAGAAATATTGGATTTCTATTATAATAAAGAAAGCAAAATAAAAAAAGGGCCCAATTCAAAAATGCGACTGAATGAACTGGCAAATAAAGATAAGGGGAAAGAAAATAATAGATACCTAAAATATGCAATTGACTAGTTAAGGTATATCTCAATCCTTTCTTTCCCTGCGCCAATATTTTTTCTTTTTAGAGAAATTTTTCCTATCTCTTTTGTATTTTTCACATGAGTTCCGCCGCATGGCATTTTCCAAGATTCGCAATGCCACCATCTTAGATCCTGCTTTGCGGGATCATTTTCCATGATTATGTCATGATTCTCTGCGAGAAACGCATTCAGCTTTTCTTCTATAGGTGGCAGCAATTCTGCTACAGATTTGTCGTATTCGAAATCAACTCTTGCCTTGTCAGAAGCAATATTTGAGCCGATTATCTTCTGCTTTCCGAACGCTTCCACAAAAAAATAATAGAAGATATGCGCAGCTGAATGCAATTTTCTTAATTTTTCTCTTTTTTCCGCATCAATCTTGACAATAACTTCATCGTCAACCTTGAATGTCGGCTCGGATTCAAGCTCATATTCAATATCAATGATTGTTTCTTTGTCACCAATCTTCACTGCATCAATTACTTTAAGATTATTAATAGTTCCGTCATCTGATTCCTGGCCTCCTGAAAAAGCAAAGAAGACCGTCCTGTCAAGTTTCACCTTATTTCCTTCAATTGAAGTAACCCTTGATTTGCAATCTGTCATATAAGGATCTTGCCAAAATAGTTTTATTGTCATTTTATCACCTTTATACCATCTATATGTGGCAACAATATATTATTTTTTAGCAGGCATATGCTTGCTATTTTTGGCTTTGAAGTAAGATTCTCATCAATTTAGCCTCTGCCTTTCTCAGATGCTCTTGATAGGTCGATCTGGGCACTTTGGAAATTTTAGCTAATTCTTCGACAGATATCTTCCGCGGATAATTATAATATCCCTTCTCAAGCGCAAGCTCAATTGACTTTCTCTGCTTGTCAGTTAGCTTAGGGATTGTATGTTGTATGAACACTGAGGGCAGACCTTGCTTGATGTATAAGATCTCAATATCTGCAATCTTCTTCACTTTATTGTAAAATGCTATCAGGGTTGTCCTATCCCAAGAACCAAGCTCCCAATACTCATAGCCTTCTTTCATCAACACTGGCTGAACAAAAAACAAGCTCTCATCAAAAGCGTGCGTCACTGTATCTTCACCTTCTATTAGGACATAGACCTGATTGCCCTTGACATTAACATGCTTTATCTTTATGTCTTTATGAAGGCTTCCAATGAATTTTTTCTTATCTTCTAATTTACCCTGTAGAAAAATCATTCCTGTATGATAGAATTTTCCGTCCTTTTGAAAGGAGTTTACAGGAATGCCTGTAGCAGAGACATTGTACTTCAGAGTTTTTGGAAGTATCCAATCATCATGTGTTATCTTGAATTTTGCCTGCCACATAAATGATCCACAGCAATATTGGTATATAAACATTTAGAAAAGCGAGAGGCACGCAAAAAGATGGGCATAATCACCAAGGCAAGGTTGCCTCAGCTTTTCCTCCATCCCGCTACCCAGAAAGCACCAACACAAGAACTTAAGGCTGCTTCATTCCTGACCTGACCTGTTTTGTCCAAGTATCAGCCAATCTGGACAGGACTTCGCAGTCCAAGCCAAGACCTTATCTAGGCAACTATACTGCTCTTCTTGCTTCGACCCCCTCATACATCCGTTTAAGGTTACAGGGCAGGGCGAGCGCCCCAGTCTAGCCTCTCGGCACTAGTGAATTAGGACTGATTTTTAAAGGTTGCTGGAAAAGCTCAGGAATTCGGTTAAAGTTGGTGTATATAAAGCATAGAGTAAAGAAGGGTTATTTTAAATATAAAGGTCACTTATATACTAACTAAAAGAGGGATTACCTCTAAGAATTGTTCTTGGAGTTAGACATTATGACAATCAATAAAAAACAATTAATGCTTGCACTTATGATAGTTATGGCATTTGCCATGATTTTGGCACTTATAAATAAAAGGACTTATAGTTTTATCTTTTATTGTTATGTATTTTGTCTTTTCCTTTTTACCATTTTTTTCTTCAAATCAAAAGCAAAATTACACTATCCCAATAGATTAATAATTGGATGTTTCATCTCAATTATTACTTATTTAGTTTTGAAAGCATTAACTTTATTCTATCCTAAAACATTACCTGAAATGGAAGTGTTTTACAACCTCTCTGCAATTTGGGATTCTAATCTTGTCAACTTGATTGTGATTAGCTTGTCTGTAACATTTACTTATATGATGTTTTCAGAAATGAGACGAGAAAGAGAGAGAGCTGAAACTCCTATTATTATTGCAAGACCTGAACAAATAGGAGTAGGATCTTTAGTATGTTTAGCAATAACAAATATTAGCAAATCCATTGCATATAACGTAAGTGCCACTTATTCAATATTAAGTATTGAAGGAACAGAATATGTGAAAAATTGGTATCACTCAATAATGCAACCAAGTGAAAGAATAGAGTTAGTGATAGGAGAAGAAGGAATGGTAAAATTTCTTGAAGATAATCAACTCTTAAATTTTAATATTACTTTTAATGACGACAAAGATAGAATATATAAAAAAAATATCAAATTTGAACTAATTAAAATATTAGAGGGTATAAAAGAAGCAAATTGGCTTATTCCAGAAGATAATAATGAAAAATTACGAGAAAAAATTAAAGATATCTCTAGTACATTAATGAAAATAGAAACACAATTAAGATATTTGGCAGATGAATCAAAAGACAAATACAATACAAAACACAAAGCAATTATTGAACAAGTGAGAAAGCATAGGGATACAAAGGAAACTTAAATAGTAAAAATTTTGTTATGAATCTTTCGCATAGATTTATTGAAATGATAAAAATCACTTTATCCTAAGTGCATCAAGATTCCTTGGCACAGTTGTCTCGACCCTGTAAAGTTTATGAAGCGAGCTTGCCAAATCAAGCGCCCGTGAATTTTCACCGTGGTTGATGATTATCTTTTTTGGCCTTGGACTGAGGTGCGCAACATAATTCATGAGCTCTCTTCTGTCCGAATGATCAGATATCTCAAGCTTTACGACTTCCATATTGATCTTGCATATCTCCTGCTTCTGCCCGTTTCTGAACATTATTTCCCGTTCACCATTCTGGATCCTTCTACCAAGCGAACCCTCTCCCTGATAGGATGAGAATATCAATGTGTTATGAGGATTGTCTGCAAGTGCCCTTAGGTATTCAACTGAAGGTCCACCGATAAGCATACCGCTGGTCGCAAGAATCACACATGAATTTGTTTCTTCGATTACCTGCTTTCTTTCCTGCCCGCTTCCAACTCTCTTGAAGATATCTGAAAGGAAAGGATTGTTGTCCTTATGGAAAATCTGTTTTCTGATTACACTGTTGAGATATTCTGGATATGCTGTATGAATTGCAGTGATATCCCACAGGATACCATCAATATATACATCGACCTTATCGATCTGCTTTGTCCTGACAAGCTCTTCAATCATAATCATGATATCCTGAGCCCTACCCGAACCAAGAACAGGAATAAGAACTTTGCCCTTACGCTCAATGGTCTGTTTCATAATATCTTTCAGGAAATCATAGGCCTCGGCTTTGCCTGGAAGGATATTATCCTTGCCGCCGTAGGTTGATTCAATCATAAGTGTTTCAAGTCTTGGAAACTGTGTTGCAGCAGGACTTAGCATCACGCTTTTCCCGTATTTCATATCAGCACTATATAATAGATTATGAAGCCCGTTCCCGACATGAACATGAACCATGGCACTACCGAGAATATGGCCTGCATTGTAAAAAGTAAGCCTGATATCAGGAGTAATATCTGTCACTTCTTCGAAATCTAATGTGATTGAGTGCTTAACCATCTCTTTTATCTCTTCGCTTGAAAAAATCGGCTCTTTCCCGTCATTTCTCATAATCTTGACAAAATCCAAAAGTTGAAGTGACATGACATCCCTTGTTGGAGGTGTGCAGTAAACCGGACCTTTGAATCCATATTTGAAAAGATATGGTAAAAATCCGCAATGGTCAAGATGACTATGGCTTATTATCACAGCATCAAGCTCTTCTATTTTAAATTCCGGTGCTTCCAAAAGAGGATATGCATTAGCTTCATCTGCAACATCAATTCCGCAGTCAAGCAGAACCCTAGATTCTGGTGTCTGGAGAAATATGCAGCTTCTTCCGACCTGACGCGCACTCCCTAGATAAGTTAACCTTATCCATTCATCTTTCTTTGCCCTGAGCCAGCCATTATATATTCTCTGACCGACTTTGTGAAGGAATTTTCTTCTGTAATCAGAATTCTGATACAATACTTCCCTAATATTTTCGATTATTTGGGATTTTATTGCAGGTGTCCTTCTGATGACTGGAACCCATAATGTTTTTTCTCTTATGGCTCTGAGATTTTCTCCCTGTTTTCCGATTGCTACACCCGGCTTCTCAGCTTCAATTATAACAATTGATCTTTGTGGATCAAACAAAATCTGGCCAATCTGGGCCTCTTCAGGAATTAGTGACTTAATCTCTGCTTCTGCTTTTTCCCGATCATGTGTAATGCTTGGGTCAGGCCTCAGCTCTACTCTTTTTTTGATCTTATTGACAATATCTCTTATCATGCCTTCATTTTTCAAAAAGAAATTCTTGTCCTTTGTGTAGAGCACTATATTTGCCCCTTCAAACGCTGCATCGCTGATTTTACCAGCTGGTAAATCACTAAGTATTTCCTTCAATATATCATCCATTATGACACCTTTTTGTTTTTAGAAAATAATAAAAATTAAACTTTAACAGAGACTTCTTTGCTGACTACTTTTCTTACTCCTTTCTTATTTATTGCTATCACATCGACGCCGTCGCCTGATGCACTGTCTCTCTGGAGCGCAGCGTTTACACACTTTAGTGCAAGTTCGACTGCATCTTCTTCCTTCATATCAGCTTTGTACTGTGAATCCAGAACACCAAATGCAAAAGTCCCTCCTGAACCTGATGCTGTGAAATCATCTATTTCAGTTACAGAACCATCCGGATAGATATCATATAGATGCCCGCCAGTCTCGTCATATCCACCAAAGAGGAAATGAACAATCCCAGGGATTGTTGAAAATCTTCTGATATTTGAATACACAATTCCGCCAAGCAGGTTTGCTGCCTCATTTACAGTGCTTTCTCTGCCTGTCCTAAGCTTTTTTAGATTTAGTTCAGCCCTGATAAGCTTCACGAGAAGCTGGATATCTGAGACACTTCCTGCTGTAGTGAGTGCCATAGTCTCGGCGACCGGCAGGACTTTCACTGTCTTTTTTCCTGCAATAAAATTTCCTGCAGTAGCTCTCTTGTCTGCAGCCATGATAATGCAGTCTTTGGCAACTAATCCTAGAGTTGTTGTACCTGTTTTCATAATATCTTCCATAAGTTCACCCTTTAGAAAACTAAAATGTTGGAAGAACCGATTATTTATAAGTTTTTTGTTTAGAATGAGAAAATTTGAGGTTGCAAGAACATTATTGATAATATGGAGGGATTTGAAAAACCAAGATTAGCACTTTCTTTGGTATTTGGGATAAACAATAAGGAAAAGTAAAACTCGTCTTAGAAGGAGTAACTTCTTAGACCATAATAGATTGTTTCTTTTAGAAATCTTATATTTTTTAGGTTTTTCACACTCCTCCACTTTAGGGCATTTAATATTTTTGGATTGGGACAAATTGATGTGCATACGTTTAAATGTAATAATTAGTCACAAAAAATATGCCTATTGATATTTTGGATCTGAAGATTGGACGAATTGAAATACCTATTAAGGACACGTCTGATTGGAAACAACAAGTACACTCTCTTGATCAACTTTACGGAAAAACTTATCTCAACACAGTAGTTGAAGAGGTTCAATATTTTTTTGATCTTCCACCTTCTCAAGTTGATGTAGGATATCGCCGTATTTTAGTAGTACCCAACTTATCATTATCTGAAAGTGTCGCAACCAGACTAGAAGCTACAACATATAGTGTATCAGAGTCGCTCAGAGTTGAAATCGATCCGCATGAATGGACTAGAGCAGATGCAACCTGCGGACGTATTGTCTCAACAAAAGAATATTCTCATTCTCAATTACAGGACATGATTAATAAGCCATGATATAATTCTCACTAGAATTATTCACACCTTTGCAAAAACAATAACCTAAAGAACATTTGAACAATACACAACAAAATGCGAATACTGCTCCTTAACCTTCCTTCATATCTTCCGACCATTATGCCATATTCAGTCACAATGATGCAATCAGTGCTGTCATCTCAGATAGATGAGATAATTATTCCATTGGATTTAAACGCAAAATATCACCGATATAAATTCAAGGAATTCTATGATGCCCTTGCAAATGAAGAATATTTCAGGCTTCTTACAAGATTTGTCAATGAAGCGCGCCACGTATACGGAAAGATTTCAAAAACAACACTTAGTGGCATGCTTCCGGAGGGCCATGATTTTTTGATGGGTTTGATACTTGAAAAAAAGCCGGATTTCATCTGTATAAGCCAGACATACAACAGCCAGACATTCTTTGCAAAAGGCATCATAGCAAACCTGCCGAAAAGGATCAAGGTCATACTCGGCGGGCCTGGTGATTTTTCAAAGATCAAAGGTGACTCGCTTGTCCTGAACAATTATGATGAGCTTGCAAAACACTTGGTGCATCTGGGAGCAAAAAGTAAGTCTTCAGATGCAGCACTTGATTTCTCAGAATATGATAAAAATGACTATTTCACGAGAGAGATAGTTTATCCACTACGGACTGCAAGCTCTTGCCCTTATAAGAAATGCGCATTCTGCACACATCATGCAAATATGCCTTATCATGAGATTGACTTGTATTTCATCAGAGATACCATAATCAGGAACAAGACGGAAAAAATCTGTTTTATCGATGACTGCTTCACTGTTCAAAGACTAAATGCTCTCATAGACATACTTAGACCTCTGGAAGTGACCTGGTGGTGCCAGCTACGACCAACAGCCGAAATAATCAAAATACTGCCCAAATTATATAATTCTGGTCTGAGAAGCGTTGCGTGGGGAATAGAATCAGGTAGTCAAAGGATGCTTAACCTAATGCTCAAGGGGACAAAAACTTCAAAAAATGCTGAGATACTGAAAAAATCAAAGATGTGCGGGATCATAAATATGGTGTATGTCATGTTCGGATTTCCCGGAGAAACAGAAAAAGAATTTATGGAGACAATTGATTTTTTAAAACAGAATAAAGAAAATATCGATCTAGTATCTGACAGCGTCTTCGGTCTGCAGCAAGGAAGCCCTGCCTATGAAAATCCGGATAAATTTGGCATCTTAAATATTATGCATAGAGACAGGATAATGCTTGGAAATCAAATAACTTATGTTTCCAACTCTGGATTGTCACAGCAAGATGCCAAAGCCCTGAAGAAACAATATCTTCCTGATAATAAAAAAATTAATAAGATTCCAAAAGTCATCAATGCTTGCAAAGAACAGGTACTAAATTATCCGTAAATTAATATGTATCCAAGTAATTTGAAGTAAAATGATTCTGAAATTCTTCTGGACGAGAGCATACTTTTCCCCTTAAGGCGAAAATTATTGGTAGATAAGCTCTGCCCTTATTTAGGTTCATATGATACTGTGCTTGACCTGGGCGCCTCCTGTGGAAGGCTAGCTCATGATCTGGCAAAAAGATTTGACATAAAATTCACAGGAGTTGACACTTGTCCTCAAAAAATCAAATATATCCCCATTAAAAAATATGATGGGATCAGGCTTCCTTTCAGAGATAATTCGTTTGATTGCGTAATGATCATTGATGTTTTGCATCATGATGAAAACCCTGAACGCATCATCATGGAGGCGATGCGCGTATCAAGATCGGAAATCCTTATTAAAGACCATTTCTGGAACAATAGACTCGACTTTTATTTGCTGAAATTTGAAGATTATATCGGCAATAAACCATACGGCATATATTTACCATATAATTTTCTTACTATGAAAATGTGGCTTGACATATTCAGCAAAAACAAGCTGAAAATTATCAGTTCCTCTAAATTTAGATATGCACTCCTTGACCCAGGAAAACATGTGATATTCCAGCTCGAAAAATAGAATACCAACAATATTTATAAACCACCGCTGGTTTCTTTAAAATTGATGGCTCATCACAAGAGTGCAAAGCATAGTGAAGACAAAAAGAATTTTTTCCTGAAAGCAAGACAGATATATCTTAAAAATTTTAAGCTGCATTTTATTTTGCTGTGGGCTTTGTTTGCTGCCGCTGCACTTGGATTATTATTTAATTATTTCAGCTCATCTCCCCATGAATTCATAAAAAAGGATGTCTCACTTAAAGGAGGAATTTCAGTCACCATAAGTACTGATTTCTCAGATATTAAGGGACTTGAAGAGTATCTGGAATCAAGTCTTCCAACTGCATCGCTCATCCTCAGGACGGTTGAATCAAACGGCAAGATATCAGGGATAATAATCGAAGCTACTGATGTTGCCGAAGATGTTCTGCTTAAAACAATCAGCCAAAAAATTCCGCTGACGAAAAACAATTATAGCACTGAATCAATGGGCTCATCACTTGGAGAAAGTTTTTTCCAGCAAATGTTCATTGCTATTACTCTTGCATTTATTTGCATGGGTTTTGTATTCCAGATCTATTTCAAGAATCTTTATGCTACAGCTGCAGCACTTTTCTCTGCATTCATGGACTTGTTTATTACACTTGGCGTAATGACAATCTTTGGTATGAGGCTAACTGCTGGCGGGATTGCTGCTTATTTGATGCTTATTGGATATTCAATCGACACAAGCATCCTACTTTCTACAAAAATGCTCAAGCAGACAAAATCAAATTGGGAAGAAGATCTATTCGGTGCTATGAGAACAGGTCTTACTATGTCTGCAGCTGGTCTAGCAGCCACAATTGTGTCATTCCTGTTTACAAATAATTCAACCTTAAAACAGATAATGCTAATATTGATAGTCGGCCTGACAATCGACTTGCTCACTACCTGGATAGGGAATGTCGCTTTTTTAAGATTCTATATGGAGAAGAAAAATGTCAAAGCTAAGTAAGTTCTTTTCAAATGGCAAGATTATCGTATATCTTGTATTCTTTGTTCTCACTCTTCTTGCTATAAACCCAAATCCTTGGAACCCTGGAGTCGCTATCAGGAGCGTTGCACTCAACAGCTCTGCATACTTAGCTGGAATGACAAGCCCGTCTCCAACTGATGCTCCAATGACTAGGGAAAGGGTTATTGAAGTAAACAGGCAACCTGTGAATTCACCGGCTGAATTTGACAAGATCATAAGTTCACTACCGGTAAATACAACACTTACTTTGAAGACTGATAAATTGTTCAAGGGCAAAAAAAGCTATGTTATGCAGTTCACATCAGAGGACAAATTGGGTTTAACTGTCTATGAAGCTCCGACAAGCAACATTATTCTGGGACTTGATTTGCAGGGCGGAACAAGAGTGGTTCTCCAGCCTGAGAGCAAGGTCTCAAAAGAGGATATGGATATTATTCTAGAGAATATGAAAAAGAGGATTGATCTCTTTGGCCTGACTGATACTATCGTCAGGAGTGCAAGCGACCTTGCAGGAAACCAGTTCATAATCATCGAGATTGCAGGAGCAAATGAAGAAGAAGTAAAAAGCCTTTTATCAAAACAAGGAAAATTTGAGGCAATGGTGGGCAATGAAACAGTATTTTTGGGTGGACAGGATATTACTTATGTTTGCAGGACTGCGAGCTGTTCGGGAGTGGACCCACAATATGGCTGCACTGCAGTCCAGGACGGATATACATGCAGATTCAGGTTCTCTATCACACTAAGCCAACAGGCAGCACAAAGACAGGCAGATGTGACAAGTAAATTAGATATTGAATATAATGAATTCGGAGAGTCCTATTTGAGAGACCCACTGGACCTATATCTTGATGATGTACTTGTTGAGTCGCTAAGGATTGGGTCAGAACTTAAAGGAAACGCTGTGACAGATATTTCAATATCAGGAAGCGGCACAGGAAGGGACAGACGAGAAGCTTTGATTGATATGCAGAAAAATATGAAACAGCTCCAGACTGTCCTTATAACAGGAAGCTTGCCTGTCAAATTAAAGATTATCAAGACTGATACACTGTCTCCGTCACTGGGAAAAGAGTTCCTGACCAATGCTCTTATGATTGCAATCCTATCTGAGATAGCAGTTACCCTTATTGTATTTTTTAGATATAGGAAGATTAAAGTTGCGCTTCCTATTATAACTGTAATCACATCCGAGATACTTTTAATATTGGGAGTTGCTGCGTTATTCAAGCAGAACCTTGACATTGCAGGAATTGCAGGAATAATCGTTGCCATCGGAACTGGCGTTGATGATCAGATTGTTATTACCGATGAGATCTTGGGCGGAGAAAAGGATGAAGACAGAAAATATCTGACCTTTGCCCAAAGGATCAAGATGGCATTTTTCATTGTAGTTGCTTCGTACTTTGCAACTGTTGCGGCAACTGTACCATTATTATTTGCCGGAGCCGGGCTTCTGAAAGGATTTGCAGTGACGACAATCATCGGAATCACAAATGGCGTCTTCATAACAAGACCAGCATTCGGTGAGATGATGCAGATACTCTTGGAAGACGAGAAGTAAGAGATTTTCTTGTTTTTTTTTAAGTTTAGTTATCAAAAAATATTTTAATCCTGAGCCCATTAAAACAGACATGTATCTTGGAATGAACTTCCCTACCCAAGAATTTATGATAATATTACTGGTGATCGGACTCACTTTCCTGCTGCTGAAGATATATCTTTCTCTCAGAAAATATAAATATTGAATTTGAAGGCTAATAGAAAGCCTTTCCTGTTCTAATGCTTTAAATATATCTTGTTGTTTCTGACGAGGATGTCAAAGCTTGCACAGAGATCGCTTCCAGTTGTAATCGGTGCTTCTTATAATATCGAAAAACCGACTGGTCCAGATGATAATCCTAATGAAAGATTAATCCGAGAAGCAAAAAAGAAAGCTGTTGAATATTATGGGAACAATGGACGAACTGTTTCATCTAAAATATACAGAATAATATTGAAACCAGGAACAATACCAGGAGTACCTGTCGAAGTTGACCTGAATAAGAACCTCATACCTGTTTACGGTGTTGTTCCTACTTTCATGCTTGAAGTGATGCGACTTACAAGATTGACAGATAGAATTGCAGCAGTAGGATCTGATGATGTTGGGCTCTATGTAGAGGCTTACAAAGATTTTAGACGCATGGGCGGCCATGGACTCGATGATCGTGTGACCTGGGCATTTGAAGGAACTAATCTTAGCTTATTTAATACAGTAGCAAGGGGAATCTCAGCCCTTAATCTTAAGGAGAGAGAGCAATTCCTGTTCACTACAGGAGACGTTCCATTCGCTGACTTCAGAGAGCAACTCTATGACGATGATATTGAGAAAGGCGGAATGGTCATTGATTTTTGCGGAAAGAAATCAATTTGGGGCAATGAACCAGAATTATTTCCAAGAAATTGGTATCAAATAATACTTCAAGGTATGCAAACAACTTATGTGAAGGAACCAAACGCCTTTGTTTTTGTTAATGATCCCAGAATCCTTGACATGATTGGATTATTCTACAGAGAGAAAAGAACAAAAGGTGTCACTCAAGGAGAAGAGTTTATGGATGAGATAACAACTCACATTCAGCAGTTTTTTCCTCAAGGAAGAGATCCCAAAGAGATCATTAGGTTTATTGAATGTAGTCTAAGAACAGGTATTATCTATTTGGCTCAGAAAAGACCTGAAAATTCAAAAATACCTGGGCTTTATCTGTCAGGCCAGATCTCTACATTAGGAAATCGTTTACTCGGGTATCCAATGGTATTCAAAGCTGAGCATTCTGATCCTATGATGCTGAGGGATATCGATGGTTTTCATGATGTCGGGTACTATCTCATGCTGATGCAGGAAGCTGCATCAAAATACGGATCTATGGAGAATGCTATAAAAAATCTCTTACCCTTTGGTGATGAAGTGATTGCGTTTAATGAATATTTATTATCACGAGGAATACCCGACAGGGTTCCTTTGATCAAATACTTTCCACAAATTATGAATTATTATTGTGATAGACTTGGAATCGGAAGGTTCTATGAGGGAGATAGACCAGTCTGGCAAGTATTGCCAAATGAAGATATTCAAGGTTCAATTGCTTTCCTTGAAAACAGAACTGCGCAATCAAGATAACTGTCTTTTTATGTATTCCTTCAACTCCTCAATCTTCACTCTCTCCTGCTTAGTTGTATCCCTATCCCTAACAGTCACGCATCCGTCATCAAGTGTCTCAAAGTCAATAGTGATGCATAGGGGAATACCTATCTCATCAGCCCTTGCATATCTTCTTCCGATAGAACCAGAGCGATCAAACATGCAGACAAAATCTTCCCTAAGTTTGTGATAAATTTCTTTTGCCCTGTCATCGAGCTTGTTTACTAGCGGAAAAACACCGACTTTTATTGGCGCTAGTTTCTTACTTATTTTCAGGACAATATTTCCTCTCTCCTTGTCATCATGGTATGCATCATAGAGTATTGTTAAAAATGCCCTATCAACTCCAAATGATGGCTCAATTACTGCAGGAAGTATCTTTTCTTTTGTATCTTCATCGAATAGATCCATACTTTTTTGTGAATGTTTCTGATGTTGGGTTAAATCAAACTGTCCGCGGTCTGCATTTCCATGTATTTCCTTCCAACCAAATGAATAATGATACTCGACGTCAAATGTTGCAGAGCTATAGTGGCTCAGTTCTTTTTTTGTATGCTGCCTAATCCTAAGATGGCTCTCACTTATCCCCATATTAACAAACCATAGATAGCTTTCAGCCAGCCAGTAAGCATGCCATTCATTTAGCAGTTTATTTTTCAGAAGATCTTTCATCTGGCTATCAGAATGCTCTTTTTTCGCATCCTGGTCTGTTTCAGAAAGGAAAATGAACTTTAGCTCAAGATGAACTTTATCAAGGAAAGGACATTTTAGTTCTTTTGGCCTGATGAAATACTCAAGTTCCATCTGCTCGAATTCCCGTTGTCTAAACAAAAAATTCCTTGGTGCTATCTCATTCCTAAATGCTTTTCCTATCTGCGCTATTCCGAATGGGAGTTTGACTCTTGATGATTCTACAACGTTTTTGTAGGCCACAAAAATCATCTGAGCTGTCTCACCTCTAAGATATGCTGTAGAATCTTTTGTTTTGCTCGCACCTACCTGGACAGGGAACATAAGATTGAATGAAGTTATCTCTTGCAGATCACCTTTGCATTCAGGACATTTGATATGATTATCAATTATCAGCTTATTTAGCGAATCCTTATCCACGCCGTCAACCGATATTTTTAGTTTATCTTCAACAAGTGTGTCAGCCCTGTGGCTTTTATGGCACTTTGAGCATTCTGTCAGCATATCAGAAAACCCTGAAAGATGCCCAGATGCTTCCCATATCTTCTGGCTAGATATAAGACTTCCGTCTATACCATACACATCGTCTCTAGACTGCACAAATTTCTTCCACCAATTCGATTTGATGTTGTTTTTAAGTTCCACTCCAAGAGGGCCATATTCAAAAAATCCTGCCATCCCACCATATATTTCTGTACTAGGAAAGACAAATCCTTTCTTTTTGCAGTAAATGGCTAGTTCGTCGATTGAGAGCATGATATCACCTAAACCCTCTAGAGTTGGACTTAATATTTATTGTTTGCCATTATAAAATCAAGTTTATTACCACTATTTAATAACAAAAAACGAAACATTTAAATACATATACTACTATCTAATAGTAAAAAGAGGTGGAAACATCATGTCACTCGACGATCTTACCCAAACAACAACAATAACAGAAAAGGCAAAAGAAGAAGCAAAAAAACAGATCGATCAAGACAAATACCAATAATAAAACACCCTCCGTGTTTTAAATCGTGGAGAGATGAATTCTATCCAACCCCCCAAAACTTCTCTCTCCACTTTTTTCTTATAAAAGTTCAAAATTAAAAAGAAAAGATTTGATTTAGACTTCAACCAAAACTCTATTGCTCGTGAATTTTGTCTTATCCGACCTAATGACACTGACCGCATAATAATTCGCCCCTGGCTTTGGATAGACCACATAACTTGTCACATGGACAAAAGGTATAGTCTTTTCCAGGATATCATCAGGGTATTTGGGATATGGATGCTTTATTGCCGACACCACAATATACTGCTTGAAATCACCGGTATATTCGTCCCATGACAAAAGATAGCCTGTCCCGTTCTTCTCTGCCCTAAGGTTCAGCTCCTGGTCAGGTGTCTCTTTTGGATCCGGCATCTCTGACATCACTATATTGCTTTTGTATATTTTCATCAGATTATCTACGGCAATTACCCTATAATAGGTTATGCCTCCATCAGGATCAGGATCTGTATAAGAGGTAACATCACTCTTCCAGATTGTCTTGATAGAGTCTTCTCCTGGATAATCTGGCGTAGCTGAGACAATACTCTTTAAAACAACATAATTCCTGAAGTTTCCTTCAAAAGGAGACCATGTCAGCAAGGGAATCCCTGATTGTGTAGAGACTGTTAGTTTTAGTGGTGTATCTTCAACTGTTTCTGAAACTTCGGGAGACGTTGTCGCAGGAATTGTTTCTACGGGAGTATCCTCCACAGGAACATATTCAGGCTGAGTATTATTGTCCTCTGCTGGTATCTTTTGAGCAGTCTCCTGCTGTAGTGTGCAAGATATCACAAACAAAATAAGGGTTAGTGCTAGTAGTATTTTTTTCATAATACTATGCAGTATCGCCTGATTTATAATGTTTGCTTTGTGGTATTACTACTTTAAAGTACTAAAAACAATAAAATATATAAATAGTAACTATTATATAGTAGTTAATGAAGTTAAAATCCATATTCATGGTGCTTGTTGCATTCATTTTAGGTATTCTGAGCACTATTGCAATCCTAAACACTGCACCTGACAATAAGCCTGCGCAGCTTACAACCTCTTATGTGATTGCAAATGCAGAGACAGTAAAAGAGACTCAAAACAGCCATTTTATTACAAGGGTTTTAGGTCTTGAAAATGTGGAACGGCCATCACCCTATGACTGGGTCCCTGAAAATAAGATAAGCGTTGAAAAAGAAAGAATTGTGGTTAACATTGAAGGCGCACAGTGGTCAAAATTTACAGATACAAATAGTATGGATCCTGTGATTGATGAAGGCGCTAATGCAATACAGATTGTACCAAAAGACCTAGGCCAAATCCATGTTGGTGATATTGTGTCATATGAATCTGACTATGCAGACGGAACAATTATACACAGGGTTGTTGAGATTGGATATGATGATATAGGTTGGTACTGCCTGATGAAAGGAGATAATAATTCTAATAATGATCCTGGAAAGATAAGGTTTTCCCAGATAAGAAGAGTAGTTGTTGCAATAATTTACTAAGTGAATTCTATGAAACTGATTGAAATGATTCTTGGAACTTGTCTATTGCTGCTAACTGTATATAACATGCTCAGATAGGTTTATGAAGTGAGATAACTAATTTCTTCTTTCTCAAGCTCAAGATACTTTGCAATAGAGGCTGCCTGAGATTTATTATTCTTGAATATATTTTTTAAGTATTGTAAATCCTGGATTGCCTGTCTTGAAGACGTGTGAGTCATCAGTGCGAGCTTATCTGCAATCGCATCTCTTTTTGAATATTTTTGCTTGGACTGCCACATTTTTAGAATCCTGGTGGTTCTTGTGTACTTGTTAAATCCCGGATATTTCTCTTTTTTTGAGAGAGCAATGCCCACTGTAAGCAGTTCGCTTATGTAAGGCAAAAAACCCCAATGCTCCCTTCTTCTTATCCTTCCCCGAAATACATCTGCCATGCTCATATTATCATATGCATCCCAAATATCTTTTGGGTTTTTATATTCTTTAGGAAGATTTTCATCAATCCAAAAAAATACTTCATCAAGATCTTCATCAACTTCACTAAGGGATGATAGAGCTACTTCAATATTAGTAGTCTTGAATATTCTCATAAGGGCATTTATCATTGTCTCCTTTTGCCTTCTTTCAGAAAGATTGTCAACATCATCTTTCAGAAGGCATCTTGAATTTTCAGACAATGATTGTAAATCGTTTGTAGCTCCCCTCATATCTCCTCCAGCTCTCCTGGCAAGAGCTGTCAGAGCCTCTTCATCATAATTTATTGATTCTGAGTGTGCAATTTTTTTAAGGACCGCCTGCACTGAAAGATAGCTCAAAGTTCTGAACTCAATCATTATTGATTTGTTTCTGAGACTAGAGAATTTCTTGTCAAAAGGATCATTTGCTGTCATTATAATCGGAAAGGTTGTTTTATCCACCAATTTGGAAAGCTCTGATAAACCTCCTCTATCATTACTGCCTGATATCCCATCTATTTCATCCACTAAAATCAATTTGCTTCTTGAAAAAAGAGATGTCTGTGATATTGCATTGCCTAATTTCTGTTTAATAGACTCTGCATCCCTCACATCTGAAGCATTTACTTCTATCAGCTCATAGTCAAGCTCTTTTGCAATTGCATGCACACTGGAAGTTTTCCCGGATCCTGCCTGGCCATAAAGGAGCGCAGATTTTCCTTTTTTGAAGTTTTTAATATAACTTAGAAGCTGCAATATTGCAGCATTCTGACCTTGAACATCCGATGATTTGGCGGGTGCATATTTATGTGTCCATAACATGTACTATAGAAAATAAAATTAGATTTATAATGTTATAGATTGGCCGCGAAATAGTACTGCGACAAAAGGTATTAACAAAGAATAAGATAATAAATTATTTCTTCTTGCACACAAACATGCAGTGATCTTTCTCATATGGGTCTAGAATCCTGGAATCAACGACAGTGATTTCTTTCTCAAGCTTTGTCCTCACTTCAGAATATATCTGCTTTGGTGTTCTGGTTATGTCAATTGACCTGGATTTGACTGCCAAAAGCCCGAATCCTCCGCTTTTCAGGAACAATTTGCAGTTTTTCAGGAAAATCTCTGCCTGGTTTCTTTGCGCAACATCCATATAGACAACATCAACCGGCAGTATTCGTGATGCATATAGCTTAGGCTGGTTTGCATCTGCCATTATAGGAAACAGATTCTTTCTTTTCTCACACAGGAAAACCAGATCCCTAACAACCCTCGGAGCAAAGTCAAGCGCAAAGATAATTCCTTTCTCACCGACTATATCCGAGACATAACTAGGCGTATATCCGTGGCTGGCTCCTAAATAGAGTATTGTATCACCTTCTCTTATTCCTATCTGAGAAATTTCGTTGATTATCGCTGCCGCAAGCTTGCTTCTTCTAGGATCAATATTTCTATATTCTACATCACCAAATTTTTCAGTGTCCTCATCAAAAAAAACCTGGCCAGGTGTGAGGTTTGGAGTGAAAAGCTTGATCCTTCCTCTCCTGTCCTGCCTGGAGTAGATATTGGGGAATTTCGGATTGAATAACCTCATTTGAATTTCTCCTCAAGCTGTTTCCTGAGTTTATCTCCAATAAACTCTCCCTTGAAATAATCTATTTTTGCAGCCATGCTTATCTTGTCAGCAAGCGCTCTTGAAGCCCTTCCTTTATCTGCCTTTGATACTTTCTGGACAAGAGGATGTTCAATGATGATGCCATGTTTCGGAGATCTTGCTTTTTTGTTGATCATATGCCTAAAGAGTGCCTTCTCAGCTCCGAGAAGCTGGATGGTCGATGCTGGCATCATGACCATTTCCCTGAGAGATCCTGCCAGTGTCAGAAGCTTTGCTCCTGTAAGATATCCTGCGACTGCTGTCATATTAGGACAAATTTTTTTCATGAGCTTTTCAAGATAGTTCTCTAAATAATCTTTTTGGGATATTAGGTCAAGCACCAATTTTGCCATGCTTAGGATTGCGTTCATGTCCTCCTTTGCCAGTTCTTTTCCCATTGAAACTTTGACACCAAATTCACTTTTAAGCTTGCTTGGGGCATCTTTCAAAATTACCTGAGCAAAAACTTTATGGTCAGTTAGTTCATGCACAGCCTCAGGCAGAACATATGAATACCATTCTCTGAGCCTTTTAGCTGTCATATTTATCTCTTTCCCAATCTCCTGGAGGCTACTGGACGACTGTAGTATAAGAAGATCATCTGTAACTGATTCCTTGACTGATGACTTGGTGAGATAGAGGTTCTTCCAATAGAACTCATCAATGTAGGCGGTTAGTGCTGCATATACTTTCTCAAGCACTGCCATATCATCAGTTTCTCTCAGGTTTTTTATATCCTTGAATCTCTCAAGAAATTTTTTTTCTGATTTTAGTATTCCTCCCTGCTGGAGTATAGGTAAATTTTCTTTTGCCTCAGTATCTGAAAATAAGTATTTCTCCCTTATCTGATAATTCTGGTTGAAGATAAACGTCCCTATGATATTTGAGTACAAGTACATAAAATCATAGGAACCACCTGAATTTTAAATAGGTTTGCCTGCACATGACTTTGGAGCAATAATTTTTCCATAAACTATATATACCAGAATATTCTCTTAAAACCTATGCAAGAACTAACTTCTGGCTTACCATCTGATTCTTCTTTGCAGAATAAAGCTCCTCTATCTGACCATAAGAAGTTTGAACAGGAGATACTCCATTACCAGAAACTTTTCACCGAAGTCAGATATGAAGTCTCAAAAGTGGTTGTCGGCCAGAGCGATATATTAAATGATCTTCTCCAAGCAATAATTGCCAACGGCCACTGTCTTGTCGAAGGGATTCCAGGAATTGCAAAGACCCTGCTACTGAGAACGTTGTCAATAGTGACAGGAAGTGAATTTAAGAGGATCCAATTCACTCCAGACCTGCTTCCCACAGATATTGTCGGTGTTACTGCTTATGAAAAAAACAAAGGTTTCTATACTGTCAAAGGCCCGATATTTGCAAATATTGTCTTAGGTGACGAGATAAACAGAGCACCTCCAAAAGTCCAGTCTGCCCTGCTTGAAGCGATGCAGGAAAAACAGGTAACTATCGGCCAGACCAGCTTTCCGCTTCCAAACCCTTTTTTTGTTATGGCGACCCAAAATCCAATAGAACAGATGGGCACCTACCCTCTGCCTGAGGCTCAGATTGACAGGTTTATTTTCAAATTAATCATGAGATATCCAAGCATAGAGGAAGAAGAAAAAATACTCAACACTAACATCAGCCTGAGAAGGTTTGAAGAATACAATATCAGGTCAGTAATGCAGCCTGGTGATTTGATAACTCTGCAAAGAGATGTCATGAAGATATATCTTGATCCCAAAATTGAAAAATATATAGTCAAATTGGTTGATGCCACAAGAAATCCAAAATCTTATAATCTTGAGCTTGGCAAGTATATTGAATTCGGAAGCTCTCCAAGAGCCAGTATTTCATTATTCATTGCCTCAAAAGCGCATGCACTGATGGATGGGAGGATATTTGTAACTCCTCAGGATATAAAAGCTGTTGCCCACAATGTATTTAGACATAGGATACTTCTTACATATGAAGGCCAGGCAGAAGACATTAAAACTGATGATATTGTAAAAGAGATTTTAGCAAAAGTGCCTGTCATTTGATTTCTGGAGTTTTGAAATTATCTATTAATAATTAGTGAGATAATCCACATTGTGCACAGTACTCATGATACTGGCGGAACCTGTATGTGCTCTAATTCTCAAAAAGTTGTGAGTGTGGGCAATTTCCTTACGTAAGTGTGCAACTTGCCTTGACTACAAATAGGAAATAGTAAAAGAGATTCCCATGAACCTAATCAAAACCATTAAAAACTTTCCACAGAACCAAACATCATGGATGTAATCCTTGTTGATAAAGATGATAATGTAATCGGGGCAGAAGATAAGTTAAAAGCCCATGAAGAAGGCTTACTCCATAGGGCATTCTCAATCTTCATTTTCAATTCAAAAAATGAGACTCTGCTCCAAAAACGGGCAGAGTCAAAGTATCATTCTCCCGGACTTTGGGCAAATGCTTGCTGCAGCCACCCCAGACCTGGTAAAAACATCGCAGAGGAAGCAAAGAAAAGGCTGGACGAAGAAATGGGCATAGCCTGCGATCTCACTGAAATGTTTTCATTCACATATAAAGGTGATGCCGGAAATGGACTCATTGAACACGAGTATGATCATGTTTTTTTCGGAAGGTTCGATGATATTCCTACAATAAATAAAGAGGAAGTAAGCGACTATCAATGGATTGCATTAGACACACTGGAAAAAGACATCAAAAAAAATCCTGAAGATTATTCTGTATGGCTAAAATCATGTATTGGCAATGTGATTCTAAAAGCTAGACCCTTCTGTGAATAAGGCAGTCAGCAAATCCTTGGAATGCTTCCTTATATATCTCATCAACCTTGATTTTTGATAAAATCTCCTTAGCTTCCTTATTTTTTTCCTCGGCAAGTCTCGTGCAATAGTCAATTGCACCTGTTTTTCTCATGACTGAAATCATTTCTTTAATATCATCTGACGATGCATTATTTTTTCCATGAATCTTTTTTATAATCATCTTGTCATTATCGAAAGCTTTTTCCATCATCTTCAGATAGATGAGTGTTTTCTTGCCTTTCCTGATGTCCGAGCCTAACTCATGGCCTTTACCTTCTTCCAAATCGAGTATATCATCTTGAATCTGGAAACTTAGTGCAGAGAGTATCCCGAATTCTTTTAGCTGCATAACTGTGCTCTCAGGCGCGCCTGACAAAACTGCGCCGCACTCAAATGCGCATCCAAACAGGACTGCTGTCTTCAGTTTAATCATCTCAAGATAATACTCTTCTGAAACACTGGATTTCTGCTCCATCAGCATGTCCATCATCTGGCCGCTGTAAATATTCAAGTCTGCATCTTCAATGATTTTTAGTACCTGAATTTTTTCAGCGTCAGGAAAGTCACTAGACAAGATCAGTTTTTTTGATAGTATGTTTGTGATGTTACCCAGCATCACTGCAAATGACACAATGAATCTTTGTGATTTTTTTCCAAACATGCTGCCTGAATATTTTTCTTCGGCAATTCTATTCTCAAAAAAATCCGTAAGCATTTTGTTGATATTTGGCTTGCCTCTCCGCATATAATCTTCATCCATAATATCATCAAGAATAAGAGAATATGTATGATGCAGCTCCAATGCAACTCCCGGCAGTAGTATCTTGTCCTCTTTTCCTCCTGCTCCAAAATATGATAGTAGAAGTGACAAGGGTCTAAGCCGCTTGCCGCCTTTGGAATAATCAAGGATGAACGAGCAGAAATACCTGACAAAATCTTCACTCGTCTCTATTTCAGAAGTTTCTTTGACCAAAAAATTTTCCATCTCTTCATTGATTTTATCCATATACTTTTCAGATAGATCTTTAAAGTTCATTGTATAGCTACCCTGCTTATAGAGTCTGAATATTTTGACAGTGCATCTGTAACAGCATTTATTGTACTGTTACCCACCAGTGCAATCATATTTCCTCCTCTGCCTGAACCTGACAGTTTTGCGCCAAATGCTCCTGCTTTAATAACATCGCTGCACATAACATCTAGCTTTTCACTTGATAATTCAAGCATCTGGAGCGCCTTGTGATTCTCGTTCATAAGTTTTCCAAGCAGTGTTAATTCCCCATTCGTTAATGCCTGCTTTGCCTGTGACGTGATCTTTTCAATCTTATCATATATTTGCTCATATTTTTCTTTATTGTTTGAATACATCTCCCTAAGCTCTGCCACAACCTCTTTTGTGCTTGGCCTCGGGCCTGAATTTGCAATAATTAAGTTGAGGGCTTTGTGCATTGGAATTAACTCAGCAACCTTATCCCTAAAGAAAATTGTCCTTTCGTACGATATAACTGTATTGTCGATGCCGGAAGGCGTTCCATGAAATATCTTCTCTGCCTCAAAAGCAAGTGTGTTTATCTGTTCAATTGGAAGATTCAGATTCAGTTTTTCGGAAAATGTCCTGATTAACGCAACAGAAAGCGATGCACTGCTCCCGAATCCAGATTTTACTGGGATATTTGAGCTGATAATGACCCTGAAATTATTTTTAATGCAAAGCCTGATTTTTATAAAGCTGATAAGAAGATTCAATTTTTGTTCCTCACTTACATCTAATTGTAAGTTAGTTTCAAAATTAGTTGAGTCCGAGTCTTCTAAATTCACTTCAGTAAAAAGCTCTTTTATAGGCACTGCGATTGCAGGTCTTCCGTATACAACAACATGCTCGCCAAACAAGATTATCTTTGCGCATGCCCTCATCTATTCAGCCTCTCATGAGATCTTGATAGTTCCTTTGAGCAAAGTGCCCCAAGCAAAGATATCTCTCCTGCAAGAACAGCAGCAGCTACTATCTCTGCAAATTTCTTTGAATTATTGTTCCCTGTTCCGGAAACACCCATTATAGACAAGCATTCCTTTTGAGTCGGAAGACCTGTGCCTCCGCCTATTGTTCCTACCTGCAGATCAGGGAGAGTCACGCAAAATGATACGCCGTTCCTTGATTTCTCAACTGTTGTAAATCCAAGAGAACCATCCACAACATGGGCTGCATCCTGACCAGTTGCTATGAAAATTGCTGCGATGATGTTTGCAAAATGAGCATTAAATCCTAAAGAGCCTGATGCTGCGCTTCCGAGCAAGTTTTTCTTATAGTTCATATCAATAAGCTTTTCAGAAGTAGTCCTAAGCAAGCTTGATATAGCCTCCTCAGGGATCTCAACTGATGCTATGAC
>JBDRQT010000028.1:0-39571 GCA_043826135.1 archaeon
AATAATATTTAATTGTTTAAAAAATTATTTTTGAATCGAAGTTGGATTTATAAATGCACTTAAATACTATCAGAGAGGGGGCGAAAGTTCACATCGAACATTTAATATGTGAATCAGTTAATATACAAAAATGGATGAAAATGCAAAAATGCACGGTACTATACCTCTTGAATACAAATTATGTAAGAAAGACAATAAACCAACTATTAGCAGTTCTAATGGAATCAGGAATCAGTTTTACAAAAAATACATAGATAAACTGCAGTCAGCTAAAATCGCAGGGGGCATACTTGCCAAAAAAGCTATCACAGGACCCTGGACAGTCCAGATAGATATCATAAATAACTGCAACAATGACTGTGTGGGTTGCTGGTGCCATTCTCCCCTTCTTGGAGAACTGGCTATGAGCCCAGAAATCAAGAAAAAATACCTTGAAACAAATTTAGTCATGAAATTGATTGATGATCTATATAAACTTGGTGCCAGAGACATGTATTTTACCGGTGGAGGAGAACCGTTCATGCACCCTGATTCTGTCAAAATAATGGAATATGTGAAGTCAAAAGGTATGCGCTGTGACATGAGCACAAATTTTACTCTTATGACCGAAGAGAAAGCAATGAGGCTTGTGGATGCAGGCGTGGATAATATGAATTGCAGCATCTGGGCTGGATCTTCTGAAGGATATGAACGCACTCATCCGAATAAATCAGCATCCACCTTTGAGCAGCTGAGGAAAAAGCTTTTTTTCATGAGTCATTACAAGAAAAAAAAGATGACAGCGATGCCTAATATCCAGATATATAATGTTATCTCGACTCTAAACTACGACGACTTTGAGAACATGATTGAATTTGCGTTTCAGGTAAAGGCAAATGGGATAGATTTTACTCCGACTGACATAGTCCCTGGGAAAACCGATACTTTGATGCTCGATGAAAAACAGAGATTATGGCTGCTTGATAAAATAAGGAAGATTCCAAAAAAAATACAATATTGGGAAAAGTACTACCGCCACAGGCTCACAAATATGAAATTGGGAAGTCTAGCAAGGAGAATGGAAAGCGACGAGACCGAGAAAGGAAAATATGATAAAAATATAATCGGCACCTTTCCATGTTATGCTGGATTCACATTTCTCAGAATTCTTGCAGATGGTAGTGTGAACTCCTGTCTCAAATCCCAAAATATTGAAATCGGAAATATATACCATAATAGCATCAAGACAATTTGGAATTCTGCAAAGCAGGAAGAGTTCAGGAATCACACAATAAATTACCGTGTTGATAATCCCTATTTCAACCAGATTGGTAACAGATACCAGTCAGGCAACGGTTGCCTCCTTTGCTGTGATAATATCGAATTCAACCATCTGGTTCATAAAAAAATCAGAAAATTGGGTCCGTTGCTGAGAACTGCCCTATATCAATACGCAGTGGCAGAGGCAAGAAAATGAGCAGCAATCACGATTATTCTTCCAATCTTAGCGTCGATGGTATTTTTGGCAATGATTTTGATGATGATATAATTAAAGGAATAAACTCTGCAGACCAGGCATTCAGGGGTCCGCTGAGCGTGCAGATAGATCTCACCAATACCTGCAATCTCAACTGCGTCGCATGCTGGTGCTATTCAGAGCTGATGGAAGAAAAAAAATTTACTCCTGATATTATTAAACTTAAACTCAGCAAAAACAGAGTTATGGAACTGGTGCACGAACTAAATGATCTTAATGTCAGACATATATGTCTATCAGGTGGAGGGGATCCGTCTACCCATCCCAATTTTATGGAGGTAGTGAGAGAAATCAAACTCTTAAAAATCAAGCTTACTATTGTAACTAATTTTACGCTTTGGACAAAAGAGATGATAGATAAATGTGTAGAGTATGAAGTAGATAATCTGAATGTGAGTATGTGGGCTGCGACACCTGAGACCTATGTGAAATTACATCCTAACCAGAACGAAAAAACCTTCCAGAGTCTAATAGAAAAAATGAAATATCTTCATAGTGCAAAAAAGGGGGCAGGAAAACCTTATGTAAAATATTTCAGTGTGATTTCCTCTTATAATTTTTTTGAAATTGACAAGATGGTTGAGATGGCGCTTCGTACAGGTTCAGATTCTATCGAATACCAAATTGTTGATATTGTTGAAGGAAAAACTGATTCTCTCAGATTGACAGAAGATATGACTGCAGCTATTGCCGCAACGTTCGAAAAACTTAAGGAACGAGATGATTATTTTGATGAATTCTGCATACATGATATTCAGGATGCATCGTATAGGCCGGAACACATATCATTTGGGAGATTCATAAAACAAATCCCTGATGGGTTCAAGTTTGAAAGGGAATCCTTAAAATTACGCTGCCCAAAGAGGTATCTGAATAAAGAAAGGCATACCGATGACAAGAACATTAAGTCTTTCCAGTATTGGTTTGATGATAAAATCTGCAGCAGATGCACAAACCAAAAGATTTGTTTCAAGGAGAAACCATTTGTGCATGTTGAGTTTTTGAATCTCCTTGGTCATGGGGCGTTCACCAGAAGGATGAACAGCAAAAACAACAATGGGATATATGATGAGAATGTGGTGGAGAAGATTCCCTGCTATGTTGGTTGGACCTATACAAGAATACTGCCAAATGGTGATGTCATCCCATGCTGCAAGGGACACAGGATGCCGATTGGAAATATCATGAATAAAAGACTTAAAGAGATATGGTATTCCTCTCCTTACAATATATTTAGGGAGATGGCAAAAACAAAAAGCAAAAAACATCCGTATTTCAGCAAGATTGACTGCTTAAGGTGTTGCGACAACCTCGGGATGAACATAGAATCCCATGCGAAAATGTTATCAACAAAGTAATTAAACGAAAAAATCTTCCAGAAAGAAATGAGTGATAAAAAACAGGTAACATTCTACATACCCACCTGGAACTCTCTAAAAACTCTAAAGTCCGCCTGGAAAAGCATAATAAGGCAAAAGCTGGCCCATGTTTTTGTTGTTGATAATAACTCATTTGATGGTTCCAAAGAATGGTTTGAGAAGAATAGAATCAAGGTCATCTACCAAACTAAAAAAGGGCTTGCAAATGCAAGGAATTTAGCAATAAGAAAATGTCAATCTGAACTGCTCGCCTCAATTGATGCAGACTGCGTTCTCGATAAGTATTGGTTAAAGTATGCATTGGTTCACCTCGATAATCCTAAAGTTGCAGGTCTATGCGGCAGATTAATAGAAAAGAATACTGCAACTCTGCCTGATAGATGGAGAGAATTCCATTTAGGGCAGCATTGGGGAAACAATAACATCAATCCACCTTTCCTTTTTGGCTCAAATTCAATCTTCAGAAAGCAGGCGCTGCTAACGGTCAAAGGCTATAATGAAAAATTTGGCAGCAATTTTGAAGACGTTGACATCTCCAGAAAATTAAAAAATGCAGGATACACTTTAGTTTATGAACCTAGATGCATCTGCTATCATATGAAGAATGATAGTATCAGAAGTATACTAGATACTCAAAGAAGATGGACATATTACAGTTATCCGCTCCCGAATAGTTTTCTTGGGCTCTTACTAAGAATCACTATGTACAATCCCCATCTCTTTTTAAAATGGATTATTAAGGATGTTTCCTCTTTTCGATTTGATCTGGCATTCATTACGTTTTTATCTTTTTTTTACAATGAATACTATGACATTAGAGATTATATAAGGCCTTGATACCCGTATTACAAAAACAAAAAGTTAAACTTAAATATCCACAATAGTTCTTCACTTAAGAGTAAAAAATGGTTAGATTACAAAGAGATATTAAGGTTACTGAAAATATCATCAGTCTAAAGGATCTGTCAGCCAAACTTTCACAGACAAATGCTAGATTTGATACTATCCAGGAAGATAATAGAAAATGGCTCGCAGACAAAGATGAATACATTAGTTACCTTAGGTCCACATACTCTAAAGAGATAGATACTCTTAAAGAGGTAATGGCCAAAAGGGATGATGAGATTAACCAGCTAAGGTTTCTTGTTGAAAAACATAAAACAACACTCGGCAAGTTTCGCAGCTCAATCATCTATCCGTTGTATCAATTCTCCAGCGGAGTAGGCAAGAGCAGACTGGGAATGTTTCTGCAGAAATTGCTTAAATAACCTTATATATAAAATCAGCATTACTATAAATTTCTGAAAAATAACTACACTCGAGTTTGGATCTGCTTATAATAAACTCCGCACCACTAGAATCAGTTACATTTTTCATCTGCTCACAATCATACTGGAAGAATTCAAGATTTTCCTGTGCATGCCCTCCTTCAAGTACTGCAGCGACAAGCGAGATTACAAAATTATGCGATACAGGATATACCGCAGATGTAGTAAAAAAAGGAGTCAGAACAATTTTATCTTTGCCAATGTTACTGGAAAACCATATCAGCGCATCATAATCTGCATCTGTCAGTATTGTTTGAGAATATTTTTTGTATCTCATATCAAGCTCATAGGTTGATAAGGATATTGAGATGATCAGTATAATTGTCAATATGATCTTTTGGTGAGATCTATTTTTCACAAACTCAACTCTGTCAGTAACATGCTGAAGCCCAATTGCAGTTAAGGGAATCATTGCAAGCATTGAGTAATATACTAATCTAGAATATGGGACAAGGATACTGAATCCGAAAACATTGAAAAAACCGGTGAGAGCAACTGCCAGTACTGCAAAACTTGAAAAAAATCCTAATTTCAAGGATGAAGCAGATGATGACAAATTCAAGAATCCGTAGACTGCAAGCAGGGTTGGCAAAATCCCATAAAGAAGCGGCAAAAAATAAGTTACCTCCAGTTTTCCCCAACCTTGTTCAAATACTATCATGTCAAGGATAACTTCTCGTGTAACCTGAAAACTTTCTGTCCAGAATAGAGATAATATGGCCAAAACTGCTATGATGCCAATTATAATAAATAATTTAGATGAGATTAATTTTTTCTTGAAAACAGATTTGCAGTTCAGAAATTGAATAAGTGATGGAATTAACAGAATTACCATTGAAGGAGGATGCATAAAAAATAGGAATAGAAGTAAGATCACGGACGTGGCAAGATTTGCTTGATTTTGGGTTTCGATCGAGTTGATATACTGCAAAATAAAAAAAAACATAAAAGGGATTGCCATGGTAAGTGGAATGAAATAATCAATTCCGAGTATATTGACATTGCTTTTTAGAAGCACAAACATTAGTAGAGAAATTATTGACATATAATAATTTTTTGTAAGCTCATAGATACATATGAAAATTGCCAATCCTGAAATTATTACAAATAATGCAGCCAAATATTGGTAGCCATGTACAGGTTCCAGATTAGTTAGCAAGAAGAAGTCTGCCAGAAATATATGAAATCCCCTTTCAAGATCATGGAATGGCTCTGCCTTCACCAGATTCGGATTCTTTTCACTTATATAGCCAAATTCCATTGTCTGCATAACAATACCAAGGTGCTGCCATTCATCATGGTGGACAGGATAAGGATTGTCAGCATGCAGCGAATATGCCTTATAAAAACCAAATATCAGAATGATCATGAGCAGCACATATTCTGCCAAAGATAGCTTCTTCTTCATTACATACACGATGTATTAAACATTAATAAAATTTATGAGTCTAATTGCATATATTTATAAAGTAATACTTGTATTATAAGTTATACTTTATGAAAAAAGGGATTACAAAGATTAAAATATGCATATCGCTTGACAAAGAACTTTACGAAGAACTGAGAATGCAATGCATCAAAACAGATGCAAAAATATCGACAAAAATAAATACTCTAGTATCTAACGCAATAAAAAAGGGAGAAAAAAGAGGGGTAGAATGAGTTTATTAACTGTGATTTTGATAATTTGCACCATTTTCATATTATCCAAAATAGTTTATTATCAGAAAAGCTTGCTTAAATCTCTTCCCTGCAATTACACAGATTATTCAAAAAAAGAACTAGGCTATTCCCTGTTCATTTCGAAAATTATTCCTTTTTTCAACAATAAAAGTGCTGCTGCCAAGAAAATTATTTTTATCCTTTCTTTCATGATTTTAGTTTATTCTTTGTTTTTATCAGTTCTGCCTGGAACTGAAAGACGGTTTGTGTGGGCTCTTGATGAAAATTTCCAGTGTACCTATCCTTCAAGTGTATGTGCTTATGCCGGAGAATGTGATACCTATCCAAGTCAGACTAGCTGCGCCCAGTGTGCCGGGAGAGTTGGTGCCTGGGGAACATCAGTATTAACTCCAGGCGGAACATACGTTCAATCTTCATGTTGCGGTGATGATTCAGGAGAATATGTAAGAACAGAGACTGGTGGAGCTGATGCACCGGCTGATTTCAAGAACAGCGGAACAACATGTTGCAGCTCATCGATAAACTGTAATTATGACAGTGATGATACTTGCACTGCAAACAGCAGCACGAAGGTCGGCACAGGAGGTACAGCATTCTGTAATTCCGGATTATGGGATGGGGCTGATGATAGTTTGAATGCATGCAACAATCTGGTTGCTGCCAGCAGATGGAGTTTGGGAGGAGATGCTTCTGCAACAACCTGCTGCGGCGATGATGCTGGCGATAATATGATAGCTGAAACCTCTGCCGCTGATGCACCCTCTCCCTACAATACCGGCTCAGGCACAAGCTGCTGCGCTGTGGCAACTGACTGCACTGAATCAGGAACTGACACTTGCACTCTTACAGCCAATTATGCAGGCATCATACCAAATAGGGCTTACTGTAATTCTGGTACATGGCAGGGCGGAGATGACGCTTCAGCTGCCTGCGCATCGATTGCCGGAACAAACAGATGGGCAATCGGTGGAGAAGTCCATGGAAATTATTGCTGTGGGGACGACAGCGAAGAATATAATTTAACAAGACAAGTTGATGAATCAGTCTTGCCTGGATTTGCAGATGATATAAGCGACAATGGCTGCTGCACGGCAACGACCGATTGTATCATTTCCAGCAACTGCATTGATTCCGATACGCATGCGACTGACGCTGACGGAAACGGAGATACCGATTACTGCCTAAGTAATACCTGGTATGACTGCTATACAGATCAAGACTGCCCAACTGGACTTATCTGTTCTGCATCCATCCACGACTGTGTCAATCCTGACGGTGGTATTCTGATAAGGAATCTGGGGACCACAGGTATTGAAGCAAGCAACCAAGAATTCACTTCATCAAGAAATGTCATACTTGTCTTAAATTACACTGCAAATGTCGTCTACTGCAGATATACTAATTATCCGAACAGGTCTGAAACTCCTCCATTTGGATATGGTGGTTGGACTCCGTGGGAAACCTGCATCACAAACAGGATCTGGCTTCTTTCTGAAAATAGCTCTAATCTAAAGGTAGTTTTCTACCAGCTTAATTTCTCAAATAGGAATTCAACGTTCAATGACACGATATATTTCAATTTCACAGGCGGGGGCCTTGACACCACGCCACCAACAAAACCTGTAGTTTATCATGTGAATTACACTAATGATAATCAGAATATCACGATATATTGGTATAATTCCAGTGATATTGAATCCGCATTGTTCGGTATACCACTTCAATATCATGTGATATTATATAACTCAAGCGGGGAGATAGCTTCTGTGTATACAACCAGCAATTATTATCCTTTTAATTTAGATAGTGATTTGAGACAGCCGCACAATGCATCAATATATGCAAACGTATCTGCCATAAATTCAGCTGGCATGAAAACCAATGGAACCTCCAACGTTCTTAAGATAGACATGCTGGCTCCTACTATCAACCTCCTGGAGGGTAGTTTCCTTAACATTTCTTCGAATAGCAGACTTTCAATCAATAGCCTATCCGGTGAGGATCTGTGGGTCTATGCTGCCACAGTGAATTTTACGTGGAATGCATCTGATGACATATCCGACATCAATTCGTACAGCTATATCCTTTCCCAAAGCCCGACTCTTCCAGATGAAATACCAGAGGGAGATCTCACGAATTTTTCAGGCTCAAAAACCAAGCAGTATAGCAGCATGAGATCCGGGAAGTATTATTTCTTCGTAAAATCAAAAGATAAAGCAGGCAACTGGGGAGAATCATTATCACTTAATTTTTCCATTGATAATACTCCTCCTTCGACACCAAGAATATTATCTACGGAGTGGGGTTCTGACTCTATTACCTACACCTGGCAGCAGTCAACTGACACTGAATCACTTGTTGTTTATTATGTGGTTAACCTAACAGATACCAATGGTGCATTTATAAGAAATATCACGACAACATTTACCTATTTAACAATCGGTGGCCTGTCTACACTTGATTACAATGCGACCGTCTGCGCTTATAACGGAGCAGGCATCCCGAGATATTCAAATCAAGAAATCGTTGTAACTGATTTCGAGCCTCCGAATGTGAGGGCCGGGCCGAACAGGACTGTCATAAAAGATATGCCTTACCTAAAAGCTTGGACTGATGAACCTTCAGTCTGTAATTACAATTCGTCCGGGACCACAGTTAGATTCAAGTACAGCAATACAACATATCATGAGTCAAGGCTCCCGAATCTGATCGATGGACCATACACGTATGTGATCACTTGCTCGGACATATATGAAAATGCTGCAGACCCAATATACCTTAATTTCACTGTTGAGAACGGCGCAGATGCCAACAGCATCCTTGGACCAAACCAGTTCACAACATATAAAGACATACTAACTACATTCACAGTACAGGTAAAATCAGCCGCAAGCCAAGAGCTTGCAGAATTACCTTACAGTAAATTCTCTCTTAAATTAGATGGCAAGGCGATAGAATTCTCAGTTTTTGACCTGGGTAACAGCTTTTATAACATTTCTTTTGAGCCGCCTGATACAATTGGAGAACATTCGCTTGATTTAACTATTGATGGAATCCCAAAAGAGATCAATTTTACTGAACTCGATCTTTCATTTTCAATCACATATGAAGACTCAAACATTGGTTTGTCCCAAAAATCAACTCAGGATGACAGGATTGTATATTTTGAAGGGGCAAGAAAATTCGGAATAGCTACAGACGCAGACATAACTCTTTCCAGCCAGCCTATGGACATGTTCAATATGACAGGCATCGGTGTTGGCGAAAATGTATATATCTTCAATACAAAACAATCTGCAAACCTCCAAGATCGTGAAAAAAGAATTATCCAGGATAAGTTCCTAAACTCAGTGAACCCTTCCTTTGCGTACGGCATTGATGACCGATATTTCATATATTATATCCTTAAATACAGAAATTATGCTCTTTCATCGGATTTTGACGAGAGCCTGGGAACAGGCAGGCATAACCTAAGGATTCAAAGACTATACGAAGATGGAAAAATCAAAATGGAATTTTCAAAAAAGGACCAGAGTGAAGATAAAACAATAATTACCAGTTAAGATGAAAAACGCACAATTTTATACATTTGCAGGGGTCATATTAATTAGCCTTGCCTATGTGATAATCAGTGGAAAACCCAGTGCAGATATTGATGAGATCGGTAAACTGAAAGAGTACTCCACCAACTATGAAAATGAAGCCAGGATAGTAATTAACAATGCAATTCATGATAAAAAAAATATCTCCGGAGAACTTAGAAATTATACTGAGGAATACTTGGTGTATTCAGATTCCAAGGATCTCGGTCTTGGTATTCTATATCTATATTCCTACAAAGACAATGTTTACATAGTTAATTATTTAAATGATGCGGCTGGCATCAATAATGGAGAAATAACCATATTGCCTGGAGAAGAAAAAACAATCCAATTTACAAACACCACGAACATTAAGTACAGGAACATCACCTATTCCTTTCAATTCGCTTATCCATCAGAAGTGCTGATAAAAACTCTACTTGTGCAGGGGGATTCAAATTAAAAAAGCAGAAAGCCAGTACATCAGTTGGATTTTGTTGTTTGGTCTAGTGGTTGCACTGAGCTATATGCTGTATTCATGGTCTATTGATCAGGCCCAGCAAAGTGCGAATGAACTGGAAACAAGAACCGATCCGCTGGTCTGCGCAGATGTCGGACTGAGCGTCAAAGGAGCATGCCAGAATTTTAGAAGCTTGGAACTGAATGTCACTAACACAAACAACCAGGAGATTGCAGGAGTAGTGATTTGGCTTATTGGACTCTATCCTGATGAAGACAGCTTGGATTCAAATATATTGCGGCAGAAGATCGCACCTGGCACCACAGATAAGATCATAATAATGAAAAAAAAGACATTATCCCAGATTAAAGTTGTGCCCTTTGCTAAGAAAGACAACAAGAATATAATTTGTGAGGAAAAATCAATCACCAAGGATATTGATGATCTAAAACAATGCTAAAATGAGAAAAGGAGTATCGCCACTCATTGCAACTGTACTGCTTGTGGCACTTGCATTGACGTTAGGTGCTGTAGTTATGAATTTCACACAGAGTTCAACCTATGAATTAAAAGAGTCTGCCTCAAAAAAGATATCAAGAGAGATGAAATGTTCGCTTGATATTACCATCCAACTGCTAGAGATAGGTTCTACCAGATATCTTTGTTATAACAGATCTGGGTCAAATAATCTTGAGATGATACTCGAAAACCAAGGCAGCACATCGACACAAGGAGTAAGAATATTCCTGCTTGATAATAATGACGAACCATTAACAAGAGATGTAATAAGTGAGATTGGCGGCCATAATAAAACCAAAATCAATGTAAGTATTGAGACAACAGATACTGGACAAAATTTTGTGTTTCCTCCAACAAAACTTATTATTTCACCAATCATATCTTATGCAGACAACAGTATTGATTTGTGCACTGACAACAGGATTGATATCGAAGAGTTTGAGGTGTGCACCTAATGGCGCAGGACAATAAATCAAAAATCCTCATATTTGTGCTTTTTGTGATGGTTGCAATTGTGTTTGGAACTGAAGTGATGAAGCTTATAAACAATAGCGTTGACACCATAAGTCTTGAAAAAAAGAAGATTGACTGTGCAAATATAAAATTTAATGTAATTAGCAGCACTTATACGAATAAGAGATTGATTTTGCAATTGCAGGTAACAAGCTCGATTATTAATGTATCAACCATTAATATAATATCAGATATGAAAGATATACGGAGTACCAATGTGACCCCAGGGAAAAACAGAGAAGAGATAATTGTCACTACTATCGACAATATAAGCATAAGTAGAAATTATGAAATATATGTTGAGGACTGCAATAATTACAAAAAGAGTCAGGTGATCTAAAATAATAAACCCATCCACCACAAGAAGAGGAGTGTTTTAGAAAATGAAGAAAGCACAGATCTGGGTGTCAGTAATCATATATACAATGGTAGCAATAAGCACGGTCATGCTTCTTCTTAATACTGGAGTCCCAATACTCACGGAAATGAAAGACAGGGCGGTTTATGAGAAAGTCAAAGAGATCATGCTTGATCTTGACAAACAGACAACTGATCTGGCAGGTCAGGGAGAAGGATCACAATCCTCAGCTTCGCTTGATGTGAGGGAAGGCAAAATAACTTTTGACAACAATGAAGTAACATGGGAGATAGAAACCAAAACACCGCTTATCAGTCCTAGAAGCAGTTCCAATCTGGGAAATCTAATAATATCAAGCAATGCAAATGTCAGAACAATTGATATCGAAAATTATTATATATTGGAAACCTCCATCAAAAATGATTCATTCCGGGTTGTCATCAACAAAAAAGGGAATGAAAATTCCTGGGTATTTTACAACACAAGTGATCTGATCGAAAATATCAGCTTCAATGGTGATAGGATGGCTGGAAAATTCTATCTAGGCATCAATAATATGGATACATCAAAAAACGGGACAGGTTACACTAAAATGTACCCCGAAGGGAATTATTCGCATCTGGGCAGCGCAAAGATTATAGCGCATGTAAATTCAACATTTGCTGAATATGATATTGAATTCATCCTGGAAAGCTATGCTGATTTTCTGACAACAAAAATAAAGAATATTAGACTGAAATAATATGGCAGAATTTGACACTGTATTCAAAATTGAACCTAATCTGAAGATTTTTGAGCTTCCGGACCTGAAGGACAAAACAAAGATAAACATCAGATATCCTCTGATACCGCCTTATGGCTATGCTCATATATATTGGGACAGCCAAAAACAAGAACTGATATATGCGGTCGAAGAGCCGCTTCTCTCAGATTCAGAAAAAGAGATCTTGAGGCTGATTATGCTGGCTCTTGAAGAGATGATAAATATTAGCGTCTCAAAAATTAGTAAAATTACAGAGTTAATCAAATATCTTGAACAGAATGTGCAGAGCATCCTGGTCGAACTGGGCGCCAAAGTCACTAAGGAGACTTATCTCAAGTTGATGTACTATATCTTCAGGGATTCTGTTGGTTTAAACATGATTGAACCTCTGCTTAATGATTATTATATTGAAGATATCGAATGCAATGGGCTTAATTTTCCGATATATATCGTTCACAGAAAATATGAAAATCTTAAAACGAGCGTGATATTTACAGAAGAACAGGAACTCACTGATTTTGTTGAGAAGCTAGCGCAAAAGTGCGGAAGGTATGTGAGCTACGCCAAACCCTTACTAGACGGCACACTGCCTGATGGCTCAAGAGTCAATGCGACTTATTCTCAAGATGTAACAACAAGAGGACCGACTTTTACTATTAGGAAATTTACAAAAGAGCCCTGGACACCTATCCACATGATTAATTTCTCTACTGCCCCATCTAAAGTATTTGCGTATCTTTGGCTGGCGATTGAGCACAAACTAAATTGCATGGTAATCGGAGAGACTGCATCCGGAAAAACTACGTTCCTAAATGGGATCCTGTGTTTCATCCCACCTGAAGCAAGAGTTGTATCCATCGAGGATACACGGGAGCTTAATCTTTCTCATGATAATTGGATGCCGACAGTCACAAGATCAGGCTTTGGAATTCCGAATTTGATGGGTAAAGAGTATGGAGAAATTACCTTATTTGATTTGCTCAGGGAGAGTTTCAGACAGGCACCTGATTATGTAGTAGTAGGTGAGATCAGAGGACAGGAAGCGTTTGTGCTGTTTCAAGGTATGGCTTCCGGCCACAGTTCATTTGGAACATTTCACGCAGGTAGTGTAGAGACTCTTGTTCGTAGACTTGAAACACCACCTATTAGCTTATCTCCAAGCTTGATTGAGTCACTTGATATTGTATGTATTATGACACATCTTAAAGAAGCTGAAAAAAATTTAAGGAGACTAAAGCAAGTAGTCGAAATCATTGGAGTTAATGATAAAGGACTCAGTTTCAATGTACCTTTTGAATGGGATCCAATAACTGATCAAATTCAGCAGAAAAATGCGATTTACATAGTCAATAAACTCAGCAAACGTAGCGGAAAACCTGTGCATGACCTTATGAAAGAATTGGAGCAGAGAGCATTTCTTCTGGAAGTAATGGCAAAGAAGAAAATAACTGATTTCAAAGAAGTCAATAAAATAATCAAAGAATATTATGTTGATAAAAACAAAGTTCTAAAGTCATTCGGGATACAATGAGAGAAAATAACTTTGAAAAAGTCAATGACAGTTTAGAAAGACTTGAAGTGCTGAGCGATATATACAATGATTTTGCAAAAAGGGAATATTCATCAAAATCTGAGCTGGATATTGCAAAACTCAAGATGAAGCTAGTGAAAAAAGAGATACTTCTTTTGAATTACAGGATTAGTAAGGACATCAGTGAATAAGAATGTTAAAACTTTCCAAAGAGATTAAAGAAATGAAAAATATTCTTAAAGATATTAAGATCTCTTCTGACAATTTTACAGCAGTTTTAAATGAGATAAACATCCTTAGCAAGAATTATCAAAAAGGCAAACTTGATTACATGACCTATAATGACACAGCAAAAAAGATTCTCGGCGGAAAAACCAAAGAAGATATTTTTATTCATTATAAGAACTATCAATCTTCTCTCAAAGATAGGTTTCTCTTATTAAATAATGATATCATCAAGGCTACTGATAGAGATAAAAGCTATGAAATCCTAAGAAAAGGCACTAAACCCGCAAAAAAAGAGGCTACTCTCAGTCTGCCACCTATCTCAGACATAGAACTTGAAGCACGCGAAGTATTAGATATGATTCCTGAAGAAGAACTCATTGAAAAGCCAAAAAAGATAATAGCCGATCAAAAACCTGACAGAGAATTCCTTGAAAAGCCAAAAAAGATATTTGCTGATCAAAAACCTGACAAAGATTATATTGAAATAGTAAAAGAAAAATATGTAGTGCCAGAAACGTATTCTAACCCTCCAGAAGAACCTGAAGAGCTTAGTGCACCTATTGAAGAACTTAAAGCTGAAGACTCACTCAAAGCTGAAATTCTGCCTCCTGGAGATATTCCTGTAAGCTATGAACCTGATAAAACTGTGGAATTGGGGCAGCAGAAAACAGCACCTAGCGTACCGAAGCCAAACACATTGGATAAGAATATCCAAATGGGTGGTCTTCTGTCAAAAAATCTTTTGAAAAGAGTATTATCTAAAGAAAAGAAAACAAAAAAGAAGATGGATTTTGGAAAGACAGAGATACTTCCAAGTGTGCTTACCTTTGAGGGAAGCATATCCAAGAAAGATGCGATATCAAAAAAAGATATCCTGGACCCGTATCTGCTGGAAAAACAGATCAAGGAGCTAAAGAGCCTGATCTCCAGAAAAAAACCAGAAGTCTACAAGGCAAATACCCTTGGATATTTGGCTAACATGACAGTCAGAAAGATCAGCATTTATTTCATTGAAAAATATCCAGGGATATTCAGAAATATTTACAGGGAAGTAAGGCATGCAAATATTAAGATAATGGCCAATACTTACATCAACATAATATTTTTTATCACACTCCTTAGCTTAATTATTTCATTCCCCATATTAACAGTGATCTTCGGCCTTCAGGGTGGATCCATCCTGGTGGTTTTCACAAGAACAATCTTATCCTCTTTTGGGTTAGGCTGTCTGACATTTTTCTTGTGCTCTTATTATCCCACTGTCCAATCAAAGGCAAGAGTAAGGTCCATCAACACTAATCTACCTTTTGCCATAGACCATATGGCATCCGTCATTTCATCAGGAGTAACTCCTGCTACAATGTTCAAGCTCATATCTAATTCAAGCGAATATGGAGAGATTTCAATTGAAATCGAGAAGGTATCCAGCTATGTCGAATTTTTTGGATATGATGTACTTACTGCCCTCAAGGCTGTCGCGCTATCAACACCATCGCAGCAGTTCAAAGAATTCCTTGATGGTTTCATCTCCACAATCGAAACAGGAGGAGATCTCAGGGATTACCTTTCTCAGAAATCATCTGAAGCACTCTTGAATTATCGGTTGGAGAGGCAAAAATATGTGGAAAGCCTGTCAACGTATTCAGATATTTATACCGGCCTACTGATTGCCGCCCCGTTATTTTTTGTGACAACATTGGCACTTGTTGCTGCCTTCAATGGAAATATTGGAGGTATAAGCATAAATACTATTATAGTGCTTGGAACTTATATTGTAATACCTGTGCTAAACATTTTGTTCCTGGTTTTCCTTGAGCTAAACCAGCCTGAAATATGAACTTCCAAAATAAATATCTGATAGGGATTGGACTTGGTATAATCATACTGATAGTTGATCTTGCAGTATTCATGGGAAGCACATGGTTCATACCTATCCTTATAATTGCAGGAATTGCATCATTTTCCCAAATAATCTCTGATTTTTTCATTGAGAACCAGAACCAGAAAGAGATTGAATCCAGATTCTTAGATTTTGTACGAAACCTAGCTGGTGCCGTGAAATCGGGTATGCCAGTTTCAAGGGCTATAATCCATATATCCACGATTGATTACGGAGCTCTTAGCCCATATGCACAAAAGCTCGGACATCAGGTTGAATGGGCAATTCCTGTGCATAAAGCCTTGCTTTTTTTCGGAAACTCAACAAGGAATGATGTAATCAAAAGGACAATCGCAACAGTCATTGAAGCAGAAGAGTCTGGCGGCAACATGGAAGATGTCCTTGAATCAATAACAAGTTCACTTATAGAAATCAAAAAAATAAAGGACCAAAGAAGAGCAGGCATTCAGTCGCAGGTAGTGCAATCCTACATAATTTTCATAATATTTCTGGGTGTCATGGTACTTATACAAAACATGCTGGTCCCATATCTGGTTGGCGGCGAGAAAGGAGGTTTTTTCTCAAAGCTTAGCGGAGGCTCCCAGGCATCTTCCCAGACCACCCAGAATGCTCCTCAGCTTGTTATGGATGTGGAAGTGAAGTTTGATTCATTTAAATCATTCTCCGTGACCTTGATCCATTGGTTTTCTTGTTTAAGAGGTGTTTTTATGATGCTTTCAATCATACAGGGATTTTTTGCAGGCGTTACAATCGGAAAAATGGCTGAAGGTGATCTTATCTCGGGCCTCAAGCACTCAATCATACTTATGACCATATCTCTGTTAGTAATGTCGATTGCCAAACCATAAAAGAAATAGTAACAAAAAACTCGAAATTTCTTAATCGTTTAAATCTTCTTTTGCTGCAGGTTCTTTTGATCTATAGACTTCAGCAAATGCAGGAGTTACAACCAAATAATCATCTCCGACTCCTGCTATATCTCCGCCTGTAGCTTCAATTGTCTTCTTAAGCTTATTGATAGCTCTTTTCAGCTCGACCATGTCCTTTTCTTTCAAAGGCTTGATATTCAAAAGACAGATGGTATTGCCTTCCCTCAGAGCATCCAGCACCTGTTTAATGTCTGTAAAATCAAGCATCACAAACTGTCTTACAATAACTTTGGAAGATTTAGATTTTTTTTCACCATCTAACTCCAGGTATTCTTCTTCAATATCTTCTGACGCATCATCGTCAAATCCCCAGCTCTTTACCTTGTTCTTGATCGAGTTGAAAAACTTTTTCATTCTGCACCCTCCACAGTTATTACAATTATAGATTATTTAAATATTCCCCTTTTTATAAAGTTAACGATGGTGCTTGGTTCCTAACCATCAATAAGATAGGCTGTTTATTGAAAAAAGATCTCAGGAGCTGTCAAAAATATGCCTGATAATAACATTTATATACCCTATTAATCAAATTAATAAATTTATGATTGAAATTTTCTATCTGGACAAGACCCTGAAAATGGGCACTCTAAAAACCATTGATTCAGATAAACCTGTGTGGATAGATACAAAATCACTGACTATCGAGGAAGCCAAGGTGCTCGGAGATATATTCGATTTGCACCCACTAACCATTGAAGACCTACGTGCATTAAATACAAGAGTAAAGGTTGAAGAGTTTCCAAACTATATGCTCAGCATTTTTTACGGCATAACAAACCACAAAAAGCTTGGCCTTATAGAGATAGATTTCATCATAGGCACTAATTTTGTGATTACATCACATGACAAGACAGTAGCATCCTTCGACGAACTCAAGAAAGATAAGACCAAACTTGAAGCCCTTCTCAGAAAGGGTCCTGAGTTTCTGTTCCACAAACTGCTTGACGGTGAGATGGACAATTATTTTCCCGTATTGGAACTTCTGGATGAGGAACTCGATAAAATTGAGGAGCTAGTTGTCAAAAATCCCAAACCGCTCTATCTTACCAGGATTCTTAACCTAAAGAGGCAGCTAAGGCATATCAAAAAAGCCGGATACCAGCAGCGCGACAAAATCTCATATCTGGCCAAGAACGAGTATAAGTTCATATCAAAGAAAGCATTGCCTTATTTCAGGGATGTTTATGATCATGCCATACGAATTTCAGATTCCATTGATAATTACAGGGAAGCTATCAGCGAAGCGTTTGATGCTTATATGTCTGCAGTGAACAACAACATGAATGAAGTCATGAAAGTACTTTCTATCATTGCCACCATGGCACTGCCAATGACTGTGATATCAGGAATATACGGCACAAATTTCAAGAATCTTCCTGGTTCTGAAAATCCTTATGGGTTCTGGGCCATGATACTTTTCATGGTAATATTTAGCTTTAGTATGCTTTACATGTTTAGAAAAAGGCATTGGTTTGGCTAAAAATTTCCAAACACACTAAAAATTTGTTTTGATAGGCTATTTAATTTTATCTCCTTTATTTTTGTCCTTACACTGTTCATATATAATTTCTTGTTGACTTCAAGTGATAAAATAAATATATCCGGAAATTTATTACTAAGTCTCTCAAGGATATGCCCTCCGCTAAAAGGAGCATTGTATTTAACTGCACAAAAACAGTTTTTCCTGCAAAGTTGTTTCTTAAGATTTTCTACTATTGGAAGATAGAATTTCGGGACAAATCTTGTACCAAAACTAATTTCTGCCCTTTTGGGTGCATCTTTCATTGAATGCCCATCAAATACCATATTGAACCTGTGTGTATCAATTAGATGATTTAAGTAAAAATAGAAGACATCATAACCCTTGAGCAGCCATTCCTTCTCCTGACTAGTTAATGTTTTTTTCCAAACCCTACCTAGCCACTTTTCTGATTCATCTTTGTAGATCGCATTTATACGTCTCCTGTTGTAGTCACATGCAAATCTTGACATCTTATTATCAATCCAAATACCTGAATTTTTCAGGACCAATGAACGATAGATTCTGTCAATAGCTACATCTTCTTCCAAGAACCTCTCTTCTGCTGAAATGCTTTGTTTATTCTGAATATTAAGCGGCATCCACGTGCCGGAATGCATGGTAAGAAGGAGCAGATTAAAATGATTTGTCTTATAATTATCATATATGATTATTCCACTTTTAGTAATTGTAATTCTAATTTCCTTGTTTTGCCTATATACTTCTTCCAAATCTGCTTTTACATGTCTATAGAGTTTGTATTCCGCAAAAAAATCCCTGAAGTACGGGCTGTTCCTATCCCTGTAGAGTTCATGAATCGTTCCATGCAGAAGATCGCCAAATGCCTTATAATACTTAAGTATTGAAATAAAATTAAGGTAAGGATCCTCCTCTATCTTTTTGGTTAGTTCTCCCAGCATCTGGAATAGAAAGAATCTTTTGGAAAGGCTTATTGTAACTGAAGTTTCCTTTGGATTTACAAGAATGGGGCTTATTTGCTCAAATATATCTGCAATATCCAGCTTATCCATATGATATCATATCTGCTTGGTTTTTTATTTTTTGTGTTTGTGAATCGAAGAAAAAAATATTAAAAGATGATACCTCAAACAAGATTATGATCGCAGAAATCACCACCGCATTGATAATAGGTGTACTAATCGGCATATTTACAGGCATCAAAAACACGTATCCTGAGCTAAACGTTGGAAAAAATGATGGTGGTCACAATAGGACTACAAATGAACCACAAGGATTTTTTGATAGATTGTGAACTACAGAACCGAAATAATCGAGATTTTTTTCTCATTACATGGAATCATTCCAAAATGGAAGTTTTTAGGGTAACAGAAAAAACGAGGGAAGAGTACTCCTTGTTTAGTGCTTGTTACTGTAATATTTAAGTTAATAAATCAATTATCAATAAAAACTTTAATATTATATGCATTCTTGATATATAAGGGTAAAATCCCACATCTTATTTGAACATGTCAAAGTAGTGCAGAATTTATATCAAGCAATCAATTTCGTCTTTTTTCAAGTAATTTTGAACCTTTATAATGTTGAATATGAACAGGTTTATGTATTTGTTTCGAAATTTGGACTGCAACGATTTTTACAGCTGAAAATATTTCAAAGGAGTAGCATTAAGAATATCAAGTGGAGCATAAATATATGATGCTCTTCCAAGTAGATGAATTAATAATAATTTTTATTATCTTCGCTGTGTTATCCTAGAAATGGGGGCTGATGCAGGAAACTTTTGCACTTGTTTCTGCGTTAGTTTTAATGTCCCCCTGTATAATGTCCCTTTGTGTTTTTGTTGAGCGTAAATAATAAAGTCATCATCAAAAGAAGCCTGGACTTCCGTATAGACCTGATTCAGTGCTAAGACCATATATCTACCCTCTTTTTCTACAATGTCCCTAGTATAGTTCTCATTTGTGGTAATTGGCAGATAAGTTTCACCAAATTGCCCTCTGAATCTTATCCATGAGTTTACAAGTGGTCTTAAAACTACATTTGCTCTATTTCGATCGCTTACATTCAAGGAAGCATTGTTTTCAATTAGATAAGTCACATACCCTGGAAGGTGGATATCCTGCAAACTTCGTCTTGTCATAATATCATCCGAATCATTATTTGAATAAGACCATCCCATTGCTGAAAGAAGCCTAGCATAGTATGACCCATGTTGACCAAAATTGTAGTTGTCATGATGTGCAGGATTAACCATAAAATCAATATCCAGCTTATCGAAACTCCTTAATACGTTATCTTTTATGTCAGGAGGGACATGAATAAAAGCTTTGTATTTTGTACGTTGATGCTTTGTTGTCCTGCTAATATCACCAGACCAGTAGGTTGCAGCTCCTAGAAAGGTGAGGTCTTCGAGCATTGATGCCCCCATTGTCAAGGGAAAAGCGATACCCAAACTTAACAGCATTTCTATTCCTTTATCAGCTTCTGAAGAACTAAAATACGTTTTCCTGAATTCATCTTCAGTAGCAACAACAATGCTCATGAATCCTTTTGATGTTGTCATCTTATGATAAAGTTGAAGATTATATTTAAAAATATCTATATTAAAAAAAAATGAGCGAGGAGAGATCAACACCCAAAAAGTTCGTTTCCCTTAAATTTGATTGATGATATCTGATATATCTTTTTTATTTTGATATTCAAACAAACCTATAAATCAACTGCCATTATCCTATTTGTGGACACAAAAGGTACACAAAAGTACTACAAACTTTATAAATCGTTGTAGATTAGCACCATACTATGTATGTAGAGATAATGATAGCTTTAGCTTTGGGTGTGTTCATCGGTATTTTCACAGGCCTTACTCCAGGCATCCATGTTAACCTCGTTGCCACATCACTTTTCGCATTATCCCCTTTTCTACTTCAATATTTTTCACCACTGAGCCTTGCTATTTTCATTATCACGCTTTCTGTCACGCATTCCTATCTTGATACTATTCCATCCATCTATCTCGGTGCTCCTGAAAATGAGAATGCATTATCTGTCCTGCCAGGGCAGAAAATGCTGCTGCAGGGAGAAGGATATCAGGCAGTCAAGCTTACTCTGACAGGAACTTATATCGGTATGCTTGTCGCGATAGCATTCATACCTTTATTCATGCTGACAGCAAATAAGATTTATCCGATGCTAAAACCCTACTTGATTTATCTACTGATAGGAATAATGCTTTATATGACACTTAAAGAGAAGCAAAGATTCTGGAGCCTGTATCTCTTCCTGATTTCAGGAACACTTGGGATAATTGTATTTTCTATCCCAAATCTAAAAGAACCTCTTTTTCCTATGCTATCCGGACTATTTGGTGTGTCAGGCCTGTTGATAAGTTACTATGAAAATACAAAGATCCCTGTTCAGAGAATAGATAATTCTCTTAACTTATCCATTGAAGAAACAGTAAAGGCAATATCCGCAAGCACAGTTGGAGTAACACTAATTCAGTTTTTTCCGGGTCTTGGCCCTGCTCAGGGCGCTGTCATAGCTACTCAATTTATCAAAGGCATCAAAGATAAAATGTATTTGGTACTGGTCGGCGCTATGGGTACGATGTCTGTAGTTTTTTCACTTGTTACATTTTACACTCTGGGAAAGGCAAAAGATGGAAGCATTGTAGTAATTTCAAGATTGCTTGAATTAGATTTCAATTCATTTATTTTGATGATTGTTACAATGCTGATAGCAGGCAGTATTTCCACATTACTAGTTCTATATTTTGCAAGAATTTTCTCAAAACTGATTGTAAAAGTAAATTACAAGCTGCTTGTTGTTTCCATAATTGCATTCATATTTATCATGTGCATTTTACTCAGCGGACTAATCGGTGTGATTATCATGATTACTGCAACACTGATTGGTCTCATCGCTCCATTAAAAGGGATTGGAAGAAACCATGCGATGGGCTGTCTTATATTGCCTGTAATATTCTATCTGCTATTATGATGATTGGTTAATTTTGGATTTCACTTAAATGGATATAACAAATCCTTATCAATGATCTTGCCATATCCCAAAAAGTATGTGAAATAGTAAAATCTGTTTATTAATTTCAACCATCTGAAAAGTCTAGTACGAAATTGAGTAAAGTTTATATCTCCCAAACGCAATCCATTCAGGAAAGAGGTGCAACATGTATATAGCAATTATTTTCAAAGATTTGCTCAGTGTGTATCTTGAATTTATGTACGCACCTCTGATGTTTCCGGCTATGCTTCTGGTGATCGCACCCTTATTTTTATTTAATCTTCTGATTGAAATATACTATGAAAAGAACCATAGAGGTGGCGTTGGACACCATAGAAATCTTGAAAATGCTGTATACCTGATATTTGTCAGTTTTAGCCTATTTCAATATGTTTTTTCTTTTTCACACTTATCATATCCAAGATTATTTCTGACAACGCTTTTTGCCATTTTTGCATTGGTCATATCAGTGTTTGATTTCTTTAATAAACTACCAATAGATCTTCTTTTCAAGAGATCAGCGAAATTTCATGTTACATTTGTAACTTATGTTGCTGCGACAGTAATATATTCAGATATGCTGAATTTTGTCAGCTATATAATGATTTTTCAGATAATAGTTGCCGCCGCCCTGTTTTTCATCACTGTCCTTACCATTAGATATATGCTAACTGTCTTAGAACCAAAAAGCTACGAGGAGCTGGAACATTTTCTTAGTGATATTGAACGTGACATTAAAAAGACTCATGAAAGAACTAATCAGCCATCTGAAAGAAATATCAAAAAAAAGAAAAAAGCATCCTAATTCTTTTTCAGAAACTAAACGTTTTTAAAACCCTCCCCATTCCAAGGTGAAATATGGCTAAAGATTACTACAAGATTCTTGGAGTGGAGAAAAACGCAACCAAAGAAGAAATAAAAAAGGCCTATAAGCAGCTCGCCAAAAAATTTCATCCTGACGTAAATAAGGAATCTGATGCAACTGAGAAATTTAAGGAGATCAATGAAGCTGCTGAGGTTCTGGCAGATAACAGCAAAAGAAGCCAGTATGACCAATTTGGCGATGCAGATGCATTTAAACAGGCTTCTGGATTCCAAGGATTTGATCCCAGGGATTTCGGGTTTTCGAATATGGGTGATGTTGGAGGAGATTTTGGCGACATATTTGACATGTTCTTCGGCAGAGGTTTTTCTTCAGGAGGAAGAAAAAGTTATAGAGGCTCGGACCTGAGGTTTGATCTTACAATTGGGCTCGACGATGTCGCAAGCGGGATTGAAAAGACTGTGATAATTCCAAGACTTGAATCATGCAATGTATGCAAAGGAAGCGGAGCAAATTCATCATCAGATATAGGCTCATGCAGCCACTGCGGCGGCTCAGGCAGGGTTACATCCACAAGAAGGACTCCTTTTGGAATGTTTCAGACAACGACAACCTGCAATAACTGTGGAGGGGAAGGAAAAGTAATAAAGAACCCCTGTGCAAGCTGCAGGGGAAAAGGAAGGGTCCAGACCCAGGCAAAAATCAAGATAAATATTCCTGCTGGCGTCGAAGATGGAATGAGGCTTAGAGTATCTGGTGAAGGTGAGGCAGGCCCTAAGGGAGGACAATCAGGAGATTTGTATGTGGTAATTCATGTCAAAGAACATGATGTTTTTGTTCGTGACAATGATGATTTATATATTGAGGTTCCTGTATCGTTTACACAAGTGACACTTGGCGATGTCATTGAAGTTCCGACTATTGAAGGTAGAGCGAAACTCAAAATACCTTCAGGTACACAGAGCCACACCATCTTCAGGATAAAGGGTAAAGGGATACCACATCTTGAAAGCAGCGGCACTGGTGACCAAAAAGTAAGAGTAATGGTGCAGACACCGGACAAACTTTCAAAAAAACAGCAGGAAATATTAAAAGAGTTCCAGAAAGAATCAGGAGAGAACCCCAGCAGCAATTTCTTAAAGAAGGTTTTTGACAGGATTTAGATCAGAAGTCTAAGCGCAATCTGGCTAAATATCGAAAACACAAGCAGGTTGAACATCAAATTAGTCAGTGTATAAGAAAGGTTTGAGGTGATGTCAAGTCCAAGAATATTTTTTGATATTAGATACATCAATATGCAGTTAATCACGACTATGATTAAACCGAGTGTGAGGACATTTGCAGCTGAGAATAGTGATGCAATAAGTGCTGCGTTGATATAGGTCATTATCATAAATATATGATCTGCAAGAACATTACCAGTGGCAAAGCTTGTGAATAATTTTGAAAAGATCGCTGTAAATATACCCCATTGAAGCCCAAATGCCATAGTAACCAGAACTGTTGAAAATGTAGATAGTTCAAAATCTGCAGGAAGATTGGCCCTTAGCCTTACATTTTCCATCGAAATATTAGCAAATATTACTAATATCAAGAACAATACTAATTTGATGTTGATGAACCTGGAAATCAGGAAAAGCAAGACAAGGACAACGAGAATTCTTGTGATTATGGGAGAAGTTATCCTGAACTGTTTGACTTTTGAATACCTTGATTTTGTTGTCTTAATCACATTCACGCAGTATCATCTCCAATAACTCAGGAAATTTCAGACTACCTGTACCATTAGATAGATGCCGCTTTCCTTTATATATTAAATGTTCGCATTCCAAATTTTTAGCAAGCTTATCAGCCACTACAAATGGTACATATGGATCATTATCAGAACTAAGCATTACCAGCCTTTGTTTTTTTATTGCTTTGTAAACAAACGGTTCTTTAAAAAAATCTTTTACATCGTTTAGATCGCCATTATCATCAAAATTTGCCACAAGAAATGCTTTTTTCAGTTTTATGCCTTTCTCAATAAGTCTCATTATTAGTACTGAACCCAGCGAATGCCCCACAAGTACTGTATTTTCATCATAGGGTAGTTCAAGCGCTTTCTCTATCCAGGAACCTAGATTTGGATGCTCAGTATCAGGGAAATCAGGAGCTTGAACTACTATTCCTTTTTGTTCCAATTCTTTTTTAAGCCATGGAAACCAATTATCTTTGTGGGTTGCGCCCCACCCATGAAAGATGTACACCTTCATTTTATAGAGTAGAACGCTTAGGTTTAAATTGATTTTTATTTTTGGAAGAATATTTATACCTCTTCACTTTACAGCATCAAATGAATAAAAATCATTTTTACGAGCTGTTTGGTTGGGTGGGAACCTTCCTAATCCTGCTGGCTTATGGGCTTGCGAGTTTTGGATGGCTGTCTGCAGAGTCGGCAGTATTTCAAATTATGAATATTGTCGGGTCCGCTGGACTGCTAACGATAGCTCTGGTAAAAAAGGTTTATCAGTCAGTTGTGATCAATGTAGTCTGGGCACTAATTGGACTAGTTGCTCTCGCAAAAATATTCTTTTTAATTTGATGAACTATGAAAAAAGAGCTGCAAACCGATCTGTCCTACTTTTTTGACATAAATCTCTTCCTGATAGATGAATCGATAAGGAATACTCTAAAAAATTTTAAGGTCACAACTGCTTAGAATTCATTCTTTTTGTAAAATAGGGATTTCACTATCTGCACTACCACCAAATATATGATAACTAAGCCGGCAATTGATAGCAATACTGGCAGAGGCAGCACCACAAGCCCAAAATATGCTCCAAGAGGAGTAAAAGGCAGGAGCCAACCAAAGGCAACGCAAAGCAGGCTGCTGAGAGCCAGGCTCCTACTTGCATTGCTTTCAATGAAAGGAATATGTTTTGTACGTATTATATGAATAACAAGTGTCTGAGTAGCAAGGCTTTCTATAAACCATCCCGTCTGAAAAAATGCTGCTGTTTGAGCTGTTGAATATTTGAATATCAAAAATAATATACCAAATGTCAAAATATCAAATAATGAACTGACAGGCCCCATGGTAAACATGAATTTTTTTATGAATCCAAGGTCCCATCTCTTTGGTTTCTCTATAAATTCTTTATCTACATTATCTCCAGGAATTGTTATTTGCGAAAAATCGTAGATGAAATTGACCAGGAGAATCTGAATAGGAAGCATTGGGAGAAACGGCAGCAATAATACCGCTGCAGCAACAGAGAACATATTTCCAAAATTTGAAGATAGACCCATCATGATATATTTCAGGGTGTTTCCAAATGTTTTTCTTCCTTCAAATATCCCTTGCTCCAATACCCTTAGACTTTTTCTTGTGAGCACCATATCCGCAGATTCTTTTGCAACATCAACTGCTGTTTCGACAGATATACCTATATCTGCTGATTTCAGCGACGGCGCATCATTTATGCCATCACCCAGGTATCCCACAATGTGACCATTTGACCTTAGTGCGCTAATGATTCTATTTTTTTCATCAGGGGAGAATCTTGCAAATATTGTTGCCTTTTCCACCCTTACTTTCAGGGCATCATCCGAGAGTGAATTCATCTCGCTACCCAGTATTTCACCCTTGCTCTCAAGCCCGATGTCGCTGCAAATTTTCCTGGTAACTATCTCGTTATCACCAGTGATAACTTTCACTTCGATACCCGCATTCTTAATCTCTTTGAGCACTGTTTTCAAATCAGCCTTTGGAGGATCAAGAAATGCTACATACCCTATAAGGTCAAGGTCTTCCTCATCTTTTTTTGAATAGACCTCACGATTATCCACTTCCTTTGTAGCAACAGCCAGCACTCTATATCCTTGGCTACTGAGCAAGTGATATTCTTTTGTTATTTTTTCAACTGAATCCTTATCCAGCTTTTTTTTAACTGCCTCTTCATAATATTCATCTGAGCTTCTGTAAATTTCTTCGGGTGCACCTTTTGTTATGATAATGCGCTTTCCATCCTTTTCAACCACAACGCTCATCTTTTTCCTTGCAAAGTCAAAAGGTATCTCATCAACCTTGCTGTAACCTTCAGCGCTGGCATTTTTCTTGAAATCCAGGACAGCCCTGTCCAGAGGATTCGGTATCCCAGTCTGATACAGACTATTGAGATACGCCAGAAGCAGTACATTGTCGCTGTCTTTTCCTTGAACATCTGTGTATTTGACCAGTTTTATCTTATCCTCAGTAAGTGTACCTGTCTTATCGGTGCAGAGCACATCCATACTTCCAAAATCAGGTATAGATGAAAGTTTTTTCACAATGACTCCTTTTTTGGCCATGTTGATGCTTCCTCTCGCCATGGTGACCGACATTATCATAGGCAGTAGTTCAGGAGTTAGGCCCACTGCAACCGCGATAGCAAAAATGAAAGACTGGAATATATTGTGTTTGATAAGTGAATTGAACAGAAACACGAAAAGTACCAGGAAAAAAGTGCTTTTCATGATGAGATAGCCAAAACTCTTGATGCCTTTTTCAAATGCAGTCTCAGGGGAAGATGCCGCCAGCCTATTTGCAATTTTTCCGTACTCTGTCATCTTTCCTGTCTTGAGTACAACAGCAGCAGCAGAACCGCTCACTACATTAGTTCCCATCAAGACGATATTTTTTAGGTCAACGAGCGATAATTCTTTCTTTTCAATTTTGCTGCTTGATTTCTCAGATGGAAAACTCTCTCCGGTTAGAGCTGATTGATTGACAAAAAAATCCTTGGCGCTAATGATTCGTGCATCTGCCGGGACAAGAGATCCTGCACTGAGATAGATTATGTCACCCGGATAGATTTCTTCCATAGTTATGTCTTTTTTTTGATCATCCCTTTGCACGTGCACCATTGTCTTGAGCTTCTCTCTAAGTTTTTCTGAAGATGACTCTGCACTGTGTTCCAGAAAAAAATCAAGCACCACACTGAACAAAATTAAACTAAATATCAGCACAGCATCTGCAGTTTCGCCAAAAAGCTCGGATACAGCTGCTGCAATAAGTAATATGATTATTAATGGACTCTTGAAATGCGATAAAAACTCAAGAAACAGGCTTGTTTTCTTTTTTTCTGTCAGTATATTCTTGCCAAAAAGTTTCTCCTTCTCAGCAAGATCATGGTGCGACAGACCAATAGAAGAAGTTCCTAGCTCATGATAAATTGTATCCAAATCCTTATTTGCGTACTGAGATAGGGTATTCGTACATATTAAGCGACAATTCTGATATATATGCTTTTCCCTTAATGCGGCTTGGTCCGATAAGTGCTTTCTGTCCGAAAAGTAACCTATATGTCCGATAAGTCAGGCTTTTAAGCCACTATTCGGACAAAGCCCCTAATGCACAAGCTTTTTATATATTCAAAATATAGATAACACATGATTCTGCGGTGGGTGAAGCTTGAAAACATCAGAAGCTACAAGCATGAGATAATCAAATTTCCAGAAGGATCCCTTCTTTTATCCGGAGACATAGGAAGCGGAAAATCAACGATTCTGCTGGCAATTGAGTTTGCTCTGTTTGGCATCATGCGAGCAGAGCTTTCCGGAACAGCACTCCTCAGACATGGAGCCTCCAAAGGATTTGTAGAACTAGCATTTGAAATTGAGTCAAAAGAGTATATCATAAAACGAAGCCTGAAGAAATCAAAAACTTCTGTTGGCCAGGAAAATGGATATCTGATAGTAGATGGGAAAAAAATCGAAGGGACACCTGTTGAACTTAAGGCAAAAGTGCTACAGATTTTAGGTTACCCTGAGGAACTTGTGACAAGAAGCAAATCACTTGTGTACAGATTTACAGTATATACTGCACAAGAAGAAATGAAACAGATTATCTTTGAAGATAAGGACCTCCGTCTGGATACTCTTAGAAAAGTTTTTGGGATAGATAAATATAAAACAATAAGAGAAAATTCAGGGGCCTTGGTGCGTGATATTAAGAAGAAAAAATCTGAGAATGAGGCAAGACTCGAGATATTATCCGAATATGAAAAAGAGAAAAAGGACAAGTCTGCTGAAATCATTGAAACAATGATAAAAATTGAAAATATAAAGAAGGAAATAGCGGAAATATCTATTAAAATTACTGAGAGAAAAAACTATTTATCTGTTCTAGAGAAGGAAATAAGAATACATGAACTGGCCAAAAATCAGTCTGAATTTCATGAAAAGAATATTAAAGAGAAGCAAGCTAGGGCCCAAGTCTTCAGAAAACGCATCAATGAATCTGCAGGGAAAAAAAATCAGCTGGAAAAAAGAATACATGAATTTTCCAAAATAACTAACGTTTTATCAGAAAAAGAGATTGCGGAAGCTCTTCAGAAATTACAAGATAATCTGGATGCAACTATCAAAGAAAATTCATCCCTATCTGAAAAAATTAGTTCCTGGCAGTCCCAAATAAAATTGCTTGATGAAGAAATAAAAAAAATGAGCCATTCATCAAAAGAAGCAATCCTGCTCAAATCAGCGCTTTCGGAAGAAAAATCCAAAATCGATAAAAAAACGGATCAGGAAACTTCGCTTGAAAAAACGCTTGACAGCAAAAGAAGGATCATATCCAAAATGGAACAACTTGATATGCTAATTCAGAAAATCAACGAGACTGAGCTTATGATTAAAGACGAGTCCATATGCCCTGTATGCAAACAATCGGTAAGTGCCACCCATAAACACGAAATCATTGTAAACGAAAAAGAAAAAATCTTAAATTATACCGAAGAAAAAAATAAACTTATAAAAAATATTGATCAGGTTGATGGAAATATCAAGAAAATAAAGAAAAATCTTGATATTATAGCAAAATTTGAAAAAAAATATCTAGCCAAGAGTGAGCAACTTGTCAGATTGGAGACTGAGTCTAGCAACCTTGTGGCTAAGCAGAAGGAAATAAGCATGCTGCATAGTCTGCTAAGGGAAAGTCAGGATAAGTTGGTCACAAAACTCAATGAGTCAGATCTAAGAAGAGAAATTGCAGCGCTGACAAAAGAGCTGACCTCTGTCCGAGAAAACAATCTAAGCTTTAGGGAAAAGATGCATATAATGGAAATAATTAATCAGGAAAATAAAAATATAACTTCGCTATCATCAGATTTAACTCAGATTGAAGAGGAAATCAAAAAAGAGGAGTTGCTACATAACGAGACTCAAAAAAAGCTCAGTAGTTATAATGCAATATCTGAAGATTATTCCAATACTAAAAAAGAAATTCAAACCATCGAACCTGAATTAAAATCACTCGATATCAGTCTGGCAGCTCTGACGCAACAAGTGAAGTCTGCAAAAGAAGACACAGAAAAGATTGAGGTAAAAATCAGAGAGCTAGACAGGATTAGGAAAGAGGTGGATGAATTAGCCCATTTTCAGCTGTGGCTTGAAACCTTTTTTGTAAATTTGATGGTTACAATGGAGAAGCACATCATGGTATCCATCCACAAAGAATTTAGCAGTTTCCTTAAAGAATGGTTTTCAGTGATGATTGAAGACATTGATATATCACTGGATGATGAATTTTCCGTGAGCATCATGCAGGATGGTTATGAAAATAGTGTCGAATATCTGAGTGGTGGGGAAAAAACATCTGTTGCGCTTGCCTACAGACTGGCACTAAATAAAGTAATAAATGACCTTATCCCAAGCATCAAAACAAGGGATCTGATCATACTTGACGAACCGACAGACGGGTTCTCAACTGAGCAGCTTGATAAAGTTAGAGATATCTTGCTAGAACTTGACATGAAGCAGACAATAATTGTCAGCCATGAAGCAAAGATGGAGAGTTACGTCGATAAGGTAATCAAAATTTCTAAGAGCGATGGCGTCAGCAAGGTAACAGTATAATTAGAATGTGCAAAAAACATAAACTATATAATCGGCAGAATAAAAGAAAAAATAACATGAATATCTGTGTTCTCGCATCAGGAAGCAGCGGCAATTGCACATTAGTTGAAGGAAAAGAAAGCTCAATTCTTATTGATGCAGGAATCTCCTCAAGACAGATTGTTAAATCATTATCGTCAATCGGAAAAGATCTAACTGATATAGACGGTGTCTTGGTGACGCATGAACACCTTGACCATACAAAAGGACTTCTTAAACTCAAGGATAAAGTGCCTTTCTATATGAATGAATTTACAAGCGATGCAATAAATATGAAAGCAAATTTATTTAAACGTCAGGAAATCGAAATCAAGGAATTTCAGATAACTCCAATTCCCATCAGCCATGATGCAGCTGACCCGACGGGATTCAGGATTGAATCTGCGAACAAAACATTGGGATATTTTACAGATCTGGGGACTAGTGATGATATTATAAAAAAAACAATATCAGAGTCAAATTGTCTTGTTTTGGAAACTAATCATGACATTGATATGCTGCTTGGCGGAAATTATCCATATCATCTGAAAACCCGCATTCTTGGTGATAAGGGTCATCTGTCAAACATAGATGCCGGCCTCTTAGTTAGGGATAATGCAAATCCAATCCTGAAAAATGTGTTTCTTTCACATCTCAGTCAAAATAACAATACCCAACTACTTGCTCTAAGCACATTTAGAAAGCTTACAAATCAAAATAGAAATCTTAAACTTAATTCAATAATGACAAGTCAGACTGAAAAAACAGATTTAATAAGAATTTAATTTACTCAATTTTAAGTTTTGTTCCAAGAGACTGACCAGGCATTCCAGTTTCAAACAAAGCGCGCACTGCCCCGTTCCTACCGTGAACATAAGTTATTTTTCCTTTCAAAACTTTTTTTTGTTTTCCGGGCGCCTGCCATGATACAGATTTTCCTACATATGTTTCAGCTTTTTCTTTGCTGTCAACCCCTTCAATATGGATAATCATCTGATTGGTTGTCTGTGTTCTTTTGCCTCGCCTAAAGCTTGCGATTGTTCCTTCCATATGCTCCTGGAAACTCAGGTCATTTAAAAAGATTGCGGATGAATTGGCTTTGCCCGATAAGTAAAGGGAAAGTTAGACTATTCGGGCAGGATGCTGACTTATCGGGCAAAAAGGTTGATAAGCTTTAAATACGATTACTTTTTGTTAAGGTTGAATGATTCCAGTAGAACAAAGACAGAGACCATTCCATTCAGATGAACTTGCCTATCATCTTCAAGGTGAGAGAGGAAAAAAGTATTTTCCACATTGTGAAACATCAAAAGAAAGATATAAAGAATGTGTAAAAGCTATTATTGACCCTTTGGTTGGTGTGATTGTTCCAGATGAAAGAGAAGTATTAGATGAGGAACAACATAGTACTCATCAATGTTTATTTATCAATAGTTCAGGTGAAAACATAGCATTACCTATTGCTCTGATGGCTGATGGTAAAATTGCAATAATTACAATTACAAATATCGCTGAACACAATTCAGACCCTAAATGGTTTTACGATAACTATAATAGAATTGCAGTGCAAAGAGGGATGAAGTTAATGGAACGAATGCGGAGATTTTAAGTATGAAAACAATTAAATACTTACTATGTATATACATTAGCAGGAGGTGTTACAGGTGGTAAGGAAAATACCCGTTATCAAAGATGAAAAAAGACGGGTTGAAAAGGTCAAATTTGACTTCAAAAACCCAGGGGAAGTAACCATAGAAGCACCTGTTATTAATTGTGATGTAACAGGAAGAAAGTTTTTTCATCCTGACGATGCGGAACAAATGTTTGATGAACTGGATAAGGAATATAAGCGTGTTCATAAAGTATTGAAGAAAGATTAAATTTCAAACTTTGCTTCAACCTTTAGCTCGTGCATTTCCTGTATTACACAACATATATTATGAGCTATAATTTTACATAGAACCTCATTAACCTGAGCCACCCATTTCTTGCTTCTTACTCTGTCACCGAACTTTGATTTTATCATATGAACTGTTGTTTCTCCATTGCTCCTTTTATGATAATGCTCTAAAAACTCATCTTGATTCAGCTTGAAGTAATAATACATCTTATGCCACATTGCAGAACCGCCAGCCCTTGCGGTTGAATTTGACTTAAAAGGGATATAAGGAGTAGCATCATAAGAAGCTATAATCTCCATGTTCTCCCTGCTTAAATAAGCCTTATCGCAAGCCACTTCTTCCATGTCAAAGTTTTCTGCGGTAGTGTTCACTAACTCTTTTAACTCAGGACAATCATTGTCAAATTCTGTGGTTATCTTGACCGCAGAGATTATGTTGGTTTTATTTCCATTCATAAAATGACATTTAACCCATTTCCTTGAGGTTATTTCTTTGCCATGCTTGAAACTAAACCACCTCTGGAAGTTAGCTGTCCCAAATCCTGTGCTATCTACTGAGAAGTCTTTTTCCACACTTGATAATGGTAAACTTGTTATCTGGACAATCTGACTAAGTAAGGGTGTCATTTCTTTTTTCTGAAAATAGTCAAACATTGAATTATAAGGTATTCTCTTTTCAATTTGTTTTCTTTCAAGTGCCAAATTCATATCTGACGCAAACCTTCTGCCTGAATAGGTTGAATATACCTTAAACACCATAGCAAAGACGCTGTCGCTTAGTGGATTTGTCGGTCTACCATAATCATAAACAGGCTCTCTAATCCTGCTTGTGATGTCTGCCAATAGTTCCATAAATTTATCTTTCTCTATCTGTTTGCTGTAATTGTAGGCTTTCCAATCCTGCTTATAGGTCTTTCTTATCGTTGTTGTCTGTGTGATGTTACCTTGGTTGTCTACTTCTTGAGTAACAATGTATTCCACTGCCCATATATGCTTACATTTGCAGTGCCTTAATTCATGGTCAGGGCAATTACACTTTGTTTCCAAACCCTTAGAAACCACTATATAATAACCGCTTCCAGTCTGGGATGGCACTTTCCATTCTCCTTTATCGTTCCTTTGAATTCTGCTGGTTTTGGCTATATGTAAGCCCTTTTCTTTTCTCATCATGATTTGCTCTTGTTTCATTTTGTCTTTCACCTTTATATTATCTTTAATATATTAGTAATAGGTATATAATATATAAAGATTTCTATTATGTGGTATATAGTATGTCCTTAATTATATATTATCAGTTGTATAATACCAAAAAGTATATAAATAAGGTAATATTTATATAGGTATATGGATAGAGTAATTAAAATAATGAATGAGAAAGCAGGGCATAAGGTCTACATTCTTGGAAATAAATGTTATCGTTGCAATCACATATGGGTTCCAAGAGAAATCGAAGAAAAACCTGCTGTTTGTCCTGCTTGTAAGTCCCCTTATTGGGATAGACCCAAGCAAGAAAAGAAAAAATAGCACTGGACATTGAGCCGTCAGACATATAAACAAAACAAAAAAGAAAGACAAGATGACTAAAAATAAAACAATTCGGATATTTGATGCCTTTACTGGATATGGTGGGGCAACGTGGGCTTTAAAAAAAGCAAATATTCCATTCAAGGTAGTAGGTTATTCAGAAATAGATAAATTTGCGATTGGAATGTATGAATTGAACTTTAAAGGGATTAAAAATTATGGTGATATAACCAAAATTGACCCGAAAAAACTACCTGAGTTTGATATATTTACTGGTGGATTTCCTTGTCAATCTTTTAGTTCAATAGGAAAAGGTCTTGGGGAGTTAGACCCCAGAGGAACTCTGTTTTATGACATAATCAGAATATGCGAAGTAAAACAGCCAAAGTTTATTCTACTTGAAAATGTTAAAGGACTCACAACTAACTCACATAAGCCAACATTTGAAAAAATACTGAGCGAACTAAAAAGAATAGGATATAATGTTCAGTGGAAAATACTAAACTCTAAAGACTACGGAATACCACAAAATAGAGAGCGTGTATGGATATTTGCGTCGAGAAAAAATATTGAATTACCTTTCGGGTGGAATTTTGAACCACAAAAAGAGACTCTCAAAATCTTTTTCAAAGACTTATTAGAAACAAATCCTGATAAATCATATTACTTAAAACAATATCAGACAAAAAAATTAACAGAAAAAACAGGTGTTGTCTTCAAGGTAAAAGAATCCGCCTGCTTTGACAGATATAATAAGCAAATACGAAAAAATGGTATATGTATGACCGTTGCCCCATCATACCATAATATAATGAGAGTTGTTGAGCCAAAGACAAACGGTGCAGACAAAGTAAGAAAGATGACTGCCAGGGAGAATTTCAGGTTTATGGGATTTAAAGATGATGAAATTGATTTGAATGGTTTCTCCTATAGTCAGTTATGTAATTGTGCAGGTAATGGATGGGATGTAAACCTTGTAAGCAAAATAATGAAAAGGATATATGAATTATTTTAGAGTTTTGGCTCATAGTGTTTATATTCTTTGATTGCTTTTTTATAAAGCCAAATGTAGTTATTAAATTTCTTTAATGGAGTTATATTATCTGTTAGTAACGCCATAAGTCTACTTTTTGTGGATGGAATAAATATAGTAGGATATTTTCCATCATTTGTTGTTCTCATTTCAACTTCCATACATAGAGTTTTGTATTTGAAAACTACTTTTTGGAAAGAAGAATTGTTATCAACGCTTAGGTATTTCATAAACGTATCAATTACATCCACTTTATGAAAGATGTGAAAAATGTCATCATCATAGATAACCAAGAAATCTACGTTATTGTCAAAAACAGCACGTTCTAAGAACTTTTTTCTGTTTTTTTCATCTAATAAGGTTACTTTGAATTTTTTCATACACCCTACTATCTTGCGTTTCACGATGGATTTAGAAGTCACATATTCATCATATTTAGGAGGATAACATTCAAATATCTTGTTTATTGCATCTCCACAGGGGAAATCTTTTTCTTTCTCAAATCTGCTTTTTCTATACTGAAAAATCTGTATTCTTCCATCCTTACCTGCTCCACCTTGTTTCTCACTACTGCCTTTAACTGAAAAAAGTTGTCGGAAGGGATTAATCACATCTGACTTTTCAGTTCCTCTAAATACCATGCCATTTATTAAGCGTGCAAAAATATCCTCTTTTCTATTTCCTCTTGTTTTGACTCTACTTGCTTTATCAGAAGTCATACCATGTAATTTACTTTGCTTTTTTTCCATAAAATATACTTATTATAAAAACAGATATAATAAATTATCTACTTTTCGGGCATATTTTGGAGTTTTCGGGCAAAGGCTACTTTTCAAGGACTATTCGGGCAAAGCTGGATGAATTAGTTATGCTAAATAATATAATTCTTAAAAAAAAATCTAAATTTTTCCATCGAAACCTTTATATACTCTTTATATCCTTATTTTGTTTATATAAAAAAGGGTGAATGAATGTTATCAAAGAAAGGCGTATCTCCTCTTATTGCAACTGTACTTCTAGTTATGATTGTAGTTTCAATTGGCGCTGCCGTGATGGTAGTAATTCAAGGATTAACTGATGAACAGATTGGTAATATCAAATATCAGCAGGAAGCCATCAAATGCGGGACTGAAATTAAGACAGAGATCTTGCAGGTTGCATCAACTAATAGAGCTTGCGTAGCAGATACAAACACTAGTTTTGTTATTCAGCTTCAAAATACAGGCCAAAAGGACATAAGTAACTGGAACCTGCTTGTTGTTGGTGATACTGTAGAACTAAATGAGAATAAAGGAACTTTTTTTGCAAAAGGGAATGTTTCCAGCTATAAATTTAATTTCACTCAGGTTGATAATATTCAGAAGATTGTATTGTATCCAAAGATACCAGGAAGTGCGGGTGACAGAAATATTCCATGCAGCATGCCTAATCTAGAATGGGAATCCTCTGATATTGAAGATATGGATAAGTGTGATAGTGTCTCCTGGGACAATTTGGTACCAGATGCACCTTAGGGCATTCGTCTGAGTGATTTGACCAAATAATCCTCTGTCTTTTCTTTTGGTTCGTTTGTATTATGCACAGAAGAAGAATGCTCAGCCTGTTTAAAATCATCAATCACTTTGATATCGGGAAGCTTATCTTTTCCAAGGTAGATTGCATCTGAATATGCCTGCAGCCTGTTTTTTATTGATTTAAGTTCTGAATCACCTGCTTTTTTTGGTAGCCATTCGAGATTAAGACCATCCTTGTCTTTTCTTGGAATGACATTGACAACTACATGAGGAAGTTCCTGGCCTGCATCTATTCCGTTGTTGACAAGGATATTGGTACCATGCGACCCCAATACCTCAAATATTGCAGTGGATACTTTATTGGCTGCCAAAAAGAGATGCTCAACTATTTTGTCATCCAGTTCCTCAAGTATTGGTGAATGCTTTTTAGGTATAACAAGAGAATGCCCGGGAACAGATGGGCTTTCATGCAAAACTGCAAAACAAAATTCATCCTCATAAATAAATTTAAATGATTCTTTGCTTGCCAGTATGTTACATATATCACAATCTGTCATGTCAAAAACAACTCCTTAATCCTATATTATTTTGTCTACTTGTTGTCAAGCATTTAGATGTTTTTTTGACACTTTGACATGAAACGAATAGTTTTTGAGCACAATTAATACCACTTTTTTTGTTCATTGGTTTTACCTATCGTATCATTCCTCTCTTAATAAGTGGAATGTCATTGTTTTAAAAACAAGTTTGCTATATCGTCAAGGTTCATATCCTTTTTTTCATTGTCATTTGATTCTTCATGATTGCGTTCTTCTTGATCATCTTCAGGAGATTCATCTATAATCCCAGTCTCTTCTTTGATTTCAGATTCTACCTCAATCGTATTTTCTGGCAATTCTTTTTGCTTTTCTTCTTCTGGCTTGTGCTCCAATTCCTTTACATCTTTTTTGAGTGCGTATCCAAGTTTTGCAGCCAGTTTTGACTGAGCAGCGTTCAAGATGGGTTCATCTACCACTGTTTTTGGCAGTTCAAAAAGCATATCTCCTGGTTTTCTGGACATTACATGTATCATGAAATGTGGTGCTTTCTGGCCTGCAATTGCTCCATTCGCAACAAAAATAGTGGTACCTTTTGTCCCAAGTGATTTCAGAAGGATTCTTGATGTTTTCTTCGCCATCACAAATAGATATCCAATTAGATCATCAGGAATCTGGGGAAGGATTTGGTAATGTTCTTTTGGAAGCACAAGACAATGGCCTTCGTTGGCAGGATTGATATCAAGAATAACACTCACTTTCTCATCTTCATAAATAACATTCGAAGGGATTTCCTTGGCGATTATCTTACAGAAAATGCAATTTTTCTTCTGAAGCTCCATTATCTCTTCAGCAGACATGTTCGCTGTATCCATTCTTCAGAATAGAGTTAAGCGGTTTTATATAGTTTGCGAATATGAAAGAGGTAGGGAATAAATATATTCTATAATTCTTTCAGATAAAATACAACAAACATTTCCTCATCTGGAAAGAAATCTTCCCATAATGAACTTTTTACTTTGATATACTCTCTAAAGCCATTTTTCTTCCAAAAATTTTTGTTTGGATTTAGCCTGGTGAGATATGATCCGGCGTGAATACGTTTAGCTCCTTTGAATTTTGCATACTTGATATATTCTTTAAGAAGATATGTTCCGATCCCTTTTCCTCTATATTTTGGAAGAAGATTAATGTGAATATGCCCAGCATTATTTGGTGTCTTTAATTTGAATAATTCATCACCAGAAAATATTATCTTGATAATCCTTACAGTCGTTATCCACCAGTATTTTCTATCCTTCTTAGGCATGAAGGGAATCTTAAAAATAACAGAAAACATCCTACATAGACCTGATTTTATCTCATCATTTTTGGAATCATCCAGGCAACCCAAGAGATAACCAACAACCTCATTTTCGCTTTCAGCAACAAAAATGCTCTCAGGCTCTCTTTCCAGATAATAGGCTATCTGCTTGTCAAATTCCTTTATTTCGGTAAGATAGCGTGACATTGATTTCCCAAACAAGCCAGTCTCAAAGTGGATATGTTCAACAGCCTTCCGATCAGCGGATTTGAATTTCCTTATTATTATTGTCTTCTCCAACTCATTTTTTCTATTATTGGGCATAGTGTATTTTAGGTGTACCTTACTTATAAAATTATGTTAGAGATTATAGGTTAGACTGCCTCTGCATTTTATATTCGCTTACGTGATAGAATGGATTACCTGCTGCACCTAAGTTTGCATCAAACCCCTGCAAAGTTCCATATGTATCGCTCATAGAGGAATATATGTTTTTTTGTGTATTTGAAGGATAGAGTGGATTATCTTTTATAAATGCCGGTTCAAGATGCATTATCTGCTCTTCCAAATCCATTGTTTTGTTTGCTGGAAAAGATAGAGCTTCAATTGGGATTGTAGAGGGGTTTAATTTTCCAATAGTAATCCACTGATTAAATAAAATCAGGATTTCATTTATGCTTTTTCTATCTATTTGATTTAGAGTTGCGCTCGATCTCATGTGTATGAATGCATCAACAATATCATTAATCCCTTCATCTGAGACAGTACTTGGATCATCAATATCAATTTTTTCAAGCTTATCTAATTTTATACCTTCTTTCTTTCTTTTCTCC
>JBDRQT010000029.1:0-28354 GCA_043826135.1 archaeon
AGCCATTTATCTCACCTTTCAGTTTTATCGGAGAACAAGATTCTCCAGCATAAGTCTGTTTTTCAACAACACTTATCTTTCCTAAGTAGGGAGGAGAATTCAATCATTTAAAAAGTTATTGCCTATGTCAGATATATTGCATTCTATTTTTCATATTTATCAATTAGTTCCAGGTATCCAATGTCTTTTTTTTTATCCACATTAATCATCAGATCATCTACTTTTATCCATCGGGTACAATTATGGTCATAGTATATTCTGATAGTGTCATTTGTCTGGATTCCTAAAAAAGGAACTGGTTTAATGAACCTGACATATTCAATCTTATGTTTCATTCAGAATTAAATGGAAATCAGCTTTATATAATTAATATTTAATAGTCTCCAAAGAATTACATAAATTACTAATGCCCAAAAACTACACTTTTTCTTACTATTTTTCTTCTTATGATTATTTCTTCCTGCATCTCAAAATGCTCAATTTTTACAATCTTATCTATGGCGTGCTCAATCTCATTTATTGGCATGATTTCGGTTGGTATGCTCATCTGGGGCATAAATTCTTGGATAAGGTTCTCTATTGGGATATTTGAGATATGGTTTAATGGATTATGATTTTCCTGCATCAACAATTCCTGCGTTGGCTGATTTATTTTAATGGGAACCATTTCGCTTGATTCGTCTGCTGCAATCTTTGATTCAACGCTCGGCGCAGCTGAATAGACTGGAGATGAATCATCATAATAGGCATCCGTATGCGTCTTAAATGTGTAAGCCATTGAATTAGAAGAATGAGGGGTATAATTAATTGGCTGCGGCATACTTACGTAATTACCTGTGTTGCATCCTGGGCAATAGCTCATTACACTATCAAAATCCTAGCTCTTTATAAATGTTTCTATTGTAACTTCTATAAAGTGGTAACTTATCATAAAACCAATAGATATAAGACTGCACTGTAATTAATTAAACATTTCAACATTATGCATCCCAATGACCTTAAAATCACCCTGGATGTGGTCAATTTCTATGTATGCGCATTCTCCGATATAATTGACATCCCTTTTCATGAAATGATGTAATATGTGCTTGATTGGTCCGCCATGAGTCACAACAGCAATTATCTGAGATCCGCTTTTCAGAAGCATCTCTATTGCAGAATTGATTCTTTTTGAAAATAAATCATAATTTTCTGACTCTAAGATATCATGTTCAAGTGGATAATTCTCAAGCTTTACCAATTCGGCAGGATATTTAAGTTTAGCAGAGTCCTGAGTCATCCCTGACAGTACTCCAAAATAATTCCGCTCTTTGAGATTTTCGATACATTCCAGAGGTACGTGAATATAATTGGAAATAATCTCTGCAGTTTCCTTTGCCCGTTTGTATGGGCTGTGATAGATTTTTCTGATTCCTTTGTATTTTAGCAGGCTTGATAACTGTTGGGCTTGTCTTTTACCTACCTCAGTTAGTAAGTCATCATATGTGCCACCAAACTTTTGCTCAACATCACTTGTGCTTTGCCCGTGCCTTATTATGAAAAGCTTCATTTTAAGGTCTTATTCAATATCTTCATCTTGAAGTTCAGATGGCCTTTCGCCATTCTTGTATCTCTTTTTTGTTGATTCTATCTTTAATATACCTATTTTTTTTAGAATGTCTGTAAATCCCATTGTTTGCAACAATCTGCGGATATTTATAACCTTTATTATTGTGCCAGCAGGACTACAGTAATTCCATCTCCACCCTCACTATAGGCTCCTGGTCTGAATTTATATCCATGACTTGTGAGCATTGATCTGATTCTTTGTTTAAGGATTCCTGTGCCATGCCCATGAATAACAAATACTTTATCATAACCGTCTCTCTCAAATTCTCTTAAATTGATTGCAGTGACCCGTGATGCTTCATCACCGGTCATGCCATGGACATCAATCTTCGGCATTTGCTGCATGTTCTATCTGGAATTCACCCGGTCTTATAAGCCTTCTCAATGATGCTTCTGGCTGAGCTATAAATCAGAGGGTTATGCTTGGAGAGCTTTGAAATTATTTTTTTGAAAAAGATCCGCTTTGAGTCCTTGGGATCGAAGGGGCACTTTACCTTTACTACCGGTAATTTTTCCTTTTTTGAATAATTCTCAATAAGTTTTTCCGGCGTATAAATGAGCGGCCTGATTATTGTTATTTCTCCGGCTTTATAATTTGGTCTCATGATCTCATTCCTATGGCCGTAGAAAATATTCAGGAGCAATGTCTCAATGGCATCATCAAGATTATGGCCAAGGGCAATTTTGTTGCATTTGTGCTCTTTTGCGAGTCTTGATAGGATACTGCGTCTTATGCGTGCGCAAAGGAAGCAATGATCACCTGTTTTATGAGATTTAATTTTGCTTTCTACTGTTGTTGAAATCGTTGATTTGTAAATGTGATATGCCAGGCACATATTTTCAAGATATTTTTCAGCCTTGCGGAAATCACCGGGAAACCCTGTATCAATGGTGAGAGCAATAAGTTCAAATCTTACAGGCGACTTGCATCTGAGTTTTTCCAGCATATTCAGCATTACAAAACTGTCTTTCCCTCCTGAAAACGCGACCAGAATCCTGTCACCTTCTCTTATCATGTCATATTTTTTGATGGCATCACCTATATGATGCCTTATTTTTGATTCCATAGGGCATCTGAACTTGTTCAGGATATAAATCTGTTTCTAAGAGCAATTGAAAGTCACACAGATACATGTTATTAGAAAACAAAAGAATCAATAGCCCTGCCAGGTAATCTCACTTGTCATTCGAGACCTAGCATCGCTACCCAATGTCGGATTACTGTCACAGTCTTCATAAAAAAAGAAAGTAGCCCTGCCAGGATTCATTTCACGACTGAAAGGAGAGAAATGTCCAGGAACGCTAGTGACAGGACGTTCGAATCCAAAGGATATTTTTCAAAGAAAAATAGCCCTGCCAGGATTCGAACCTGGGTCCCTTGCTCCAAAGGCAAGGATGATTGGCCGCTACACTACAGGGCTGATAGTTATCAAGAAAAATCTGTATCTTAAAAAGGTTATTAAAAAACTGGACTTGTGCAGATTTCAGAAAAGTACTTTTCTTGACGCAGATGCGCCGAGGTTAGGCTCCTTCGGAGTAGCGCATAGGTCATTTTCGATAGAAAATGGCCGTCTGCCGTCAAGAAGGAAAAATGCACAACTCAAGTAAAAAAAAGAAATAAATGACACTTACTCTTCTTCGGCAAACTTCTTTATCTCTTCGAAGTTCTCGACAATTAGTTTTGCCTTGTTCTTTCCGAACTGGAAAGGGAAAGTGTCTTCAGCTGTCCTTTTCAGGACTATCATCTTATTTCCTTTAAATTCACTGTATTCTATCATTATATTCAAAATTTTTTACTTCTTAATAAGCATTTCCCTAATAAAACCTATCAACATAATCTTTTGCGAACATCTTTTTTACCTGTGCATCATATTTGAAGAAGGTGAAATACTTATAGACTGCGATATCTCTGACAACTCCGGCTACTTCCCCATTTTTGTCAAGCAGCACCATCCTGGAAACCTTGTGTTTGTTGAATTCCTCGACAAGCTCATCAATTTCAAGATCTTTTCTTGCGGTCCTGACTGGAGAAGACATTATTTCCTTTGCTATTGTCTTTTTAGTGTCAATGTTCTTCTCGATTTGCCGCAGCATATCATTAACTGTAATTATACCAATTACCTTATCTTTGTCTTTGACTAGAATTGAGCCGATATTATTATAGTGCAGAATTCTTGCGACTTCGCTTATCTTATCGGTTGTTTTGCAGAAAAATACCTTCTTCCTGGCGATATCATAAGCTGTTTTTACAAACGACATGCAATCACCCCAATTGTATATAGGTGACCAAAGTATTTAATCCTTTTGTATCTTTTCCAATAATGTGAGTAGAATAGGTTGGTTTGGATTCAGTTACGTAGGATTTAATCCTTTAATGCATTAAAGATATCACAATGAAAACTATCTGCATATGAGGAAATATCCCGGACAACATCTTCTATCTCCTCAGGATCAGTAGCAGGATCAAGAGTTGTTATCTTAAGAGCGTATTTGTGTTGAGGGAGATTGGGGTCGTCTTTTTTAATGGAGTGCGTAAGCATGATTCTATATTGTGGAGAGTTGTCCCGAAACTCAAAAACCAGAGAAGTGATTCCATTTTCTAGAATAATTCCGGTCTGTACAAAATAACCAATATCCAGTTCAGTGTCATAAATAAATCCATGAACAAGTGCAATATATGCTTGGCCCCTGTCCGCAAGCCAGTTTGTTTCAATGTCAACAGATTGGGCTATTTCATCAAGCTTGGCATGAGCATAGACAGTTGGGCTATAATCCTTAAAATGTTCTGTAAAATCTTGATTAATCATTTAGTGAAGTGCAAAGTATCTATATTTAAACCTATGTCCACAATTCAAGCATCTCCTCTTCCATAAAATGCAATTTTCCAGGTATTATGAGGCAGTGAAGAGGTTCTCCAAAATCATAATCAAGCAACTCTTGTATTTTTCCATATTTAATCACTGAATCTTCGCTTCCTAGACGAGCGCATCCGACAACCAGCATATTTTTTGAGAATACTTTTCCTTTTTTCATGTCTTCGAGTTCCATAAATTGCTTTAGCGCAATATTTACTTTCATATATTTATCCTGATCTTTTTTGATATCAAGGAGCACGAGAGTATGCAAGCCATTCTTGAGGTTTTGCTTTACCACATTATAGGGTGTTTCCGGCATGAAATTATGTTCAAAAAAGGACATCGAAGTAGTTTTCCCATATTTGTATAATTCTAACCCTACCTGGCCAACTGCTGTCATTATCGAAGTATTGTGGATTACTTTGATATTAATCTTCTTTTCTTTTGCCCGCAAAAACAAATCTACATGGGTAGTAGCAGAGAAGACATCACCGATTATGAGAAATGCGACGTTGTTTTTTACGGCTTTACTGAGGATATCATCAGATTTATTTTCTACTAAGTTTCGGTCTGCTAGAATGATTTTTTTGTCGTATAATCTCTCAAGATTAGACACAGGAACGCCTAATTTCGATGTATAATTTTCCAAATAAATATAACTGCATTTCTTTACAGCTTCTAGACCCTTGACTGTTATGTCTGTTTCATCTGAAAGTCCGATGCCAATCATGTAGAAGGTCATAATATCATGAATTTAGCAATATTAAAAAACATTTCTACAAATATCTTTATAATTAGATATAATAATCGGTTTTGGCTGGGAGCTGGCCAAAAATCACCAAAGGCACAAAGTGGTTTGGATTATCGGCTTCTTAGTGCGTATAATATTGAGTATCGAAAACATTTCATTTTAGCAGAAGCATGGTTTGGCCAAGATTCATATGAAGCTGCGGAATTGAGGGCAGCAAGGGATCATATTTAGTCCAGATATAGCTTGGTACGATTCCATTCTGCATATCCCAATAGGATTATTGGATGAAATTGACAGGATATGGGAAAATTTGAACAATTCCCATACATCGTATGTTACAAAAGGCAGATTAGCAGAATATTCCTTGCATTTTGCTAGAAAATACAACACAAAATATGGGATTCAACCAAAATTTATTGAAGATATAGAAAAATAAAAATTGCCTCTATCGTAAAACTTCGGGGGTGATTTACAGATAGAGGCAAGAAGGCTTTCACACAAAGACTAAGGGGTGATCTTGAGCCATAGCCTTATTCATCTTACCTAACTATTTCAATCCCGAGTTCGTCGTCCATTGCAGACATTGCTCTTTTTGGAACTTTTCCATGCGGATCATCTTTACCTAAGATCCACGGGCTTTTGACGCCTGTAACTATCGTCATCACTGTGAGTTTTCCTTTCATCTCGTCTGCAATCCTGGCGCCCCAGATGACATTTGCGTCTTCATCAAGGCTTTCAGTTACTAATTCTCCGATTTGGTTGATTTCATCAAGTGTCAAATCAGGTCCTCCACATACATGGATAAGTGCTCCTGTTGCACCCTCATAGTTAATATCTAATAATGGGTTACTTAGAGCTCCTTTGACAGCTTCCTCCACTCTGTTATTTGTGTCTGATGCGCCAACTCCTATAGCTGCAACGCCTCCGTTTGTCATTATTGCTTTAACATCTGCATAATCAAGGTTGACAAGTGATGGCAGTGCGATTGTTTCTACAATTCCCTTTATCATTGTTGCAATAAGTTCGTTTGCAACTGCAAATGCCTGTCTTATCGGAAGATTTCCTGCAATCTGGACCAGTCTGTTATTATCTATTACAATCACAGTGTCTGAGACTCGTCTAAGCTGCTGGAGTCCGAACTCTGCTTTGTCGACTCTTGCTCTTTCAATCTTAAATGGCATTGTGACAGTTCCAATAACTATTGCTCCCTGGTCTTTTGCAACTTCTGCAATAACCGGTGCGCTTCCTGTTCCTGTTCCGCCGCCCATACCAGCGCAGACAAATACCATATCAGAACCTTTTAGAGCTTCTTTTATTTCATTTAACTGCTCATGCGCTGCTTCGTGGCCTTTTTCCGGGAAACCACCACATCCTAGGCCTCTTGTTGTTTCCCTGCCAATCAAAAATTTTCTGTCAGCTTCAATAACGCTGAGGTGCTGCAGATCAGTATTGCATGCGATAATTTCTGCGCCCTTGACTCCTTTTTGGTAGAGCCAATTTACCATGTTGTTGCCTGCACCGCCGGCACCCATAACTTTAATTGTTGCCTGGTGCACTTCTAATCCACCAAATCCTTGGTCTTGTCCTTTTAACGCGTTTTCCACTACGAAATCCATTTTTATACCCCCAATCCGGTCTTTGTGTTTATTATTGAGCAAATGACTATTCTAGTATATAGTTTACACTAACAAAATACTTATATACCAGAGTACCCTTTACTCTACTTCAGAACAAGACACACAACACACACGCATAATCGTTTACAAGACGATTATAATTATTCTTTTTAACACACACACATAAATTAAATATTATAAATGAATGTTCTGGTATATAAGTCTTCTTATTAACAAAAATATATTTTGTAGAATATACTTCTTTGTATACTGGCATAGAGTTGTCAAATGGATGAATAATTCTGATGCAGAGCCTTGATTACTTCTTTGTTGCCTGCAATTAATATGCCTGAGGGATTTGCATGTTCATATGAAGATGCAAGAATAACCTGCAATGGATCAGACTCTACTCTCATATACAAAGGTATATGTTTTTGTTCAAATAAAAAACCAGTACCTTGTTTTGATGTGTCTACTGGGACAGCAGCTGCGATTGCAGTTATGAATTTTGCTCCAAGGCAACCAATTCCAATTTCATAAGATTCAATGGAGCCTTCCTGCAACCACAAAGTATGGTCTTGGACAAATTTTTTCCCTCCATGTACACAAAGTAGTCTTAATTCCTCTGTTGATAATTCAGATGGCATATATCCTCTGAATCTAAGATAATTCTCAAGAGTTCCCCATGGTGCACCAAGACTATTATCCTGCTGGTATAACTGTGACATTTTTTGTCTGTCAACTCTTGCAAAATATATTTTTTGGATTTCATTTGGGTTAATTTGGCCCCTTACTAAGTTAGGCACAACTGATAGATCTAGTTCTAGCACAGGATGGGCCATACCTAAACCGTAGCTAGTAAAAAATCTGATTGGTGAATAAGAATCTTGAGCCATTTGGTCTTCTGCTCTGAATGGAAGATTCAAAAGAAGATTTAGGTTAAAATGATCTTTGCTCGGTGCAATACCATCCTCGAGATACCTTCGCAAATTTCCTCTAAATCCAGAATGCACTAAATTTGCTTTTTTGAAATGCAATTGCAAAACCAATGCATTAGCGTTAGTCGGGTCTTCAAATAATGCACGATAAAGCAATTTATCAATTTCTATTGCAGCATTATTTTGATTCCTAAGTTTGTCAGGAGCGTGAGCTCTTTCACCAGGATATCTAATTCCAGAAGATAACACATTCACCTGCAATTCAAGGCCAGCATTAATGTCATTAATTGAGTCCATTTAATAATTGATAGAAAATTAATATTTAAAACTACTTCTTTCTCTTTTCCAAAGTGTCCTTCCCTGCCTGAACTACGCCTCCGATCATCCTCGCAATCTTATCGAATACAATTGGGTTCTGGAAAACTCTCTCGACGTTCTTGACTCTATTGCCGTAAGTCTCGAAAAAGCAGACATTTTCCATTGTATAATGTGTAGGAGCCGGGACTATCTCATCAGGGTAGCCTATAGGTATCACAGCCTGAGGCCTGATATCTCCTGGAATATTTACAGAACGCTTTAGCATGTCCTCATCAAAAGCGCTGACCCAGCATGAAGCCATCCCGAGAGAATGGATTGTGAGGAGCATATTCTCAATTGCAGCTGCGCAGTTTTGAACTGCGTAAAGCCTTTCGCCTCTAAGTCCATAGAACTGCTTAATCTTTTCAGTTTCTGCTACAACAACTAGAATGACCGGCGCTTCTGCTATCCACATCTGCTGCATTGCAGCTTCAGCAACTCTCTGCTTGCTATCTTTATCCTTGACTATGATGAATCGCCAATTCTGGATATTTCCAGCTGATGGCGCATACCTCCCTGCATCAAGCACCACGCCAAGAAGTTCCATAGGTATGTCCTGAGAAGTGTATTTTCTCACAGAGCGCCTTGTTGCAATAGCTTCAAAGACATTCATCTTTATATTGACAGGATTCACAGAATCAACAACATCCATCTCACTTGCTTCATCAGCCATGTCTGCTATATTAGGCAATCTGGTTTATATAATTTGTGGCTTTGCGTAAATTAAATATACTTGAAATAGTATTGTTTAATTGCTGGAACAAAATAAAAATCCACCACCTTTATTAACCATCGCCGAATTTTAACTTTATGGTTTCTCAGGATAGGAAAGAAGAGCTCTTGTTTCCTCATGATTTATTACGGGAAGAACAGAATAAATTCCTGCTACTAACTGCAGCAGCAATAGAGAACAAAGGAAATCTCATCATGCATGCTCCGACCGGCCTTGGAAAGACGGCAGCAGCACTAGGACCAGCGCTTAAAGCTGCAATTGACCATGATCTCACAGTACTTTTTCTTACGTCAAGACATACACAACATAAGATTGCGATTGACACTCTAAAAGATATCAAGAAAAAATATGGGAATAGTTTTGGATCTGTATCAATCATAGGAAAGAAATGGATGTGCTTGGTAGAAGGGGTTGATAAATTATACAGCAGAGATTTTTCAGACTACTGCAAAAAGGTCAGGGAAGAAAAAAAGTGCATGTTCTATACCAATGCCAGGAAAAACCAGAGCACTTTCACTCCAGCAGGACTTAATTTGATTAAAACAATAAATACAATAGGCCCAATGTCAACCGAGCAGGTGATAGATGAATCCAAAAGAGATAACATGTGCCCATATGAGATATCACTAGGGATGGCTGCAAAAGCCAAAGTAATCATAACAGATTATTATTATCTGTTCCATCCAAGCATAGGAGATAATTTTCTTACAAGAATCGGAAAAGATTTGGATAAATTGATAGTTATTGTTGATGAGGCGCATAACCTGCCTTACAGGCTTAAAGACCTAGCGTCTGAATATATGACAAATATCGTGATAAAAAGAGCACTGCAGGAAGCGAAGAAATATGGTTATGACAGTGCTTATGATATTCTGCAGAAAATTAATGAGGTCTTGCTGGAACTTGTACGTGAAATGAAGATTGGGGATGAAAGAAAGCTCGCAAAACTTGATTTTGAAGCAAAGCTTAGGATAGCATATGATTATGATGAGATGATCGAGGACTTGAATTTCATCGGCGATAAGATAAGAGAACTCCAGAAGCAGTCATATGTAGGGAGTGTTGCAGAATTCTTAGCTTTCTGGAAAGGTGAGGATGAGGGTTTTGTGAGAATTCTATCCTTCAAACAAGGATCAAGAGAACCCTTGATAACAATCTCCTACAGATGCCTTGACCCCAGCGTCGTGTGCAGTGATATTATTAATAACACTTATTCAACATTGCTCATGTCAGGAACACTATTGCCGACTGTGATGTACAAGGAGCTGCTGGGAATAGAGAAATGCCAGGAAGTAGTGTTTAAAGACCCTTTTCCAAAAAAGAATAGGCTCAATCTGATAATTCCAAGGACAACAACAAAATACAGTGCGAGGTCTGAAGCGCAATTTAAGCAGATTGCTGAAACACTTGCAGAGGTTGTCGATGCAGTTCCGGGACACAGCGCTGTCTTTTTTCCAAGCTATTATGTATTGGATCAAGTCAGGAAATTTTTTGATATGAAGACATCAAAGACGGTGTTCACAGAAGCAGCAGGTATGTCAAAAGATGAGAAGCAGTCATTCCTTGAGCGATTCAAAGGATATAAAGACATTGGAGCTACGCTTCTCGGCGTTGCATCAGGAAGTTTTGGTGAAGGGATAGATCTTCCCGGAGACTTACTAAAAGCCGTGATTGTTGTCGGGCTTCCTCTATCAGCACCTGACCTTGAAACGAAATCATTGATTGAATATTTTGACAAGAAATTCAAGAAAGGCTGGGATTATGGTTACTTGTTTCCGGCATTCAACAAGACCCTTCAGAATGCAGGCAGATGCATAAGATCTGAGACAGATAAAGGAGTCATCGTGTTTTTGGATGAAAGGTTTGTCTGGCCTAATTATAAGAGATGCTTTCCTGAGGATTGGGACATGGTTGTAAGCAGTGACCCTATTAAATTAATTAAAGACTTTTTTGGCTGAATAGTTATACATAAGAATTTCTATTTCATGTTGCACGGACTTATAAGTTTGGTATACAATAATTAATTTATACCTTCATTCTATCCTTGTTTAAATGGAAGACAAAACACTTACTCTAAATCAATATGAAGCAGAAGCACTCAAAACATCGCTTGAAAAATACAGTATCATCTTAGAAGAGCAAATCTCTTCATTAAAGAGCGTAAAGCATCTTGACAATGCAAAGAAAAAGGAACTGCAAAATTCTCTTGGGAAGAGGAGAGACATGCTGAAATCTATCCTAACAAAGCTTAACTAAATATTAATTATTTAGTATACAAATTCCTATACTAGTTCCATAAAACGTAATATTTATATACTAGTACTGCTTTTACATATTCTAATGGTAATACTGTTTGATCAGTTCAACTTGCCAGATGATGTGTTCGAGGTCATATTTGCGACAAAACAACAAGTAATCGTGTCGAAACTATTGATCCGGCACATGAAGGAAAATGAAGGCGAGATAGGGAAGACAGAAATGTCGCTTTTCGCAACAAAGCTTCATGAAGGCGAACTGATTGCAGTACTAGAAGACCCAGAGTTTAGGGGCAAGAAGGTAAAAATATCTTACAATAAGAGGCAATTTTACGACAGGATACTGACGCCAATGAAAAGTATGGGTATAATTGATTATGACCTGTACAAGAAAACATACAAACTGTCAGAAAAACTAAATAAAAACCTGATGAGAATCGGCCTCATGTGGCTTCAAGAACTTAGGAAGCCACCCCTAAATTACAAATAACTCACACAAATAACTCATGTTGATTAGCTCCCCAAAGGTTTCTTACCCCACCCCCCTCATTACCGATGGGGAGCTTCTCCTCCAAATCATCGGGCCCAAAAGGGCCTATCACAGAAATTACAAAGGCCTTAAGGAAATGGTTATTCCTTAAGGCATAATACTCAAAGAGGCTCCCAATTGCCCTTTCTTTAAAACCCCTCCCCCCATAAGAAAAAGATTGGGAGCCCCCTTGTATTCCAATACAAATTATTTAGAAACTTTTCTTTTCTTAATGATGGAATCAATTGCGTAATGTCTGTTTTATGTCAATTAATCCATTTAATTTGTTCTGTTTGTTACATTTTTTATTCAATAATTGCAAAACACTTTTAAATAATAATTTTTAACCAAGGATTATGTTCAGTTATGCACAAATGATCAAAAGACCGAGCGAAACTCAGTTAACTTCTACTGTTGATAGTCTTCGAAGGTTGGCTGAATTAGCTTATGAATCTGAACAGCAAATACAACAGAGATGGGGCAGACCATTTACTGCACTTCAGGCATCAAATATAATTGTGCACGAGAAATGGGGGCGCTGGAAAAATAGAGACGTTGCATCAAGCCAGGCACCGCAAACTGAGTTTGATAGGGATGTGACAAGGATTTTTCATTCAAATGGCCTATGCGATATCCCAAGATTTACTATGGATGCAAAAGTTGAGCTCAGTCCAGATCTAAATAACACTTATGTTTCTATCTCAATTATGTTTGGTGCAAATGCAGCTTTTTTTGTCAATCCTCCTACTTTTAATATTCATAATTTCGGCGTATTTTTGTTCAGCAACAGTCCGGGAATCGGAATCAATCCACGCTATAATTCCTTTACAGATAGGGCTGTCTCCTATATCGGAGAAAATTACAGGGAAAAAGTGGCAAGGGCACTTGCATATTCATATCTTGGAGAAGTTTATCAGAACCAGATTGGGCAGTCTCATTTGCAGGAACTCAGGAGCAATGCATATGGATTGATAAAAATGGAAGATCATTTGAAAAGACTCGGTGCAGACGGGTTCCATTCTTTGTTGTTCTCTACCTTGCTTGTTGAATACGCTGGTGATATGCCTTATTTTAGCGAGAAATTAAGTGAGCATCCTGATTTGAAAGATTTCTTTTTGCACATCCAAGATGAAGAATATACGTTTTGGGGTAGCCTATCTCAAAAAGTTGTCGGAGGATTAGTAAATATGGTGGAATCACATCCCTCACTTGAGATGGTTCCATTATTAGGTGCAGTCGGCAGAAATTTATGTTCCACTTCAAAAGCCGAGGCGTATGATAATCTTTATAAGAATTGATCTGAAGTTTGTAATATTATTATAGCGTGCGCCTCAAGTACATAACTCTATTAAGGGGTGGATAATATATATTTGTATGAGATCAATTATGCTCACAATTCATGGCAGAGTCCAGGGAGTTTTCTTCAGGCAGGAAACTAAGAAAAAAGCTATTGCTCTAGGACTAAGTGGTTATATCAAAAATTTAAATTATGGAGATGTTGAAATAATAGCATCCGGACCTGAACTTAGATTGCTTGAACTGATAGAGTGGTGCAGGAAAGGACCTGAAAATGCACAAGTTACCTCAGTAGATATCAATTGGATTGCAGAGAAAAAATTCGAATCTTTCACAATAAAATATTAATATATCAGATTTATTGAGAAATTGATGAAAGAAGAAATTTCTGCAGGGATTGTTGTATATCTGAATTCTAAAGGGGAAAGGAAATATCTTATCCTCCACTACGAAGAGGGTCACTTTGACCTTCCCAAAGGGCACCTTGAGGGGAAAGAGACTCCTCAGGAAGCAGCAATCCGGGAAACAAAGGAAGAAACAGGACTCAATATCAAAATAATACCTGGGTTTGAGGAATCTATCACTTATTATTTTACAGATAGAACTAAAAATAAGATCCATAAGAAAGTTATTTTTTTTGTGGGAAAAGCAGAAAGAGATAAGGTAAAATTGTCGCATGAGCATGTAGGATATGAATGGCTTAGCAGGGATAAAGCGATGGAAATAGTCACTTATGACACTGCAAGAGATGTTTTGAAAAAGGTAGACTCTTTTTTGAAGTATACAAATTGAACATTTCTTTGAAATTTTTCAGAAAAGGATAGATTCCGTGCATATCCTTTCGTAAGAGCCCGATGGAGCACGGATAACAATCTACTTCTGTTTTCTTTAAGTCGCCATTTTCTAATCTGACGAATCAAAGAAGGTGACATCGCACATCTTTTTCCTTGCAATCCAATATTATTATTTATTTGTAATACAATTGTCATACTAATATATTACAAATATCATATTAGAAACATTTATATACTACATTTATCTGTGATTTACCATACATATAGCATACAATAGTGTGTGAGTATGTCAAAAACAAGTGACTCTTTCCTGTTGAAAAGTCAATCTGAAATGGTCGGCAGTGAATGTCACTTGTCTTTTGAGCATGCTCAGAAATACCTAGATTATGGATCCTAAAGGAGTATAATTCACTCCACAAATGGGAACAGGTATTTCTGACATATGAAAATCCGGACCGGACCAGGATGAAGAAAGCAGTGGTAGTGAATGTAAGAGTACCTTCTGAAATAGTTAACTGGATAGATTCTCTGGTCGATAAAAAACTGTATAATTCAAGATCTGAAGCAATAAGAGAATTCTCGAGGTACTATGTTTTGAAGGAGAGGCGTAGTTGATGGAAAAAATTGTCTCTGTGAGGATGCCGGTATCGCTTCTTGATGAGCTTAAGGTGCTCGCTGAGAAAGATCACTATATGGATGTGAGCGATGCAATTAGATCAGTGCTTCGCAGCAGGTGGATGGATTCAAAGTCTCCGAAGTCCGCAAAGATAAATGAAATAAAAAAAGCTCTGGGAGATTTTGCAGAGCCTGATAAAATTGATGCACTCAAAAAAACCCTGAAATTATTGGAGGAGCTAAATGAAATCTAAACTGATCATTTTAGCTGCTATGATGATTTTGCTGGGTAGTATTGTATATGCTGAAGGCAATTCAACAAATGTGACTATCCAGAATGTTTCATCGAATTTGAATCTAATCGCACCAATTTTCGCACATGTGAATTCAACTATTGGTGTCCAGGCAAACTACACATACGTTAATGGGACAATCGCAGGCATTGATGTTTGCAGATATGAAGGGATCAGCATGGGCTTCAATCTAAGCTCAGGCCTATATTTCACCCAGAAAGTATATTCACAGATAGGGAATTTCTCATATTTAGTCAATTGTTATATGCAAGGGTTTGAAAACCTGACAAAAACAGGTATGATTGAGATAAAACTGCTTAATTTGACTAATTCATCGCAAAATATTACTGTCGACAATGATCATGATGGTTTTAGTAGCTTGGTTGATTGCAACGATAGCAATCCCAATATAAATCCTGGGAAAGAAGAGATATTATACAACCTGATAGATGATGATTGCAATCCTGCAACGCTGGATTATCTGAACTTTAATGTGACTGTAAACAAAGGTGTGTATTCACCTCAGGAAACCGTGAGTATTTTGATCAATGCCAGAAACGGATCTGACACATATATCACGATAAATACACCGACCAATGTTTCCTACGTTTATATCTTCTCGAACGGAAGCTACCCAGTGACCCAGCAGTTTTCTCTGACCAGCATGTCAGGAGATTACTCAGTTGAAGCTGCAAATTATTTCGGTGAATATGTAAGAAATGATGAGGTCCATTTTTCAGTTTCCGGTACAATGAACGCTCAAATTGAGACAGACAAAAGCGATGCTTTCACAGGCGAGAATATTCATTTCAAAGCTGTCATAACCGGAGCAGTCGGCCAGGTCAATATGATATGGGATATGGACAATACCCAGCAGAGATACTCTTCTGAATTTGATTTCAATTATAGCGCGGCAAGATCATACAATGTTATTTTGATAGCAACAGACCAGGGAGGAAACCAGGTAATAATCAGCAAACCACTCCTCATCAAAAATAAATTCCTGATGTCATTTACTGTGGTGGATAATGTCACAAGTGAAATAATACCAAATGCAACGATCGAGCTTGACGGAGTCAAAAAGGAAGTGAACTCTTCAGGGCAGGCGGAATTTATCATCACCAACAGGACATATGAGGTAAGAGTTAAGGCTGTAGATTACTTGACCTTTAGAGAAGATATCAAGCTCAATGGCTCCTTAATATTTACTGTAAGGCTTAGTAAGAATGCAATTGATATGACTCCAATCGTCAGTCTGATTTATCCAGTTGATAATGCCGCTGGAAACGGAGAATTCAGGTTTAGATTATCTGATAATGGGAATAGTGTTTGTACTCTTTATCTCTCAGACGGCAATGGTTGGTGGGCAGAAGCCAATTCCTCGAGTGTTCCTGCTAACTCTGATTTCACATTCTATCACAACCTTGAGGATTCTTATACTTACTGGAAGGTTCAATGCAGAGATGCAGATGGAAACACAGGCAGCAGTGCTGATTATAAATTCACGCTACCTGCTCAAACAGAACTATCTGATGAGACTGAGGCTATCTCAACCTATAATGTGGTTCAAAATGTTTACGATGTGCTTCCTAATTTTGAACAATATGGTCCTGATGAACGTAAGATTGTGGAATACCTCCAATTGGAGGTTCTTCTAAAGGATGCGAAAAGAAGGCTTGAGATGGCGAACAGGGATTTGTTTAACCTCAGGCTGGAACCAGATACTGAATCTGTCCTGAGCAGGAGGAATGAAATATATGCTACCATCGATAAGATTAAAGATGAGACCCCTTCATCAGTGACTTCAAAAAAGAAGGTTGAATTTGTAAAATACCTGGAGGATACTGAATTAGAAGAGTTATTTTCAGAGTATATTGGGCTAAAACGCCTTGAGCTGAAAAACGCAGAAAAAAAGGCTCTTCTAGAACAGAATAAGCTGCTACAGAAAAAGCTGACAGTTGAGACAAGTGCATATAATGCTGAAATTCAATTTATCTCAGGAAGAAAAGAGGATGCCACAATTGTTGCGAGGCAGATTAATTTTGATGGCGACAGAAGCGGCATTAAATATGCAGAATTCTTGCCGAAGATTATTGTTGAAAAAGCGTCGGATATTAATTTTGTGAATAAGCCTGATACAATCCTTCAGGATGACCCAGTATTTGAAAAAGATTTGTCATCTACAGAAATGATGGTATATTATATAAAAAAATCAGTGTCTCTTGAAGAAATCCCAAAAATCAAATCAGCTATCTTCACATTAGTTCCAGCAGATGGAAAGTCATCTATCACAGGTTTTGCTGTGCTTGATAGTCTCGGATTTTCAGACTCCAACAAGAAATTATTTCTTGTCCAGCTTGCAATAGTTTTCATGCTTCTCGGAATATATCTATTCTTTCATTTCAGAAATGGCCCATCTGAATCAGATGAACAGGTGTTTGATATTACTTCGCCAGCAATTCCAATGGCAGAAACACGATTAGCAGAAGCAAACGGCTTTTCAGATGCAGAAAAAGTTGCCTATATGAAATCACTTATTATGAAGACAAATGGGCTAATTAGCAAGAATCTGGAGGACGCAGCGCTGAAATACCATGAGCTTAGGTTTTTGTACGATATGCTATCAGACAATGATAAAGAGTATGTGCATAGAGAAATCTCTCTGTTAGGGGACGAGATAAGCAGTCGATACTTGGATTCATTGATTAATCTTGCAATAGTGCAACTAGCTCATGGGAATCATGATGCAGCAAGCCAAGTCTATGAAGAAATGATGCTTGAATTTAACAAATTGTCAGATGATTACAAAGACAGAGTTTACTCAAGGTGCTGTGAGGTAGCATTGCATTTGAAAAATGGTTAAGCATGCCAACAGACTGGATTTGGATTCGCTATTATCAGCGATGTTTGTGATATTCTTGATAATATTATCAACTCTATGTTTGGTTGTGCTTAGAGACTATATCGGATATGCAACCTATAATACAGCAAGGAGCGGGCTCATAACACAGTTAAATGTATACGAAATTACACCTGCTACCTCCTGGAACGGAATATTTGGAATCGCTATTCAGGCAACAGGGGTCAATTCTTCATGGTATGTATTTGCGAATCCCGCAAATATAAATGAGCTAAATCCAATATTTACGTGCCTTGAGCCCGGAAAAACACATGAACTTTATGCGACAACACTTACAGATGCACAGATAGATTGGGATGCGATAACAGCAGGCACTATCAAAATGCTCGATGATTATATGAACTTCTCATCGATCTACCCGATGAATTTGACACAAACATTTTCTAGCACCATGACAGTTGAGATAGGTAATCGATCTATCACAAATGTCCCGACAGCGCACATGTATAAGTATGGTGTTTCAGGGAGTACAGAGTATCCTGTAGGTATCCTACAATATAATGGCGCTCTCATAATGGTTGCCATCATCAACGTCAATTATCTGACTGGCTACAGGCCTGATAAGACAGTAAATTATGAGATGATGGTGCCAATTCCCAGAAATACCACTAATCTAAAATATAATATCTATACAGATCCTTATGATGAATGCAAACCAGGTGCTGGAGGCACTACAGAAGCGCCTTTACAAGGAAGCATTTATGGATGGGTTTCAGAGAATTTGACAGGACAGTTCCTGGAAAATGTACTCATATCAATTGAAAATAAGATATATATCACTGGCTCGGATGGGATGTTCAATATCACAAATGTGACAGCGGGTAATCAATACATTATTGCTATGAAAGCGGGATTTGCAAATTATGTAAGGAATGTTACCATTACTGCAAACAATGCCACGCAGCATAATATTACCTTGATGATTGTGTTTGATGAGACCCTTACCGGAACAGGCCCGGGTGTCGGGACAGGAATAGGCCCAGGCCAAACATTCAAGACAAAATCCGGAGATGGGCCGGGTATTGGTCCGGGCATAGGGCCGGGCATAGGTCCTTTTATCGAGAAGCCGGAAGAGCTGGGAATAGATCATTGGCAGTCACTTGACAGGCTTAAAAAGCTACTCAAGCTAGACACATTCTTCACTGAACATTTGCTTATATTTAGCTTCAGGAAGGATCCGGCAAAAATAAACATAAAAGTGACAGGAGATGCAGCGGAAATTGTGAAAATATCGGATGATACAGCAACAATCAATCAAAATGAATATGCAAACATCACTGTGCAAGGTTTTGGGATCAGAGAAGGGATATTTACAGGAAATCTCGAGATATCCGGAGACTTTAACGGGACTATGCCAATTGAAATAACCGTCAGCAACAAAGAGAGATTGCCAATTGAAGCCTTACTAGTGGAACTAAAACCACTTACAACAAGACCACTACCAGGGAAAGCATTCAAGTTCAGCGTAGGTCTGCAGAATCTCCTTATTGATGAAAGCTATGATGTAAAGCTAGATTATTATATCCAGGGAGTTGAGGCAGATACAGCAAATAATTCACTCTATGTCGGATCTGACAACGTCACAATACGGACGACAGAGACTCTCCATCAGGAAGTGATGATACCCAGCGAGTGGACTAAAGGAGATTACTATCTTATTGTTGAAACATATTATTTTGATCAGGCTTCCAGAACATCAACTATCTTTGAATTGTTTGAGCCGATACAGAATTACAAAGTTTTCGGATTAGTGGAAATATGGAAGATCATTGTAGTCCTATCAGCTTTAGCTCTCCTGATTGGAGTAATACTCTATATCAGGCATGACATTGACAAAAAGAAACGGTTCCATGCTAAGGTTGAGTATAAATTGCTGCCTCAAAAAGGTGCAAGGTCACTATATGTGGGGAAGATTGCGGAAACTGAGAACGATACATATTTTGATATGGACAAACTTACTGTTCACTCGATCATTGCCGGAAGCACAGGAGGCGGTAAATCTATTTCAGCCCAGGTGATAGTTGAGGAAGCTCTTCTCAAAGGTGTTGCAGTGATAGTCTTTGATCCTACAGCTCAGTGGACAGGGATGCTCAGAAAATGCGCTGACGAGAAGATGATATCCTTTTATCCAAGATTCCATATGACAAAGAATGATTCCAGGGCATTTAGTGGTAATATTCGGGCGATAAAGAATGCAAGGGAGAAGCTTGACCTTACAAAATACTGGAAACCGGGAGATATCCAGGTAATCACAACAAACACATTGGATCCAAAAGATATGGATATCTTTGTCGCAAACACAGTTAGAGAAGTTTTTAGGAGCAATCTTCAGGAATTCAGAGGACTCAGGTATATGATGGTTTATGATGAAGTCCACAGATTGCTGCCGAAATTCGGCGGCTCAGGGGAAGGATTCGTTCAGGTAGAAAGGGCATGCAGGGAATTCAGAAAGTGGGGTATAGGTGTCATGCTTATATCTCAAGTTTTGGCAGATTTCGTGGGTCAGATTAAGGCGAACATTAATACAGAAATTCAAATGAAGACAAGAGATGAAGGTGACCTGCAAAGAATTGAAACCAAGTACGGAAGAACTTATATCCAGGAACTAGTCAAGTCTCCGGTTGGTTCAGGAATGGTTCAGAACTCAGATTGGAACAGGGGAAAGCCGTATTATGTAACTTTCAGGCCAATAATGCACAGCGTAATCAGGCTATCTGACCAGGAACTCGAGCAATACAACAAATATAATGAAATTGTGGAAGACCTATCATACCAGCTTGACCAATTGGAAGAACTTGGCAGAGATGTATTTGATCTGAGGCTTGAACTGAAGCTTAGCCTTGACAAAATAAAGCAGGGCGGATTCAATATGGTTGAAATCTACCTTGAAGGGCTTACACCCAGAGTTGAAAAAAACTGGAAAGATTTGGGTAAAACTCCTAAAAAGAAGAAAATTGATCTGGTATCTGAAGAGGAGCTAAAGGCAGACATTACCGCAGCAAAAAAAGAGAGTGCTAAGATCAAGATAGAGGAAACTCCTGTAGGGGAGGTTCAGAAAAAAGCGCTTGGCCTAAATGATGATGTGCCTCCGGATAAGATGCTTAAGCTTGTCAATGGGACACTAGTGATCAAGTTGAAGGCATTAATAGATGAGATAAAGGTTCTTAAGGATAATGAATTTAATGAGCATGTGAATGCAGAGAAAAATGACTTTGCAGATTGGATCAGAAATGCTCTCGGAAACGATAGATTGGCGGATATTGCAGATACCATAATTACGAAGGCAGATTACATTGCTTTCCTGGAATCTCTTGACGCGGGCAAAGAAAAATCATTCAAAGTGACTACTGCAAGAGAGAAGCCTTATTCAAGCAAAAAACCGCAATCTGATCAAAAAACAGAGCAGAAAAAAACAGAATCTTCAAAGATAAGCACAAATTTTTCATCTCAAGGGCAAAGCAAACAGGATTCTGCCAAGCCATCTGTTCCAAATAGGGATTCCAATCCAAAGACCTTACCAAGCCAAAGCAAGGAATCAGATTCAACTAATCTGAATTCAGATAGCAATGCAGAATCAAAAGTACATGAAACCTCAATTGTCAAAAATGTTTGGAGTACAATAAAATCAAAGATACTCAATATGCCGCAAGCGGAAAAGATAGCTTATATGTTAAATGCATTGGAAAAAGATTCAAGCAACAGTGAGTTGTTATTTGCAATTGCAACGCAATATCACAGGCAGAATGATCTGGAAAATGCAGAGAAATATTATAGGAAAGTATTGGGTCTTGGTGAGGAGAATACAAAAGTTCAATATTATCTTGCGAGCGTGCTGGCTGCCAGGAATAAATATGATGAGGCGATCGCGCTTTTTAAAAAAATCCAAAGCATCGACCCAAATTATCCAAAGGTGAAAGAATATATTGAGTCAATAGAGAAACTCATCAAGGGAGCTACAGTAAAATGAGCGCCAATGCAATGATAAGCCCGCAAAAATACTTTAGATTAGATGATGGTAGGATAATTAAGAACATATCCGAGCTAGCTGCAGCGCTAGAAAATATGAATGAGGCACAATATTTAATTCATGTCACATCTAAAAAGAATGATTTTGCAGATTGGGTAAGAGAAGTATTCGGAGAATTCGGCCTGTCAAATTATTTAAAAGAAGCAAAAACTAAAGAAGAGATGATAAGAATATTACAGGCGTATCTGCCAAAAGATATGGCGCAGAAAATCAGAATCGAGACGAAAAATTCTATTAGTCCGAAAGAACCATCTCAGAAAATCCGAAATGTGTTTTCATGGAGCACCAAAGAAAAGACCTTGCCGGAATCTCCGGATAGGCATACTAATATTTCTGAAACACCGCAAACAAAATCCCTTGAAACCAGACCTGAACCTGTGGTGCAGGAGAACGTATTATCCAAACAAGTTCCATCGCAAAAATCCAAGGAATCAGATGCAGATACATATTTTAGGGAACACCCGATAATAATTGATCAGATTATTGAATCTAAAAAGAAGGATCTAAGCGTTGATCTTCTGGCATTTCCAAGCTATACCAACATAGATTCTTCGGAAAAACTGATAGACTCTTTCAAAGAAACTTATGTGAAAGCATATGAACGCCTCATCTTCCTTAGAAAAAATGGGTTTGACACAAAGCTCTGCGAAATAATGCTGTTTAGGATTCCTTCAAAGATAAAAATATTCGATGCGACAAAAGAAGATAAGGATGCGGTTCAAATCAAAAGATACTTAAATGAAGTAATTGAAGAACTTAATAACCAAAGAACATAGTGAAGAAAGATGATGCTGTTTAAGCCAAAATACCCAAGAATAGAGGATCAGAATAATAGTCAGCCGCAGGCATCTGAAGAACAAAAGGAGCCTGAACCGGAACAGACAGGAAAATCAGCAGCTGCGTTATCAGTAGATATTATCAAGCTTAAGGCACAGTTCGACCAGTTCTCAGAACTTAGGAAAGTCATCAATGAACGTTTCACCAGGCTAAATGAGCAGGTCGGTGAACTTCGGGGAATGATAATGGATAGCAATAGGTCGATGCAAGATATTGAGGTTAAGACAGTTAAAGCAGTTGGTCTGGTTGAAGCTGTGCATCCGGATAAATTATTGGTAGAGGTAAGAAAAGAAGACGCTAAAATCGAGGCTCTCAAAGCAAATATTGAGAGCAACGAAGCAATCATGAAATCTCTTATGGACCAGCTAAAAGAGCTAAGAAGACAGCTATCTGCATTCAGGGGGATAGAAGAGATGGTCAAGCTCAGCCAGGAAGTTAAGACAGAACTGATGAATATCAAGAAAACGCAGGCGATTGTTGAGAGGCATTCTGACAAAATTGAAGGGATTTTCATCGAAAGCCAAAAGAAATTCCAGGAATTTGAGAGTGTTACAGATAGAGTTAAGGATCTTCAAAAACAGATTGAGCCGATAACTGCTCAGATGGACCAGCTCAAAGTAAAAATAACTACAGTTGCAGCCAAGAAAGATGTCGAGAACCTGATTGCCAGGCTCAATGATTTTGAGAAACATGTCGGTAACATCATTGATCTGCTTACAAAAAGAGCTAATGATATCCCAAGAGATGTAGACACAAGATTCAAAAAGCTTGAAGCCAGAATGAATGATGCGTTTGTGAAGCATCTTAAGAAAGCTGAGACAATGAATAGCCTGATAGAAAAGATTGAAAAGAATGCAGGCAGGATATCAAACGAGATGCAACTGTCAGAAAAATTAGCTGAAGTGGATGTAAAGAAAATCGAATCTCAGCCTTCTGCTGAAATCAAGGAATCAGTGAAAAAGACAGAAGAAGAGAGGAAAGGATTCTTTTCAAAATTATTCGGAAAGAAGGAAGAAAAAAAGGAATAATTATAAACCCATGTTGCTGTTAAACATGAGAAATCAAAAAAGAGGGGCACAATGAATTATACAGATATACTTGTTTTTACGCAGCTAATAATCGGCTTGCTGAGCTTTGTGATATTTATCCTATTGGTCACGAAATTTATCGGTGATAATAAAAAGGATTACACTATCCATAGGCTTACAAAAACACTTGCTTTTTTAGCATTTTTTATGTTTTTAGATAATATATTCTATTGCGTATCCTATTTTACCGGGCTCGGGTTAAGCGATAAAATTTCAGATCTTTTTTCAAGCACAGGGTTCCAATTTTTCTCAACCCTGGGTATATTCATTTCACTTGTGCTGCTGACATATTTTATTTTTGACAAAAGAATTGAACACCTAAAAAGGAGTGAAGATGATTTAACGCTTATGCAGGAGCTAAACATGCACCTTGAAAAGAAGGCTAAGGAACTGGAATCGGCCCATGAACAGCAGCATAATAAAATTGTTGAACTGGAGAAATTCAATGAAATTGCAAAAGAGAGGGAAGCCAAAATGCGTGAACTAACAAAAAAAATTGAATCATTGAAAGGAAAGATGGGGACAAAATGAAAGAACTTGAAATGGTTGAAGCTGGTCAGCAGTTTATGCTAAATAATGGAAATGAGATAAAGAGTCTGCATGAGCTTGCAACAGCTCTGGAGTCTATAGGCGATGAAGTTTTTTCTTATCATGTCAACGACAGAAAAAATGATTTTGTCCCCTGGATTGAACACGTCATCAAGGATCCGGTCTTAAAAAATCAGATTGAGCAGGTTAGAGACAAGGATGAGTTCATGAAGATACTGGGTGATAGAATCTTTGAACTCAGCAGCCGGAAAGTGATCACAAATTCATCAGATGAACTGATACTGAATGAAAGCGCGACTGTGCAGATTGAGTCTCCTCCGCCAGAGGATCTTCCAATAGATCTGCCGCCGGATACACCTGATGAGTTGCAGCAGGATATACCTGAGCCAGATACAGATATACCTGAACCGGATACCGATCTGCCTGATGCAAAACTCACGGACACATCAGAAGAACGCTCAAACAAAATATTAAAACCAATAGTTGAGCCATCCACAAGTGAAGACAATTCCGAATCACAGGAGCCTGAAAATTCAGGCGAAAGCTTCAGCTCGGATGAGATTGAGCAAAGAGATGCAACCGTCTCTCCAGAGGCAGAGAAATCACTTGATCCCGCATCTCAGAAGAGTGAGGATACTGTTGAAATCAGAGAATATGAAACATCGGATCTTGGATTGAAGGAACTAGATAATATTTTTAAGGCAGGTGTTCCAAAAATTTCTAACACACTTTTCGTAGGAACAATCAGTTCCGGAAAGACAACTACTGCACTTAGGCTTCTTCTGGCAAGAGCAAAAAAAGGAGAGAAAGTAATGTATATCTCATTGCAGGATAGAGAGGAAAAAATCATTAACATACTTAAAGGCCACGAACCAAAAATACTTGAGTACATAAATGCAGGAAATATAGTTGTTAAAAAACTTGATACTTTCCAGATAGCAAAAGAATGCCAGATGAAAAGGAAAAAGGTGGAAGATACGTATGATTATTCATATGCAGATTGCACTGATACATTAAAATTTGTTTCAGATATGCAGCCTAAATTTATTATTGTTGATTCATTGTCTGCTCTGGAACTTTCCTTTTCAGAAAAGATGTGTTACAGGCATTATGTCGATACACTGTTCAAATATTTTGAAGAGCTTGGAGTATTAGCCGTTTTTGTAAAGGAACTAACAGATGCCTCTCAGCTCAATTCAGAATTTTTCGAGAACATTCTTGCAGACGCCATACTTTTGTTTGAGACGAATAGGGGAAAGAATAAAATTAAGTTAATCAAAGATTTCCCGATAAAATCAAATCCAAAAAAGAAGTTTTTTTCAATTTTCGGCAAATAAATTGCCACGGCTCTGTAGAAACCCTACTACTCCAGTGACCAAAACCCTAGCATAAATGCATAGGAACTTGTTCACTTTCGTCAGGCCTTGCCATTATTTACTTTGTAAATAAGTGGCAAATAATGGCACAGACGTAGGGTTTCTACAGAGCCGATTGCCACATAATATTTAAATACCCATGCCTAATATTTATCTTAGGGTAATATTTTGAAAAAAGGGGTATTTTTTTCACTGGATGCACTATTCGCTGTGATTTTAATAGGTGTAGCGCTGGTGCTGACTTCTCAATATTATATATCTGAAGTCAAAATTCCACAGGCAAGGTATTATTCAAAAGATATTATTCGCAGCTTTTCAAACATCAGGGTTTCTGAGATCGATGATCCATTTGTAGTGCAATTGATTGCAGACGGTGAAATTATTTATCCCAACAATACAATCATGGAGCAGATAGGAGAGTTTTATGCTTTAAACAAGACAGACCTAGCCAGAAACCTATCAGAAATAATGGGACAAAACCTTGTTCCGACCCTTTTTGGATTTGAGATACTTGTAAATGATTTTTCACTTTATAAAAAGGATCCTGCAATGCCAGCTAATAGTGAACTTGTGTCATCTCGAAGGCTTGTTTCAGGAATCCAGAAGTACAAGGCTCTGAGAGGTTCCACATCAAAAGTTTTTTTGGAAAGCATCATGACCAAAAGATATTCAACTTTTCTCTACTACGGTGGGTTTGTTGGCCAGGGCAATATCACGCAAATCATGGGAGACCTTCCAGAAAAAGCAAACATCTCATCAGTGGAGCTTGAACTAGAGCTTGATGCTGCAGGCGATTTCACATTATTTATCAATAACCAGAGTTGCCAGTCCCTCAGTCCTGTAAGCACCCCAGCGAAAGCTGAAAGATGGAATGTGACCAGCTGCAAAAACTTCTTTAATCCGGGTGAAAACAATTCTGTTACCTTAAGGTTTAACGATGCACTGAATAAATCTTATGTTGCAGGAGGATTCCTTAAAATTGATTATGATACAGAAAATCTTGTTAATTATTTTGAAGGAAACAAGATTAAGTACCGTTTTCCGGGCATCAGCGGGGTTGTTAACCTATACGATGCTTTCTATGTTCCCGGTACAATTGAATCAGTAAATATCCATTTGCATTTCAAGTCAAAAGAAACTTCTTTTTTGACAATAGGCGGGAGAATAATCCACTATTGGAATGGATCAGATTCTGCTCAGGAGTATATGATAACCAACCAGAATTTATCAACCCTTGAATATGCAAATCTGGATGACGATTATGTCCTATTTTCCAATAACACAGTTCCTATAAGGTTCGCTTCCTATGAAGTGACGACTCAGGAAGTCACAGGAGGAAATGCTGATGTAATCCTTATCACGGATCTTTCAGGCAGCATGAAAAAGGCAGTTGACAGTTGGGGGAATGGTAACTCGGGCCCAAGCTGCGATGATTTTCAGGATAATAAAGATACAAGAAGGACAAGGGCGGCAGTATGTTTGGATAAAGAATTTGTTAATGTAGTTATGAATTATACAGGAAATAGGCTATGGCCTGTATATTTGAGAGATAATACTATTAATTATTATGATAATCCTACTGACAAGGCAGGTATCTTAAATAATATTAATACTTGGTATAATGATCAGGGAAAAGGAAAAACATGTCTTGCATGCGCAATAAACCAAGGTTACAATTTGCTTAATCAGTACAGTAATGCATCAAGAAAAAAATTTATTGTGCTCATGACTGACGGATGCCCAACACATTGTGCACTGGGCTCATGCAGTAGTAATTCAACGAGTTATGGTACAAGTGAGCAATGCACTGGTCTTTGTGATATATCAGGAGCATGCGATGAGACAAATATACCAGGTGATTGCCAGGATTGCAAGGATAATCCTGGCGCAACAAATAATACGTATTATTCTGCACAGAGGGCAAAAGACAGATTTAATGTGACAATCTATACAATAGGTTTTGGCCCGATGGATGATTGCACTCTGGCAAACGAAACCCTCCAAACTATTGCGACATTAGGCGGAGGAAGCTATCAGCATAGCAAAGATACAGCAGAGCTTCAATTGATTTATGAGAATATTTCATACGAAATTTTGGAACGGGTTGATCAGGTTGCCCAAAAAGTCAACATTATCGGGAACCTCAGTCATTCTGAGCTGTATCCGGACTCTTATATTGAGACAAATTATATCCCAATATCAGAGCAGCCTGCTTTTGACGAAATCTCAATTGCTATAGAGGAGCCAAAATTCACTAGTTGCAACCCAACATTCACAATTCCTGAAGGGCTTAGGGTTACTGATGCAAAAATAACTTCGTATTCAGGTGAGCATTGGACAGATTTTGTTTCAATCAACGGGATCGAGATTTATAATCTCTCAGCATATTTCCTTGATTATGTTAGGCTAGGAGATCCATTTTTTGTTTATGTGCCTGTTAATAAGATTGTAAATGGAACAAATACTTTGTTCATTGAGACAGCTGATTCTCCAGAAAATAAGACGGGATGCTCACTTAATAACACTATTATTTATACAGGACTTATCAAAAGTTCAGTGTCTTATGCAGATGTACTGCCAAAAGCTGAAGGCTGCACATGGAATCTGGAATTTGATGACAGTTCATCGACTGTTGTCAAGGTTCCTGATGATTATTCAGGAATAAAAGACTGCTATTACACTGCAGCCCTCATTGACTATGATGGAAATGATTCCATTGACTATGCAGCATACCAGCTTTTCAGAGGTCTTGATTATGACAATGATGGCAGGATCTTCGTAAATATCGCGCAATATAATCTGGTTGTGAATGCGATATCAGTTTCCAAAATCCCGTACCCTTGGGGGCCGGCGATTGCGGAAGTCAGGGTCTGGAAGTAATAACCTTTTTTTTGCTTCTTTATTATATCTTTTTTAG
>JBDRQT010000030.1:0-14600 GCA_043826135.1 archaeon
CCAAACAACAATAAGCGGATTCTTCAATTAGGCGCTCAGGGATAGAAAACCACCAGTCTCTGACTGGTGGTCCTGAGCGCTAGTTAAGTATTTATTAAATTTAAAAAGTATACCAACATTACTTTACATTCTGATTTTCATCCTATTCAAGGGACTATCCACTACCTGCGAGGGACTGAAAATTGTAGTTCATATCTGATCTCATGGTCTTCTGATGATTACCTTTATAATAAAAATATTTCTTCATGGAATGTATCTGGATCATCCGAATCAAGAACTTCCCATAACCTAAATCCTCGGAATTCAGTTACAATTGATATCCCTATAATTGATAATTCGAATATTCGTCAAATCCATTTTGGGTTTTGGTTTGAAAATATATCTCAAGTTAAGTTTACAATTAATTGTTCTTCTTACGACTAGTCATTTCTTTTAAGGTGGGGGCGAGGACCGGATTATTAGCACCAAAAACGCGGAGGGAAGCGTCCCTGGCCGCGACCTTCGGTCACGGACATATTCATTTTCCCTTTGGAAAATGTACGCCCATTTTGCTACGGCAAAATGGTTGTGCTCGTGATCGCAACGGCGATCGCGACATCCCAAGTTTGAAGATCCCGATTGTCCTTTGGACAATGGGCCCATTGACTTCGAGTCAATCGGGTCTCCTGACCCTCTCTCCTAAGATTTCCCGAAGAGTCAGAAATTTGTTCGGTTATTCGGCTCCAGACTCTCAGAGCTGTTTATACTCCCTCAAAAACATCAATGCCACTGGCGCTATTCGTTGTCATGTAATCCGATTATATGACAAAGTCGAGTGAATATCTTCTAAATAATCGTTCCCATAGAAAACGATATCTTTATAAAATCGTTCTGTGTAAAAACGATTATCATGAGCCAAGAACATTCGGCCCAAGCTATGCTCAGGAACGACACATCATTCCTGGACACATCGAGAACGAATCGTCGTTCTCAATGTCCTCAACCAAATGGGGATAGCAACAACACAGGTTGAGGATATGGAAAACATAGAAGACGTGCTTAAGGAATGGGGAACAACTGCAGCAAGCAAACCGCTCAAAAACAGGGAATTCGACATAGACAAAACAATAACCGAATCCAAGAACCGAGTCGTATCAATTACAGGCATAAGACGAGCAGGAAAAAGCTCAATCCTGATGCTGATTTATAGAAAGCTGGCAGCCCTTGGAAAAAAAGCCGCATACGCAAATTTAGAAGATAATCGACTACAAATTCCAGAAGCATTGGATACAATACTTAAACAAACTCCTGGTGCAGATTGGTTATTGTTAGATGAGGTAACCTCAGCAAAGGAATGGGAAAATTGGATTCATAGGATAAATGAGATGAAAAGCGTTCATCTTATTACTACGTCCTCACTGAACAAACTGTCCAGGTTCCCACCCAAAGCTTTGAGGGGCAGAATTTCCTACTTCGAACTTTTTCCATTGTCTTTCGTAGAGTTTCTTGAATTCAAAAATATAAAAATGCCTGAAACGACTCGGGAAATAGGTGTTATTGAACGGGAATTGGAGGATTATTTGACATACGGAGGATTTCCAGAGGTAGTATTGTCTGAAAACAAAGTTAGCATCTTACAAGAGTACATGAACTCCATAATTGCATTGGATGTTGCTGCACTTTCAACAGTTCCACTAAAAGTAGTTTCAGATTTCTCAGCCCAGTTGATTGGAACAACACTGTTTTCAGCAACAAAATTGGAAAATGTAATGAAGAATATGGGGCACAAAATAGGTAAAAGTACCTTACTAGAGCTGGAACAGTTGTTTGAAATTGCTTATCTAGCCTTTTTTGTTCCAGTATTCTCAACAAAAATAAAGGATGAGGCACTTTATCCGAGAAAGGTCTACCTTGGCGATACCGGATTTGTCTATGCTGCAAGAGGAAAAAAGAATTTTGGAAGATCCTATGAAAACGCTGTTTTTTTACAGCTTAGAAGAAAGCTTAGTCCTTTAGAGCAGATTTCGTATTATCGATCCGTTGGTAATCAAGAGGTAGATTTCGTCATACGGCGGGGAAGCGAGGTTAAGCAGCTCATACAGGTAGTATATGATTTGGATGATGAAAAAACAAAAGAACGAGAGATTAAGGCATTAGTTGAAGCTGCTGCAGAATTTGAATTGGATGGGAAGAAAGGAGAACTATTGATTATAACCAAAGATTATGAAGCTAAAGAAGATGTTGAAGGTAGGAAAATAATTTACAAGAAACTGTGGAAGTGGTTGATTGATGAGGGAAAATCAATTATCTGATTGGTGCATATAGTAGTTGAATAACTGAAAGGGTGATCTGATGAAAGAAAATAAGAAAAAAGAAGATCTTTCCATTACACAAGAACAACTGGATCATATACTTCGTGAAATAATAGAGAAGAACAAGGCTGCTTTTGAGTATCTGGCAAATAAGTAAATCTCATTTGGCTTAAACTGAAGACTGGAAACTGAGGACATTTTAAGGTGGGGGCGAGGACTGAGGAGTTACCCTCAGTCCTGCCATTGGCAGGGTTACTGCCAAAATTAGCGTGAACTTTTGGTTGTTTGCGCCTTTTCGCTCTCGTTTTGGAAAATTGCTCTCCGAAGTTTGATGGCTCGACGGTCTTTTGATTAAACTTTTGGCCTGTTAAATGCTTCAGCCAAAAGTTTAGGGAGGACAAAGGGGAGAACAGTCAAAATAGTAAGGTGGGAGGTAAGACCTGTTCTCCGCCCTGCCAATTGTATAAAACTAGCGTGAGGCGACTATTGAGATTCCGCGACCTGCTGGTCACGTCATCCCGACGAATTGCTATTCGTCAGGAAAGAAGAAGACCTTCTTTCCTACTTGCTTTTTCTTCAATATTCCTGCATCAACCAGGCGGTTAAGCCTTGAGGAGGCAGCATTAGTTCCCTTGTAGTTGAGTCTCAGCTTCACATCCTTTGCAGTCACTCCATTGGACTGCTTCACGAGTGCGAGTATCTGTTCATCCACTTCAGGAAGCAAACGTTCTTCGAGTTCAGCACGGATCTCTTCCGCCTCTGGAACCCCAGCTTGTTCTAGTTTCTCAAGCTTTGCCATGATATTCTTCAATATCCTGTTGGTATTCTCTCTTTCTTCGAGAATCTTGAACATCATTTCTCCAAGCACTACTGGATCCTTGAACTTCTCCATATTCTCTTCAACATCCTTTCGGATTTCCTCGCGAATGTTGCTGGAGGTATGTTTATATACTTTATCTTCGTTATCATCCATAGTCTTAGATTCCGTATGGAAATACCATACATGTATAATCATGATATTGTCATGACCCTATATTTAAACCTTTCGGTAAAAAAACAGAAAAGTATTTAAATAAACCAAATTTTTAATGATTTTCAAGTGATTTTTAGCCTAAAACAGGCTATGTGTCATGAGATTGTCACGAACAGCAAATGTGCATTTTGACATTTTTTTGTGTTATTTTTATGTTCAAAATGTGGATTTCAACCTAAATTCTGTGGTAAAGTATATATAGAGGTTGTGTAGTAAACTAAAACCCAAGGGTAAGGTATGAGGCTTAGGCGTAATGATCCGGCTTTAGGTTTGCAAGCACACAGAAGAACCTTTGGACAAATGCTCAAATCAAGAATACTCCATAAAGCAAAAATCTGGGGGCAGAGGCTGATGGTTGCAGGAGTATGCTTAGCTCCTGCTGCAATGAATGTGGGCTGTGAAATTATGGTTCCAGTGTCTCAATCATTCGCCGCTCCAGCGCCGATTGAAATTACTGGGGAATATGACTGTGTGACAAAATCCATCCAAGGAGCAGGGCAACTCTCAGAAGCATTTGGAAGAGTGGATGGCCATTTTCCCTTAAACATCACTAGAGCTGCTGATGGAAAGTATATTTTGGCAAGGCAGTTATATGGCCAATGGATTCCGTTTAGGTCGTCAGACTTGAAGGTAGGAGGAAACCAATTAACAGTTACTTCTGTCGCAGCCACCGGATTCCTTAACGTCAATTCCAGAGTAGCCAATGGAAAAATTTCTAGCAATGGAACTTTAGACTTTGAAGAGACGATGACGTACACAGACAATCAAGGAAGAATCATTCCAAATTCAGTAAGGGTTAAATTACATCAGGTCTGCAGTCCTAATGGGCCCAAGAAGGAAGAAGCAAAAGAGCCGGAAACTCCCAAGTTTAGGAAGGCTGTTTTTATCAGACCTTGTCAAGGTGATTTGTATGGGTTGCTTCCTGAAGATAAAAGAGAAATCATTGCACTTACTGCTGCACGTTCAACGGTGGACCTTACTTGCAGAGATTTATTGGACAGCGGGGTTACAGACATCTTTCTTCCATTTAAAGTTGATGACCAAGCGAATTCACACTGTGGCGTACATGGTGAATTACTTTATGATAGCCAATATGATGCGCATGAGAATGAAAAATTAAAAAAATCCAGGGAAGCCGGGTTTGATCCAATCGGCGCATTAATTGACAAATGCAGGTAGATGTATAAAGCAAGCAATTCATATTTGAAGATTCATGCCTGGTTTCCAGTTTTCAAGGATCCTTATGCTGTAGAAGAGGCAGGTGGACCGAAACTGGCAGCTCAGAAGGCAAAAAAAGGTCTGCTTACTGAAACAAGAGATCATCTCCTCAATCCGTGGGATAGAGGTTCTACAGATACTATTCCTATATATGATAATAAGTTATCTGACCCCACAAACCCTAGATATTTTGCAGATCCTGCAAATCCAGATGTTGTACGATATGAATTGAGCTTATTGGAGGAGATAGTGAGGAAATATACTCCTGACGGAATTAATTTGGATTATATAAGATATACTGATAAGGAATACGTGCCAGGTGGTTATACTTTGATTATCACACAGGGTGCCATTACTGATTTTGTTAGACAAGTTCGGAGTAAATTTGGAAGCAAACCGGAGCTATCTGCTGATGTTTTTCCATCAGATCAACGTCCTGTGAGAGGTCAGGATTTGGATCATTTTGCTCAATATTTAGATGTAATTATTCCAATGGAATATGCGGACCTTACCATAGAAAAACCAGCGGAAATCGGTCAAGAAACATTAAGTTTACGAAGGAAATTTCCTGGAAAATATGTAATTACTGCTTTAAAAGGGTGGAAAGGTGGTGAACAGAATCTTCAGGATTTTTTCTTGGAATTACGAGATGGAATTAGAAAATCGCTTGGTGCTGGTGCTAGTGGTTATGCCATTTTTACATATGAGTCACTACTTACTGGTTCTGGATCAGGCTCTTTGAATAAGGTAGAGCAAAATATTAAAGAGGTTAATGTAAAATAACCTTAGGTGTATGATGGTACTAACTAATCTTAAAAAATATCCAATTCTTCGAAATGCATTAATCTTACTGTTAGTTCTTTTAATTATCCTAGTAATGTTCTTTTCCGAGCCAGTTTATCTTTCCTTGAAATATGGCTTGCCTTTTAGCGTGTCACAGGGTTATAGCTCAGCCAAATCTTCCAATAATTGCGATTATTGTTATGCTCGTTTGCTCAAATGCGGAAGCGAGTGGAAAAATAGCAGTTATTATATTCTAAAGTCTGGAAATACAAGTGGTTTGCATGCCTCGTATTTGTATACCACTTATACTTCTGATGGTGTAATTTTTTGTGCCCTTTCTTGTAATGTAGGTCCTGGTAGGTCAGTTTGTAATTCCGTACCTCCTGCTCGTGAATGCCCCTATCTGCCTGAATGCGAAACAATCGTAGGATGGAAAGGTGAACCTAAAATGCCTATTATTATTATTAATCCAAGTTAGTCTAGAGAATTAAAACTATTAATTTTGGAAGATTGCCGGTTTTAGGTTCTGCTCCAAGTTTTTGCATTGGTCTGGCAAATTCGTCTTAAGGGAATGCCACTCATAACTTTCGATCTCTGAAGCATTCATCATCTTTCCGAGTTCAGATTCCCTAAATGACTTAGAAAATGAAGTCAATTTAACAATTATGCTTGGTCTTTTTTCTGAATCCAATACAATATAACTACAGTCCATAGTTTCATTCCAATCAGTGTTAAATGCAAATTCATCTACAAATACTTGATCGACGGTGATGTTGCAATATTTCTCTACTTGTTTTAAATTCCTTCTGCAGAACTCAATCTTATAATTCGAGATTTCTTTGAATGGAAATGCAGTTCTGCCAATTTGATATCCACATACTGCTGCAGCGCCACAATCTGCACCTGCAGGATTTTCTATCAGACCACAGAGACTATGGCATTCTATTTTAGGTTTCAATTCAGAAAAAGGCGATAAGTAAAATAAAATCAGTAAAACTAGCAAGATAGCCAAATATTGCATCTAGCCTAGTTTTTTCATACAAGTATTACTCAAGAAAAGTTAAAAATGCCTCCTAGATGGATTAACCGAATGGATTAAAACAATTCGTGCTTGCCAAGTATCCCATTTATAATATTTAACCCTGAATCTTTCTTTCATGGACAAACCTATTCCTTTGAACCATTTTGTGAATGACATTCTGTCAGCCTTCAAGAATTCCAATTCGAAGAAGCTGAGAAAATTACATGACGTCGTATTAAAGGAGACTGTGATCCATTTTACCAAGCCCAAGTTAGAGCTTGCTGTCATGGCCTACGTGCTTTCAAAGATAATCACAAAGCCAAGGTTCATGAAGAAAGAAAACTCACAGAAGCTCCAGCAGATAGAGTTCGTATTAAAAGATCTGGCAAGGAATATCGACAGATTCCCGGAAAACCAGGTATTGAGGATCTTCAATGACCTGGAAAGACGATTGACTCAATTAGAAGAGGGAGATTCAAGATTCTTAACTTCCCTGATGGAAAAGGGAAATCTCAAGTCAGCTGCAGTATTATATGCTCAGGGAATGTCATTGGGAGTGGCAGCAGATATAACTGGAGTAGGCAAACAAGACATCCAGAACTATGCAGGAAAGACTCAGATGTTTGACAGGCTTATAGAAGACTCATCGATCCACAAGCGGATGAAAGTTGCCAGAAGGCTTACGGAGGTATGATTATGGAACAGAAAGCAGTACTTTGCGACTCAAGTTCATTGATCTCTTTGACAGACGGGGATTTGGATCACGTACTTTTGTTCCTGAAGAAGAATTTCCCTATAAATTTCTACATCCCTCCTTCTGTGGAAGAGGAGATGGTTACCCGCCCGATAAAATCAGACCTGAAGGAATATCTGTTCTCAGCAATAAGGCTCAAGAAGCAGATGAGGGACGGAATTATCACAAAAGTAGACTCGGATGTAAAGGCAGAAACTGATAAGATACTAAAGATGGCCAACAATATTTTTTTCGTAAGGGGCCAGCCAATGCGATTGATGCATGAGGGAGAGGCAGAGATGGTGGCAATGGCAAAGAGCCTTGCTATTTCAACTTTACTCGTAGATGAACGTACCACCAGATTGCTCATAGAGAATCCATTCCAACTGAAGTCGCACCTTGAACAGGAATTCAAGGTCAATGTGATGGTGCAGAAAACCAATCTAACTAATCTAGCTGAATATGTCAAGGGAATGGAAGTCATAAGAAGCTCTGAAATCGTTGTTCTGGCATATGAGAATCGTTATTTTGATGATTACGGAGATATGCATGTGGCAATACTAAGGGCAGCATTGTACCGGCTGAAATATTCAGGATGCAGCATAAGGTTCCAGGAGATCGAGGATTTCGTGAGGGGCTTGAAATAGGCTGATTGATGGATTATGCAGCAATTCCTTGAGACTGAGCCTTCAAACGTAGTAAAGATATTCATAGATCATAGAGAGGATACTGGGTTTGATGAATCATTGAAATCGCTTGGGGCGATTGTTGAAAGAAAACAATTATTAGTTGGCGATTTCATCTGTTCTGAAAGATTGATTGTTGAAAGAAAAACAAGAAATGATTTCGAATCTTCGATAATAGATGGAAGATTGTTCAAACAACTGGAGAATATGATTGCGAATTATCCAAGAGTTGTTGTAATCGTTGAAGGAACTGGAGAAATGGAAAGAATACATAAGAATGCAATATTAGGAGCGTATGCTTCGATAATAGCAGATTATGGAGCAACACTTTTCTTCACTCGGGATTCGGAAAAAACATTGGAACTCGTTTTTAATTTAGCAAAGCATGAACAAATTGCATTGAAAAGACCAGTAAGGATGTTTGCCAAGAGAAAAGGCAATACCTTGTCAGACAATCAGCAAATAATCGTAGAATGCTTTCCAATGGTAGGGCCGAAACTGGCAAAATCGTTGATGACTCATTTCAAGAATCTGGAAGCATTGTTCCATGCAACAGAAAAGGAGCTTCTGGAAGCCGAAGGAATGGGGAAAAAGAGGGCAAAAACAATAAGGAGCATAATAGAAAATACCTATGAATCCGAGAAAGATTCTGAGGATTGATTTGAGGCTAGGTATCTATTTTTCCTTGAATATCTTGGGCCCTAGGAAATAGGCAAAACCTGTAGTTAATGTTAGGCCCGCAGATAGAAGAGCTAATGCTCCAAAAGATGCGCGGATCTCGTCACAGAAACTGGCTTTATCAGGATTTATTGAATCGCCATGAGTTGTACAATCAACCCGAGGCTCATTGATATTAAATAAAAGAGGTAAAATAAAACCTATCAACAGAAGAAATACTGTGATTCCCAGGTATAATTTTGTTAAATTTTTCAGTATTCCATCTCTTTGATATTTACTTATCTTTCCCACAGCAAGATAACTTGCCAGACCAGACAGCAAAAAAAGCATGAAAAAGAATATGTAACTAGAGAATGGGATGGTAGATGCAGGAATTAGTTTAGCTAGTACAAATGTGGTTAAAACCAAAAGACAGAAACTTACAATTAATATCATCATTGGGATTAAGAAAAACGAAATTATCAGGTTTCTTTTTTTATGTTCTTCTTTTTTCATATTATAACCTCATCATTAAACCTTAAAAAGTACATAGATAAACCTCATCCACGAAAGAATTAACAGGATTTTTCTCCAAGGCAAATGCCACGCGGTGCCCTTGAATTGCAACCTCTGAAAGGTATGCGGGAATATGAAAACCGCCACATGTATCATCAGGTGTTTTAAAAAGATCAAAAAGATTGATGACCTCTCCGCTGTTTAAATCCTGAACAGAGAGATTTGCATGTGAAGTTATACTTGCATTTGTACACAACTCATTCATACCCAAGGCAACTCTTTCTTCATCCATGTCGTATGGTCGCATTGAATAAATATTAGTATTTAAACCATGTGTCATTCCGTCGCCTATCTGTCTTGTAGTTGAGGTACGCAAATCATACAATTTAAGGTATTCTAGCCCATCACTCTCATATTGATAGTCCTTATAGAGTACATAATTTCCCGATATCAATGGATAACCTAAATCCAAGCCTTCATCAATAACCGTAAGCAATTCTCCACTTAAATCCCGTACAGATATGAATGACCTTGGGCCTCGACCTTGCATAACTGCTATTTTATCGTCTGATAGGTCTGCAAATCCGGGGGATGCGTCGCCATCTACATTTTCATCTATACTCATAATTTGAGTAATACTATTGGCTGATTCTTCATATAAGTATACTTTACTAATAGGGGAGGGTATACCAAGCCAAGAATAAGTCGAAATAATAATTCTTCCATTTAATGAATTTGAAATATTCGTGATACCCTCAATCTCATCAAAAACTTTAGTTTCTCCTGTTTCTAAATCCTTCACATTAAATTTACCATCTTCTACAAAAGCGACATGTTTTTCAAGAAATCTAATTGGGTGTACTATGCTTCCTGCATAGCTAACTGGAAACTCTGAAATCTGTTTTGTATCTAAATCATAAACGAACCATGTTGCTTGATCATCGTTAAGAAATACTAGTTTGTTTGAGCTGAAATAAATTTTAGAGGAGTTTACCCCATAATAATTAACACGCCATATGCCTGAGTTTTTAACCCAGATTTTTTCACAAGGTTCACTCTTTGGAAGCATTGCCTGCATTACTTTCTTTACGTTGATTCTTCTCCACGTTTCTCTTCTGGCTGCTGGGTTTGGATCGTCATCACCTAATTTTACTTCATCTGAATTTTGTTCAGCTGTTAGTATCTGAACTACTTGTTCATATGTCAAAGTTGGATCTATTGATTTCATTAAGGCTACTAAGCCAGCTACCATTGGGGCAGAAAAAGACGTTCCACTTGCAATCATTGTGATATCAACATTTTCTGCTTGTTTGTAATGATTAAAAACAAGTACGTCCTCACCAGGAGCAGCTACAGTTAAACATCGACTATTTGTTGAGTAATTAGATCCTTCTTTTGCTAAACCCCATGGAAGAGGACCTTCTTTATAATACCTAACTTCTTTTCCATTTTCAAATGCTGTTGCTCCAACGGAGATTACATTTTGACGTGCTGCAGGAAGATGCCCACACGCATCAGAATCATCGTTTCCTGCAGAAGCCACTAGTATTATCCCTTTTTCAGCAAGTCTATCGATGGTTTTTTGAGTATTCCAGAAGAAGTCTCTACTTTGATAGGGTAAACGAGGTGGCCCCCTTCCAAGACTCATGTTAACTACTCTAATATTAAGTTCATCGGCCATATCACCTACATATTCCAAAGCGGAGTTAATTGCAAAATGATCCCCTACAATCTCCCAAGTTAATGCTTCTCTATCTCCTTTAAATAATATGTCACTTGAAATCCCGCCAGTTAATGGAAGAATCTTAAAGTTATCTTGAGTTTCATCTTTTCTAGATGCTACGCCATTCGTTCTTTTTCCATTATTCACTGCAGCTATAAACATAGAAACCATTTTTCCATGTTCAATTCCCATGTAGTCTGTAAAAACCTCTCCGCTATTATTTGTAAAATTACGGTGATAGCTCTTATCTACATATGGCACCTCTTCGCTACTAGTAAACGATCCACTCTCAATAACTGCAATAGTTGTTGGATACAATTCAACTCCAGATCCTTCTAACAAATTTAATCCTTCAGATAATTGAATTTTATCTACCCACCAAAGTCCCTCTTTGTTTTGACCTTCGTAAATGTCATTATCCCAACTGCCGCCATTATCAAAACGGAAGTAATAATTCCTTGCGACCTGGTCTATTCCATCAAGCTTTTTTACAGCTTCTATAGCTTGGTCAATATCCCCAGCCACTTCTAATTCAAATGCATTTATCCTAGGGATTTGACCAACTACCCTTCCCTTAAATTCTCTTGTTAATTCTTCAACTTGTTGTTTGGTTATAGGTTCTTTGAATTCTACTATAATTCTATGAGCCATATAATAATTTCCATCTGCATCTTGAAGAACTTCTCCTTTGTAAGGTTCAGCCCATATTCCACTGCTTGTCGGTCTTCCTGCTTCAGTAGTACTACTATCCTGATCAGTCTTCGAACCAGCATCCTGAGCTGATGTTTGAGTCGGTGAAGTATTTTGACACCCAACCATCGCTCCAGCACATGGTGCAGTAATCAATCCGGCAACCAATAAACTAGCTCCAAATCTCTTTGCAGAATGCCATGCTCTAATTGCCTTGGTTTTCATTCTTTCTCCAAAAGTATGTCTGTTGGTTCGTATTCCATGATTGCTTTCATGTTTGAGTTTCATTGTTATGATTTCCTCTTTCTAGTTACTTCCTTACTTAGATATAATTACACGAACGAAAACATTTATAACAGTATACAATTTAACTCATTCTAACATCTTTTCATTCTATTTTTGCATCTCTATTGCATAAAAAATGTTGTTTTGAACACTTATTTAGCTCTAAAACGTACAAAATCACAAAATTCGTATAAAAAACTCTGAGAAAATGTGTTGTTTACACACTGATTTCATGTTCATACCGTAGCCAAGTTTCATTCGAAAATCCCTCTCAAAATAAATTTATCCGAAGATTGAGCAAACCCATATTAAACTAATCTGATATACCTAGGCATGCACATCAACTTCCGCAATGAAACCATAGCCTTAGACCATGGCAACGGCGATCATTGCTTCCTTTCACATGCTCATTCCGACCATATCAAAGGAATGGGAAGGAAACAGGAGATAATTGCAAGCGAGGAAACTATTGAATTATCTGGATTAGCTGCCAAATCAAAACAAATCCCAGAACTAAAACTTCTGAATGCAGGCCATATCCTAGGTGCAAAACAGCTTCAAATGGAAGGGGATGGCGAATCTGTTGTCTATACAGGAGACTTCAATGTCAGAGGCAGTCTGGTAACTAAAGGAGCAGAGATTCCAAGATGTGACAGATTAATTATGGAATCAACCTACGCAGATCCAAAATACAAATTTCCAGATTATTTCGATGTATGCGATTCATTGTCAAGCTGGGTAAACACAAACAATGATGCCAACATCATAATCGGTGCATATGAATTAGGAAAGGCCCAGGAAGTCATAAAAATTCTCAATGAATACTCCTCAATCGCTCCAATAGTCACAGAGAACATAGAAAATCACTGCAAGATATATGGAAAATACGGCGTAGATCTAAAGAGAATAGAGGTTGGAACAGCAGAAGCTGAGGAAGTGATGAAAGACCGTTTCGTGGCAATCCTTCCGATGAGGAAGGCAAAGAAATACTTTGCAAGGCGCTTAGGAGATGCATTCAATAAAAAAACCTTGGTTGCGAATGTCACAGGCTGGGCTCTTTTCCATAAGTTCAATGTCGATAATTCATTCCCATTGTCTGATCACTCTGACTTCTATGATCTGAAATATTATATAGAACAGACAGGGGCAAAGAAAGTTGAATTTTTCGAAGGCGATGGCTCTAAACTGATTTCAGAAATTCGGAAACTTCCTTCATTACAGCTGGCTTGACATCTTTTTCATTGATGTCTTTCACAAGCAATATTCCCTTCTTCATCAACATGGTTTTTTCATGTTTAGACAATGTTGTCAGAACTGTTATCGGGTAAAGGCCTTTTTTGTCAACAATATCCTTTATCCCCTGGCCCTTGGGATAATCCCAGGAAATAAGCAGTATGTCTTTTGATTGGGCATATCTTATGACTTCGCTGCTGAATCTGGTATTGGTAGCAATCATCATAGTAGTAACTTTCCTTTTTTCCCTTCCAAGTTCGTAACCCTCCTGTATATCAAGGAATCGCGCATAAACATACAATGCAGTTTGTATTGGGCAGTAAGTCCATGGTTGGGAATGGAATTTGCATTCCACTGCCATGCAGACATAAGGCGTGCCTGTATTCGCAGTAGTTTTCTTTGTTGCAATAACGTCGGTCTCATGAGTTATGACTTCGCCGTTGAGCAGTTGTCTGATTTCAGTGTCATATCCTTTTTCCTGAAGTATCCTACAGGTAAAGTCCTCGAAATTGAATCCCTTGGGTCCAAGGTCGACAATTGCATTTTTCAAGGAATACTTAGAAGCTACGACATGCTGCTCTTTCTTTAATATGTTGAAAACTATGTTATATATCTCTCTAGTTGTCATGCCTTCCCTTACCTTTGCTTTCACTGCCTTGAGTGCATCATTAACGACTTTTGAATTTGTATCCAGCCTTTCAAGGGTCTGTTTTACTTTCCCTATGTCGAATTCTGCCAGCGTACCGTCGTTCTTTTTGATCATTACCATACAAAGACCTGTTTGGATTCAGCTTTTAAGATTTAAAAAGGGTTTGATTCTGAATTAATGTAGTTCGAATGGCCACGACAGTTGTGAACAAATTCACATGTCGTGTCCAGCATGAACCTTTGGTTCATCTAATGGCCACGATAGTATAATGGTAGTACGGGGGCCTGTGGTGGCCTTTTTGACTTGTGCCCTTAAGAGGGCAAAACGATTCGAACAATGTTCGAATGTTTCACTTGAAACCCTTTCGGGTTTCAAGACGAAAACCCCAGGGAAAAAACCCTGAGGTAATACTCGTCAAATTGGCCTTTGTCGGAAAAGAAAGAAGTCTCTTTCGATCTAGCAGTAAGCCCTAGAACCGAGTCCGATACCTTTGACCTGGCGGTCAAAATTTGCCGCCATGTCTGGCGACAATCTCGGTCGTGGCCTAAATTTCTTTTTTTACGTCGTAAATTTGCAAAAAAATTAAGAGGGTCGTTTGGCCTTTACTCTAAGGTTTGAGGCCATGACAGTTTGATTTTGTTCTATTTTTAAGAATTTAAGCAGTATGTTGCACATTTGGGGGACACCGTCCCCCGAATTTGAATTTTTGGGCACTGTCCCAAATATTGCAGACGCTGTCTGCGAAATTAGCAATAAGCCAGACACTGTCTGACCATTTCGTCAGTCAATGACAGGCGAATTCATTTATGCAAGATGTTGCAGGTGGGATACAAATCGATTTGGGCTAGTTGTGTGAAATGATATGTTTTTAAGGACATTGGTTTTATAATATATACGAAAATTAGTATAATTGAAATAAATTTATGAGGTAAGATTATGGCAGTTGTTCAAACTCAAAAAAGGATTGTTGATTTGGGAGATGCACCTTATCTAAGGGCCAGAGGAATATCTGCACAAAGAGGCATGAAATTAGCAAGCAATGTCCTTCATGATGATTATCTTGTTGGATCAAACAGATATCA
>JBDRQT010000031.1:0-4274 GCA_043826135.1 archaeon
ACTACTTCAACATTAATGTGTTTAAGAAAATGCTCTGGGAAAACTGTACCATGATAACCAAGTATGATTATTTTTTTATTTTGAAGTTTGTTTATTATAAACTCGACATTATCAATTTTCAAATTTGTGCATTGCCATCTATCAAGAGAAGAGGTTGTTATGAATATTTTGTCAAACTTCTGAGCTATCTTCTCCAGATTATGAATTTTAACTTTTTCTGCATTTAAATCAAGAATTTCTGATTGTATCCCTTTTGCATTGAGGGCTGTAGCAATATATAGTAAGTCTAATGGAGGCCACACTCTATTATATCTTTTCCCTTCTTCTGTTACGTATTCCCACGAAGGATTAATTAATAAATTTTTTTCTTTCATGACAATACCATTAGTTTCTCCTATATTTAGTTTTTGTTTATATGAATTATTGCTCGTATTGTTATAAGAATACTTTGTAATGTTTTCTCTTGTTTACAATAGAGATTAACCTAATTTGTATCTTGATACATAATCCTCATCATCTCGCCAAATGCCAGCCTTGCTATGAAGACGCCATTAGTAATTCCGATGATTGTTGTTACTGCAAACCCTCTCAATAGGCCAGCGTCTGCAAATAACAATAGTACAGTTGCAACAACAGTGGCAAAATACGATGCTATGACGATGAAAAATGCTGTCTTAATTCGTTGAGGGATAGTAAGATTTTCCATGTTTTCCTGAGATTCACCTCCTAGAATTTCATCAGTTACTACAATCTGATCGTCGACATCTGTCCCGATTGCCACAGCTTCTTCATTTCTGCAGCATATCCACAAACCTTTTTAATTACTTAATAGTTCCAGACCACTCGATGGTGGGAATAGTCAGCTGGGGGTCTTATATCCCCTGTTATAGGATAACTGTAGAGGAGATTGCAAAAGCTCATGGCATGAATCCTTTGCAGATAAAAGAGAGTCTTTTCTTGGCTGAAAAAAGTGTCCCAGGGATTGATGAAGATGCTGCAACAATCGCAGTCGAAGCTGCGAGGAATTCCCTAAAAACAGAAAATATTGACCCGACAGAAATAGGCGCAATATACATAGGATCTGAGAGCCATCCCTATGCTGTAAAACCAACAGGAACAATAGTCGGAGAAGCAATAGTTGTAGGAAATAATTACACAACAGCCGATTTTGAGTTTGCATGCAAAGCCGGAACTGCTGCTCTTCAGGCAGCCATTGCCATGGTCAAATCAAAGATGGCAAAACTTGCGCTTGCTGGTGGGGCTGACACTGCTCAGGCAGAGCCGGGAGATATGCTTGAATACACAGCAGCAGCAGGCGGAGCAGTATTTATTATAGGTAATGAAAATGTGGCAGCTGAGATCAATGAGACAGTATCTTTCACTTCTGACACACCTGACTTCTGGAGAAGGCAGCAGCAAAAATATCCAGCACATGGCGGAGCATTCACAGGAGAACCTGCGTATTTCAGGCATGTTATGGAATCGACAAAAATGCTGATGGACAAATGTGGTACTTCTCCAAAAGACTATCAATATGTGATATTCCATCAGCCTAACGGAAAATTTCCTATGAGGGTTAGCGCAAAATTAGGATTTACTGAAAAACAATTCATGCCTGGTCTATTAGTAACAAAAATAGGTAATACATATTCAGCTGCATCATTATTGGGGCTTGCGGCTGTTCTTGACATCGCAAAGCCTGGAGAAAGAATACTTCTCACTTCTTATGGATCAGGCGCTGGCTCTGACAGTTTTGACATCACAGTGACTGAAAAAATAATAAGTGCCAGAAAAAATTTGAAAACAGTAGAATCGCAGATCAAAAAAAAGATCTATCTGGACTACGCAAAATATTTGAGGAATACCAATGAATAAAGTAGCAATAATCGGGATAGGAATGACCAAATTCGGCCAGATCTGGGAAAAAGATCTCACTAGTCTTGCAGTTGAAGCAGGAGTGAAAGCGTTGCATGATGCAGGCATATCACAAAAAGATGTAGAAGTTATCTATGGTGGGACAATGTCAGGAGGATTATTTGTTGAGCAGGAGCATCTTGCCAGCATGATCTCTGACAAGCTTGGGTTTAGAAACATACCTAGTGTTAGGGTTGAGGCTGCGTGTGCATCGGGAGGTCTTGCACTGAGACAGGCATATATAGATGTTGCATCAGGTCTTCATGATATAGCAGTTGTTGGAGGAGTGGAAAAAATGACAGATCTCGGGAGCAACTCAGTCACAAAAGTCCTGGCAACTGCTGCAGATACTGAGAGGGAAAGCGTTTTTGGAGCAACCTTTCCAGGGCTCTATGCCATGATCGCAAGGCTTCACATGCATAGGTATAAAACAACAGAAGAGCAGATGGCAGAAGTGGCAGTTAAGAATCACAAGAATGCAATGCATAATCCAGAAGCGCAATTCCATAAAGAAATTACAGTCGAAGATGTTATGAAATCTGCGATGATCGCTGATCCACTAAAACTCCTTGATGCATCGCCTATATCAGATGGAGCTGCAGCAATTGTCCTTGCAAGCGAGAAAAAAGCAAAGGAACTGACAGATACACCGGTCTGGATTGCAGGAAGCGGGCATGCCACAGATACAATAAGCCTTCATGACAGAGAAGATTTGCTTACATTGAAAGCCACGACAGTTGCAGCAAAACAAGCTTATCTACAGGCAAAACTGATCCCTAAAAATATCCAGGTAGCAGAGGTCCATGATTGTTTTACAATCGCAGAGCTTCTTGCAATCGAAGATTTGGGATTTGTGAAAAAAGGCAAGTCCGGAAAATTTACCCAGGATGGAAACACTCAAATAGGAGGCAAGATCCCGATAAATACCTCAGGTGGCCTGAAAGCAAAAGGTCATCCAATAGGCGCATCAGGAGTTGCCCAGGCAATAGAAGCGACATTGCAGCTTAGAGGCGACGCAGGCAAAAGAAACACTGGCGCGGAAATCGCGCTCACACATAATGTAGGAGGATCTGGCGGCACAGCAGTCGTCCACATATTCAGAAGATAGAAAAGATAGAAAACTTTCGGCGCAGGCTCGTCGGGGGATGCCCCCTACGGGGTGACGAGTAGGGCTTGATGAACAAAGTGAATCAAGACCGTCTGCAGCCATAAAAAAATTTCAATGAATAAAACAAGAAAAAAATGGCAGTACCAAAAATCTGGAGAAAGATAAAGGAGCATTATAATCTAATAGGAGATAAATGCAATGAATGTAGTAATCTGATATTTCCAGGTAGAGATGTTTGTAATAAATGCGGCTCGCTTGACCTTGCTGACTATAAATTCATAGGAGCAGGAGAGATTGTCACGTTTTCTGTGATAAGGACGCCATTTTCTGACCCAGAAGGTGAAAACATTGAAATACCTGCACGCCATATCCCATACGCAATAGCAATAATAAAGCTTGAGGAAGGCCCGATGCTTACGTGCCAGATTGTCGACACTTCGTCAGAACAGCTGAAGATTGGCGCAAAAGTCGAGATGGTCTTTCGCAAGATACTTGAAAAAGGAAAAAAAGGAGTTATTCAATATGGATATAAGTTCAGAGCAATTGACTAACAAGATCTCCACAGGGGAGATAAAATTCCATGATTTGGATGGATTAGTAGGATACAAAAAAGCAGCTGAAATAAGACTATTATTCTTGAAAAATAAGCTTTCTTTGGACCTTTCTTCAATATCGTCTTATACAATTGATCCGGAAAAATGCAAGCCTAACATAGAGAATATGATAGGCGCAGTCCAGATTCCTTTGGGGATTGCAGGTCAAATCAAGGTGAAAGGAGACTATGCAAATGGTGAATTTTATATTCCGCTGGCAACCACAGAAGGGGCGCTCGTAGCATCAGTAAATAGGGGCTGCAGTGTCATTAATAAATCAGGCGGAGCTGATGTTTTGATACTAGCGGATGAACAATCCAGATCAATTCTTTTCAAAGCAAGTTCGCTGTCAGCATTGAAGAAATTTTATCCGTGGATGGCTTCTAGCAAAGAAAATCTCAGGAAAATTGGCGAAGCAGGGGAATCTCATCTCAAGATCAAAGATTTTGAAATATATGCAGTCGGCCTGAATATCTGGCTTAGGATCAAGGCAAGCACTGATGACGCCATGGGAATGAATATGATAACAATCGCTGGAAAAAAGATTGGAGATCATATATCCAAGAATTTTGAAGATATAGAATTCCTATCTGAAACAGGCAATATGTGCACTGATAAAAAGCCAAGTGCCATGAACCTTATCAATTCCAGGGGAAAGA
>JBDRQT010000032.1:0-10386 GCA_043826135.1 archaeon
CAAACCTAACATCAGGCATAATATCCAGGACTTTTTTGGCTGCATACAAAAAGTATTCTGGTCCCTTTTGCAGGGTGATTCTTCCCAGGAACAGCACAATTTTGTTATGCTCTTTTATTTTGAATTCTTCCTCGCTAAAAGAATTGTCATTAAATTCTACAGCATTATGGACAACAGTTATTTTATCTGGGTTTATATTGTAATGCTTAACTATTTTATTTTTTGTGAATTGGGAGACTGCCATGATATGGTCTGCCTCGTGAAATCCCTTGTACTCCATGTCATAGACTACCTGGTTTGGATGATCACCAGTCCTGTCAAATTCAGTGGCATGGACATGGACAACCAGTGGCTTTTTTGATATTTTCCTTGCATTTATCCCTGCCTGGTATGTCATCCAGTCATGGCAATGGATAATGTCATGCGGCTCATGCTTGGCAATTAGTCCTGCTGAAGCAGCATACCTGGCAACCTCCTCAAACAGGTTCCTGCCGTATATATTGGTTTTCTCATCAGATTTGCCGTATTTAATGTAATCCCTTAAAGTCTCCTTGTATTCGGTTGAGGTCATGTATGCCTGCAAGGGAGAGTCAATTTCCTTGAATTTTATATTTTTGATATTGCCAGCAGAAACCAGTTTTACAAAATCAGCTTTTGAATCAGCGGCATGAGGAATAACAAATGTGATATCAATCCCATGATTACATAAGCCTTTTGTCAGGCCAAAACAAGCTGTCCCCAACCCGCCTGAAGCATATGGCGGGAACTCCCACCCGAACATGAGCACTTTCATTTTTGTCAAATTATCTAGTCAAGGAAAAAATGAACAAATTTTGTCATCAAGTTGTTACAAATTCATACTTTATTAAATCTTTGTTATCATTGTTTAGATAGAATAGTATTTTTATTGACAATTGAATAAAATAATGGATAAGTAGAAGAAAAAAATAGCAACCTTTCAAACAACTTTTGAATACATTGCTATGCCATGCTTGCAGGGCTTCCCATCCATTGAGCACAAGCTTGTACAGCAACCTTTGTGAACCATCCCATCTTTATGCTCGCATAAAACTAATTGGTCTGGGCTGCCAGTAAAAGCGTTTGAGCATATATTACAGTTTTGCATAATAACCACCCCTTTTAATATGTTTAACTAGTATGATGCCACGAATATATAAATATTGTTAAAGAGGGGATTTCAGAAGTTCTTACTTATTATTTCAGCTACATCTTCCTGTTTGATTGGTTTCATAATATAGCCAATGCAACCAGCCTTTTTTGATCTTGCTTCATGTTCTTTTTCTTTAAGGGCCGTGCACATGGCAACCTTTGCATTTTGATCAATTTTTTTTATCTCTTCAAGAGCACTTATTCCATCTATGCCTTCAGGCAAATATATATCCATAAATACCAACGTAGGCTTCTCACTTTTGTATTTTTCAACAGCTTCTTTTCCATTATAGGCTTCAATGATTTCAGCTTTAATTCCTGTTTTATTAATAAAGTTTTTAGTTATAGCTATTGCAAGCTTGCTGTCGTCAACTATCATTATTTTCATTTATAATAACCCTTTGGCTTTTTCAGTGATATAAATAAAGCAAACAGTATCTTATATTTATAATTTAGCTTGATTTGACAATTGCGTGCAATATAGATTTAGCGAATCGAAATCAAAATAATTAAGTCATGTTTCCGCAATAGCTATCATCTTCTTGCTTATTGCCTTTCAAAAATTATTTATTTGCCAGCAATAAAACTATTTTCATGGAGCCATTGCCGTTTGAACTGGATAAAAGAAGGAAGCTATCAGATGATGAGATAGAGCGCATGTGTGCGATGCACCGGTTAGGTTATGGATATCGCCGACTCTCAAAGGAATTTGGAGTTACTCAATCAACTGCAGCTTACTGGGTTAATCCAGAGTTTAGGAAGCTGAAAAGGGAGCTTTCCAAGCAGGAGTCTATTGAGAGGTACCATTTCCAGCCAGGCTACAGGGAAAAGAAACACTTGCCGGCAATGAGAAAAACCAGAAAGCTGCATCAGAACAGATACAACAAGGCAGCTGAAGAATGGAGAAAGGCCAATCCTGAAAAGCAGAATGAGATGCAGAAAGCTTGGAGGGACGCAAACAAAGGCAAGATAAGAGAGCTGAATGAGAAGTACTGGAAGGAGCATAGGCAAAGGAAGTATCTTGGCAAGCAGCTATGGACGTGGAAAACAAAACTGGAGAAAGCAGACAACAAAGAGAGGAGAGAGATGTGCCTTTTGAAGATTAAGGAGTACAGCAAGCTCTTTGAGAATGAAATAAGAAAGGATTCCCCGGGCCATCCTAAAGAATGAAATTAGCAAAGCCGACGCGCAAAACAAAGCTTCAGAAGATTTTTAGTTACTATACGCTGTTTACAGCATTCCTGGTTGCCCTGGTGCCTGCATATCTCATTGGTGTGGCTACTTATTGCGGCCAGTTCTATGTTCATGAGGCCGGCCATATGTTTTTCGGAAGCTTTGACAACTTGATACATGGCATTCCCTCAGAATACAGGATTACTGCATATACTTCTTGCCCCACAATGGAATTTTTCAAGATACCGCATCAAGTCCTTATGGTAGAGGGAAAGCCAAGCCTTAATTATGCCTTGGGAGGCAGCATAGTGGTTATGGTCGTTGTGGTCTTCCTCACCTTAATAACTTACAAACTTACAAAGAATAAGATAGCATTTGGATTTCCAGCCCTCTTTCTGATCCATGAGATATTTGGGAACAATCTGTGCGGAACCGATAATATCAGAGGAGCTCCGCTTGAGATCTGCAGAACAACGATCATTGGCAAGGTAGTGCCTAATTTCTTTTATTTCTATGTGGCTCTGATTGCTCTCTTATTCACTCCTTGGATATCAAAGCATGTCATGGATAAGATTCTTCGGTTGGGAGAATATATTGGAAAGGTTGCCAAAGAAAAAAAGAGAAAACACTAAGGGGTTCTTCCTGGCGGGAACAAATCAAAATTCACATTTTCTATTTTATGCATGAATTTGTAGGTACATGGGCATTCCTCAGGATTATCCTGGCAATCTTCTGGCAGTATAAGATTTGCTTTATATGATGTAAGTTGAATATTTTCATCTTTTGTAATAGTTTGGCCTGGCATTATCTTCTCAAAGTAGCCAAAATGCTGGATTTCGAGCTGTACTGGATCAAGATCTTTCTTGGCGCTGCAGATTTCTCCATTGAGTTTATGATCAGTTATAATTAGAGATAGCGCAAAATCAAAAGAGATGAAATTAGTGTAATCGTCGCCTTCATTTGATATAGTGAATATAACTTCTCTCGTGCCTGATAATATGTGCTCTATTGCATCAAGGCCATACTTTTTATAATCCAAGACCAATTCAGACAAGCTTGGAGCATAGCTTTGTGTTGATATCCTTATAAGGGCTGTGTTTGTTTTCAATGGCTCCGGATCATCTTTATCGCTGTATCTATCATTGTCAGTGTTCTCATTATTTGGATTCGTATCTTTTACATTAACCTCAAAATAATCACTCAATCCATCTCCATCAGAATCAGGAAGTTTTGGATCAGTGCTTAGCATAAATTCTTCATTATCTGAAAGCCCGTCTCCGTCAGAGTCAATCTCTATGCATTTATTGGCTTTGCATTCGTAACCTAGATTGCATTCTCTCACATCATAATCTCCAATTATACAGCATTCAAAGGGGCAGATTTTTGTTTCTTGTATTTCATAAGCAGATTCTGCATTTTTATTATTAATATCCCTATTTTCTTCAGCTGGCAGTTGGGTATTGGATTTGGTTGCAGCCCTTTGTTCAGGCGCAATGGTATTTTGGTTGTTAGGAAGATCATTCACTTTGATTGAAGCCTCTTTGACAATGTTTCCAGTAATAGGGGAGGATTCGTCAGAATCACAAATCTTGTTTTGGTTGGCATCAAGACAGCAATCGCCTTTCTTGTATTCTAAATATGGAGAATTGCAGGCGAAATTGCCATCGTTGTTGCATGAAATCAATAACAGACAGATGCAAGCAGCAAGCAATAGTTTGTAAGTAATAGATTTCATATTATCCTCAAGATGCAAACATTCCTATGAAAAACAAAATAATACCTACCGAAACAAAGAGAGCAATAGAAGCTATATTCTTCCCCTTTTTGCTGGGATTTTTGCTGATGTCATTCAATGCAATGATAGCAAAGATCAGACCGAGCAGAGGTACAAAGAAAGCAAGAATAATTGCTATGATTGCAAAGGAAGAATATTCTCCGCCTCGTTGCGGCTCAGTTTTCAATGCTTTGATAGGTGCATTTGTGTCCTTATATTTGCTTTTCAGTTCCAGATAAGTCTTTTCGCTTATTTCACCATTTATAAACCTTAATTCAAGTTTGTCTGCAAGCTTATTGTTTTTTATGTTTAGCATGCCATCACAAAGTTCAATCTTCTCATCAAGATCTTTCAGGTCTTTTGTAATTCCTATCTCTTCGTAATCGTCTTTAATTTTAATATAGATAGAATATGCGTTTTGATATTTTTTCTCTCTGTATAGTTTATCTGCTTCTTTGAAGTCTAGCTTTGCTTTCTTTAAGAGTGCAGCTTTTGTAACATTCAATTCCTTCTCAATTTCAGTCTTGAATTCATTTTCATCATCAGACAATGTATCAATAATCTCGGAATAGAGGAAAAATGCATCATAATGTTTATTCTCGTCATTCAGCTTTTTTGCCCTCCTGGCTTTTTCAATCATTTCTTTAGATAATTCACGGTTTTTGTGAGCAACTTTGACTATTCTGTATGTCATCAATAAGATGAGAAGTGCGATTATTGTGCCCAGTATAAAATAATTGAAGTAATTCCTTATGTACCATGCTCTTTTGATGTCATTGTAATCATGTCCGGCGGACGAGTATTTCTTTAATATATCATTAAGCGCAAATGAGGCAGCAGCATTTGAAGTGATTAGATTTGAGCTTTTACCTATTTGATTTGGAAGAGAATAAATATCATAACCACTTAACAAACCCAAGAAATATTTTTTTGAACAAAGAATATATGTTCCGAAATTGTTTCCATACAATTGATAATCAACTGAAGTTAAATATGATCCTTCATTGTCGTACCAATATTCTTTTTTACTGCAATACCCATCCATATTAAGGGTGGGTTGAGAAAAAGTATTTTTTTGTGAATAAGTGGCGGCACCGGTTGGAGTTTTGCTTTTCCCAGATGCAATACCTGGATTTGACCACTGGCCCTCAGAAGCTTTATCAAGCATGCTATCCATGTATTCTTGGGATTTGGTTTGATCAGGGCTTACAACCACCTTTACCGCATCTTTTGCAATGCCTCTCATGTTGTCATCAATTTTTTCGCCAGTCTGCTTTTCAACCTGATCATAGACAGTGTCAACAAAAACATCGGAGCCTTTATCTACAAGTTTGTTGATAGTATCCATAGGGTTTGGTGCAGGAGCAGTTTCCTTTGTTTCCTGGGAGGATGGAGGTCTGGCAGAAACAAAGCTTGACAAGATAAGGATAAATATAACACAAAAAACAATTTTTTTTCTCATTTTTCCTTCTTAGTATAACTTGTCATAGCATTCATTTTTTTAATTAGTCAGGGAAGTGAACAACATTGATTTTACAATAACAATTAAATGCATCTACTACCCCAAAATAATCTTCGTCATCCAAGTTATTTTTCTGACCTTCTTTAAGGTAAACAAGGTGTCCATCTATTTCAATTTGACAAATATTATCCTGCACAATAATAAGATTCAATGTTTTAGAACCAAGTGTAATTGGTTTATCACATAAAAGTGCTATTGATTTTGAATATGGATTTTTTAATACTTTTATTACAAAATATTCAGTAACATTATCCTTTCCATCTGATACAGTGATTGAACTAACATATGTACCCTCATCACCTAAATTAGTTTGCCAGCGCCCATTGCTGTTTAATGGTTCTGAAAAGGTTACCTCAATAGGATCATCGTCTTTATCATCGATATGAAAATCTAACTTAAATAGATCGCCTTCTATTACTTCCAAACTTCCAAGAGTAATCTGAGGTGGATTATTTAATGATTTAGCAACTGATGGGTTCTTTTCTTTAATTTCTGGCTCGAGATACAATTCATCATAACAAACATTAATAAGTTCTTGGTTTTCGATTTTGTTGCAAATATCTATGTCTTTCTCAAGCCTTGCTATAGTAAGATAACACGCATCTTGTGATGGATAAGTATCAAGAGGCATATTGGGTTTTGGTTTCATAAATATCGAATGTGACCAAATATTATTCCAATTGTCACATTGAGATATGTCACTGAAAAATTGATATGTTGCACCAACACACCATTCACGGTGTTGTTTCAAAGCAAATCCCTTGCACACTGTTGGATCTTTTAGTTTTGTTGCAACAGATATTATACAAGAAGTGTGACTTATTCCTGTAGTTAATTCATGATCAGGTGGACCAAGTTCTGTAATTTTATCACAACCATCTCTGTCCTCTGTATTTATTGCAATTTGCTGAATACACCCATCTCTTCCATTTGTTAAACTTTCACAAATATCATAATCATTAAGAACTAATGCAACATAGGTCAGGCATTGATCCCAATACTTTACATGTGCCCTTTTACATATTTCAACATCTTTATTTACAACAGCTAAATCAATATAGCATTTGCTTTTATCATCCAGATTGCTGATTTTGCTGCAATCTTTGACGCAAACACCCTGTTTACAGCTCTCAACATTTGTGCAGTCAGAATCAGAATTGCAAGTTCCTTGTTTTATACAATCTCCATTTTGTGATTTAAAAAACCCATCTTTGCAGACACAATCTCCTTTTAGGCAAACACTATTTTTTATTGTACAAACCACATTCTTGCAAGCATCAATGCACTCTCCATTATCACATTTTTCAGTATCAGCGCAGTCACTATCCATACAACAGGTTGTTTTTGGAAAACAATCTCCATTGCACTCATGGAAACCGTCTTTACATACGCAAGCTCCCAAATTGCATACTTTGTCATCGGAGCATACAATATTATCACAAGAAAGAAGAGAGGGTCTCGTGGCAGTTTCACGAACAACATTGCCAGTATAGTTATTGTTGCTACAACCAGAGAATGTTAGAAGTGCAATAACCGCAATAATGATGTAGAATAATGATTTGTTCATCGTTTCCCCCTCAAAGACACCAATAGTTTATTAAAACTTGTTAGCAGCATAGCGATTTTTAATAGATGGTGAGACTTATTTATATATAAATATTTGGTAAATCGCTGGTAAATCGTTGGAAATTTCATTTTTATTCTGATTCTTCTGATTGAAGACATATTATGGATATTCCATGGGAAATAATTGGTAAGTTGAAGGCAAGCAGCTACAGGAGAGAGATCCTTGGATTGTTGCTGGATGCAGAAATGACACCAAAAGAAATAGCCAAGAAGCTTAACTTCAAGTTCTCGCACGTAAGCAGAAGCCTTAGAGAATTGATGGATATGGGGTTGGTTGAATGCCTAACGCCAGATCTGCACATAGGGAAGATTTACCGTGCCACTGAGAAAGGGAAAAAAGCATATGGCAGCATAAGCAAGAAATAGTTTGTTTCTGCAACTAATTGGCGCTTGATGTAAACTTGCCTCAAAGAGAAGAAAGGTTTAAATAATTGTCCTACTTAAAAAACGAGTAATGAGCAAGCAGCAGACTACCGGGTATCTCAAGAAAGTACAAGCTTCAAGCAGACCCAAGTATCGATATCTGGCAATGGGCACTGATGTTCGGATCCGAAAGCACAAGAAAGGGAGCTATCCTAGGAAAGGTATATTCAAACAAGGCCTCGGCCCGATAGTTGATCTTGGCAATGCTGATCTCACAAGGAAGAACCTTGCAGACCTGGAAACAAGGGGAATGACCGGGAATAGAAAGGAAATAGCCCGAGAGCTGGTCATGATGGGCTTCTCACAGGTGCAGCCAGGCCTTTTTGTCAAAGATAGGTATTATGTTGACCTGAACAGCAGGGAAGTGAAGCGGAAGCAGAAAAGCTACCCCAAGGACACCAAGGTTCCTTTCAAGAATATTGTGATCCCAACATCTCTGGATAAGATTCTTCCAAAAGGTTATCTATGCAATTACACTCTAAAGCAGGCAATATCAGATGAAAAAAAGATCTAAGGAAGCAGTATTGCTAACCGTAGTTGCGGCGTGCCTGGCTTACTTACTGGTGTACGGGACAGATGTTCCTGTAAGGATGCATGAGAATGTGCATCTTCAGCTGCATAAATATTTCACAGGCGAGAGCTGCAATATGACCAGCGCAAGGACACCTCAAGATGACAATTTGCTGCATGAGGGCTACACTTGGCAAGTGCAGTGCAGCAAGCACGGCACAGAGCTCCAAGAAAAAATTACTAGGCTCGGTGCTTTCACATTTGAGATAATTCTTGTTGCAATATTGCTGCTCACACCAATCTCCCTTCTTGGAGGATTCTGGTTTCTTCGATTGGCAAAGATATTCATGCTTGACAGCCTGGTGCCGCCATCAGACCTGCAATCAATAAGCCCCGCTTTGGTTCGAGCAGCAGGCGTATTTTTTCTGATTTTGTTTCTCCTCAGCTTCTGGATCCAGTGGAAATGGATACGCATTTTGTTGCTGAAATATCGCAAGCACCGCAAGTTGGCAAAACACATTCCACAATAGTAAAATATATTATCTAATTGAAATATTTTATTAGTATGGGCCAGCAGGAAGTCTATGATTTTTTGAAGAAGAACAAAGGTGAATGGTTCACTTCAAGGCAGATAGCAGGCAAAATGAGAGTTTCAATCGGCTCAGTAACCTGCAACCTGACAAAACTCAGGAACAGCAAGTCAATATTCTACAGGATTTCTGATAAAAGGAGTAATATGTATTTGTATAAATTTGAAAGAAATGCGGACAAATAAGATTTCTATTCAAATTAGTTTGAAAACTGTAAACTTGGGTTAAAAGGGTTTATTCACTTTGTTTTTTCTATTAATCAATTCTTTAATATACTTTTTCTTGAAATCATCTAATTCTATTATTTTTTTGTTTGTGAAACCTTTTGAAATAATGACAAGGAGAGCAAACTCTCTTTTCATGGAATAATAAGCAGGTGAATTTTTTGTTCTGTTAATTGCATCCTGTTTACCAAGTGCTTGTAAGTGCTTTGTTACTATAATTTGAGAAATCTTCAATTTTTCAGCAAGTTCTTCTTTAGTATGTTTTTTCTTTGACAATTCCATGATAATTTTCCATTTAACATCTAATTCATCCATTTTTCTTTTCTGAAATCCTAGTTATATGATTAATATTCAATAGAACAATGGTTGATTTTGTTTCAATCTGGATAAAACTTTTGTCAAAAAAACTAAGCTTGCCTGAACAGGTCCTTGTCTTGAGGCCTTCCTTATAACGGACAGTCACTTGCTTGTTTTTAAGAATATGATTAACATAAACCTGATTTTCACATTTTTTCATATTTTATCTTATTTGATTGATTGTAACTGGCTAATCCTTTTGTCTACTTTATTAAACAAAACATCTTTTGATTTTGTTTTAACAATTTCCTTTGCCAGCCTTTTGTCGTTGATGACATTAGTAATCCAGCAACTGAAATCATTTTTTTTGCTATTTACATGATGGCTAAAAGTATCATCCTGCATTTCTGCCAGTGCCTGGTGCAGGTCTTTCAAATTCCTTAATTTCAAGCCATTATTCAAGTAAAATATTTTGTCTTCTGGCACATTGCTTAATATTTCTTCAGCCGTATCTTTTTTCATTCTTGCAATATTTATCGCCTCCAATATCTCGTATATCATATTGTCACCTCTTGGCTTGCTAGCCAATTATATATATCCAGACATTTTTTTGCAGGAGTATCCCAGTTAAAATTATTAACTTCCTGGGTGGCATGATGCTTCATAGTGTTGCTTAAAGCATCATATCTGAGCACACTTACTATTTTGTTAGCCATCTCATCAATGTCCCAGAAATCAACCTTAAAGCAGTGGTTGACAACTTCTGAAACACCAGACTGCTTTGAAATCAGGACAGGAGTTCCGTTTCTCATTGCTTCCAGGGGAGTAATGCCAAAGGGCTCGCTTACTGAAGGCATTACATAGAGATCAGCCATCTGGTAAGCCCGGTCAATGTCTTTTCCCTTCAAGAATCCTGTAAACAAAACCTTGCTGCCAATGCCAATCCTTGCAGCCTCATTAATTATGAATCCATCCATGTCACCAGAACCAGCCATGACAAACCTAACATCAGGCATAATATCCAGGACTTTTTTGGCTGCATACAAAAAGTATTCTGGTCCCTTTTGCAGGGTGATT
>JBDRQT010000033.1:0-11036 GCA_043826135.1 archaeon
AGGAAAAACAATTTTTCCCAAGTTTTAGCAACTTCTTCAAAATAATTTATAAAGCGAATTTGACAAAATTATTTGTTATATGTTAAAAAAGAAGGTGTTTACACAATTTGAATTCTTGTGTCCAAGTGAATTACTTAAGCAGGAACAAAAAAGACTTATTGTTGATACCGGTTCCAGTCATTTGAATGCCTTGCTCAAAGGTGGCTTCAGATTGAATGAGATTACCGAAGTATACGGTTCCTTTAATTCTGGGAAGAGTCAACTTGGTTTTACTCTGTGTGTAAATCTACTAAAACTAAATGAATCTTACAGCTCGCTTTTTCTGGATACGGAGGCGTCCTTTAGAAGTAGCAGAATTGTTGAAATTGCAAAAGGCAAGGGTGTTGATGAAAACAAGGCATTGAATTCCATTAAACTGCTACGTATTAAATCAACCAAAGAACAGGTTGACATCATTGAGAAGCTTGGAATGGTGCTTGAGGCAGAGCCGAGCATCAAGCTCATTATCATAGATTCACTTATTGCGCACTTAAGGGCAGAATATTTAGGTAGGGAGCAGCTTGTTGAAAGGCAGCAGATCCTTGCTAACATGCTACACAAGCTTGGTGATGTGGTTGAAAGATACAAGGTAGGAGTGTATCTGACCAATCAGGTTGCTACTGATCCGAACAAGTACTTCGGTGATCCAACGATTGCTCTTGGAGGCAATGTTCTTGCGCATTTTTCCCAGACCAGGATGTACCTCAGATCCGGTAAATCAGGAAAAAAGGTTGCAAGAATTACAGATAGCTCTTGCATACCAGAAGGAGAGGCAATATTTGAGATTAGAAGCGAAGGGATTACAGATTGACATCAGCAGATATTTTTGAGCAAAACACAATGGCAGCTGAGGCTTTTCTTAGGAGAAAATACAATCATGGCCTACCTTTCAATAGCCAGGAGGAAGTTGACAGGTGGATGGGCTACCTAACTCCTGAGCAAATTGAGGAAAAGAAACTAAAGGAAGCGGAGGCAAGGGATCAGCACGGCTGTCTGAGACCAATAGAATATTTGGACTACTTTGTTAAGTGCTCGATTTGTGACTGCAAGGTTAAGAGATATCACACTACTATGATGATTTATACAGGGGAGTTACACTGTTATTATTGCATATCTCCTGAGAAATACAAAAGAGAGGAGCATCCAGATGAATGCGTACGACCACCTGCTATTGAGAAAGGAATATTGTGAAGGCTACATGAGTTGCGTTGATGCAATGTACAAGCATGATCCAGTTAACCACAAAAAGTACTTTGAGAGATTTTGGCATCAGGAAGGCAATGAGCCAGGCCAAATGAAATTAGATACATACTGATATCTCCAGGAAAATGTCAAAAAATGAATTTATCAAAGAGATTAAAGAAAAGATTATTGATGAAGTCAGGACAAACAATAGACTTGATAATGATACTGTTTTCATGATAGCAGAAATGCTGAATATAAGGAAACTTCGCAGAAAGATTAAAAAGTTGCTGAAGGAAGATTCAAACTTTAATGAGAGAGACGAAGCAAATGCCATAACAGCCTATGCATTCAGGAATACATTTTTGGAGGACTTACACGCAGGAAAGCATTCCAAAATATTGGAAAGCAATGAATATAGCAGAATAACCCAAGATGAGATGAAAAAATTAATGATTGAATCCTCAGCTAAGGTTGAAGAGCTTATTCTAATGAAAAAATACAACCCTATTGAATTTACAGCTTTTATCAGACAGTACAATTACACTTATTGTAGGGAATGGGATAGGAAACGAAAGAAATTTTCTATTAAGAAAAAATAATATTACTTTATGTAAAAAAGAAGGTAAGGTTCCCGCACCCTCCTACCAAGAAAGGGTTCCCCAGACCCCTCCTAAAGAATGGAAGGCAAAAGTATTAGATTTACTTTAAAAGAATTTTTTTTATCCTTCTCATTAATTCGCTATTGTCAAAAGGTTTTGTAATATACTCAGATAAGTGCAACTCCTTTAATTTTTGTGCTCCAATCTCATGAGAAGCGACAACACTTAGAGGTATTATCTTAAGATCTTTCAGTTTAGGGTCTGACCTGATTTTCTCGCACACTTCAATTCCCGACATTCCTGGCATCATCATGTCCAGTAACATTAAATCAGGTTTCCATTTTTTCAGCTTAGCAAGAGCATCAATACCATTACTTGCAGTAATGACTTTGAATTTTTCAGATTCAAGAATTGCTGTAACCAATTCGACAAGATGCTTTTCATCATCCACCAGAAAGATTGTTTTTACCATCACTATTAAAAAAAGAGAAACTATCTGATTATAAATAATTATCTACTTCATGATAGTTACTCTCTTATTTCATTGCTGAAAACTTCTGAACCTCTTTAACAAACTCATCATTATTAAACGGCTTGAAGATAAATCCAAGCACCTTGTATTTCTGCAATATGGAATTGTCCATATCGCTTGACGCAGTGAAAAACACAATCTTCAGCTTGTCAAACTTCTTGTTTTTTCTTAATTCCTTGCAGAAATCCGGGCCGCTTATCTCTGGCATCCTCATATCCAGGACAAGAAGGTCAGGGATACTGCCTTTCTTCAATGCCTCCAAAGCCTCTTTTGCCCTGGTGAATGTTATAGGCTCAAAGCCATTCATTTCCAGGATTGCTTGGGTCAGTTCAATAGTGCTAGGCTCATCATCAACCACCATAATTGTTTTTGCCATTTTCAATCCCCCTTTATTTTGCTATAGGCATCGTAAAGTAAAATGTGCTTCCCTTGCCCTCTTCTGAAGTAAACCAGATCTTTCCGCCCATGCTCTCAACCAACCCTTTGCATATCGATAAACCAAGTCCTGACCCGCCAACCTTCCTGGTCATTGATGAATCAACTTGGTAAAACTTTGAGAAAAGGAATTTCTTGTTTTCCTTAGGTATTCCCTGGCCGGTGTCTTTCACCTCAAACTGCACAAGCTTGCCTTTCTTGTACACTTTGAGCGAGATAGTGCCTTTTCCTGTAAATTTTATGCTGTTGGTTATCAGGTTTCTAATTACCTGCATTATCCTTTCGGAATCTGCCTTGATTTTTGGCAGCCCTTTTTCAATGAAGAACTCCCCTGTCAAGCCTTTTTCCTTGATAGCAGGAGACATATTCTCCTTGATGTCATTGTATAATTTGTATACGTCAACATCCTCAATATTCAGCTTCAGCTTGCCCAGGCTAATCCTGGAAGAGTCAACAAGGTCAACAATCAGGTTGTAGAGCCTTTGTGTATTTTCATCAATAAGGCTGAGGAAGTGCTTGCTTTTCTCTTTGTTTTTTAGGATGGCATCATTATTCATGAGCTGGGCAAAGCCCCTGATGCTTGTTAAAGGTGTCTTCAATTCATGCGCAGACAGGGATATGAACTCGTCCTTTTGCTGGTCAAGGTTTTTAAGCTTCTGGTTAGCTTCTTCCAGCCTCTTGTTTATACGTACTATTCTGTCTTCGTAATCCTTTTTATCAGTGATATCCCTAAATACACCATGAATTAACTTTTTTCCACCAAATTCAAACACATTAGCTTTAATTGCAACATCTTTTATCTTACCATCCTTAGTAATAACTTTTGTTTCTAGAACCTTGCCTTCTTTCTCATGCAGATGATCTTGGAAGGTATTAGAATCTTCTCCCTTCACTTTTTTGGGATGAAGAATACTCTGGTGCTTACCTATTAATTCTGATTTTTTCCGGCCAACTAACTCGCAAGCTGCTGGATTACAATCCAATATAATACCCGTCTCGGCATCAGCTACGACAATACCGTCAAGCGTATTTTGAAATATCTTGTCAAATTTTTCTAGTTCTTCATTTTTTGACTCTAGTTCTTTTGTTCTTTCTTCAACTTTTTTCTCAAGGTTTTTTCCATAATTCTCTAACTCATCTCTTGATTTCTTTATATCTTGAGTCATCTGGTTGAAAGTATAAGCAAGCACGCCAATCTCGTCATTTGAGCTGATCCCAATTTTCTTGTCCAGGTTGCCCTTTGATATCTCTTCAGTGGCTTCTGTCAGCCTTTTAATCGGCCGGGCTACCATATAATTTATTATTAAAACAATGAGAACAATGACAAACAGGGAGAAAAGAGCAAATGAGGTGAGGTATTGCTTATTTGTCTGGGTGGCAATCTTAAGGAATTCCTCTTCATTAACAATATAAATCATTTTCCAGTGGACAGACTCCAAGGGGAAATACATCACGATTCTCCTGTCTTTCTCTTCAGTATACTTGAAGCCACTTTCGTCTGAAAGGTTCTGCAAGGCTTTTGACAGTGCCTCATCTGGAATGGTTTTCAGGCTGAGGATTTCATCATTTGCTCCTTTTTTTCCAATAAGAGACTCAGTGTCTGGATGGGCAACAATGTTGCCCAGGTTGTCAATGAAGAACAGCATCCCTGTCTCCCCAACCTTGCTTTGCTTTGTGATTTCTATTATCTTCTGGAGTATGAAGTCCTGCCCTACAATCCCGAGGAATTCAACCCCATCGTAAATAGGCATAAGCGAGGATATCATCCATTGCTTCTGGAAATCATCATAGTACATGTCTGTCCAGACCTGCTGCCTGCTTGGGTCGTGCTCTGGGTCTGCCCCATAGAACCAGCCATACTGGTCAAAGGTCTCGTTTGCAGCAGAAGTCAGTGCCCAGTCAGGAAACCCATACTGCCAAATGCTGTTCTTTGTCGCAAAATAAGTGGTATAGACAAAGGGCATCTGGCTTTGGCCGAAAGGGTCAAAATACAGGAATGCATCAGCAAAAATGCCTTTTTCACGGCTATCTATAACCATTAAATTATTATGGAAGGCAGCCATCTGGAACCTGCCCCTTGACTCATCCCTCTCAGAACGATAGGAACCATCAGGCTTTATCGAGACATACTTGCCAAACAGCTTTTCAGTTTCCTCATCACTCCTGTTTTTAGATATATTAATCCTGTTCTCAATTTCCTTTGCAGTAAACTCTGTTAGGCTTTTTATCCTGTCAAAATCATTGTTCTTCTCCTTTGCCAGCTGCTCAAATTCAGGCATAAGAACATTCTGGATGAGAAATTCTTTTGAGCTGTTTTTTGTCTTGCCAGAAATGTAAATCCCAAAAATGCTGACCACCAGTAAAATAATTACCAGAATAGGCATTAAGGTTTTGAAAGTCAGGCTATTTGTAAGCCTCAGCAGTTTGGACTCTCTTGCAATAGGTTTTTCTTCAGCCACTCGTTACCTCTTTTTAATATGATTCCATCTTTGAAGATTATAAATCTTTTCATTGGCAATTTCTGTTCTTATTTTAGTTGATAAAAATAGAAATTGAAGAAAAAAGAATAAACTACTTCTTCTTTTGCTGTTCTTTTTTTAGGAAGTTCACTGCACCTGTCAGAAGATTCATCGTGTCTGCCAAATCTCTTAGTTCATCCTTACTCTTGATTTCAGGCATTTCTGCAGTCAAGTCTCCATTCGCAATTTTTTTCCCAGAAGCAGTCAAGTCCCTAATGGGCTTTAATATAGAAGAAACCATAAACAATCCGAAGCCAAACGATAGCAAGATCGTGAGGATTGCTACTACCAGAAGAATAGTATAAGACTGCATTTCTGTAGTTCTAGCTTCATTCTCAGTATTCAGGTTATACTCGTTTGCCATTGTTACAACGTTATCAATCGCTGTCCTATGCTGGGAATAAAGTTGCTTAAGAATGCCATCACGCAACCCAATAACCGTGGTTGTATCTCCTTTTTGAACTGCGGGGATATACTGGGCAAAAACGATATCAAAGAATTGATTTGCAGGCTCATATGACTTTTCTATCATCTCAGTTCTCATTTCACCTTGAGGTAAATTATTAACCCATACTTGGTGCCGCACACCATAGTCATTTTTAAGCTGGGAGAGTTTATCGATAGATGTACTTATTAAACTAGGGTCTGTTTGGGTTGATAGTTCTTGAACTACAAGGTAAGATTCAATTATATACTCTGGCGGAGGAAGAATATCTGCGACGAGATCTTTGCCCATAACAATATCATTATACAAATGGCCATTAATTTTTAAGGTATTCAAAGTAGTCACTGCAATTGTTCCAAAGGCAACAAAACCAATAAGAAACAGTGTTAATAACAAATAGAGTTTTCCCTTCACACTCATTGATTCAAATAACATTTTTCCACCTCTTTTTAAAATAATTTCCTCTTTGCAGAATATAAATTTTTCCATTTAGTTATTTTTACCTCTGAAATTCAGCTAAACTGCTTCAAAACATACACAAATTTGGCAAAGCAATAAGATTATTATAGTTCAACAGCTAATGCCTAATTTAATGGCATCTGGCCTATTGCAATGAACAAAAAAAATCTCAGGTTAAACAAGCAGCATGTGAAAATCACATATTATGTTGGGAAAGCAAAAAAGAATGCTGAAGGGCTATTGCTCTCGCTAAATAAAGACTTCATAGAGCTTGAAACGAAATCAAGCATAATCATGATTAACGCCAAATATATTGTTCGGATTGAAAATTCAAATGAATGAGCAAATGGAAGACACTGCCTGGAAAATAATCAAGGAACTCCGCAGGGAAAGGCTTTCAGCAGCAGAACTTTCAAGAAATCTGAAGGTTTCTAAATCACTTATCAATAATTGTTTAAACCATCTTCTTGAGAAAGGATATATTAAAAAAGGAAAAAAGTCCAAATCATATTGCCTAGCAGGAGATGAATTTGCCTACCTTTTTGTAATTTCAAAAGGCTTTACTGATAAAAAAATTATTCAAGTAGATGAGCAGAAAAGAAAACTAATTAAGGATATTTTCAATAAAAAACAGAAAAAGCAAAAGAAGAAAGGTGGCGGTTTGCTTTAATTTTTATTATGAAGAGTAAATTTCTTCAATAGCTGACTGGTTTCCCATGTCAAAAGAAGTGGAGATACTCTTTTATCAGCATTATTCTCCGGCAATTTTGTATTACCGGCAATTAATTCATTCATTTTTAACCCTGCCAATAATTTCATTTACCTTGTCTTCATGAATCTGCTCCTGGCCTGATATTTCTGTTAACATTTCTCTGTCATTAGTTTGATCTGCAATCTTATAATAGTATTCCTTAAGGAATCTTTCTTCCTTTAAGCCCTCATTCAATATATTTATCTTTTCTTCTTTAGGAATTTTTTCTTTCCTAACAGTATCTTTTTTAATCTTATCAAGAAATTTTGCAGCATGAGTCAGAGAACTCTTTGCCAAGTCAAACAACATTGTACTGTCTGCTTCGTCAAATAAATCAAGGTTTTTTCCATAATATCCAATATTTGCGAGTTCATATTGTAAAGCAGCTTTATAGAATTCATACAGGGAATCTTGAGTTACATTTATTTCACCAAACACTACCTCATGTTCAGCAGTTGGATCTTCAGAAGTATGTTTTTTGTATTTGATTATAAATTTGCCATTGGAATGCTTTATTGTTAAAACAACATCAAATAATGCCTCAAATTTTGATATATTCATCTCGTTAAATGTTGTAGGATCTATGCTTTCAATAAATAGCACTTTGTTTTCCCTGAGTTTTTTTAGATTAAAATTATATGACCTCAATATCATGTCAGGCTGATTTTTCGTTGTTAGCAGATTATAGCTGTCGGAATATATTACTTTTGCCTGTTTTTCAATCAGCTCGCTTATAGTGATCCCTATTTCAGTTAATGCATCAACAGTCTCTTTAGAAAGGATTAGATTTTCCTTGCCTGGGCACTTTTGCAATAAATACTGGGCATGAATATTTGGATTAAAAGAAAGTAAAGAAATTTTATTGTTCTTATTCAATTGCTCAACCAGCAATGATTTTGCAAATATTTCCTTTTTTGATTGAATGTCCCCTTCAATAAGAATTGAAAAATTATTTTCAGGAATATTTATTGTTTGCCATTCTGTCATCTTCATCTATTGGCCAGATTACTGACTTAATAAATTTAACGCTTTTAAAAGATATCAAGGAAATGGCTTGCTTTATATTGAGAGTGCATGACAGGTTAGTTATCACACAAGCTAAGCCTTTTTCTTGTCAGCAATCTTCAGCAGGCTCTCTGCATTGGCTTTCATGTGAATAAAGGCTATGGCAAACAGCAGGTACCCAAGATACCATACAACATCAACCAAATCCCCTTTGCTGTATGTTGCGCTGTTTAGGTTGTAGTAAAAATCACCAATGATGTCTAAAAAAACTGCAACTCCAATTAATATCCAGGGATAGCTGAAGCTTCCACCTATGACCAGTGCAACCAGGAGAATAACCGGGATAATCAGCAGCATATCCGCCAGAACATAGCCGGATGTAACAATGTTCACAACAGCGCTTGATTCAGGATCCCATGCAAGCGGAAAGAATTTGAAATAGAGGAGCCCGCACAATACAATTGCGCCAAGCACCAGTAGCACCCTTTTCCTGTCACTGAAAAAATCCTCTTTCACTATCAGGATTCCATAATATACGCCAAGAAACATCAATGGATACCCCATTAGGTATAAAACATCTGCAAATGAGACAATTGCATCGCCAAATATGATTGACCACAGCATGTCAGCAAGCAGCCATATGAAGACTGATGCTGAAAGCACAAGTATGCTTTTCCCCTGCAATGTTTTCATGCCGAAATATCTTATTGCCAGGTAGCCAAACACAAGAGTTATAAGCCCTGTGACAAGGTTGACAATATTAGTCAATGGCTCAAAGTACTTCTCCCCGCCTACCCGAAAAATGTAGATGCAGGCAATCAGTATTGCATAAATTATTATGAACAAAGTGTATTTTTTTGAATTTTCCATCTTAATGCGCTCCAACATGCAGCCTTGGATATTTACTTACTAGTTTGCTTAATATGTTTTCGGTGTTTTTTTGGCCAATCAGGCCAGTCAGCATATTCTCTGCAACTTCATATAATTCCTGCGGCTCCTTGTCAGAATAGTAATTTTCTATAGTTTTCCTTATCTGCACGCCGAATTTTGGCTCCAGGAGGTTTATGATGTCTGTCTTGAAACCCATTATCAATCACTTATGGCAATCAACTATAAATATTTTTCTTTGTCATATCCAGTTCTCCCTTCAAAGAAAAACTTCAAAGGTAACACTATTATGTTACACGATACTAAGTAGCGTGCACTTCAGAAATGAATGGCACAGGGGTATAATAACTCACTCCAGATTTCCATAAGCTCCTTTCCATTCATCCGCTAATATAATAAATTTTGAATATCCATTTTTCTTTATGAAATCAATGGCTTGTTTGTACTTTTTGTACTTATATCCCTTCTTGGCATACCAACTACAGACAATATTGCAGGACTCTAATTTAACACAATCAGCACAAGTATCAAGTTTTTTATCTCTAAAACAACACAATTTTATTTTACATTTAGCTTTATTGATATCTCTCTCGCCTGTATCAAACCCGATTTTACAACCTTTGCAGACTTCTTCAATAAATAATTTGCAAGTTTTGCAATATGCTCCGCAACAGCCAATATACCTTTTTGGATTCATACTCTTGAAATATATTTTATCAAATTATAATATTTTCCCTTTTTGTACCCTGAGTAATATGTAATGTGTCTAGGCTTACCTGCATATTCCAGTATGAAATGACAAGATGAAGACCAATCGATAGATTTAATAAGCAAAAATTGTTTAAAAATCTCAGGATGCAAAAAAGGATCATGGTGGTGGATGACGAACCTTCCCTTGTTGAATTGCTGAAAGGCATTTTCGAGAATGAAAAATACAAGGTAATAACTGCTTACAACGGTAGGGAAGCACTGGAAAAATTAAAGCATGCCAAGCCAGATTTAATCCTGCTGGACATGCGCATGCCTGGCCTCTCAGGCAGGGAAGTGCGTGAGCATCTGTTAAAAAATCCAAAAACCAGGGACATCAAGGTAATCTTCCTGACTATTGTAAAAATCTCTGAACTCAGCGAGGAGCTGCGCAAGAATATCCATGCAAGCGACTACATAACCAAGCCATTTGACACCAAGGATCTGGTAGAGCGAGTGAAAAAAGTGGTTGAAGGAAATTCTCAAGTATAGCCTATATATTGCTCATTTTTCAAGTATTGTTCCTTCTTTTTCAGCCAGTTGCATAAGCTTATAGAAATCCTTAAGTGGGATAATTGAAAAAAACAAATTCCAAGCCCATTTGCCTTTATGGTAACCATTTTTTCCTTTTGTGAAGTACCCAAACCTGTATTTAATTTTGCTCGTGTCAGGGTTTCTCTTTGCAGGGCTCAATCTTTCAATTATGAAAATTCTGTTAGGATATTCTGTTTTTTGCATTATGGTAATAGCTTCTTTGATGAATGCATGACCTTTTTCAGCATAGATTTTCTTGTTTATGCTTGACTTGAATTTCTCCTTCTTGCCTTTAATAAAATCTTCAGCGGATTGCATTTTTTGGATAAGCTTAAAGCAATTCAATTATATGAGGTTCATCACCAAATATACATTGTTTTTCTCATTTTTTTACACGTAAGAAAGATTATTATAAACCTCGATGCATTTTTTTGCTGGCGTGTCCCAGCTGAAATTATTAACTTCCTGAGTGGCATGATATTTCATAGTGCTGCTTAGGGCATTGTACCTGAGTGTGCTTATTATTTTATTTGCCATCTCATCAATATCCCAGAAATCAACCTTAAAGCAATGGTTAACAACTTCAGAAACACCTGATTGCTTTGAAATCAAGACAGGAGTCCCATTCCTCATAGCTTCCAGTGGAGTAATGCCAAAGGGCTCTGAAACAGAAGGCATTACATAGAGATCAGCCATCTGGTAAGCCCTGTCAATATCTTTGCCTCTCAAGAATCCAGTAAACAAAACCTTACTACCGATGCCAATCCTTGCAGCCTCATTAATTATGAATCCATCCATGTCACCAGAACCAGCCATGACAAACCTAACATCAGGCATAATATCCAGGACTTTTTTGGCTGCATACAAAAAGTATTCTGGTCCCTTTTGCAGGGTGATT
>JBDRQT010000034.1:0-2332 GCA_043826135.1 archaeon
GCCTCCTGATGAATTTGACGTGACATTCTTCGGATATCCGGATATAGGATTGCCTGCTAAGTTAAATATCTCAATGCTGATATTCCGGCCGGGACTAAAGCCAGATCCGGTAATATTTACTCTCTCCCCTGCCTTGTACCATGAAAATTCCGTACCTAGTGCAATTGTTCTTGCTGTGACACTGAAAATATAGTCATCAAACTTTGCAGGATTGCCCGGTTCATATCCGCTTATCTTGTATGTGCCTATTGTTGCATTGTACGGCAAGAACCAAGTATTGTTTATGCCTCCTGAACTGTTGGAACTGATATTGACAGGGCCAAATACCAGTTCATCTGATGGGCCTGTTACATTGATTGTCACATTCACGTAATTATCCCAGTTATATCCTGTAATGTTTACAGCTGTTCCTTGTTCGTAATTTGAATATTCTGCAGTTATTATCGCTGATACTATCTCGATTGTCTTGCTGACCGATCTGCTCGCATCAGATGTGTCTGTCGCATTTATTATATAAGTTCCAAGGGCCTGGCCCGGCGGAATAGTCCAAGTCGCATTTATCCCTCCGGTCAGGTTGCTTGTGATATTTTTTGGGTAATTTGCTATAGGATCAAGCGTTGTATCATATATCGTAAGCGTGATATTTGAGCTTGGACTAAATCCTTTTCCAGATAGCAGAACAGATTCTTCTGCAACATACTGTGATTTGTCTGTCTGCAACAATAATTGCTCAAGCCCCACTGTAAATGATCCTGATACACTCGCATTCAGATTGCCAACTGAATCATTTGCATATATTGTCACGGAATATGTGCCGATATTCTGCGTTGATAAAAATGTCACATTGAAGATGCTATCACCTTCAGAGTCTTGCATGACAAGGTAGTTAACTGATGAATTTGGCAGTGTTATTTTTGCAAGAACACTTCCCATCGCATTATCATCAGTGACATTTGCAGATATGATAACCGGAAGAGTGATTGTCTGGTTTTCCGGGATGAATGTAAGATTCTTGACTGTTGGCGCTCTGTAGTCCGCATCAATGCATGTGAAATAAGTCTGGCTAGCCCCGACAGACGACCTGTTTATTGGAGTGATATCATACGTAACATTTACATAAGCATAGTTTGTATAGAAGTTTGTTCCTGATCCTGAACCATATGACTGGGTCTCTGCTAAAAACGTAAGTATTTGGCCTGAACTAACATAGCTCTGCGCTGTAGTGATATAAGTCTCATCTATCACATCTGAACTGGCAGTATTACTGTTAGTCCCTGCATCTGTCCACCCTGATGAGTCATAATCCCATATATACATATTTACAGGGACAGAATCAGGAGAAGGAGTATATCCAAACCAATAGATATACAATCCTTTGATCTTTTCCCTGCTTTCTGCAATGCTGAACTGGAACCTATGCATCCTCTTTGTTTTTGTCGCGCCTGTTCCTGCAAGATTTGTATCCTGGACATCTACATCTGCATATAGTGCTGCGCTATAGGTTGTTTCTCCTGCTACTGTTGGACCGCTTGATGGTGGAATTGTTCCGGCATTTGTATGATAATATGCAGTGTGGCCCTCTGCTGCATAATTTAAATAATCATACTTCCTGACTGCTGTAAGCGGACTTACGCTATATCCTGGATCAGTTGCTTGGGAATTATTGTAATAAACATAGTAATTGTTCTCGTTTGTCCTTGATGCAGATATGTTTGCGATAAATCTTAATTCGCAATACGTATTATTGTTTCCGCCGATCACTTCTGCCTGCACAGCCTGCCCTGTCACTGTAGATACTACCCTTATCTCTTTTTTGCAATCTCCTAGATATCCTGCAAGGCCGGTTACATTCACTATGATTGGATTTGAATATGCTGATGCATCACTGTTGTTCAGATATATTGGTTTTCTCATCTTCCATGACGGATCCCACCAAGACCTAACTGCAAAATCCTTTGATGCATTAAGAATTGTTGGATATGCCTCATCAGTGCCTATAGCTGTAAAGTTTCCGTAGCAATAATTGCTTATATTCCATGAGATGTTGAGTTTTCCTGTGGCATCTGTATAGACGCTTTTCGGGAATCCCAAAGCAGTCCCTCCTGTGTCCTTATTTTTCACCCATAATGTGACTGTGCTACTCGGTGAATATGACCTTCCTGAAATATTGATCAGTTCTTTTTGCACATAATAATTCTTGTCTGTATCTATGACTGCCTGCCTTAGGACCGTGATATTTGCAGTCGCATTCTCACCAAGATCCCATGGCTGCCATGCGCTTATGTTATAAATTGCTCCTGCAAACCCTATCGCTCTTGCAGTCCATGTTGTC
>JBDRQT010000035.1:0-49754 GCA_043826135.1 archaeon
GCCTCCTGATGAATTTGACGTGACATTCTTCGGATATCCGGATATAGGATTGCCTGCTAAGTTAAATATCTCAATGCTGATATTCCGGCCGGGACTAAAGCCAGATCCGGTAATATTTACTCTCTCCCCTGCCTTGTACCAGGGAAACTGAGCAGCCAGTGTTATTGTTCTTGCTGTGACACTGAAAGTGTAATCATCAAACTTTGCAGGGTTGCCCGGTTCATATCCCCTAATCGTGGTTGTGCCGATACTCGCGTCGTAAGGCAAAAACCATGTGAGATTGAGCCCGCCTGAGCTGTTGGTGCTAAAATTTATCGGACCAAACAGCAGTTCTTCTGATGGACCGGTTATATTGATTGTCACATTCACATAATTGTCCCAGTTGTATCCTGTAATGTTTACAGCTGTTCCCTGTTCGTAGCTTGAATATTCTGCAGTTATTATCGCTGACACAATCTCGATTGTCTTTGAGACTGATCTGCTGGAATTGGAAGTGTCTGTTGTGTTTATTATATAGGTTCCAAGTGTTTGGCCTGGCGGAATAGTCCAGGTAGCATTTATTCCTCCTGTCAGGTTGCTTGTGATATTTTTTGGATAACCTGTCACAGGATCATGTGTAGGGTCAAATATGGTCAAGGTTATATTTGCATTTGGATAGAAACCAAATGCATTTACAATCACAGATTCATCAACAACATAATCTGATTTGTCTGTGAGCAAGGATAATGTGTCCAGGCTGATATTGAAATTACTCTCTGTCAGGTTGAAGTTTCCAAAACTGTCGTTTGCGATGATCGTAAAATTGTAATTCCCTATCAGATTCGTGTAAGGAAACGTCAGATTGTATATCTTGTCAGAATCCTTGTCTTCCATCGCCAGCTGCAAAAGCGATGCATTCGGCAGTGTGACGTATGCAATCACTTTATCTATCCTATGAGCATCACTGACAAAGACAGACATATTAAGTGGCAGGTTGATTAGCTGCTGGCCTGGTGTGACCAAAAGATTTGATATATTCGGTTTTGTTGAATCCATGCTAAATGTATAATTAGATGAATACCATGCATTCTTTGGTGTAAGTGCATTATCAAAGCACTGGATATTCCATTTATAGCTACCGTCTGAAAGGCTTTTTGAAATCTTTGTGTTCGTGTTGTTTGTGATTGAATAGACTGTTCCCTGGTTTGTCCAGCCTGAAATGTTCATAAACACGCTACAGTTCGCAAGACCAGAATCATCAATGGCTGTGAAATTGAAATCAACCGGATTAATCGAGATATTGGCCTGATTTGGTGGATTATTTAGAGACGTAACATTGGGCGCATTGTTTATTGGCTCAATATATCCAACAGTAATCGTTACAACATCCCATGAATAGGCGTCCTGGACATGGTTGAATGCTGGCCATGATATTGCTAGGTAGCTGGTTCCCCCGATATTGACGCAGGTTGATACTCCGGCTGTCTGAGTTGCTGCATAAGTTCCCTCTGTGCTTCCCGGAGCAGCAGTTCCGACAGTCACACAATCAATGCCTGTTGTTGACCTAGCTTTATATGTAAAAGTCTCTGCTCCGTTCTTGTTGTTTGCATTTGAAAAAGTCACACTCACAGTGATATTTGTGATTGTTGAACCAGGAGGTATTGTGTTGGTATATGAGTATTCAACAGTTCCTCCACCTGAACCTGGAGTATAAGTGCCTGATTCAAGATCCCCTGCATCATATGTGGGATCAAGCGCCATATACCAAGGCCTTGCTTCATAAAAGACATCCTCTGCAAAATTGATGTATGAAGGGCCAAGCAAAAAAAGCTCTGGCGTCAGAAGAGGAGCATATGCCTGGTAGCTGACTATTGAATTGTTGCTGAGATTTGACCATAAGATATATGTTTTCTCTTGAGTTTGAGTAATCTCTGCACCCTGCACAGAATATAGTGTATAGTTATTCGGGATGACTTCTGTGAAATTGAACAAACCGGTATAATTATGGCTGACAAGGGTTATTCTTGATTCAAATGGACCTTGCCATGGATCAACTGTGATGGGTGTATCTCTTAAGATATCAAACTCATAGAACTCTTTTACCTGGAAAGATGATCTCATCGTGCTGTTCACTCCAGAACCTGATGCATAGACACTTAGCTCATATTCACCAACAAGTCCTGTATCAGCAAATTCTGCCTGATAGATGCCGCTACTGATATGCTGCGGACTAATTTCCTGCGGGTAACCTGCTGGAGACTGCACAATCACTTGCACATCTGCATCTGCAAGATATCCGCGTGTATCCAAAACAACGATTAACATCTGAGCTGTCTCATTCAAAGAGTAGATAGGTTTCCTGGAATTTATGCTGGCAACTCCTGTTTCAGCAAAGCCAGGGTCCTGGGCAGTTAGAATGAAAGTATAATCTACACCTGGAGTGATGTCTGATACTTTCGCCCAAGACCCGTAGCATAGCTGGTCTTCAAAATTCCACTCTTTGCATTTCCATAGCTCTGTCCCTATCGCTGTGGCCGTCACTTCAGCGCTTAGGAAAGATGCTTTTGAAGGATCGATAGCAAATGCAGAAAGTGCCTTCCTTGATTCTACCAAGATCTGCTTGTCGATATCATCTATCCTGACTATCTGATCCTTTGATATATCCAAACTTTTGAAATCTAATTTTTTTATCTTTGAACCCTTGATCTCAACTGTTGTCCCTGTCAGCGATGCAACTGCAATTTTACCGGCATCTTCGAGAGTATGGCTCTCTAATTCGTTGTTATGCCTGTCCAATACTTTGATAAAAGTTCTATTCTGCTGCGCTATGCTTGATGGCTTAGGCATTGTCTCAGCTATCAAAGAATCTTTGGCATCTTCTGAAGAGCCTATTACCCTGAATGCGGTTTCAGATACATTCATATCACCATTCACAAGGATAAGGGTATAGTCACCTTCATTTGAAGGGAAAAACTGTATCTCTTGTTTCAGATTGAAAAAAGTGTAGGTCCTGCTGTTCTCGTTAAGAACAATCTTGTAAGATGCGGAATCTGCATCTGTAGTGATAATGACCGGCTCACCAATCCCATAAAGAGTTTTATCGGTGGTTATTTTGGCAGTAGTATCGATTTGCATTGCCTGGCTTTCCTCAGCGTCAACAATTCCCACACTAAATATCGATCTGTCAACCAGATGGTCACTATGAAACAACTCAATAATGTGGCGTCCGCTTTCTTTGGGGGTGAACCTGATCTGATTCTGGGGATTTAGAAATGAGTATTTTCTATTTAGGTTTAAGATATCTAACCTGCTGTTATTAAGTTCGCTGGAATTAAGCCTAATGTAGACTGTTTCCCCGATACTGTAGCTGTCTTTATCAGTAGAAATGACTGTTCCTTGCTGTGATCTTGCAAATATAGCTAAAGCTAAGAATACTCCTATGAGTAACAAAAACCTCTTCCTGTCCATTTTTTTGATCTAGTAAACTGGAAAAATCTGCAGACTGTACTCTATCACTATCACAGGTACTGCACTATAAATTAAATCACCCCAGTTACTCTTGCATGTATGGTTTCCCCTATATAAAAGTTTTGATTTTCGGATGTGTTTTCTGTTGCATAACTACATAGGAAATCCGAAGCGAAATAATATCATCTGCTGTTTAGAATATCGAAAAGTTTATAAGTGCAGTTTATCACAATTATTGATAAAATATAAAATAATTGATAAAAATTGATAATTTGTGATATCAGATGAACAAGCCAAAACCGAAGAAGGAACGAATCTGGCTGTATGTAGATAAAGAAATTCTTAAATGGGTCTATGAAAAAATGAAAAACAAGACCTTTGCTGATGAATCCCATTGTTTTGAAAAATTAGTAATGGAAGCTATGCAAAAAGAAAAGAGGTAACAAAATGAATGAAATATTGTTAGATAATCAATTATCGGCAGAAGAGCTGGAGTCCAGAAACCCTGCAAAAGAAGAAGTCTCATCCAGTGAAAATTCAATTCCCCTAGTCAGCATCCAGCCTGCTGAATCAAAGCAAAAGATTCTAAGTAGCCCTTCTAAAAAAGATGAGACTCACATCAAGACCGGAATCCAAGGCTTTGATGAACTCATTGGGCCGGGGATTCCTGCTGGTTCCCAGATTCTTATTTCCGGAGGACCTGGAACGATGAAAACAACATTCTGCATGAACGTGCTTGTGAATTGTGCAAGAGATAAGAAATGTCTATATTTATCTTTTGAAGAATCTGAAAAAAACCTTGTCAGGAACATGAAGAATTACGGATGGGATATGGACAATCTATTGAAATCAAAAAACCTTGTAATAAGGAACATTGACCCGTTCAAGATGTCTAGATCTGTCGAGACTCTTCTTGCCCAGGCCAGAGGCGAACTCATGATTGAAGTCAATGAAGTAAAAAATCTCATTCCTGCAGATTTTAGTCCGGATGTGGTGGTGGTTGATTCACTGTCTGCAATATCAGCTGGATTTTTCGGAAAGGAAGATGGCTACAGAGCCTATATCTCACAGATTTTTGACACTTTCAGGAAACTGAATATTACCACATTCCTGATTACTGAAATTGAGCACAGCACAACTAAGTACTCAAAATCAGGAACAGAAGAATTTCTTGCTGACGGTGTCTTTGTCTTTTACAACCTCAAGCAAGGCAACCAAAGGGTGAATGCTACAGAGATAGTAAAACTTAGGGGCGTCGAACATAAGAAAAAGATTGTCCCTTTTAAGGCAATGGCAGGCAAAGGCATCACGGTCTATCCGACTGAGGAGCTTTTTGTGGAGCAATGATTATGCATTCAAAAAATATGTTTATTCGGATACTTTTGATTACAGGTATCTTTATCATTTCAATAATTACTGTAGTATCTGCGCCGGGAACCTACTGTATCGACAATTCACCATGCATTTGTGGATCTAATTGTTCAGGCGGATATGAAGAGGGGAATGATTATAATACGCTGGATGGCCACCTTCCATCAGGTTGTTGGGATGGTGCAGATAGTAATTTTGAATATACAAATGATGTCAATGCCACTGATTTGGAAAGATCCATCTTCGTCGGAGGAGATACTGTGAGGATAACTGCAACATCTGTCTGCGACGGAAGCGGAGACTATGTATCTTTCTCATATTACAACGGAACAAGATGGCGACGCCTAAACTACACCTACTGTACATATTCAGGAATTATTGATTTTTCAATTGATTTTACCCTAGATAATATTGAAGCAAATCATGCTGTGAGAGTGTCAACTTTTTGGGCTGGCCAGACAACTGAAAGCTGCGCTGCAACTTCTGTCTGCGGCTATACCTGTGAACCTGTATATTCTGATACAGATGATGTGATGTTTTTTGTGCACCAAAGGGAAACAAACAACCCAACAGTTACAATCCTGTCTCCTGCAGCAGGAGCCCAGACAATGTTTTCACAAGGATACAAGATCAATATTTCTGCGTCAGCTAGTGATGAGAATAGCATAACTCAAGTAAGTGCAAACATAATATGGCCTGAAAATTCTCTCACACTTATCCTAAATAATGAGAACGGCATTTACTCAGGAAATTTTTCCAACGCGACCTACCTCGGAAGGTATAATATAACAATAATTGCCGAGGACACTTACGGAAATATAAACAATTCACAGACAACATATTTTATTCTTAACTCATCGGTAAATATTACTTTACAGTCTCCTGTTAGCGGAGGATACTATCAGTCTGCAAGCGACCTTCCATTAATATTCACTGTGCAGGATGATTATCCGCTGGATACTATCAGGTATTCTTTGAATGGAATAACAAAAGATGCTGATTTTGGAAAAGGCATAATAAACAACCAGTCAGGAAGCTTACTCATCAATAACACCGCATTCTATAACCTCTCCCAATCCTTCAACTTCAGCGAGGACTTAAGTGTACGAAGAATAGGGTTCTATCTGAAAAAGGCAGGGACTCCTCAATTTTCCTTTGCCATTGCATCTGACAATGATGGACCAAACACGATTTTAGGCAATGGCTCAATATCTGGCCAAGATTTGCCAGGCTCAGCAGGATTAGTATTAGGATATTTGGAAACAGCGGTCTCCCTCACAGCTAACACAACCTATTGGATAATTATCACATCAGGCGGCAATACCACTGATTATGTTGAATGGCAGACCAATCCTGACATTTATGTAAAAGGAAATTCATATTATAATGGTTCGCACAACACTTCGTGGGATTTCCTGTTCAAACTGCAGGATGAAAACAGGTTCAATACGACAATAACAGCTGCTACCGGCCAGAATTCCCTGACAATCTACAAAAATAACACCTTAGGTGTATCGCAGCAAAAATCAATTGAATTCTATATTGACAGCATCAGTCCATCAATAACAAATATCTCCTTCTTCAGCCGGCTTGAGTTTGGCAGCAAACAAGAATTCCATCTCCAAGCTATCGACAACTACGTAATAAATTCCGGTGTGATAGAATATTCAGGCAGCAATCACACAATGAACTTTGTCAACTCAACTTTTCTGAACTTCACCTTTATTCCCTCTGCAGTCGCAGAAGTATCATTCAAGATATTTGTGAATGATTCTGCAGGAAATAGAAATATTTCTAACACATATAGCTTCTTTGTCAATGATACTCTCCCTCCCTTTGTGAGAAAGATCAACATAACACCATCTGATCCGGATGGACTGGATCCAAATGTCACAATTGAAGTGTCAGCAAACATGAGCGATTATTCAGCCATAGATAAAGTGATGCTTCAGTATAAAATGCAATCAGATTCTTCCTGGAACACTTTATCCATGTCTAATGACAGCGGAATATACAAAGGAAATTTCACTCCGACTGCCGAGTCCGTATATATTTACAGGACATTATCAAACGATACATATGGCAACTTCAATTATTCGATGAATTACTCTGTCAACATATCATTTGACAGGACATGGTCAGTTTTGCCAACCACCTTTGGAGTGAACAGCTCTGCTATCGGCACCTCAAAAATCATCGGAGACATAATGATAAACAACTCAGGTGATTTTGATTTTGACATAAATATCAGTAATTCCGGAACCCCTGCCATAGGTTTCAACACGACCTTCCCTGTGACTGTTCCTGCAGGAAATGCTGCAAGAGTAAATGTCAACGCTACTTCTCCTATAGTCTCATCAAGCTATTTGATAATCTTTTCAGTAGCAGATATCACTAATGGCAGGACAAGCAATCTGAACCTGACTCTTGTTGCATATGAATCCGGTCCGTATCTCTATCTGGAGACACCCATATTTGATTCATCAGCAGAGCAAGGAGAGCATATAAATCAGATCTCCCTCAAGACCACAAATCTGGGGAATGATACATCTTATAATACAACTGCCAGGTGGACCTTGCCTGCTTCTATTACTTCAAGAAACAATCTTTCTTATAGTATCGGAGATTTGGGAGTCGGACAGTCTGCTTTCTTCAATATCAGCGCTGATGTAAGTTCAAGCGCAACTGTCGGAGACACAACAATTCTTGGTTCTGTCAACAACAGTGCAGGAAATTACTATAGCATCAGCAGGACAATATCTATCACAGAAAAGACAGTTGAATCGTCACCTGCCCCTGCATCATCCTCGTCATCTTCATCATCCACCAGGATAGTGAATGCAGCCGGCAACAGGGAAAACCTCAATCAGACATATGATCTTATCCTTTCTGCAACATCTTTTGAGATCCCGAGAAATTCAAGAAAGGAAATTACAATAGGCCTGAAGAACGAGATGGACGTAAACCTGTCAGATATCGCGCTAAGCCTTGAAGGCCTCTATTCAAATTATTATATCATCGAACCGGGCAAAATATCAAAGATACCCGGAAATTCGGTTGCTCAAATCAGGATTACATTCAGCCTTCCTTCATATATGGAAGAAGGGAAAAAAGAAATTTATCTTGTTATAGGCATTGACAGAACCATTATAAGAAAGAAGATTGAACTGGTCATTGTTGATGCAACGGATGCTCTTACGGATTGCACTGAGCAGATGAAAGCAGATATTGATATTCTAAAAGAAAAAAATATCGGGACAGAGAATCTTGAAAAGATGCTGGCTGAAATTTCTGATGCAATTGCAAAAAAGGATTATATAATAGCTGAAGAGACCTGCAAACTCAGCCAAACCCGGATTCTATCTGCAAGAGAAACTTCGGACAGGATCCTTGGTTCTGTTAGCAAATTGCAGGGATTGAAGAAAACAGATGCAGACAAATTTTCAGAAAGCATCCTGCTTGCAAAAGACCTGCTGTCAAAAGGAGAATACGAAAAAGCAAAGGCTGTCATGGACCAGATTGACCTGCTAATCAGCGTGGCGCCAAATCTGGAAAAGCCGATAATATTCAGGATATGGCAGATAGTAACTACCCATCTCATTGAGATTGCAATGGCCCTTCCTATAATATTCCTGCTATCGCTCATCATCAGGCAGCAGGCATATCTTGTCTACAAAAAAAATACTCTTGCCGGCCTGAAGGAAGAGGAGTCAGAGATCAAAAATCTTATCGGGGAAGTTCAAGAAGATTATTATGTCGACAAGGTAATCTCCAGAAACCTATATGACCAGCATATGAAGGCATACTCCCAGCAGCATGCGCAATTGAGATACAAAAAGATGATGCTTGAGATTAAAAAGAGCGCCTGGGAAGATAAAAGAGATCTGTCTTCCATAAAAAATCTCCTGTTTGAAGAGATAAAAAATCTCCAATATGAGTATTATGACCAAAAACATATTGATGGTGACACATACGAGAGATTGTTTTCAGAATATGAAAAGCTCCTTTCAGGAATCAATGAAAAGATAGAGAATGGTAGTGATAATATTGTAATCAAAAACAAGAAGATGAAGACAGATGCAGGGAAAAAAGAGATGACAATGCCAAAGAAACACTATTTCACAATTCCAAAGATAAGTTTATTCAAGAAGAAAGTGTATCCTCTGGCACTGGTTAAACCAGCAAACTATGCAGTTGAAAAAGTTGAAGAAAAAATGCTGCCGGCAGTAAGGCCTGACATCACAAAAATGTGCCAGAGCCAGAGCGAATTCATCCTGAATGATGGCAGGCATATCAAAAGCATCCTTGAGCTCCTTATTCTGCTTCAGGATATGCAACCTGATGTATTCCGTTGTCATATCAACCAGGACAAAAATGATTTTGCATCCTGGATAAATGATGTATTCCGTGAGACTGTCCTTTCAATGGAACTAAGAGGCGTCTATAATAAAGAGGAGATGATCGCATTAATTAGATCATATTTTGAAAGATGAAAAAATATCTTGCGATACTTGCATTGTTGCTTTTGGCACTTTCTGCAGGTGCAACCTATGATGATATGCTTAAAACAAAGGCAGAGCTGGATGCAAAAGGAATTCCCCTAGCAAGATTTCTCGACATGATGGAAGAATACGGCTATCTTAAGCAGCAGAATAAAACACTAGCTGTCTTTTCCCTGGAGGAAGAGTTTGCAAACGTAGCTTCGCAAGCAATGCGCTGCCATGATGATGTCTTAGGCATCAAAAAGAGTCTCACTGCCACTATCTACAACTACTCTGACGAGATGGTTTCAGGCATCAGCAGCAGGCTATCTTATGCAGAAACAGATTATAAAGATTCCAAGTTTGAATCCTGCATCGAGAAGTTAGAGCCTGCAAAAAGAAACCTACTTGAGATTTCTGCGGCTCAATTTGACGCAGCTGACTACGATATTAAGACCTTAAGAGAAAAAGCATCCATACTTGGGCTAGATACAAAGAATATTGACGAGCTTGCCGGAAAGATGACTATTTTAAGGAAAAATGTCCTCTTATACGATCTTCAGATAATGCTCCAGAATCTGGAAGCAACAAAGAAAGCGCTTGAATCAATCGAGAAGCTAGAGGCTAATGCTTGGGAAGCCAAATCCGGTTCATTTAAGGAAACATCATTTACTGAGATGCTTGCGGAGGCAAGAAGTTATTTTGAGATACCGTTGTACCAAGAGATTGATGATCTTAGGAAAAGATCCGATGTTCTGTTTGAATCAGCAATATCTGCCAAAAACCTGCTTGAGGATGCTAATGCCCTGCAAGGAGGATTGCGGGAAAGAGATTTGCCAAGCGATGAAAAAATAAAACTTGCATATGAGAAACTGCAGTCCGGTGAATTCGAGGAAGCAGAAAGATTGGCGCAAGTTGCAAATTCCCAGCTTGTTGACCTGAAAAGCAGAGGTATCATCCTCGGGACTATAAAACAGTCGAATGAAAGCCTTGGTGATTACATAAGAAAAAATTATGTTACATTATTAATCCTCATTGCAGCATCACTATTATTATGGGCTATCTTAAGAACTCCAATAAAAAAAGCAATCCGAGAAAAAAAGTTCTCCCGCCTGAAAAAACAGGAAAAATCCCTGACTACGCTGATAAAAAACCTGCAGGAAAAATATTATGTCAATAAAAATATGTCCCAAACCAGTTATGAAAACGAATTATATATATATCAGAATGACCTGATAAATGTGAAAAGACAGATTCATATGATGAGTAAATATGCAAAAAGATAGTTGATAATTTAGGCAAAAAAAGGAGGGGAGGATGAAAGAAGTATTAGTTTCAGATATAATGTCGAGGAAGGTAATTGCCTGCCCCCATACTTCTACATTTTTCAATGCTGCGCACCTGATGAGCACTAAAAACATCGGCTGTATGGTAATAACTCAAAATAAAAAACCTATAGGGATAATAACTGAAAGGGATGTTGTGAGGCTCATAACCCAAAAAACAACCAGACTTGATATGCTTGCATCTGCCATTATGAGTAAACCTGTCAAGACAATTGCTTATGATTCTAATCTGGCTCAAGTTGGAGATATGATGCTAAAATCCGGCATACGAAGGCTAATTGTGAAGAAAGGCACGAAGTTTGTTGGAATCGTGACAGAGACTGACCTGATAAAAGGAGCGCTACTTGAAGAAAAATATCTCAAAGATGAAAATCAGATTACACAAGATAAATTCTCGACAATTCTGTCGACCATACCAAATGGCATGGATATGGTTGACGAAAGTCTCAATATTCTCTACATGAATGACAAATTCCTGAAAATATTTGGTAAAAAAGCTGTCGGTAAGAAATGCTACTCTGTATATAAGGATAACAAAAAACAATGCATGGACTGCCCGCTGAAAAAACCTATCAAGATTGGTGAGACAAAAACTATTACTACAAAAGGTGTTGCTGGAAACAGGACTTTTGAAATAACACATACAGGCTTGATGTATAATGGAAAAAAAGCAATTATGGAACTGTTTATTGACGCAACTGAAAGAATAAAAATTCAAGATTCTTTGATAACGAGCGAAAAAAGATTTAAAGATATTGCAGAAGATACCTGTGAGTGGATCTGGGAAGTGGATCCCAACGGGTTGTACACATATTCAAATTCTACAGTAAAGAAGATACTAGGCTACAACTCTGATGAGATCATCGGGAAAAAACATTTTTATGACTTCTTTGAACCAAAGGATAGGAAAGAGCTTAAAAAGGCTGTACTTGATTCATTTTCAGCAAAGGAATTTTTAAAGGATTTGCCAAACCTCAATATCCATAAAAATGGAACAGTTGTCTGGCTTTCCACAACTGCAAGCCCAATAATTGCAGCAGATGGAAAACTGATTGGATATAGGGGTTTAGACATAGATATCACAGCTCAAAAGAGATCAGAAAATAAATTGAGACAAAGCGAAGCAAAATACAAATCTCTTTTTGAAACCTCTGCTGATGCCATCTTGACCCTGGAACCACCTACATGGAAATTCACATCAGGAAATCCGGCAACTGTAAAATTGTTTCGAACTGGAACAGAAGAAAAGTTCACAACACTCGGGCCTTGGGAGGTATCACCTAAAAAGCAGCCTGACGGAACACTTTCAGCTCCCAAAGCAAAAGAGATGATCATAAAAGCAATGAAAGAAGGATCGAATTTCTTTGAATGGACTCATAAGAGATACAAAGGAGAGAAGTTTCCTGCAACTGTGCTGCTGACACGGCTGGAGAGAGATGGCAGACAATTCCTGCAAGCTACTGTAAGGGATATTACAGAGCAAAAAAAAGCTGAAGAAGAATTAATTAATTCCAGAAATCTCCTGCAAAGGATAATTGATCTTCTTCCAATAAGGATATTCTGGAAAGATATGAACTTAAATTATTTGGGCTGCAACCTGATTTTTGCAAAAGATGCAGGAAAAAATACTCCTGATGATTTGATAAACAAGGATGATTTCAAGATGGGATGGAAGAAACTGGCAAATTTGTATAGGCAGGATGATCGTAAAATCATTAATTCAAAAATCCCTAAAATCAACTTTGAAGAACCACAAACCACTCCCAATGGTGACATCATATGGCTCAAAACAAGCAAAGTTCCTCTGAAAGACATTAAAGGAAAGACAGTGGGAATTCTTGGGTCATATGAAGATATTACAAAGCAAAAAAAGGATGCGGAAGCAATTCAACGTGAAAAAGAATTTTCTGAAAAACTGATTGAAACAGCTCCGGGATTTGTAGTCTGCCTGGATAAGGATGGGCACATCACCAGGTTTAACCAAGCTGCAGAAAATATCAGTGGTTACAAAAAAGATGAAGTGCTTGGTAAAAACTGGTTTGAAAAATTCATATCAAAAAAAGACTACAACAGGATTACGGATGTTTTCAAAAATTTGGTAATAAACAACAAATTAGAGGATACTGAAAATAATATAACTTTGAAAAACGGGAAACAAAGGATCATTTCATGGGCAAATAATATTCTAAGGGATGACAAAGGCATACCAATCGGGGTCATAAGCATCGGCAATGATATTACAGAAAAAAGAAAAAACGAAGAAGAAAAACAAACAATGTCTAATGAGCTCAATAACAGAATTGAAGAATTGGAAAAATTCCAAAAACTCACAATTGACAGGGAGCTAAAGATGATTGAGCAAAAAAAAATAATTGAGAAACTAACAAAAAAAATCAGCAAAGATATGCATGATGAATCCTGAATACAAATAGATGATTTGAAATTGAAGAATTCGAAAAAAGGGTGAAAAAAACATGAAAAAACTGAATATGATTGCAATCGGGCTGATTATTGTGCTTTTCGCAGGATGCACGCAGCAAAATGTTAAGCAAGGAGATCCGTCCATAAAAAATATCAAAGAACGTGGAAAATTAATTGTAGGGACATCAACCTCTTATAAGCCAATGGAATTCTATACCGAAAATAATGAGATTTCCGGGTTAGATATTGATATTGCAAAAGAGATAGCATCCATATTGGGCTTGCCATTAGAGGTTAAAGACTTTCCTGTATGGGAAGAATTGTTGGATTCTGTGAGCTCAGGGGAAATTGATTTTGCGATATCTTCAATAACAATCACTCCAGAAAGATCAAAAAAAATGCTGTTCAGCGTGCCCTATCTTAATGGAGGTCAAGTTATTGTTACAAAAAGTGAAGCCAATATATTATTTCCAGAAGATATAATGGACAAAAAAGTTGCTGTAATTTCAGGCAGTACAAGTGAGCAGATAGCAACACAGTATGTTAAGTCCCCTGATCAGGTAATCCCTTATGAAAATTACGATCCCGAGCTCAATTTGTTATTAAATGAAACAGTTGATGCTGTAATAATTGATTATGTGGCTGCAGTTGATTATGTTAAATCCAGCTCCAATAAATTAAAAATTGTTGGAGAGCCAATAACACAAGAGTATTATGGGGCAGCAACAAAATTGGGAAATGATGCTTTGATGAGCGAAATGAACAGAATATTAAGGAATATGAAAACAAACGGAAAACTTGATCAAATCCAAAAAAAGTGGGTACAATAAAAAAGAGGTTATAAAATGAGCAATGAAAAATTCAAATCGGTTTTGACAGTTTTATTGGTATTATTATTAGTGGCAGTTACAGGTTGTAACACACAGCAAAAAACATCAGATCTACAGGCAGGAGATAATTCTCTAAAAAATATTAAAGATAAAGGAACTCTTATCGTTGGCGCTGACATACCTTACGGCATGATGGAGTTTTTCGATGAATCAGGAAATCCTCAAGGTGTTGATGTCGAGATAGCCCGAAGAATAGCATCTGATATTGGAGTCAAACTAGAATTTAAGGACTATATATGGGAAAATCTGTTTGATGCTGTTAAAAATGGTGAGGTTGATTTTGCGATATCCTCAATTACAATCACCCCTGAAAGAGCAAATGAAATGCTTTTTAGCAGCCCTTATTTCAATGCCGGACAGGTAATTGTTGTTGAAAAGGATAATAATGACATAAATGGCCCTCTTGACTTCGAAGGCAAAAAAATAGGTGTTCAGATAGACTCAACTGGCGAGGAAGAAGTGCTAAAATATACAAATAGCAGCATGATAATTACTTACCCAGGATATGAACTTGGTGTTGAGACCGGAATGATCTATGACCTGAAGACCGGCACCACTGATGCGATTGTCCTAGACTTCATAGCAGCAGTTGACATTGTCAAAAATGAACCTACACTTATGATTGCAGGAGAGCCGTTCACCCAGGAGTTTTACGGGATTGCATCGAAAACAGAGAATGTTCTGCTCATGGACGAAGTCAATACAATTCTCCGTCAGCTCAAGTCAGATGGGAGCCTTAATGCCATAATAAAAAAATATGCAGTAGCTGATGAATGAGCTAAAATGAGAAAAAAAGAAATGAGAAAGGACAGGTTTATTATGATAGGATTAGCTTTGCTGCTCTTATTTGGCTGCACGCAGAATCCATCTCAGGAAAAAACAACAGACCGTTCTCTGCTGGATATAAAAGAGCGGGGCAATCTAATTGTTGGCTCAGACATACCTTGGAAGCCTATGGAATTTATTGATGATTCGGGAAGTGCAGTTGGCTTTGACATTGATGTTGCCACAGAAATAGCCAAGGGATTAGGTGTTTCAATAGAAATTGTCGACTATCCTTGGGACGAGCTATTTGATTCTGTCAAAACTGGGAAAGTGGATTTTGCAATATCCGGGATAAGCATCACTCCTGAACGTATGGAGGAATACTTGTTCAGCGACCCTTATCTTGACGTCGGCCAGTCTATAATCATCAGAAAGGATGACGCAAGGATTAATTCAAGTCCTTATTTAAAAGGTAAGAAAATCGGAGCAATATCAGATACAACAAGTCTGGAGGAAGCCATTAAACTTACTGAATCCAGCCTCGTAACTGAATATGATAGCTATGAATATTCTGATGAGCAAGAGACAGGAATAATCTATGACCTGAAATCAGGAAAAATTGATGCAGTGATTACAGACTATGCCCCTGCAAAAGAAACTGCAAAGGATGAGCCAACGCTCAAAGTATTGGGCGAGCCGCTGACACAAGAATATTATGGGATAATGGCAAGGAAGGATAGCTACGCCCTGATGAATGAAGTGAACAAAATACTGAAAAATATGAAAACAAACGGAAAATATGAGGAGATAAAGAACAAATGGCTGCAGTGAAAAAATTTAAAGTGAGCCTATCTGCCAAGCTTTTGAGTGTCCTTGTGATAGGCTCAGTTATTTTAATGTCATTTTTATCCTATTTTGAATTGAGGGAATACAATGTCGTTGTCACTAGAAGTTATCAAGACAAGGCAACCTCCATAGCGTATGCGCTTGATGCCAATGTCAAGAGCCTGGATGAGCTTGATTCCTCTTACCTATTATCAAGCATATACAAGCATATCTGGCTGAACTCAGAGATAACAGAAATAACTGTGAACCTTTTAATAGAAGGTAAGCTAACTACAATTGCGTCAAATAACAATCAGATGCTCAACAAAATAGCAGATGAAAATAATCTTGCTGCATACTCAAATGATAAAATCATCACAAAGGAATATCCTGACAAAAAAAATCCTTTCCTTAGGGTTATTACTCCTATCCACGTCTCTGGAAAAACACTTGGGACATACCAGATTGACATATCAATGGAAAATGCACAAAAAGAAATTGATATCAAAAAGAATTCTCTCTTCCTGGCTTTTCTTGTTTCATCAATAATATTCGTTTCTGTTTTCTATTTGATGCTTAGGCTAGTAGTCCTGAGTCCGATCAATAAAATCAATGCAGGCCTTGAAGAAATTGCAAAAAATAATCTTGAATATCAGATCAGAATAAAATCAAATGATGAATTCGAACAGGTTGCTACTTCATTTAATAATATGACACAAGAAATTAAAATCTCAAGAAAGGAGCAGATTAGATACAGCAAATGGCTTGAACAAGAAGTCACAAAAAAAACAAAAGAATTGCAAGAAAAACTCAATGATCTGGAAAAATTCCAGAAAATCACTATCAATAGGGAACTTAAGATGATTGAACTGAAAAAACAGCTAAACAAAAGGCTAAAAGAACAGGTGAAAAAATGAAAAAAATATTCATGTTTGCCATAGTTATTTTGATGATTTGCAGTTGTTCACCAAACAATATCCCTGAAGAGCTCACACCTGTAAAAGTCCAACTAAAGTGGCTTCATCAGGCCCAGTTTGCAGGCATATACGTCGCCAGGGAGAATGGCATATATCTGGAACGAGGAATTGAACTTACAGAAATTATCCCCTATAATTTTCAGATAGACTCAATTGAAAGCGTACAAAATGAAGATTCTCTTTTTGGAGTCACTAGTGCTGTTGAACTGATGCTTGCAAAATCACAGGGCCGTGCTGACGATGTGATTGCAATAGCTGTGATATATGAAAAAAATCCTGAAGCCCTCTATTCCCTAAAAGAATCAAACATCACTAAACCACAAGACCTGGCAAGCAAAAGAGTTGGAATCGACAAGATAGACTCATCGTCAAACTTGCTCTTCAGAACTATAATGAAGAGATATAATATTTCTGACTTCACGCCCATCATCGTTGGCTATGATTACAGCGAACTTCTGACTAACACAACAGATGCAATAATTGGATATGTAACTAATCCGCCTGATTTTGCACGAGATACAGGTAAAGAGACTAACGTAATACTGCTTGCAGATTATGGCGCCAGCATATATGGTGATATCCTAATAACAAATAAAAAAACATTAGATGAAAATCCTGAACTTGTCACAAAATTTCTGAAATCGACATTAGACGGCTGGAGATATGCAATAGAAAAACCTGAAGAGTCTGCAGGCATTGTTCAAAAATATTCAAACAATAGCTATGACAAAGAACTGGAAATGCTTGCTTCTTCAATCCCTCTTATCAACTCCGGTGAAACCCCTATAGGATGGATGCAAATATCTGAATGGGAATATGCAAACCAAGCCTTATCTGATTATAATTTGATACCGCAAAAATTGAATTTGGAAGAAGTCTACACAAACAAGCCAATGGAGAGGATATACAATGAATAAGACTATAATCGTTATAGGTATAATTATTATTTTGGCGGGATGCGCCAATCAGGTTGCAAAGAAAGAGCTCACACCTGTAAAAGTTCAGCTGAAATGGCTGCATCAGGCCCAGTTTGCAGGCATATATGCTGCAGCGGAAAAAGGCTTCTATGAAAAATACGGTATTAATGTAGAGGAGCTAAACGAGTTCAATTTCAATGATTTTCCTGTCGATCTTGTTGAAAGCAAGAAAGCAGACTTTGCTGTAGCAGGTGCAGATGAACTTATCCTGGCAAAATCCAAAGGAGAAGCTGAACATGTCAAGGCTATTGCAGTCATCTATAAAATTAATCCTGTATGCTTATACACTTTGAAGGAATCTGGTATCAAAAATCCTACTGATTTCATCGGAAAGACTATAGGAATAGAGAAGGCATCAAATGGGGCAGACGTCAATGTCGGCTTCCTTTACTATGCGATGATGAAAAACCTTGGTATTGATAGGAATAAAATCCACGAAGTTGCAATTGGATTTGACGCTACCGAGCTACTTTCCGGAAAAACAGATGTCTCATCAGGATATATCATCAATGAGCCAAATTTTGCGATTGAAGCTGGAAAGGAAGTTGTGACAATTCTTCCTGCAGATTACGGAATAAATATGTATGCAGATGTAATAATTACGCATACTGACACATTAGAGGAAAGACCTGAACTGGTAGAAGGTTTCCTCAGAGCGACTCTTGAAGGATGGCAGTACGCTATTGAAAATGAGGAAGAAACAGTTGATATTGTAATGAAATACGCAAAAGATACAACACATTTGCATCAGGAACTGATGCTAAGAAGTTCGCTGCCGCTGATAAACACCGGAGAGAGTCCGCTTGGAATGATGGAATCCAAAGAATGGGAGGGCGCCCAGAGGATCTTTTTTAGCCAGGAAATATTGCCAAAGCCTGTCGGGCCGGAAAACATTTATACGACTGAAGTGCTCGAAAAGATCTATGGAAATAAGGATAATAAGAATAAGACCACTGTAAATGTAAAATTATTGTGGCTTCACCAAAACCAATTCGCAGGATTTTATGCAGCTGACAAACAAGGCTATTACAATGAAAAGGGATTAGATGTTCGCATCCATTCATCTGGCTACGGTCTCCCTGTCGAAGAAGATGTTGAAAATGGCAATAATGAGTTTGGGATAGTGCATGGGCCTGAATTCGCAAAAGCAGTAGCAAAAGGGTCAAAAATAAAAGCAATAGCTGCAATCTATAGCCATGATCCTGTAGTTTTTATTTCTCTTTCAAATAAAAACATAAAGGCTCCCCCTGACCTTAAGGGAAAGACAATTGCGTTTAGCCTTTCTACTCCTGAAAGAGTCAATATTGCTGTGAAAAAAGCAGGCATTTTGCCCTCGGAAGTAACTTATGTTCAAAAGAAATATGGAATACATTCACTCAATGATGATGCTACCGACGTATTAGTGGGGCTGTCTATAAATGAGTATCAAACTGCATTAGAAGAGAATCTAAATGTAAGCGTGCTCACATCAAGCCAGCTTGGTATTGATTACTATTCCAATGTGATTTTCACAACCAGTGATCTTATAGAGAAAAATCCTAAACTGGTGAAAAACTTTTTAAAGGCAACGCTGGATGGCTGGAAATACGCCTCTAATAATCCTGAGCTATCAAGCAATTTTGTATTTGATTATGATACCGGTCTAAATACCATATCTCAGAAAATAATGCTCGAGAAATCGCTTGAATATATTGACACAGACAATCTTGGCAAGATGGATGATTCATCCTGGCAGAGACTGATTGATGACCTCAATTCAATAGGTGCACTGGACAGAAAAATAATTCCTGGTGATTTATATACAAATGAATTCATAAACTGAGGAGATGCATTTGAAATTCAGGGTTGCCGCAAAACTTGTATTCTTTATGATAGTGATAACCCTAATTGTAGTATCGAGCCTAGCATTGATCTCATACAATGCTGCAAGAGATTCCCTAATTTCAAGAGTCATTGCGCAACTGGATAGCGTTTCAACCTTGAAGGAACGCCAACTGGATGATTTCGTTGAGGAAAAAAAAAGTGATCTGGAAAATATTGCCCATACCCCAAATTTCATTGAATTGTACAACCAATATTATAGCACATTTCTGCATGATCCGGAGAGCCATGAAGGAATATATGAGGAATTCAGGAACAATATGATGGTATACCTGGAAGGAAGGAACACTTACTTTGAAGAGCTGTTCATTATCGCTCCGGATGGAACAATACATGTATCGACCAGTCTTGAGAATGAAGGAAAGATCAAAACCAATGAAGAATATTTTACTGGTGCAAAGAAACAAACATATGTAAAAGAGCCTTTTTATGACCTTACCCTGCAAAGAGAGTCTATGACAATATCCACTCCACTTATTGACAGCAATGACACGTTTAGGGGTGTACTGGTCGCAAGGATCGACCTAAAAAAGATTAGCAACATAATGACACAGAGAGCAGGGCTTGGCGACACAGGTGAGACATATCTTGTCAACAGGTTCAATTATATGATCACTGAATCAAGATCTTTGCCGGGGCTTGAATACAAGAAAGCAATATATACAAAAGCAGTAAAAGACTGTATCAATGCAAAAAATACAATTGGTCTCAGCAAAGACTATCGTGATCATCAGGTCTTAGGCATCTATAGATGGATAGAAAACCAAGGTGTCTGCCTGATTGCGGAGATGGACATAGAAGAAGCGCTGGCGCCGGCAAATAGACTAGGAATTCTGCTCATCATAATTTCTGCCGGGATAGTTATCCTGATATCAGTTTCTGCTGTTATATTTTCTGTCAACTTAACAAAGCCGTTAGCAAAGCTCGCACAAGGTACAGAAGAAATCTCCCACGGCAAATTCGGCATTGCCATCAAAATGCATACACATGACGAAATCGAGGATCTTGCGAAATCATTCAACTCCATGAGCCAAGCACTAAAAAACTATAGCATCCAGATAACTCATCACGAGAAAGATCTGAATGCTACAGTCACAAAAAGGACTAAAGAACTTCAGGAAAAGCTTGATGAACTGGAAAACACAAAAAAGGCAGTTATGAACATACTTGAAGATACTGATGAGACAAACAGGGATCTTGTCCAGACAAAAGAACAATTGAAGGACAAAGTCCGGAAGCTACAGGATGTTGATAGCAAAAAAGATGAGTTCATATCAGTCACTGCCCATGAATTAAAGACCCCTCTTACCAGCATCAAGGGATTCACTGACCTCCTTAAGATGGATAAGATTGCAAACAACAAGGAGCTCAGGAATAAATATTTTGATATAATACTGCAGGACACTGAAAGGCTTGGGACTCTTATAACTGATATCCTTGATCTTTCAAGGATTGACCTGGGAACAATGAAATTTAATTTGGAGAGCATCGATGTTGCTTCTGTAATGGCAGATATGGAAAACTTCTATGTATTCCAGATCAAAAATAAGAAACTTAAACCCCTCTTCGTATGTGAAAAAAATCTGCCGAAAATTAATGTAGATAGGCAAAGACTTATCCAGATAATATCAAACCTCATAAATAACTCACTGAAGTATACAGAAAAAGGATATATCAAGACAGAAGCATTCAAGAAAAACAAATTTGTCCATTTCAGGGTGTCAGATTCAGGTGTCGGCATACCTAAAGAGGCACAACCTAGGATTTTTGAAAGATTTTTCCAGGCTGATTCATCCTATACAAGAAAAGTCGGCGGCTCCGGCCTGGGCCTCTCCATATGTAAAGAATTCGTGAATGCATTCGGAGGAGAGATATGGTTCACCAGCAAAAACGGAAAAGGAACAACCTTTGAATTTCAGCTACCGATAAACAATGTTTAAGAGTAATGCAGACAGATCAGGCAGGGACAAAGAATTATTCGTCGCTTCAGTCAGGGTAGTTAATAATTACAATTTGATGAAAATCCTGAAAGGCAACTATTCTCACTATCGTTCGAAATACTGGACAGGTTCTCGATATTCTTTACCCAATAATATAGAAGAAATTCCCTGCATTCAATCTCACTGATGTTCATCTGTCAACTAATCAAGAACAATCAAATTATCCGCAAAAAGTTCAAGATCCTTCATCAGTTTTTTGAGTTCACCCTGAACCAAATCATCATCCTGAGATACCAGAATAATTTTTTTGATGCCTTGATAATTTGTTTTAAATGAATTTGCAAGCTTTTGAATTTCAAATCCTTGTTCAAAATGGAGCAAGGTACTTGCATTATCTAGTATTATATGAGAATATTTCTTGTTCATACATGCAGTCTTTAATGCTTTGCTCAGTTCTGCCTCACTAATCTTTGAAAGGTAAACACAATTCAAGTCCTCTGAATGCGTGGTGCTCCCCAAGAAATCAATGAAATAAATATTGGGATTGCTGCATAGCTTTTTAATTTCATCATGTGGTGTTCTGACAGAAATAAAACATATGCTGCTATCTTTTTTTTCAGATTCATCTATAAAGTTCTTTAGCAGATCATCATAATTCTCATTTTTTAAAACATAAAGAGAAACCTCACTTTCTTTACCCTTCTCCGCAGAAAAATTCTTCCTTGTCATTGCCTTTTCCTAAAATTTCATTGCGACTTTCTGCATCTGGCCAATTTTGATACCTGATTTTGAGAAATTGAAAGGATATATGTTCTCATCAAATTTTGTTTTTCTTGCCTTTTTGATGGCAAGCGTCCTGCTTGACGAGCCTTTAGCCCCGAAGTACCTGAGTACAATCACATTATCAACAACAAATTCTGCTGTAATCTCCTCATTTATCCAATTTTCTCCCTTCAACTCACCTATAAGCAAGGTTGTGCATCCAAGTGACCTGATTTCATTAATGAACTGGTAAATAAAATATTTGGTCAAAGTATCATTTGTATATAGTGTCTTCACATCATTATAATGCGGCGCTGCAATTGACAATGTTGAAATTGAATCGATAACTAGCCTATCAGCTTTTAAGTCCTTCACAAGCTCTTTAATCATGTCCAGAGTCTCACTATGCACTCCCTCAATAGGTATATATACCAAATGCAATTTTTTTTCTTCTTGCAGTTTTTTGAGATCCCATCCGAACTGCAAAGCCTGCTCTTCAATATCGGATTCCGGCTGTTCAAAGGATAAATACACACACCTTTGATTGCTTTCTGAGCAGCCATAGTATGCAAATGCCAAGGAAAAAATTGTCTTTCCTGTTCCGGGAGCACCTGAGAGCAAAGTGATACTATTTCTAGCAAAGCCACCTCCAATCAATTTATCGAATCCTTCAATTCCCGTCTCTATTCGTTTTTGGTCTGTAGCCATTTTTGTTCACCAGATATATAAATGCTGATTTTGTCTTTGTATCAATACGTTGGCAAAAAACATCCTGATTTAAAAGCAACTCATTTCTGTGTTCTTTAGGGATAAGAAAATATTTAGTAGCTTCATTTTTTCCTCTTTGGCTTATCCCTGTTTTTATGTTTGCATTATGCTCTGAAAAGATATACACATTTTCCATATGCCCTTTCAGCTGAAGAGCTTCATCATAATTGACAACAACTTCAAAAATCACTTTCCCATCATCCCTAACTCTTGAACCAAGGATAGTTCCCATGATTCTCTTAAATAAGGACAACTATTTAAATTTATAGGATAATAATGTGATTATTCGTGTAACTACTGAGGAAAATAGGATATTTTTTTGATAAATTGCAGATATTGATAAGATGAATAATGACAACAACTATCAGCAAGGTAATTAACTTTACCGAATCTGCAGAAAGGCATAATAAGCCATTCATTTTTAGAATAGAAATTTCAATATAGAGAAATATCAGTATTTTTTTTCCAAATATTTATCCATATATTGAATATCCGGATAAATTTTTCTCGTAATGTTTATTAACCCTTATCTCGCCAAACAAAATATAGAGGTGAACGAAGAGTGCAGCAACTTGATGAACTATTTTCTGAATATGGCAGAGAAGCGTATATTCATGCGAAAAGATTATATGTCCCGAAATTCATGGCAGACCAGAACGAGCAGGTGACAAAAGCTGTTATGGATGTTCTTCCGCAGGGTGGCAGAGTAATCTATCCCGGATGCGGAACGGGTATTGTGCTTCAAAAAATTATTGAACAGGATCCGACAGTAGCAGCCATTGGATTTGATATTGCCCAAGGCATGATAGATAAAGCGATTGAGACTACAGATCCAAGGATTAAATATCTTCTTGGCGATGCGCAAGAACCGAATCCCGGTCTTTACGGGACAGCAGAGGTTGTGATACTGAAAAATTCGCTATATTTTCTGGATCCGGAAATTGCTATTCCGCGGATGGCTGATTTACTTAGGCCGCAGGGGCATCTTGTATTCACGACATTCCAACACCTAGATCCACAAACAATGAAAGACAGGTTATGGGGAACAGCATTATATGATGTAAAAGAAAGGCCAAAGGATGAGTTTGCTGCAGGTGATATCACGCAAGCGCAACTGGACGAAGTTCTGGCTTCAGTTGATCTTGAAGTATTTTATCAAACTCAAATATTGTCTTTTATAAGACCTTCACTTCAATTTCCAGTTCTTAAGGGATTGCTTATGAGCAGTTCATTTTCTAATGTCGAACTGCTGGATCCAAACCATTATGCTGACACGATGTACCTAATCAGGGCACAGAAACAATAAAGAGGTGAAAGAATGGGTTTTTTAAAATATTATGAAGGCAGAGATAGAGATATTGAATTTTTTCTTGAGGCAGAGAAACCATTAATTGCATCCAGGAAAGAGCAACAACAACATAATGAGGAGGTTCTAGCAAGGACGTTAGGGATTGCAGGAGAAATACCGCTCATGCAGCAGTTTGGAAATTCCCTTGCGAAAATAGGATCAGTTGAATCACTCGAAAAGATAGGTTTTTACATGAGATCAGATGAACTTTTACCCAGAGACAATTCTAAAGAAACCTGGCAAAGGCTTCTCGGAAATATAACTTTAAGATATGATGCCTGCACAAGCGGTTCAACCGGATTACCCAAATTCATGGCATACACTCAGGAATCAACAGAACTTGCAGCGTTAAGCTTGGCTGGCTATTTTGCAGAAACATTAATTAGGCTTCATGAACAAAAAATTAAACCAGTACTTCTTTCCTTGACTGGTGCAGAGCAATTTGTGACTTATAAAGCAATCCCCCAATTGGGTGTGGATATGGGAATGAATGTTGTTCACATCCCGTTAAGAGTTGCCTTGAATAACGAAGAAGCAGCAAGAGAGTTAGCCACATATTTGGAGAATCATGATGTCCATGGCATTATAACACTGCCGAATATGGTCAGCCCTCTTGAACACAGGCTGGAAAGCATAAGCAAAAAGGCGGCGGAAAGGCTTTTTTCAACTCTGGTTATAGGTGGGTTTGGAGGAAGTGAGATATATCCGAATATTGAGGCATATCTTGCCCAAAAATGCGGAAAAGTCGTAAACCTATATGCCAGCACAGAATTCCTGATACCTATTGCAAGCGATGGCAAAAAAGGATGCCAAGTGCAACATATTAATCCTTCTTATGCAATCGCAGGCATAATTCCGTTAGAAGAGCTTGAAAAAGAAAGTGAAAGTTATGTCCCCAAGATGACATTGTTACAGAACGCGCCTATCGGAACCAAAGGAGAGCTTGTGCTGACACTAGCTTCAGCCATCCCATGGATTAATGCGAGAACAGATGATTATGTTGAGGTTGTAGATGGAAACGGAAAATACAATACTCCTGCAGTTTCTTACTGGGCCAAAGGAAGCAGTATCCTAGATATTGGCGGAGCAAAGGTGTATCCTGAAGAATTCAATGCAAGCATGAATGCTCTGGAAGCAAGAGTGGGTGATTGGCTGATCCAAGCTGTAAAAGGCCAGGAACTTGGCAAGATACATGATGTGCTAAAAGTGCATTATGAAGGGGAAGCGTCTCCACAAGAAGTGTATGACAGCCTTGTCAAGAATACTTCTGAATTTGGGGTGTTTGCTTCTGAGTATCCCTTATTTGAAGTTGAGATATCCAATGTTCCTGTAGGAAGTATCCAGGCTGCAAGGGCACAAAAGATGCAAGATATGAAAGGAGCACCAGGCCCTATGAAGCATAAGATACTTAAGCAATTCGAATATCAAATGCTGCCAACAGTGGGTTCGGCTTTTTCTATTAGCCATAGGTGATAGTAAAAGTTTATATACTCTGCTTTCTTTTTTATTTATTACAAAATGAATGATTTTATGAATTATATAGAAACAGGGCAGATTGATTTTTCTGAAGGGCATTTGAAGCTTTTTGACCAGTCTATGGTTATGTTTCCGACGACAACATATCTCAATCTGTACAGGAAATGCACTGCATTAGGAGAGCCCGGAAGAAAAATAATTTATGATATTGGGTATGAGCAAATCAAGGCAGTGTTTGCAGTATATGAAAAAAATTATAATGTATCGCAGATGAACGCTGATGAATTCATCAAATTATTTGGGCCTTCTGTCTTGATATGCGGATGGGGAAATCTAAACTATGCTCAACTGAAATACAATATCGGAGAAAAAATAATTGTTAAATTGGAGAATAATCCATTTGCTATAATGTATAAAAAATTATTTAAGCACCAGAAGAGGGGAGTTGATGATTTTTTACTCGGATTGTTCTCAGGCGGATTTAGCTGCATTGCCGGACACAAGATAATCGGAAAAGAGACCAAATGCATTGCAAAGGGAGATGATATCTGCGAATTTGAGCTGGAATTAGTTGCGGATTGACAAGAAAGCTGGTTCTTCGCGGATTTGTCTGATTGAATAATTGCCTTATTCGGTAAAATCAAGCATGTCAACGCTTTATGTGCCTGATTTCAATTCAGTAATTGCATGCAAAACAAAATATTGATTTTTTTTACATAATATTAGGATGTTAGGCGCTGTCCAGAGTCTCCTACTTCAGTGACCTAAACCCTAAACCAAAGTTTAGGAACTCGGTCACTTTCGTCTGGCCGTGCCATGAATGCTTTTGGCATTTCATGGCACTCATGGCACAGACGGAGGACTCTGGACAGCGCCAGGATGTTAATAAACAACAAATATTACATATTTACCTCCAAATCTTCAGAACATTCCATGAAGAGCCAAGAATAATAATATTTCAGACGATTAATACGCTTTATTACACTCAAAAAAGAGTATCAAATCTACTAATAATTCAATTAACATGTTGAACAATAGTAATAGTTCAGTGATCTGAATTTTTCGTACAAACAGAAGTGCCAGATTCGCATAAGATTTTCTTGTGAATATCGATATTGCCCAACTGTCCAGCCAGTCTACACAACTGCACGCTCGGTTGACACGCGTAGCGAGTACTATCTCAATAGAGATAGTACGCACTTGTTTACCTCAAGGTTTGTATAAAAGCCTTGGTTCGACATCTGGTGGTACATCGACTGCTTTGCTGTCTCAGTACCACATCACGAGGGCTCAAGCAAAGTGAGACCCTCTTGTTTCCGTCAATGCACGAAAAAATCCTAAGGATTTTTAGTGCCCCGAAAAGCTTTGCTTTTCTAGGGCTTATTAAAGGGTTGAGGGCGCATCCCCATGTCGAGATGAATATGAGGGGAAAAAATGATGTTCATAATATGGACACTGATTATATTTGCACTTTATTTGACTGAAGTATTACGAATAATAAAAAGATTTTAATACTCCCTATTCCTATAATCATTTAAAATGGCAAAAAAAATACTTGTAGTTGATGATGAACCCCATATTCTCGAATTGGTTAAGGCTGTCTTAGAGACTGATGAGTTTGAAGTGGCTACTGCCAGTGGCGGCACTGAAGCGCTCAAGATTCTTGATAAAAGCAAACCTGACCTTGTCCTGCTGGACATGATGATGCCAATGATGTCGGGCAGAGAGGTCTGCGAAAAGATCAGGGCAAATCCGAAGACCAAGAATCTTAAAGTAATTTTTCTGACAGTCGCAAGATTCTCAGAGACCGGCAAAAAAGTGCTTGAAGAGATGAAAGTCTCGGATTACATCACAAAGCCTTTTGAGAACCAGGATTTAATTAACAGGGTCAAGAAAGCATTATCTGCCTGAATATATTTTATTAGTGATTCCCTATGATAAAAGAAGAGTTAGAAGGAAGTAGTATTATTCTCCTTATAACACAGAAGAGCAGCTACAAGAAATGCATTGGCCAATTGTATGACGAAGTCCTAACCAGTCCAAAAAACATCGGCTATGTCACAATAAATAAGCCTTATAATACTATTATTTCTGATATGAAATTAAAAAATATTGATTCTTTAAAACTTTCATTCGTTGATGCCATAACTGCAACTGTCCAGGCACCACCAATTGTTAACAATTGCATGTTTGTATCATCTCCGACTGCACTGACTGACCTTGGGCTTGCCTACAGCAGCCTGTACGGCGAACATGGGTGCAACCTAGTGCTATTTGATACAATTTCCACGCTTATTGTTTATCAGGATCTAGGGTCAGTTACAAAATTTGTGCACAATCTTGTTACAAAAGCAAGAGTTTTGGATAAAAAACTGATCATGATTGGACTTAAAGAAGATTCAGAGAATCTGATAAAAGACCTGAATATGTTTGTTGACAAGGTGATTGACGCAGGATAATTTGCGTTACTTTTCTATAAATTAATTTCCTAAAGAAAATATTTCTTCTGGACTATCCGAGACGCATTTTCAACAATTCAGAAAACCAAATGTAAAGATAAAGCTGACACCATCCACTGGCTAAAGCAAGGCGGCGTTTCTCGCTCGCTTCGCCCCTCTGGTATCGGCTTTATCAGACACGCTAGCTGCACTCTGAGTTCACTCTGGGCTGAAGCTCACAGCGTTCTTGAAAAGAATTTGCAGATAAAAAATTCATCCGTCCCCTAATAATGTTGGTTTCTGCTTTATAAATTCAAAGCAGATGCACCTTAATTTTCATAGTAAGAGACTATCTCATCAAATGTTTTTCCTAATTTCCTCTATCTGATGCAGTGAAAAGTATCTTTCCATTGCATATTCCAGATGCAGATGGAGGGATTTGAATTCTCCAAAATGTTGAATTGACTGAGTCCGCACCTTCACTTAGCCTCTGAGGCACAAAGAAATTTGTCATGTTTACAGATGTACCTGTAAGCTGAGTCATGCTTGCATACGCTGTCCCATTTGTCCTGCTGTATCTTTCATTGGATAAAGGTATTGTCCCCCCTCCTGAACAGATCATTGCATACGTATCACCTTCAGCAGCGCCGTAACCCATTACACTGATATTAGCATCCCTGTTTCCTGCATTTGTTATGTTTGCTACAGTGTCATTTGAGATATCATTTGCTTCGAGCTGGCCATAATCTAGAACAGCATCCATCTTGATTGCTACAAGGGGATTCACAGTGCCAAGCAGACTTATGTTCGATTGTGATGCATTCCTGATGTCATTTGCAGTGACATTGCAGTACCATGTCCCATTATTGGTAAAGTAATTAAGAGGAAAAGTGCATGACCAGTTCATTGAATAATCCTGCATAGTAAGAGGTGTGCAGCTTGTATTATAGTACCTGTAATTTTGGTCCGCTGCTCCGCTTGAACCTACTATGGATTGGTGAAATGTCCCATTGACTTCTAAAGTGTCATTGTTATAGTCATATGTCGTTGCATTACATTCCAATATGAAGTTAGAATATGCGACAAGACTTATGGACGAAGAGATAGTGACATCAAATACTGTTGGTGCAGTATTTGTTATATTAACAGTAGTATTGACTAAGCTTGTCTGATTATAAGTTTGGCCAAATCCTACTGTACTGATAAAAGGCAGTATCCATACTCCCAATAGTAAAAGCAAGAATATTCCTATTACCTCAAAGTTATTATTCATTGTAATCCCTCCCTACTTCATAAAATTCATCAAATATCTCAATTAATTCATCCTTTGTGCCTGCATTCCTGACAATCATTGCCAGTTCTCCTGCATGCAATGCATCTTCAAGCCATACTGCAAAGTCATTTGCGGATTGGCTGACATGATACCTAAATGTAAAATCATCTGTATTTCTGAGAACAACAGACGCCTCTGTGATGTTTCTTATTATATCTCCATTTTTTAGATGAAAATATTTTTCAGGTGATGTTTTTAGCGGAGACTCAATAAGCGACGCATATTTTGGCCGCATCTCTGCTATTTTATTCTTAAAGTCATTTGAGATAGCCCTGGGCTCCGATGGCTGCTTCTTCCAGACTAAAAGTTCAGGAAACTTTAAGTTTCCAAGCGTTGTGTCATTTATCATAGTAAAATAATATACACTTAGCCCTGCAATTATTATTATGCCGGCAATTATTCCCAAAATAGGCATGCCCTTTGCTTTTGATAATAGTACTGAAAAGCCGGTTATAAGATTACTCTGCTGCTGCATGACAATATCCGGATCAACCAAAATGATAGTTTTTGCAGTTTTTGCTGACTCAGAATCATCATTCGCAAGCACTGCGTATGACAGTGTTATTTTGTCAAAAGAAATGCTATCATAGCCCCACGCAAGTACAGGGTCAGGATTTATCACCAGGTAATCCGGTGTCCAAATATCTATATCGCTCACATCACCGGCTACAGTTTTTGGAATGACTTCCACTGCAAGAACATTTGATAATTTTTCGGGCATATCGTAAGAAAATTTCTTCTTCACGATCACCTGGTTTTTGGTGGTTCCGTCTATTGATTTAATGGCAATTGTCTTAATTGAGTTTTCCACCTTGATATTTGAATTAATCTTTGCCATCTGATTTATATATGACTTGATCTGGCCGTCTGAAAAATTGCTTTTCCGAAATATTAAGAGTTCATGTGTGGCAAGTTCAATGTCTGAACTACTTGTTGCCTGAACAATATCAGTAGATTTGACCACTTCCAGACTCTCAGGCACGAGTTTTCTCGTCCTGGCTAGCAGTGCATCTCCTTTTGACAATGTATCTCTTAGATCAGAATCTGTTATTCTGAGTATATCCTGAGCTTTTAGCTGATTTCCAAGTTTATTTATTTCTGATGCAGCATCTGTTACTTGTTTTATCAGAGAAAGCTCTTCTACAAGCGATTCTTTTGTAGCCTGCTCTCTCAGATTATTCTGTGCCCAATCAAGGTCAATCAACAGTGTTTCGATATCCTTTTCTGTTCTTGTCTTCCAATCTCTTGTATCCAAGGTTGGCGGATTTGTCACTGCAACGGGCGTGCTAGTTGTCTGCGCATTTCCAGAGATCGCATATGCGCTAAGTTCCTTTGAAAAGGCTCCGACATTTCCTGCGATATCTACTGCAGCAATCCTGTAATAATAGACATTATTGGTGAGGATATTATCATCAAGAAATTCCTCTGCCTTTACAGAATCATAAAAGTGTATAGGAGAGACACCTGCTGTCTCTGACCTATACACATTAAAGTGGTCCGGTTTTTCCCCATCATAGTACCATGAGAGTCGGATGCCGTCTTCCGCGGCCTTGATGTTTGCATCAGCAGGAGGGGCTGGTTTCACTGTATCTACAAGGAATGCGCTTCCTTCAGTAATTTCTGTTCCCTCGTTGCCTAGCAGATCAATTCCGCGGAAGACTAAAACACCCGAGCGTGTCTTGTCCTGATCGTCAATGATGATGTAGCCTTCAAAGTGAGTCCCTTCTTTTACCAGGGTTATCTCACGCAAGAAACTATCATCATCTGTGAATTTATAGAATAGAGAAGGCACTGATTCCAGTGGCCTGCTCGGTATCAAAGTAAGTTTGTATGTGTCTTTTGAAAGCGGCGGATTTTTTTCCCACACTATCCTTGCAGTCGGCGGCAATTGCACTTCAAAATTAAGTTCAATCCTTTGGGAATTGCCAACCTTGTCTTTGCACTCAATATAATAAGTGTATGTTTTCTCTTCAAGATCAGTGATATGTTCAGTGAATTGGTTTCCTGAAACTATTCCAAAGTCCCTCATATTCTCAAATGAATCATCATCCCTATCGTATCTGCAGACTGATTTTTCATTGACAATGATCTTTAGGTCTGCAATGTCCCCTACTATCACTGGCTCAGGGTCTAGGAGTGAGATGATTGGCCGAGCAGTATCAATCTCAAAGGAAATGACCTGTGAAATCTGCATAACATTACTCTGCTCATCCATGCATCTTGCATATACCCTATGCTGGCCATCTGAAACTTTGGATATGAATGTATAATTGTGGACAAGTCCGGATCCATAGAACATAAAATCCATGTTTTCATAGGTTTCGTCCAGGTCAAGGCTTCCTTTGCATATCGCATTCCTATTTGTACTCACTTTTATGGTTGGTTTACTGTCTGATATGAGATTTGGCTGGACCTCACCTCCAAATGCTACCTGGGTCACAGATATATTTGAAATGAAAAAACCCGAATCATGTACAGTAAGGATTGATACTGCTTCGTCAAGCGACGAACCTGCATAACCATTGGTTGTTGTATAATTTATGTAAGCTGCATAATTTCCTGATATGGGAGTATTGCATTGCAGTGTCCATGATGGATTTGACATAGACTGAGTAAGAGGCAGAATGTTTCCAAGATTTACTGCTTCAGAAGTAACAAAAGATAATCCTGGACTGCCAACTATGAATAATTTTGCTGTGACTGACAACAGCGACAAATTCTCTTTATTGATGACCTGGCTTGGAGTTATGGTTACATATTGCTGATACTCGCCGCAAAGGTTGACAGTAGCAGGATTCAAGGCAACGGTCTGGATGCTGCCTGCACCGTGCAACACAGGCAAGAGCAAAATGAACAGCACCAATATGATTGTATGCTTCATTTAATCTTCTCCAGGACCTTCTTATCCTTCTCAATCGCATCTGCAATGGCCTTTTCAAAATACTCATTCAAAGTGATGTTTGTCAGAACAGCAATGACCTTAGCTTTAGTGTGAATCTCTTCTCCGAGCTCTATATTTACACGTTTTTTGGACATTTGCACCAGTATAGCAAAAGGTATATCATTTTTATGATATATCTTACTTATATACTTTTCTATACTAATAAATTATAATGATAAATATATAGTTTATGATGTTTGTCTGTATAATATATTAATTTATTTAAGAGAAGAAAAAAACTACTGCTATGCATATCTGTTGAAAGCCTTAAAAATTAGTTTGACAATATATTAAATCAGCTCTTTTAGCTTAAGCGAATATGATCAACAGCCCAATCAAATAACTGATTTCTAGTCGTCGTCCGATAATCCTGGGGCCCTAATATAGAATGCTTATCCTCAATAACTGAACCTCTTTTCAATAATTCCACTACATTAACATTACCCACATCCAGCGGGTCTTCAAAAATGAATTTTATTTTCCCTATACCTAGAATCCCGCAGATGCCCTTGTATCTTAAGGTTCTGTCAATCACTTCATATTTTGATCCTTGGGCGTTGCCATTCTGCACAGCTCTTGTTATCTCTTCCAACTCATCTCTGCATTTATTATAAAGTTCACCTGACCTGACGATAATATCCTGATACACGATTGGAAGCTCAGTGCAGCAAAGCCCGATAACTATCTCTCCTTCAGCATCAATATACCCCAATAGTTCAAGGAACATTTGGATATACCTGCGCATATCTTCTGAGGATTTGCAGTCTTTTATCACATTGATGACGCTTTGTGTCAGTTTATGATAAAAATCCATCTTGCTTATTTTTTGGCTGACTGCCATTGATTGTGATGATTCACGTTCATTGAGCATCATCGAATCCAGCTTGAAATCCCTTGTGCTTTCATACACTGTCAGGTGACCCTTCGCCAGCTGTTGGTATGTCCCGATATGATAAAGCTGCTGTGTACTCAAGAAACAGATCATCTTCTTTTCATGCTTATCAACCAGATATTTGACGAACCCACCAGGCAAGTCATAAAAAAAACAATGGGTCACATGTGATAGCCTTCTAAGCTCATCCGGCGCGCTCGCTGTATTGCAGATAATGTATACAAGGGTAGCATCAAACTTGTCTCTGTTTATTATCTTGGCCATATCATACACATAGTCCTTGCCGGTAAAATGGGACAGTTCCCTGATTAAGGGCGGCAAGCTGAAATAATCCTGCCTTGACGCTATCTTATCTTCATCATTCGTGAACAAAACAAGAAAATCTTCATTATCTATTCTTATCCTAAATCTGCTTAGTGGATTCACAGACACTCCACGTTCATTCTGAATTGCATTTGGTGCATAGAGAATGCTCTCATAGACTTCATTGGGTGACCCTACCAAATATCCTGCCCGAGAGAGCACCATCAAAAACCTGAGAAGTGCAGCTCTTCCTGCATTGCTTCCAAGTCCTCCTACCAAATGCAAAAGATATTCTCTTTTATACTTTGTATCAGGCAGGTCATGAAAATGAAATATCTGGATATCTTCCTTGACATGCTTTAGCTTATTCATTCTTATGATCAGATTATGTGTCCTCTGCTTGAACCTGACAAGGTCAGTGAAAAAGCCGTCCAGATGCTGGCGTTGCATCTTTTTATATTCTTCCAGACCATTATCCTGTTTATTGGTATATTCTTTTCTGGCAATTTCCTCCTTATCTTTAGCAAGTAAATTGATAGCAGACATGACTTCCATGAATTCTGAATAGGATCTCATGAACTCACTATCACCAAGGAGTTTAAGGCTTTCAAAATTCTGCAGGATTTGCTTCTGTGCACCATATCTGTTATTTTGCAGATATTCCTTGAACTCATGAGTGTCTATGCTTGCAATTACAGCAATTATGCTCACACCCTCTTTTATCGGATCGGATAACCCTTTCGAAATCTCTTCGATTGTCTTTGATACGTTGTCAATCCTGGAATTCAGAATCTTTATCAGTGTCCTGACCTCATAATAATTCCTGAGTCTCCTGTGCCAGATAAGCCTACCCAGATATTTGTCCAAAGAGATAATCTCCATATAGAATGCTTTGGCATAATTCAATGTGTCCTTGACTTTTGGACTCTGCATTATGTATCCAATTACAAGAGCCACATCCTCCTCCTGCAAAGTGTATTTATCAGCCAAGGCTGCCATATCTTATATGGATGCAATTTATCGTATAAATATATTATGTTTCTAAAGAAAGGTTAACCGAATCAAATTTACTGAAAAAAACGTCAAATAACTTAACTTAGATTTTGTTACTTATTCCCGGATTAGGATCAAATCATAGTGCTAATAGCTTAAAATATACTAATATCATTGGTATTTCAAGTATTGCTTTTCTGAAGAAATTCTGTTTTATCCATATTTGACCGAGCCATGCAAACTTATTTAAGCAACCTTATACAAAAGTTGTAAAATGAACTGGGAAATTGTTGGAAATCTTGCAGCTATAATGACTTCATCTGCCTTTATTCCTCAAATCCTGAAAGGCTGGAAAAACAAGCATCTCAATGATCTATCTTATATGCTGAGCATATTTTTTGTGATAGGATGCTCGCTCTGGCTCGCGTACGGCATCTATCTGAAAAGCTTTCCAATGATTGCTGCAAATATCACTGCGCTCATCTTCAACATTCTGTTAATTGGAATGAAATTCTGGTTTGAAAAAAAACACAGAAAGTGATTCTGCATCATAGGAGCTGTCCAGAGTCTCCTACTTCAGTGACCTAAACCCTAAACCAAAGTTTAGGAACTCGGTCACTTTCGTCTGGCCGTGCCATGAATGCTTTTGGCATTTCATGGCACAGACGGAGGACTCTGGACAGCGCCTGCACCATAATAAAGTATATATATCAGTTTACCTTTTTGTATATCTGTAGAGGTGGGATGTGTTAAGCTAAACAAGCACGACCAATATACGCAGGAACTTTGCCATAAGCTTAGAGAGGACTATGATTCTATATCTACCAATATTTTGATCAAAAAAAAGAAAAGAGCGCTAGCAGAGATTGACATTGCGGCAAAGAAAGGTAATTCATTTGACATATATGAAGTCAAATGCTCGTATAGGATAACAAAAGCAAGGAAACAGGCAAAAGCTATCAGGAAGTATTTTCCAAGCCTCATAAACAATATATATTTCTATTGTGGTGCAACGGCGTCTTTGATACTACTTTAGAATCTGATACCTTCTATCAGACCAAGAAAGAATTTCAACTCTCTATATTCTCCATAATATCTATAGTAACTGGGTTTTTGCAAAAGCTTTTGGGTTATCCTTTGCTTGATTATGCCTATCGCTTCTGATGTAGGCACATAGCTGCCGTGAAGCTCTCTTGGAAATTCACTGAGGCTAATTGTTATGCTTGCCCTAAATCCTCTTGTTCTCATCTCTTTCTTGAGGAGTTCATGCCGGTCCCTGAGATAATGAAGTTTATCCTTGAAGAATTTCATATGTCCCTTTCCAAGGGTATAGAATTCAGGTATATCCTTTTTTTCAGGATATCTTCTAACATATCCAAGGAGCATGAGTAACTCATCATACTCTGCAATAAGATGCTGATCACTAAGCGCTGCAGGATCAATTAAATTTATTCTGACCATTCGTATGAGCTAGAAAATTCATAATTTAAAGTTAATGTTTAATCCAGGGTATAAGCATGCTTGTCTTTTTTTTGTATTCTACATATTCCTTCCCATATTTAATCTCATGGCTTTTTTCTAGAGGAGGAATACCTGTCACAAACACAAGAAGAACAGTGATATATATTGGACTAATTATTGACAACCAATAAAACTCGCTTAAAAAAGGAACTGAAAAAATAAAAACTCCAACCCAGCAAAGTATCTCTCCAAAATAATTAGGATGCCTTGAATATTTCCATAATCCTTCTTTGACAAAACCTTTTTTTGTCAGCTTGAAATGATATTTTTGCATATCTGATTTTGTCTCATATACAAGGCCAAAAAGCCATATGAAAAAACCAAAATATGAAACATATCCCATTCTTCCATCGATTGAGAATACTGCAAATATTGGAAGCATGATAATTAATATGGTGATTGCCTGCATAATCCAGAACCCTGCAAACTTCAAAGTGTTTTCCCTGATGCCGTCAAATCTTGCATCCTTCTTCATCTTTAAAATCCTTACAAAAAGATATCCTGCAATCCTTACCCCCCAGATGACTACCATTGATGCTGCAACTATTCTTGCTGTTGTCAGAGAATTAAAAAAAAGCATAACAAGTGCTAAGACAATAAAAGTCAGTCCGTAAGAAAGATCAGTAAGCTTGTCAGTCTTGAATATGGCTGCAAATATGAAAAACCCTAGCTGAAGACCAAGGCATACCAAAGTTGCTAAGATAAGATTAGTTAATGACATCGCAATTAGTCCTTTCCTTGCATTTTTTGCATTCTACTGTCAAAATATCTATTGCTGATATCTTCAGATCATGCTCCTTGACATAACTATAAAGATTTTTCACATGTGGACAGACCATATTTACCAGTATGAAAATCACTTATTTAAAACTTATGTTTAATCTTTGTCCAATCTCTTTTTCAGGATTTCAGAGTTCTGCTTCGCGTTCTGATAATTCTCATCCATAGCGACTATTTTTTTATATAGATCGTAAGCATCTTTCAGCCTCTTTTGCTGCGTATAGATGCTTGCAAGATAATAAAGTGCCGCCTTATATTTTGGATTGATGTCCAATACTTCCTTATATTTTTGTTCTGCCTCTGCCAGTTTTCCTTCCCGATGATACTGGGAACCTAACATAAACAAGATTACCGGATCTTTTGGATATAATGCAGCTTGTTTATTCAAGAATTCAAGTTTGTCAGGAACTGTTCTAATTGCTGACTGGATATTGCCATAATCCGGCTGAGCCTTATAGTCTGATTTAATCGGGCTTCCTTGAACTTTGTTTTCGTTTTCTGGAGCCTCATCGCTACTCTCCGTATCCTCTTCTGAATCCTCACTATATTCTTCCAAATCCTCTTTAAGTTGTTTGTCTTCCTCAAGGGATTTGTATTGTGAGAGTATATCCCTATGCACCTTTTCAGCTAACTTTAGTGTTGTATATATTTGGCTAAGAATTTCATCAGCATCTATTTTATCCTTATAGTCATCAAGCAGCAAGATGGAATCTGAAATGGTATTTTCAAGCTCGAAAGTAAATTCATCTTTTGTTTGCTGAAATTCTTCTAAAAGGTATTTTATATCCTTCAAAAGAACTGCTAGTGCTGGGCCAATCTTTTTGAAATCATAATCTTTCAGGACATCAATTACATCTTTTTCCTCTTTCTTTATTTCATCATGCTCTATATTGATAAGATGCAGAATAGAATCTTCATGCTCAAGTATCAATCTTCTGAGGATAAGTTTTTTCCTTTTTTCATCAAATACATAATGCTTAAGGATTATAGCTACAATCATCGGGAAAACCACCAACAAGATTATTCCAAACCATATCCCTAGTTCGCAGAAATAATACATGTATAGTGCAATTGATATTTCCAGAAGTATGACCAGAAGAGTAAATACCTTTAGGTCCCTATTTAGGTTATAGATCTTGATCAATTTATCAATTTTCTTTAATTTCCCATATTTTGGTGTTTTATTTTGCCTGCTGATATAATATTTTCCTGCAAGATAAATTAGCAAAGTGGCGATTGATGACACTAATAAAAAGACCCATGGAAAATCACCACACCCTCTTGAGATGAACCTGATTATTGTTTCAGGTTTTTCAAGAGTCGGGTGTTCGCATGGTGGGCATGGGCCGCCGCAATCAGTTCCTTCTTCACCTTGGTTCTTAAAACTGTCTGTGCATGTTGCTTCTTTGCAGACATTTTCAATCGGATGACAGAATCCTGATTTGCAGTCAAAATCAGTGCTGCATGTTTTATCAAGCTCGCATGGCTCGCAGATAAATCCACCACAGTCTCTATCTGTCTCATCCTGGTTTCTTAAATCATCATAGCATGTACCTTCATATGCGCAGGTCTGGTTCAGTGATGGCTTTAGATTAAATGTGTTACAGTCATTTGCATCTGTGCATAATCTTGTTTGAACAGCTTCTACAGGACATACAAATGGAGACCATTCAGTACATCTCCAATCTTCGTGGCAAATGGATAGTGATAAATTTATATCTCCCAGGTTTTGCAGACCGCCAGCTCCTCCAGCGCCGCCGCCGCCTCCACCGCCGCCACCTCCGCCTGCTGCTCCGCCGCCACCAGCTCCTCCACCGCCAGCTCCTCCAGCGCCGCCGCCACCACCGGTTCCTCCTCCGCCTGAATTATTGATAGGGCACCTGCCGCAATCTTCAGTACAACTTATGCAGCTCTCAGTTAATTCACAGACCGAATTAGGGCACTTTGGAGTCGGTGTTATATTTACATTATGATATTCTCCATAATACCACACTGTATCTCCGAATGTCAAAGATGTACCATTATTTAATGTAAATATTATATTCTGGCCGTTCACTGCGCCTTCTGTTTCTGCTGTGTATGAATCGTCACCCAAACAGGAAAGGCTACCATAATAGCCGGAAGTTACAGTTGTAAATGAGCCGCAATCAATACCACCTGCACTGATACTTACAATTGACCCTGCTGAGATTGGAGTCCGGTTTGCATTGTACCAAGTGACTGTCCCATAAAAGTCAGTTGGAAGTGGCGGAGCTCCTATAACAAAACTTGCAATCATGAAGATAAATAACAAATAGATTATCTTTTTCATGATACCACCACGTCCTCGGAACTAAGCATATATACCCAGTACCCAAAACCCGGGACTGTCAAATTCAGATCCTCATTGCTTGCAAGAGAGGAATTCCATGTCCACTCTTTCCAGGGATCTATTGTGTCTGACGCATTATATGATTGAACATAATCAAAATCAGGTATATTTCCGCCAAATGTTTGGTTTATCTCTTTTGTTGCGTTGCTCGGATAACCAATCAAGTTCCATCCAGGGACTACGGGTATGAGAGTAGGGACAACGAGTTCACCATATCTTAGCAATTTAGAATCATTTGAAGAATATAGATAGTATCCATTTTCTCTTCCAACTGTAGCCAAATCATGAACCACCCAGGAAGGAAGGTCAGGATTGTTGCTTTTCCAGGGATCTGCTGAATCATCAGCCACATAAGTACGCAGAATGTGTTTCGTCGTATTTTCAAAAAAACCATCATATGATGTGCTGGATGATAAGCAATTAAACGATACAAGATTCCATCCCGGAACAAATGAGATATTGCATGCATTTGCTGCTTTTTCTACTATAACTAGTTTAGTCGATACCAATGCATTTCCGATGATGCTGGGATCTGTCACTAACACCTGGGCAGTAAATGCAACTATTCCTATGAGAAGCGTTGCTGCTATCACCATGAGCACCAATCTGATTTTCACAGAAGATCCCTCAATTTTCTTGTTTTTTTATTGTCAGCAAGCTTATATATTTTGAATTTTGATATTTTTTGGATTTCCAGAAACCCACTAGAGACAAGGCCATTAATAATTCTGAAAGTAGTTGCAAGAGGCACTCCTGATTCCTTTGCCACCTTGTTGATATGAAATAGCTCCCCCTTGCCGTGTACGAAAACAGTGAGCACTTTCTCTATTTTTTCATCAATCAGGCCACTCAGAATGCTCATTATGGATATATGACATCGAGGAATATTTAAATCTTTTTATTAATGAAATAATGTTTTCATTTTTGGAAAATTAAACAAGACCCAGCTTGCCCGCGGCACAAGGATCGTATCTGTTTGATTGTTGATCCAATATGCCTGCAAAAGTATAAACTTTACGTGTATTATCTCCCAGAGACTTGAACAATCCAAGGAGTTTATTTTGTTCAAAATAGGGCCTCCTGGGATATCCAATTGGATCGACTTCCCTTCTGTATTTTTCCAAAAGTGCATCAATCAAAACCATTCTGTTTTCATCTTGATTCAATGCAAAATGTGGAAATCTGGAACGACGGCCGGCCAGAACATCATACCAAATTGACAACAATTTTTCCTTTCCCATTATATGCCTAATTTTGTACTCTTCAGCAAAATGTCTGTGCTCATAATTTAACAGCTCACTTTCAAATAAAACTTCTCTGGTGCTTTCTGCATGAATAGCAACTTTCCAATTTTCACGAATAGAAACACTGTAGTTTCTTTCGCTAAATAAATGATAAAGTGATTCCCGAAAACTCTTTGACGTCACTGAAAACTGTATGCTAAGCGGATCCGGATTAATTATGCCTCTCTTTGCAATTACACCTTCAACAAATCCCTCTATTATATCTTCCCCAGATTCAAATAACCAATAGGGTATAGTTCTCTTAACTCTGCCACCTTCAATTTTAATCCCTAACTGATCAAATACCCAGCTTGTGATTGCAAAAGAGCCTATATCGATTAAACAGGACCTTGTCGCCTTTAAGAGATAAAGAGTAGAATCATAGTTGAAATGTTTCTTTAACATTGGCTGAATAAATTCTGTATACATCTCTTTCTGTGGAGGATCTCCTCCTAATTGGATAACATTCAAACGGGATGCACCCGAGCTCCGCTGAATATTGCCATCTGCCCAAATCATTCCGATAAATTGAGCTATTTCTTTATTGAGTCCAAGTGGCAACCTGATTGACCTTCTTAGATCTTCATCGCTAAATTCAACTTCAGGCCATACTGTAAGGGATTCTAAATAATTTCCAGAATAATTACCCGTATCCTCACGCAGCAAATGAATAAGAGGGACTTCAAATCCTTGGGTCTGACGTACATGCTCTTGTTTTTCACGATAGCTGGACGCTAACATGTCAATTAATCCCCTATTGCTTCCCATTCCAGCCCATTCACTAGCAACTAACATTGATAATTCGCTGAATGAAAAATCAAATTTTCCAATTGAGGAGAAATATTTACCCGCAATAATTAATCTCTCTTTATCATCCATTATTCCCCTTACATCAGCGAGAATAATATCCGTTAATCCAATCTGAAGTAGATATTCATCAACCTGTTCCTGGTTTAATAAAAGTGTTTTATCTGTCATTTACATTCTCGATAGGTTATTGAAAGAGAAAACAATAGAATTATTTAAAAAATTATCCGAAATTGCCACTCCTTAATGCTAAATCTCCCCGCTGCACTTCTTGCATTTCTTGACCCTGAGTTTATTAATCTCTCCGCAGTGCGGGCATTTCTTCTTCATGCCAAGTATCAATATCAATAGGATTATTATTATGAGCATCGGGCCGTAGAGTATCATGTTCTTTCCTATATCCTTTAGGACCTGGCCTGTGATATAGCCAAAACCCGTATAGTCATAGCTGAAATCACCCTCAATCACATAGATAAGGCTTCTTTCCCTTTCACCATAATATGCTCTTATTTTTACTTTTGGATTACTGCCAAGATCCTCTTCAGTCATGCCCGACGTGACTTCGATGAATTGGGAATCTCCTTTTTTGATGAATACGATTTTGTCAGCGCCAAGAGTTACCAGTTGATCATTTATCAGAAGATCTATCATCTCTAGGTTAACATAGACATCCGTGTCCCCTATGTTTCGTATCTCAACAAGGAATTTTCCGCTTCTTTTGTCGAACAGCACCTTGCCGAACTCAATCTTTGACTTATCAAGTATATCTGTCGTTTCCACAGTCACTGTTTTTCTGAGCTGGTATTCAAGTGAATTCTTGGATTCTCCAAATACTGTGAAAACATCAGCTGTAATATCTCCTGACATCGCCTGGAGCGGAAGGTCTTCTGAATTTTTAATATAGATTATTGTCTTATATTCCAATTTATCAATGAACAATGATTCCTCATCTCCCAGCACCTGGGTTCCTCCATCATACCTTAAAGTGATTGTCCCTTTAAAATATGCACTCAAATCAACCTTGTTCTGATAAGTCACTTCAATCCTGTTTGCAACCCTGTTGTAAGCGACCTGGTAAATATCAATGTCAACAAGATATCTTGGTAAATAGAATCTATCAAGATCCTCAACAGGCGATATAGCTGCTGTCGGTGCCCTGGCAGACTGGGCAAACTTTACAAAAACACTGATTCCAAGCTCCTGCCTGATTAATGTTGCGCTCCCAACTAATTCATTCCCTATGAGGATACCGATATCTATATCACTAGCTTTGATATATTCTCTAACCTGGTCAGGTACATTTGCCCTTCCGATAAACACAACAGGCTCAAGCCCAGACATAATTTCCTGTTCAATAAATTCGCCGTTTGTTAGGATTGCCTGTTTTTTTGGCTCGCCTGTTTTTTTAACCACTTCCTGATATTTATCTACTATCTTCTGGTTATCCAAGAACCTGTCCTGCTCATTTATCACTTCAGGTTTCCATTCAGACAATCTGTCTTTAACTTCCCTGTCCAGTTGGCCATATAATATCAATGAATCAACTTTCCTTGTCTTCAGGTAAGAATAGACCTGATTGATATTTCTCCTGTTGGCAAACAAGACAAATGACTTAGAAACCGCTGCATATGGCGCTACTGATATCGCATTATAGCCATATGAATCATCCAAAACCAAATAGCGTGTAATTGAAGCGTCGAGTCTTCCTGCCAGCTCCAGATTGACACTCTTTGTCTTCACTTCGTCGACTCTTTTAAAGCCTCGTGATTCAAGTATTGGCTTGTAGCCTACCACATAAGGATTTTCAGTAGATGATACTACCATAGTATATGCATCCTTATTAAGCTGGTTTATAAGAAGCGTTGAATGCCGCGTACTAACCAGAAAATATCCTGTCCCGCCGGTAAGCGCTGAATACTGCATGACAGAGTAAACATCCTGCCAATTTCCTGAATTGGAGATATATACCTGAGGCTTTTCCTGGGCACTGACTATAGAGAGGAGTATAAGAAATAACAATACTAATGTTAATTTCTCACCCCGCATATTCATATTAAATAATCTCGGCCTTTTAAATATTTTACTGCTTGCAGGTGCAATTGCAACTGTTGCAGCCCAGACTTGATAAATCAAATTTGCTATCATAATAGGTTTGTTTTAGAGATAAGCAATTTGCTGTGCATCCATTCATGCAAGAATCCTCATCATCTATACTATGTGATATTGCGCCGCCGATAGGGCCGCAGTCATCCTTGACCAGATATGATGACAGTTCAGGCCTTGTATTTAAAAATAGGATAATTCCTGCTCCAATGACGCAGACAGCAAGCAAAGCCAGCTGAAGCCTTTTTAGCATCTTAATCTGTTGCTCGTATTTTTTCACAACCATATTTAAATTATGTGACTATAAAAAGGTTATTCTTTTTTCTTTTTTAATGATTCAAGAAAACTAAAATGTTTCATCATGAATATCTTGATTTTAAATATCAGATTGTGGCGTCTCAAATCATGAGAGGTTATTTTCATTGATCTTTTTTCATATTCCTTGTGCAGAGAATCCAGCTCTCCTGCGAATTCTTTACTTAATCTTTCATGGTTCCCTTTCTGGAATTTCATTTCGTATTTCTCAGTAAGCATATCTTTTTTTGCCTCATACCATGAGTCCAGCTCTTCAGAATCCATCAAGCCTATTGTTATTTTCCGGCAATTAAATAATTTCCTATCCTACTGGCGCTGTCCAGAGTCTCCTACTTCAGTGACCTAAACCCCAAACCAAAGTTTAGGAACTCGGTCACTTTCGTCTGGCCGTGCCATGAATGCTTTTGGCATTTCATGGCACTCATGGCACAGACGGAGGACTCTGGACAGCGCCTATCCTACTTACTGTTTCTCAGAATTTTTTTGTCTCACACATGAGAAATCTGTACACTACTGAGAGCTAAACTTAAATAAAAGAACAGTCTCTGCCGCAGAATGAACATTAAATACACCTTTGATCTTGGAACTGACAAGGTTGTTGCTTATGATACTGTTCTCCCTGTAGCGTCTGCTAATATTGTAAATGGTTTTTGTAATCATACACTTTCAGGCAAGCCATTAAAAAATAATTCACTGATGGGGCCTTTATTTGAAGCTGCATCACTCCATCATTTTTTTTGGGCATATTATGCCGAGCACGGAGTTCGGCCTGTCATACAAAGAAGCGTCTATAATATATTCTCAGAGCAAGACCTCATGCTTCGTGATCCTAAAGGAAAACATATTGTGTATTTATCTTTAAAATTTAATGCTGACCAAAGCAAACAGGCTGCCGCCGACTCAATATTTACAACATACGGGCTGATTGCAGATGAGATAGAAAATGCCGGAAGAAGAAATATCAACCAAATGCAATATGAAACAATCGACATCATATTTCTGGGAACAACTAGTGAAGGTGGTGTTGATTTGTCCGCTCGTCGCCTGATAGAAGATATGGATAGGATAGGAAAGATGGGGATTAGTGTTCCCAGCTCAAAGCTTAACTTTTCTTGGAAGAATCAATTTGATATGGAAGCAGAATGGATAGGAAAAAAATTTGATCCGGTAAAATTCCTATGGTTCAATTACGGCGGTTCCTACAGAGGTTATCCTACAATATTACTAAGGGATATAAGACAAGTTGATGAATCTGTTTTTTTTAAGCTTGGGCACTACATCGGTGAACTAACTCACCAAATATCTCAAAAAGTAGGACTCAGCCCGGGAATTGATGATATCTTGAGTACCATCTCTCTGGACCATATCATCCGAAAGATGGAATTCCCAAATGAGATCACAAGAGGCATAATGAATTTTGTGATGAATGAGCAAAAAGCCAGAAGGCTTGCGGCAAATTCTTATGAACGGCACATAATGTCAAAAGTCAGGCAAATGAGAGAGCTGCAAATGAAGAAGAAAAGGAAATATGTTTCAAAATCTGAAGCTGATGAGAAAATTGGCGAACTGCATGAATCAATCAAGCTCAATAAAAGAGCTTTCAATGTATTAATGCAGGAACTTGGAATTTATAGATATACTGATTATACTCTTAGTTGGAGAATTCAGGATGGTGGCAAGGAAAAATTTGCTAAGCTGCCTGATACAGGATTCTATTTTGATGCAAATTCTGTCTAAGTAAACAAGATACCAATCACTACATGCGTAATAAGCGCCTTACTGATGATCTCCCCATCTTTAAGAGAATCTCCCTGGACATATACTGTCTCGCCATAATCAGCTCTAACTCGGTGGATAACTGCCTGGTTTCCTCTCATAAACCTAATTATCTGGCCAGCTTGAAGCGGCTCCATATCGTATTCTTGTTCAATCAGCGTATTCTGGTCAAAAATGCTAGGTTGCATGGATGGGCCAGAGAATTTCCCATAATTATCAGCTGAAGAGATAAGAACTCCATGCTCTGTCAATGAATAATCTATCTGAGTATGCCCTCCCTGGATGAAATTAAAGTTTTGATTCTCCTCAACTTTCCCAAGTGTGTTATTTAAGGAGATGAATCTATTTTCAAGTATCTTGAAATTCGTAGAATAATAGATATTCAAAAAAAGTGAAGCAATAAGTATGATAACAAATACTATATTGAAAGTGAACTGGTTTTTATCATATATTACCATAAGATAAAAAATAAGTTAAGAAGTTTATAATTTTTTCTTTTTGTGAACCTGTTCGATGTCTTTGAGCTTTGTTTCGAGCTCTCGAATTGATTTATCGATATGATCCTTTTTTTCCACTTTTTCTGATTTCCTGTTTATTGCAAATAGATAGATACCCAGAAGTCCTGCAATAATCGCAATAATCAGTAGTGCTGGATTGCCTGTCTTACGGACTGCAACCGGAACTGGTAGCGGAGCATTATTCTCTTCAGGGGCAGCAACTGCAGGAGTTGTTTCTTCTATCACTTCAGGTTGCGGCTCTATTATCTCTTGTTGAACTGGTTCTGGTGCATTGATTTGTTCAATGGAGGGATTAACACCTATGATGAAGAAACTGAACCCTGGTGTGTCTGCCTCATAATATATATAATTTCCATCTTCGCTTGACTTCTTTGTCGGAAGATCATACCAGTTTGCAGTCAGTCTTTTTAGCACTATATTCTGTGCCAAAATTCCATTCTCCGATAACCAGGATTTTTCCACCTTAAACTTGATTTTCGCGCCAATTAGTGAGGAATCCGTAATTGTTCCTTTATCGATTTTCAAGTATTTATAGACTCTTCCAATAAAATTAGGGGTTCCGCTCGGCTTATCCGATAATGCTTCAACAGATAGCCTGGCATTTTTTACATCTTCTTTAAGTCCAATTACAAGTTCAGTTATGCCTAAGTTTGGATTAGTAATTGACATTATTGTTGATGTACCTTTTGACAAAAGCTGCCACATATGGACTTGAACTGGATTGCTTGGCGTTGTAGAAGTGCTTGGACTACTACTGCTTGAGCTGCCAGATGATTCAGATGTGCAACTTTGTGACCCAGTGGTGCTGTTGGCTCCGCCACCATAACAAGTCCTGGTTCCTGTTCTTGATTGAGTACTGCTTGAACATGTGCTCCAAGAGGAATAGGTATATGAGTTTGAGCAGGCACTCGGTTCAATACTTATAGTATTTGAATCTGATCTTGTATTGTTATGGTTACTGCCATCATCTATCGCTGTGATGATATAGGTATAATTTGTGCCTGTTGTGATTGATGTATCTGTATAGCTTGTGCTCAAAGTATCACTCACATTTTCAGCATCTGCGCTGAGATTGAGGCCTGTTAGATTTGTTGTTTTCCATACTCTATAAACTATTATTGTATCAGAATTATTATTAATATCCTGCGTAACTGCATTCCAGCTAACAGTGACTGAGCCGTCTGTATTGGTTGTCGCACCGGTATTTAATGGGAGTTTTGGAAGGATAGTATCATTTGAAGTTACGCTGAAGCTTGCCGATACTATTGTCTTGTTCTCATTCAATGCTGAGTCAACCGAAGTGACAGCATACCAATAGGTAGTACCATTTACTGATGTGTTATCCTGGAATTGTGTTGTTGGCGCAGCGATTGTGGCCAATAAGTCTGCATCAGTTGCATTTGTAATGTTTGTGGATTGCCTGTATACCCGATAATAAGTTGCATTTGCATCTGCTGCCCAACCTATCTCAATATTACCATCGCTGTCTGTATCATTGACACCACTGGCATCAAGGATTGGTGCAGAAGTCGGGGCAAACTCATATATTGAAAAAACATAATTACCAGAAAAGTTAGCAGCCCGTCCTGAATCATCTGCAACCTGGATTGTCCAATAGTAATCTGCACCTTCAGGGAAATTTACTGAAAAGACTGTTGCTGTATTATTTGGAGCATATCCTGTTACATTTGCCGTACTGTTCAGAAACAATGTGTATGACAAGTTTGTATCGATGTCATCATATGCTGTGAAATTGAACACGACATCTGGCAATTGTTGGCTGCCGTTTGCTGGAGCATTCAAACTTGATACCACTGGGTTAACAACATCAAGAGCTGCATAAACTGTAAGTGTAGATTCTACATTTCCGGAATAGTCAACTGAATAATACGCTATTGTGTGGTTTCCGCTAGTGGTTACAGATACATTTGTTCCGTTGCTTGCCGCCCCATCATATAGATAAGTAGTATAATATACTCCTGCAACTGTATCTGCAGGTGTCAGTATGACATTAAACGCAGTTGTCTGCCAACCTGTAGGCTCATTACTTGAGGTAGTGGGAGCGGTTGTATCTGCATAGAAATTGAATTGACCCGTGTAATTTGCTGTTTTCCCAGAATCATCTGTGACACCAATTGTCCAATTATGTCTTGCTTCGCTCACGACTAGTGTGAAGTTTGCAGCTGTGCCATTTGCCATAACACCTGTCTCATTTGCAGCACCATCCAGATATAAGGTATATGCAAGGAAAGTATCCAGGTTATCATATGCTGTGAAATTGAATGTAACTGTAGTATAATTTAAGTATGATGCGTTAGTTGGTGCATTGAGTGAGCTTACTGTCGGAGAGGTTGTATCAAGGGTTATATTTTCGCCGCTTACAATAGCAAAGTTACCGCTCGCTCCACCATAATCATTTGCTGATGCTGCAATTGTATAGACTCCGTCTGGAAGCCCTGCCATAAGCTGATAGCATTCCTGCACCTGGTAATTATCTGATGCGACGCAGGTGAAATTCTCAAAGGCATAATAGATGTCGATACCTGCAACTGTAAGAGTTACATTGACAGTAGTGTTATCAATTTCAGTCCCTGTACCGTTGAATGTGAAATTAAGATATAATGCCTGGCTGTAAGTATTGTTAAGCGGGCTGTTTATCGTTATTTCTGGAAGTGCTGAATCTGTCACATTGTACCCTGAGAATCCTGTTACTGTAAAAGTCAGGTTCCCTGTACCGTCCAGATTGGATACATACCGCACACCAGAAATCGAGTCAGATCCTCCTGTATCATTCATAAGGTTTGCTGCCTCAAGGCCGGTAAATGGCAAATAACTAAGCCTAATTGTCGCATCTGTGTCAAGCGCTGCAAATGCACCGGTATCCACATATATCCTGCTTCCGCCGTATTCACCATTTTTTGGATTCCTAATTGTTATATTGATGGCTGTAGCAAGGTTTTGTAAATCAGTTTGAGCCTGCGGGTCAGTGAAATCTATTGAACTGAAATTTAATCTTAGAGCGTTCTTAAAACCAATCCATGGCTGGCCCGGAAGTGTTGCTCCGTTAATGTTCAATTCGAGAGTAAATGGGACATCATTAAGATTAGATTCTGTTGTAAGGTCTGTTGTCTGATCATGGTAGAAGGTAAGGATCCCGTCCACATCCGAAGGATATGTGAAATTAAATAGGACAACTGTATAGAAGCTACTGTTGCAATTGCCTACTGTATCACAAAAGAGATAAGTAATATTTACTGGACTAAAATCGACATTAATATCGACTGTGCAATTTGCCTGCCAGTAGTCGCTTTCTATTGCAGTCTTGGTAACAACAAAATCATCACATATGCTGCTCATGTTGAAAGTCACGTTCTGTGTTGCGCCTGTTACATCAGTGAAATTCACTGACATGTTGAAATAGTCGCCAACGACAAAATATCCGTCCAAATCACCTCTGAGTACAGGTTGCATGTTCTGGAGCGGTGGAGCAGTATCGACTGTAAAAAATTGGACTGGTGTTGAGTTGAACCTGTTACCTGCTTCATCAAACACTTCTACTACAAGATAATGCAATCCATCTGATAGCGCTGCTAAATTGATTGATTCAATTGTCGAATTCGCTATTTCACTTGAATTTACTGCTGATCCGTCCACTATTACTGTGTAGTTGATGAGCTCATCTTGGTTATCTGTGATGTTGAATGC
>JBDRQT010000036.1:0-2080 GCA_043826135.1 archaeon
CACCATAAACCTTATGGCCTCTGCCCTTACGTCATCACGTTCTTTCCACTTAGCCCTTATTAGCCTCCAACCATTCTTATCTAATTTATACCAGCCCTGTTCAATCCAGAAATCCTCCATTGTTGCTGGCCTTTGGGCTACTGCGCGAGGGGGCGGTTCTGGAGAAAGCTTGAAAGATTCCAGTTCTTTTTGCGCAGGATTTTCAACAGGCTGAAACTGGGCAATCCGCTTTTCCATGATTTCAGTTCCGGGGAGTCGTATTAATACTCGGACCGTCCCTTTCTTTACGCTCAAACCAATTCCATTTTCTTCGAGTATTTTTGCAGGAATTTTTCTGAGGCCTCCATGTTCTTTGGACAGATCCACTGCCTTCTGTAGCATGAGTCGTCTATAAGTTTGTCTTTGAGATGCAAGGCTTTGATCTCCAGTCATGTTATAGAATATATATAGATATGTTTTTATATCCCCCTAACTCGGTGTTTTAGGAGCAGGGATTAAATAGAGCCTCATTCAGAGCCGGTTTACTCAATCATACCAGCAAAAAACAAAGGTCTCCGTATTTTATCCAACATGCCTGGCTGCGTGAATATTATCTTCTTTTTCATTTCAAATCCCTTGAATTGGGAGTGTCCTTTAGTTTGACCTCCCACTTCAAAGACGGTATCATCAATGATATAATCTGGAGTTTTCTTTCCCCTGTTGGTCTTAAGGTATCTCAGGTCGAATCCCAATCTCAAAAATGAATCAACGAAAAAATCCTCCCGCAATGCTCCAACGCACTCATTATACTGACGGTAGAGTAAGCGATAAGGTAGTGCCATTAGAATTTTTGGCTCTTTCATTACTCCATGGCCTTTGGGCATGACTCTATGGATCACGAATGCTTTCTCTAATAGTTCAAGGTATTTTTCAGCCAAATATCTGCTTATACCAATATTCCTTGCAATGGACGAATAGTTCATGTCTTCTGGAGGCGACTTACCCAAAAAGGCCACCAACCTAGATATGTCTAGTGTTTCATCATGCGTTATTTTTCCAGTCCTGATCAGATCTTTGTTAATTACTGTTTCGAGCATTGTTTTGAATAATGGCAAAACATCATTCCTACTGAGAGTCAAGGGATAATTCCCAGATTGCAAGTATTCCTTGAAATCCAATTCTAGCTGCATTGTTTTTCCATAATATTCGCGACATGCAGTCTGGTCGAACATATTCCCAAATTGAAAGGGTTCAAGCTGTTCATCTTTCTTGAAGAACAGATATTCTCTCAAAGAAAACGGCCAGATTTTTATGATTCTCATTCTTCTTGATAGGTCCGCTGCCAATTCATGAAGCATTACTGCAGAAGAACTGGTCAAAACAACTTTGATTCTCAAGAAATCATAAATTTTCTTGAGTTCAACGTCATAGCCTGGATAGCCGTGTATCTCATCAAGAAGTAAGATCTTTATCCCGGAATCAGACAGCTCTTTGGCCAGTTCAAATAAGCTCCTATCAAGTTTAGCAGAATCTAAGGAGATGTAAAAGCTATTTTCAGTTTCAGTCAGGAGTTGTTTCAATAGAACTGTCTTTCCAGCGCCTCTCGGGCCAACAAGAGCAGTATGCTCACGCTCAGTTAAAATGCTAGTTATTCTGTCGTGTACGAATCTCTTCTTTGTGTATCTTTTTCCTTCCCCTTTTGCTATGTTGTTAAGTTCGACTATCTCCTCTTCCATACCAGTATTTCATCATTTAGTTTTTTAAATATGTGCATTTTAGTAAATTTATTTCATATTTTGATATGCATTTATGTAAATTAAATTAATAAAATGCATATCATTTTGTAAAATGCTGTTTTAAACTTGCTTTTTTAGGTAAGAAAAATCGTATAATTCTTACCTTTTTACGTAAATTATCTCTTGCTTAGGGACAATAGAACTCTCCACAATACTGAGGAGGGCCAAAACTCTTGTTTCATTGTGTTCTGAGGTCTCAGAACGTCCGATTCATTGTGTTTGTATTGTGTTTCTTTATAAAAACAAAATAGGCAGAACACAATGCTTTTTGACCTCTGGAGAAGTATTGTGCCAGATGATTGACG
>JBDRQT010000037.1:0-8219 GCA_043826135.1 archaeon
CGTGTGCTCTTCCGATCTCCTGCTCTTGCAGAATCACAATGTATGAGAAAAGAAAAAATTATGAGTTAATTTATCTTCTAGTCATCTCCTTGGCACTAGCACTTGTGTTTTTGGTCTCTTACAGTTATTTTAGCACGCAGCATCTCACATCATTTCATGACTTGGATTATTACGCAAGTCTTGTTAATATTTACTATTCGAAAAATATTAGCACGTTTTTTTCCTATTATGATTTTTTAAGTAATCCCATCGTATACCCCAGGTCACTTATATTTATGTACATATATGGACCAACATATTCAGCATTCATATTTTCCAGCGCAATACTAAATGCAGTTTTGACTTTCATGCTGTTTTTTTTGTTAAAAAAGATATTTGATGATAAGTTTTCCTTTAACCTTATCATGATCATTATTGGTAGCTCCTTTTTCATTGAGCTAATCTCATTTCCATATATCGATTTGACCTTTTTTCTGTTACTTGCAATCTTCCAATGCTTACTATATCTGGCATGCGAGAAAAAGGAAAATTCGCCATGGATTATTCCTGTGCTTATCCTAATCATACTAACTAAGCAAGATTTTCTTTCATTGATCTTTCTGACAAGTGCATTTGCTATTGGTTATGCTTATTTCCGCAAATATTTTTTTCCGAAAAGGCTTATAATCTTGATTTTTTTTGGTATACTGTTAGGGTTATTTATATTCTCCCTGTTTGTAAAATTTAATCCCCTAACTTATAACTTTGAAAGGGTTGAGAAGGCAAGAACCCTGACTAACGGTTCTGATACTCTCAGATCCATGTTTCTTCTGTTTCCAAATGTATATGTTTCGATTCTAATTTATGGTATGGCACTATCTCTATTTATCAAAAAAGAAAGTGTGATATGGATACTCTTATTTATTGCTAACAGGCTTCACCAGATTGTGATAACTATCATAGGAATTAAGGTAGTGCCAAGATTTAATCTAATGACTTATTTTGTCAGCATGGTAATTTTTCTGCTTTTTGTCAAAAAAATTAATCAGGTGTATAGGCTGATTTACATTCCAATTTTAGCCCTATTTATTTTTAACCTAGCAAACATAAACACCAACTCTATGCAATATGTGTACACTGATGGAGCAACTAATTACTGGTTTGCCGATTTTTTCAGCAAGTTTCAAAAAGAATCTAACTATTATTTTGAATCAGATCCTTCTGGTAAAGGATTTGATAAATGCTATAATATGGACAGAGATCTGAATATTCCTAGGCAAGCATACTCTGATGGTTATCTCGAGGATTATCGCATTCTCGCTAATTTTGAGGTTGTTGAGACCATCTCAGAAGCAGATTATATTCTGTGTGAAAAATGTTCATCTGAAATTACTGATGGGTTCAGAAAAATTGATAGATATAGGATTAATACACATGTGAGAAGCATTTGTAATGGAAAAGAGTTTAATCTATATGTCAGGACTGCATAACCTATGTGATGCGAAAGTGATTGCCTATCTTTTACTTGAATTCAGATAAATTTTCAAAAACTTTTTATTATAACCTAATTATCAGTATCAAATGGTTAAGATTTTGAGCACAGGTACGAAAAGTTTCATAGCCAAAGATGTAACTAAGGATCTTCATACCCAATATGGGTTCATCAAATCTTCAGACATCGCTAATTCAAAGCCAGGAGATCATCTGAAGAGCAATACTGGAAAAGAATTCACAATATATGATGCGCAGTTCATAGACTTATATCATAAAATAAAAAGAGGGGCACAGATTATCCCCAGAAAAGATATAGGGCTAATAATTACAGAAACAGGGCTGAATAAAAACAGTGTCGTGATAGAAGCAGGTGCAGGAAGCGGCGCTACAGGATGTCTCCTTGCAATGATCTGCAAGAAAGTATATTCCTATGAGATAAGAGAAGATTTTTTTAATATTGTGAAACATAATATTGAACTGCTTGAAATCAAGAACATGAAACTGAAACTGAAAGATGCAAAGCTTGGGTTTGATGAGAAGAATGCAGACGCAATCCTTCTGGACCTGCCGGATCCATGGGGATTTTTTGATATGGCAGGCAAAAGCCTGAAACCAGGAGGGTTCTTAATATCATATAGTCCAACAATTCCCCAGGTCATGGATTTTGTTAACAAGATGCCGCCAGCCTTTACTCATCTGAAAACATCTGAAATAATTGAAAGGGAGTGGGAAGTAAAAGACAGAAAAGTCAGGCCACTCTCCCAGCAGATAGGGCATTCTGGATTTCTAACTTTTGCCAGGAAATGCTAAATCATTCCTTAATTTAATATATTATTACGTTGCTGCGAAGCAAGATTTAATAATGTATTGGCACTTATGATTTGAATGAAACTTCGTCTCCATCAATTCCTTTCTAAGACAGGGTTATTCCAGTCAAAATATGATCTTATCGAAGCCATCAAGAAAAAGGAGATAACTATAGGTGGCAGAATTGTGACAGATCCCCAATTCCAGTTCAATCCTAATTCAAGAAAAGCACTTTGGAAAGGAAAGGAACTCTCAATGAAAAAGCAGGAAAGATATTTCATTGTCAATAAACCTGTTGGATACTTATCGTCAAAACTTACAGATAAGGACAAAGAGCTTGGGAAAAAAAGCGTTTTTGAGCTTCTTAAGATTGACGATACACTACTGAATACTTTATTCTGTGTTGGTAGGCTCGACGAAGATACGACTGGTCTTCTCATAATCACAAATGACGGAAAGCTTGGGCATAGGATAACTGACCCTGACAATAATATCGAGAAAGTCTATCATGCTGTTCTTGAAAAGGAAGTAACAAACGATGATATCGCAAAACTCGAAGAGGGAGTTAAAATCAACCTGACAGAAGGAAAGTACAGGACAAAAGAGTGCAGCATCACAAGAATCGGGAAAGAAGAGATCATGGTCTCAATCAGGGAAGGGAAAAAAAGGGAGATCAAAAAAATGTTTGAATCAATCGGAAATATAGTCAAAAAGCTTGAAAGGACGAAAATAGGCAATCTAGATATGGAAAAACTGGATTTGAAACTGGGAGAGTGCAGGGAAGTTGATGGTTCAAAGTTAATTATTTAAAGAATATCTCTATATCTAGGCTGATGTTCAGGAAAAAGATGCGAAAAACAGTTGATTATCTTACTAGTGGAGATATGATAAACCCTATCCATCTTAAAGGAAAATTAAAATTCTTCTTTATATCGCTGCTTTTCCTGCTTTTTTTGTATCCTTATCTTGAAGGCAGCGGACTTGAATCAACCATATTGAATATAGCCTTTTCAATAGTTCTTTTGACCGGAGTATATGCAATCAGCTACGATAGGATGCATCTGGTAACAGGTGTTTTTCTTGCTGTTCCAGCGCTTGTCACAAATTGGCTGAATTATCCGTCTGAGCATATCATGATTGCACATGTATTTGCTATCATGTTCTACTTTTATGCAATTATATCTATCCTTACATATATTATGAAAGCTGTGCATATCACATCTGATGTTTTATTCGGAGCAATCTCTGTTTATATAATAATAGGCATAACTTTTGGAGTTCTTTTTTCTCTTATTTCGATAGCGTACCCCGGATCGTTTACAGCAGGTGAAAACAGCTGGTCTGATCTTGTATATTTTTCGTTTTCAACCCTTACAACAGTTGGTTATGGCGATATTGTTCCGATAACTACTCTTGCTAGAAGCCTATCAGTAATTGAGATGGTCACTGGCCAGATGTTCATAACAATAATACTTGCAAAGATTGTTGGAATCTACATATTTCAAACAATGTCAGAAAAATAAAATACCTATCCCTGTATTTTGATCCTTAGATACTATCTCTTTATGCTTATATTTTTCTTTTATTTTTTTCCAGAACCTATTCACATCGCAGCATTCAGGATCTTTTCTTATGATATCATGCAGTGCTATTATTCCTCCTTTTTTTACTAGTCTCGAATATAAATCAAAATCACGTTTTACTGCAGGATAGCTGTGGTCACCGTCTATAAAAAGGAAATCTATTTTTCCATCAAAAAGCTTTTTCACCTCATTTGAAGTAGTTTGCTTTCCTGAATATTTTCTTATCAGGCATATTTTTTGATTGTCTTTTCTGAATGATTTATACAGAGGAATCCGCCAGGGAGGGTATCCGTTTCCGATAATCCAACCAGGCTTATCAATGCTGATAAGCGTCGCATTTTTTGCAGCAATCCTGGAAAAGAGGAATAATGTTCCGCCTCTAGATGTCCCGATTTCAAGGATATTTTTTGGAGGATTTTTTTCTAACATTTGGAGAAGCAGAAGAATCTCCTCTTTCACTTGAAGAGGATAGATCATCTTATGAGGATCACTCAAGCAGAAGTCGGAGTATTCCTCAAGACTCAGGTTCTGTTTGAGTTTTCTGATCTTTGAAATCATGATTGGTGTCAAAATAAGATCAAGGATAGAGTAACGCAGTGCTTTTTGCAGTAATGATACATTATCTGTCCCGGATGCAACATTCATCTCACAATGTTATATTTTGGAGATTAATAAATTAACTGTTAAACAGCATTTTTTAAAATAAGAAAGTTTTTCGCAAATACAGGTGAAAATAATGGATAAAAAGGTCATGGTCATTTTAGGGATAATTCTTGGTGTTGCAGCATTAATCCTAATCAGAAACTTTATGGGAAACCAGGCTCAACAGGACAGGATAATTGTTCTCGGAATGAAGAGTGACAATTATTATCCTGACACGATTGATTTGGAGTATGGAAAGCCGGTAACGCTCAGAAATGACGGCACTTTGACAAATTGTGCCCAGTTCCTGAAACTGCCTGAGCTTGGGATTGCGGCGAATTTCGATAGTGAGAAGGATTACACATTCACGCCGACAAAGAGAGGAACATTCATCGGCATGTGCACATCCAATTTTTACAGGCTAACTGTCAATGTGAGATAATTATTATGAATCAGATTTATTGGTGAAAATAATGAATGATATAGCAATAGAAGTAAATACAAGCAAAAATTTTGATGAAGCAGTAGTTTCAGTCCTGCAATCTGTTGATAAGCAAGGCTGGGCGCTTTTCCAGATCTATGACATAAAAGAGAGGCTTGCTGCAAAAGGCTTTGAGTTTGAAAGGCTCAAGATAATTGAGATATGCTCAGCAAAGCATGCATCCAGGCTTCTCAAGAAAAATAAATTAGCATCCCTGTGCATGCCGTGCAAGATAAATGTAATAGAAACTAAGGGGAAAGTTACAATTACAGGCATGAACCCTTTAATGATAACTGAGATATTCCCTGATATCACAAAGCAAGATGTTGCTGCTGTTGAGGCAGATATAAGGATGATGGTTGAGGGGAGTGCTTAGAGAGTCGTAATTTAAATCAAACAAGCAGAAATCTCCAACATTCATGTTTGGAGATGAATGCGGTGAATTCTTTCTTGTTTGATTTTCTGAAAATCCGTCTCGGAAAGGCGGCGTAGATACCCCGCACTTCAGTGCGGGGAGTAGCCGCCTTTCGCAGAATTTTTATCATAATCTCATTGAAAAGAAGAAGGTCATTTCCTTTTTTGATGTAAAGATGGTTAAAAACAGCTTTGCATACTGTTAAATCCTATCACAATGAACAAAGAATATTATGCAGTGCAGTTTTGCTTTGCAAATCTCTTAAGGAATTATTGATGGTCTTGTTTCTTATCTTTCCAGTAAGCATCTGCTTCTGCTTCCATCTTTTTTAGTCTGGTGTAATAATCCGGAAATTCCTTCAGGTGTGCAAGGGCAATCTTGCCTGTTGTGAGCAGATCATCATTGGAAACATTTGTTTCCGGATCTCTTAATCCGTGCTCCAATTCTACTTCCATACCCATTCTAAATTGATCTACCTTAAACTTATTCCACTTTAATCTCAGTTTTTCACCTATCTGTTTAGCATCATTTGAGGTAATCTTTTGTGCAATCATATTTTTCACCTTTAATAGTAGAATTGGAATTCAAGTATATATAGTTTCCTGACCTAATACTTATTGAACAGGATTCACATCAATCCAACTAAAAACCTAAAAAAAAATCAAAGCTTGCTCATCCTTAGAAGCAAGCTATTTCCCACAACTGACACAGAGCTCATGGCCATCGCACCGCCTGCAACAATAGGCGACAGAAGCCATCCTGTCCAACCATAAAGGACTCCGGCAGCTATCGGTATTCCAAGCACATTGTAAAACAAAGCCCAAAAGAAATTCTGCCTTATCTTGCTCATTGTGAGTTTTGACAGCCTTATAGCTTTGGCGACATCAACAAGATCATTCTTCATGATGACTACGTTCCCTGTCTCCATCGCGACGTCTGTGCCGGACCCCATCGCAATTCCAATATCAGCTACTGCAAGGGCAGGTGCATCATTAATTCCGTCTCCTACCATCGCAACTTTACCCTGCTTCTGGAGCTCTTTGACATAATATGCCTTGTTCTCGGGCAGGACGTCTGCAAATACATGGAGTATCCCAGCTTTCATCGCAATCGCTTTAGCAGTCCTTTCATTGTCGCCCGTTATCATGTAGACATCAATCCCAAGCCTCTGCAGTTTCGAGACTGCTTGGCTGCTTGTCTCTCTTATTGTGTCTGCAACAGCTATCAATCCAAGGATTTTCTTGTCTCCAAGAATCATGACTGTCTTTCCTTCATTTTCCATTCTAAGAATATCAGCTTCAAGTTTAGCAATATTGATTCCTTGCTTTTTCATGAGTTTTGGATTTCCAAGGTAGTATTCCTTACCTTTGACCTTGGCACTGACACCATATCCTGGTATAGCTTTGAAGCCTGTAGCTTTCTCAAGCTTCAACCCTTCGGCTTTTTTCACGATAGCTTCAGCTAAAGGATGCTCGCTTGCTTTTTCAATTGAGGCGGAAATCATCAGCACATCTCCGACAATATCAGTCACTTCAGGCTGACCTTTTGTGATTGTTCCGGTCTTGTCAAATACCACATATTTGAGCTTATGGGCAGTCTCCAGCGTATCTCCCCCTTTGATAAGGATGCCGTTCTTTGCACCGACTCCTGAACCTACCATGATTGCTGTAGGTGTTGCTAGGCCTAAAGCGCATGGGCATGCAATCACTAACACTGAGACTGCTGCCATGAGGGCAAAAGAAAAGTCAGCTTTGAGCAGGAAAAACCATACGCTGAAAGTTATGATTGCAATCACTATCACAACAGGTACAAAGACGCTGCTTATGACATCAGCAAACCTCTGGATAGGTGCTTTCCTTCCTTGCGCATCTTCAATCAGTTTCACGATCTGCGATAATGTTGAGTTCTCTCCGACATTGGTTGCCTTTATCTTCAGTAGCCCATTCTTATTGATGGTGGCACCCACAACCGTATCATTCTTCCTTTTTTCGACAGGGATGCTTTCTCCTGTTATCATGCTTTCATCGACAGAACTATCTCCTACCACGACAATGCCGTCAACGGGTATCTTTTCTCCGGGCTTAACAATGATAATATCATCCATCTTCACATCATCGATGCTGATCTCAACTTCAACTCCAGATCTAAGGACTCTGGCAGTCTTGGCAGATAAGCCCATAAGTTTCTTTATTGCATCAGATGTCCTTGCTTTAGCAGCTATTTCAAGCCATTTTCCAAGCACTACAAAAGTTATAAGGACTGCAGACGTCTCAAAGTACTGTCCCGCAGTTGGATTGAATATGATGTTATATAGGCTGAAAAAATACGCAGCGCTTGTTCCCAGTGCAATTAATGTATCCATGCTTGCAGTCTTGTTTTTTAGGGCAGACCATGCGCCCTGATAGAAGTCCCAGCCTACAATGAATTGTACTGGCGTTGCCAGCAAAAACAAGATATAATCTGAGTGCGGCACCATGATTCCAAGCCACATAAAAACCATACCAATAATTAAAGCTGGCAGGGCAAAGATTGAGCTAAAAAGGAATCTATTTTTTGCGTCTTTTAGTTCTTTGTTCTGTCGCCTTTGCTGCTCTTCCGGATTAATACTGCTTGCAAGGCTTGCGCCATAACCTCTGCTTTTAACAAGAGCAATAAACTTATCTTCATCAATCAGATTCTCATCATACGTTACTGTTGCTTTTGCTGCTGAATAATTGACATTTGCTTCTTTTACACCTTCTGCCTTGGTAAGAGCTCTATTAATTAAGGTTGAGCAGCTAGCACAATGCATCCCGGTTATACTAAGAGTAGTTTTTTT
>JBDRQT010000038.1:0-23311 GCA_043826135.1 archaeon
ATGTTGTTGTCGCAACTCAGAACGCAAAGTTTATATCCTTGAAAAGGAAACAAACTTCTTAACACAAAAGGAAGGGTTGTCATGCACGTGAAAACGTGTGTTTCAACCTTATAATTCTATCCTAAATTCGGAGAAGAAACATAAAATATAAATAAACAAGATATAAAATTAATAAAATTGAAGATATAAATCCCCACTTTAATGCATTTTTTAAAATCCTATTTTTTTCAACCATTAACTCATCTTCTGAAATATTTTTACTAAAATGCGTATCCAATAAATTGGAAACACTATTTTTGGATAGACTAATCAGTACATAAGGAATTACAATAAATAATATTAATAAAGGCATATTTGTTAATAAACCAATTAATCCATTTGCACTTATTGTATTTCCAAAATTCTGAAAAATTTGAGTTGTTACCATATTATTATCAAATTCTCTGATAATAAAGAAAAATAAAGTAAACCAAAAAACAGAGAAAAATTGAAGGAAATATAAACTTCGTTTTTCCAATTTATTTATCAATTCTTTTTTATCAAGATCTGTTAGTTTCATCTGACAATACACTCCTATATCCATGTAGACAAAGAGTAAATTTGCTATGCTTAAAAATTTTATTCAATTAGAAAAGCCAGCTGTTACCAAAGCCTAACTTTCCAATTGTTGACATCGATGTCTTCTAATTATTGCAAAATCAACGTATTGTAGAATTATTTATCAACAATGTATTAATATAATACGCTAGTCAATCATCATCTATCCACCTCTTCTGCTTCCATCCAAAATATTTATATATCCTGATTGCTGAGGTATTTTCATGGCAGACAAAAAACAAAAAACTGACAAGAGCGCTTTTTTCATACCAGCAGGGATACTCATCGGCATGGGTGTGGGATTCTTCACGAACCAGATACCCGGCGGGATGTTCCTTGGACTAGGGCTTGGTTTCCTATGCATGGCGCTGTCCAAGAACAGGAAATAGTATATTGCGATCTTACTCGCAGCAATTAATCATATCCTTCATATCATAGAATATCTTGCAGAATACTGTGCATGCTTTCTTCACTTCATTCTTCCCGTCTTTTGTAAGCATGTATCTTTTTTTGGAATCTGAAGTTATCAGCCCTTTCTCCTTGAGCTCTTTTAAGGCAGGATATATTGTTCCGGGGCTGGGCTTCGAGCCTTTCCTGGCCTCAAGCTCTTTGGCGATCTCTGCTCCTGTCATGCTATTCTTGCTCAGGTTCCAGAGTATTAGATAAGACAAGAACCCTTTCATGTCGCAGCATTCCATGACAATAGTATCGGCTAACCTATATTTAAACATATATATTTCCTGATGAAAATATCGGATAACCAATATACTTAAATATAACTATCGGTTAACCGATATAAAAGATATATGGAGGTAAAAAAAATGAAAGACAAAGACTGTAAAGTAATGTGCGACGGCGAAGAGGTCGCAACAATTAGCTGCAAAGAGGGAGAATTCAGCATAAAATGCACAGATAAGGGAAAGCATATGTGCAAGGAATTCTCAAAAGGATGCTGCTGACACCGGCATCTTCCTTATCTCCTTGATCAATGTATAGGTGCTGAGGATGAAGATTCCCACATACAGATAGATGATGAAAGTGATATTCTGGTGCTACTTTCGCTGTAATTTAGAATAAACATCCTTTCGATGACCAATGAAAGTTACTTCAATTCTGTTTGTCGATTGATTAATATCAACTATTACTCTATAATCGCCAACTCGAAGTTTATATTCAGGTCTCTTAGCAAGTCTTTCAAAAAAGTGATATGGATTTTCAGAAGAGATTATAATCTTATTATAGATTCTTTCTCTAATTGGCTTCTCTAACTTATTTAGAAAATCTATTGATTCTGGATCAAAAAGTACTTCAAAACTCATAGACCGAGCCTTCTTTTTGCTTCTTCAGCAGTCACAAAGTTACCTCTTTTTATTCGCTCTCTTGCTTTTTCAATCTGGATAATTGCTTCTTTGCTCAATTTTGGTTCGTCTTTTGATGTTTTCGCGATATATATCACTTTTTTTATGACTTCATCGTAACTCTCATTTTTGTATTCTCTAAATGTGTCAAGGTCAAATTTAGTATCATCATTTATTCTAATTGTTGTGTCACTCATTTTATCACCTGTATATAGATGTATACATATGTAGATTTATAAATCTTTCGCTGTACGCGCCAGAAACCAACTCCTGCGCTCGCACAACAAGTGTGCGTGCTCAGCCTCACCAGGACGAGAGTTTTTTGAAGGTAGATTACCTATCCGCTCTCAAATTTGCGCTCGGCTCGAGAACATAACACCGTTATGTTCAATTGAGAACAAGACCTTTTGTAAAATATGCCAGAGTACTTTCGAAATAATCTTCTAATGCCATCGTATTGCAACTAGGAATACCAAGTTTAGTTGCTTTGGTAATTGCAGAAACCCATCTTGAATATCCAATGAATGTTGCTTTTTTTTGTTCAACTCTTTCTTTTATAAGTTTAAACACATTGATTGAAGATGTAATGTTATCTGTTGCTGGATAATCCAAATTAAGATCCATCAAATATAGAGTATAATCATTTTTTTGAACCAAATTAATCATTTCATCATATGAGTTTACTATTGTTACTTCATAACCTTTTGCTTCTAATTCTTTTTTGAGAAAACTATCAAGAGAATGATATATATCATGACTTCCTATTATCACAGTTAGAATCTGATTCTCTGGCATATCTTAGGAGAGGCAATTTTAATATTTAAATTGATGTGTGATGGTCTAGTTCTCAACTCCTGCGCACTCCGACAAGCAGGAGTGCTCGGCTTTTCCACAGGTCGGCTCCGTGGGAGATTACCTAACCGCTCTCAAAACCCCGCTCGTGAAGAGAACATAACAAGTATTTTGTTACATATTAATCGGAGTCAGTATCGATGTTTGAAAAGATCTTTCCAACATAACAGTTCAAAAAAGAATTATATATCAACAGCTATCGTATTTCTCTGCATTGAAACATAAAATCCGCTCATTTGCTGATACATTGTAGACAACTGGTTCTTAAGTCTAATGCATTCATTTAATGTATCCCGTAAGGGATCAGCAATTTTAATTTCATCTGTAGTTTGAATAACATCCAAGATCTGTCCTTGTGAGTTTACCCACTCTGCAATTAACTTGTAATATGATGCTCCAAGTTTTTCTCTGGTCTCATTTTCACTTTCTAATTGACTTGTTGTTTTTCTCTGTAATAGTGCAAAAGCACCCTTCAACGCTGTTACTACTGAATCTGCCACCGCTCCTGATATTTGTTCATATTGTAAGGTGGCTTCTGTATACTTAAGTGCAAGTTCTTTTATTCTTCGAAACTCAGGCAATAAGGCATCATAATGAAGTTTTAGGCATTCTGATATAGCAGGGATATAATTATCGGCATCAATACTATGAATCTGTAATTGCTCATCAACCAAAGAATATCCAATGTACTTGGGGTCAAGAAAGGTCAGCTCTTTTCCTTGGATTATTGTGGTTACGTGTAATCCATCATGATATAGTAAATTTATTGCTACCTTATCGATTGAGATATTTGTTTGTGTATGATTATTGCCCATTTGTTATCACTATTATGTGATTAAATATGTTATATTTAAAGATATCCCAACAATCTTCCTGTCAACCTGACAAATGAAAAATCTTAAATAGCAGCCGGATACTGTCTCAATCATGTGCGAGGGAACATCTTTTAATCTGTTATTTTTCTGGATCGGACTGGCTGCGGTTCCATTGTCTTTAGTGATCCTAAGTATTGCCCTGACACATTTCAAAAGGAATTCAAGACTCAATCAGAACATGATAACAGCAGGGATTCTTCTTTCAGCATTTTTGGCGCTAAGCTATTCATTCATAAGCAACACATTCTGCTGATATCAGCATTTTTTCAAATATTATTTTTTGATTCTTTCTCTTTTTTTTTAATTTTTTACAGAATATCCGATATCTATTTCTTCTTATTGACTATATAAAACGGATGGTGCTCTATGAATGGAAATGGATCCCGGCAATAAACAAGAGAATCTTTGTGCCTGCCTAAAGCTGCCTGTGCTGCAGCGCCAACGTCACTGACAGCACCGGTATTCAAAATCAATGTTGTGTGAGGAGATGCATGCTCAAGATATCCATCCACAATCATATTTGCTTCTGTTGGATAAGGAAAAATATACCAGTAATCTGCACCAAGGACATCCGCACCCTTTCTTGCAAAAGAAGAGACCGGCCTTTTGCCTGGAAAATCGTTCAGGCGATGTTCGGCTCGAATATATATCGGTGTTTTGACCGGAAGAGATGATGATGAAAAAGCATTCTGGCTTAGCTTTCTTGCAATATCAACCAATTCACCTGATCTGTCATGGCCATAGACCTGCATTCCTGCCAATGTTGCGTACAAATCGACAATTCCTAAGCCGCAGCCGATGCTCCATATGGTCCTATCTGTTATCCATGGATCAGCCTGCTCCAGATGTATCATAAGCCGAAGCGCATCCATATAATGACTCGGAATAGATTCCTCTATGCAGACCAGTTTATTCTCTTTCAGTGCATGGGGGATTATATCAGTCAATAACCTGACAGCTTCAGGAGTATACGTATCCGGACTAACAATTAACCTGCTCATCCGAGATACTAATAGATGAGTTTATTTAAATCTTCTTATTTTGACTACTATTTAGTGGTATTTTATTTCTTTCTTATCTCCCTGATCAATGTATAGAAGCTGAGAATGAATATCCCGACATACAGAAAGGTGATGGAAGAGATCTTCTGGCTGAAAAAATCGCTCAACAAGAACAGCACTGCACTAATCATGAGACAGACTGTTAGAATCAGGTTATTTTTCTTGTCTAATTTTTTAAGGTAATCCATTTTAGTGTTTTCTGGTTATAGACTTCTATATTAATCCATTCACTCTATCTCTACGCATGCATAGTTCTCACACTTGCATAGCACCGGATCTCTTGGCGGAGCTTCTCCTGGGCACGGACCTGTCTTGTCCCTGCATGCATTCATTATCTTCTCGATATACTGCGGTGTGTTGCATCCTCCTGCAAAACTCACAAACTCGCAGTCAGAATCTGCGCTGCACATATTTTTTGACTTGTCAATCAGAACAGTCGCATCGCTCTCTACAGTCACATTGATGCAGCCTGTTAAAAATAAACTTATCACCAGTCCAAGAAATATCTGATTTTTCATAATTGCAATTGGATTATTCAACTATAATAAATTATTGGTTCACATAATCATCAGGAATTATCCAAAAGAAGATTATTTTCTGATGTCCTCAATCCTTCCCTGGTTTGCTTTCTGTAAATTAGCAGGGCTTATCCTTACAAGGGACCTGTCAGATCCGCCGCCTGTAATGATGTATTCCCTATCCATAACCTTTTTGTCGATAAAGAATCTGGCATGATAGCCGAAAGAAGGCACGCCTCCAACCTTAAATTTTGTGAGCCTGAGTATCTCATCCGGCGTGGCTATCCTCACATCAGATCCGCACAGGCCTGATATCTTCTTCATGTCTGCCCTGTCCTCTCCTTTGACAATAGCGACGATTATCCCCTCATCATCCATAAAACAGACATTCTTGACAATATCTATAATATCAACACTTGCAGCCTTGGCTGCATCTGAGACAGAATGGCATGATGCATCAAATACCAGATGCTCCGCACTGATCATATTGTCCCTGATATAATTTTTTAGCCTGTCTTCTGGTTCCATCTTCATCCATTGGACAAAACTGACTTCAATTCAGTTATTACATCGTTTGCATGAATCACATCTACAGAGCCCATCGCAAAATTACCTTTGCCGCCTCCTTTTCCTCTGAATTTTTCCAATGCCTTGTTCAGGATATCAGGTATGTTCAGGTTTAGGTCAGCTGATGCATTAAGCAGGACCGTGGCTCTTTCTGTTATGCTGATGAAGCAGACGATATTATTTCCCGCTGCAAGCTCATTTGACTTATCCACAAGCTGCTTCTTCTCCACGTCTTCAACGATGTTATAGATGAGATCAAACCTATTTATCTTCTCAGATAAGTTATGGTCAAGAAGCCTGGCTGAGACCTGCCTGAACCTCTGCTTGTATTCCTCTGCTGATTTTTGCAGCGTCATTATGCTATCTAATGTCCCGTCAATATCTGTTCCAAGAAGTGATGATGCGCGCCTTGCGATCCTTGATTGCCTGAATAATTCTTCTGATGCATCGACCCTGTATCTTATCTCCCATCCTCCTTTTGACTGGGAAAATTTTGTTATGACTATGTTTCCAACAAACCCGGAGCTGTCAGCATGGGTCCCTGTGCATGCAGACAAATCAAAATCCTTGACTTCCAGAACCCTTATTTTATCTGAGGCAATCCGATCGGGCTTTATCCTTATTTTGTCCAGCATCAGAGCATCATCCCTGCTAACTTCCTTGATAATAAGAGGCCTGTCTTCCATTATTACTGAATTTGCCATATCTTCTGCCTTGAGCAGTAGTTCCCAATTGACCTGCTTAGCCTTTATGAAAAGAGAGCTCTCCTCTTCTGCCAGATCAATCTTGATAAGGCTGACATCCTCCAGGCAATTCTCCAAGCTCTTGAACAGGATATGCTCTCCTGTATGCATGCGGACAAGCTTTGTCCTTCTGTCTTTGTTCACATGCATAGTTACTTTATCACCTGATTTTATGCTGCCTTTCTTCACATTTATCTTATGAAATATCTTCTCTTTATCCTTAGATACCTCTATGACTTCACCGAGAAATGAATCATTGTCTATTGTCCCTGTATCACATGGCTGGCCGCCTCCGCCTGGATAGAATATGGTATCATCCAGCTCAGCTAAAATATAGCCCTCCTCGCTTTGCACACTCACAATTTCAGATGAATCATCAAACAAAAAAGCTTCCTGATATTTCATCTGAGTAATGAATTGCTGATTTTTTATATATTTATGCGAAAATGATTTATATAAAGTTAATATAGTGACACAGGGGCATGAAATTTTCCAGATCTATTAGGATTTTTGCAATTCTATCCATATTTATATTTTCAGCCTTCAATATATACTGGAATTTCAACAGCAATAAAGTGTATTCTGAAGATGTTGTCGAATCCCTGTTTCTGGTAGATCCTGTATATGACAATTTTGTTCAGACGGGTAGCCTGAATTTTCAGTCATTTTTTGCCGGTGGAGAAAGCATTTTTATAACTATTTTTTATTTCACGATTTTTTTGGTTTTCGGAGTAAAATCAAATACTCTATACCTGATTAATTTGATATTGTTGCTGTTATCTATCCTTATCCTATATAATACATTCAAAAAGATATTTGATGATGATACTGCTGGCTTATTCATCATAATATTTCTTGGATTGCCCGGGACCGTTCTCATGTCCAGGATGCTGTATGAACATATGTTCCTACTGTTTTTTTTCTCGCTTTCACTTCATTTTCTTGTCGCCTTAAAAAAATTTCAAGATAGGGCTCTATCAATTTTGTTCGGCCTTTCTTTAGGTATGCTTGCACTGACAAGACACCCTGCATTTCCATATGTTGCCTCCTTTGTTCTGTTTGTTGCAACAAAGTACAAATCTACAGAAAAGCCAGGAAGGGATCTGATGATCCGCGTATGCGAATCCATTATGATCCTGCTTATACTTATTTGGGACTACTACAGGCTTTGCATCGGCGGACTTGGCATGATTGAATGTATACTCTCAGTCGCAGTATTGGTTGGATATTTCAGGAAGAGAAAACAAAGTAAGCTATCAAACCTGGTAGATTCGCTTTCCATATTCATCTGGATGTCTGCTCCTGTGTATATTTTCAAATTTCATAGTCTTCTGACCAGATATTCCGGAGAAATGATTGTTGAATCAGAATATATTCTGGATTTTACCAGATTTTTGGTTGTGTTTCTGCAAACCCACACAAATCTGGTTGTGTGTTTTCTTATTGTGATCTGCGGCGCAATTTTTCTGAAACGAAAAAATGAATTCAAGTCATTTTTCCTATATTTGATCGCAATCCCTTTTATCTTCTTTGGTTTATTTCCGATTAAGTCTGATCAGGCCCTTTTTCCAGTACTTATGCCGACCTCAATAATAATAGCATCCGCATTTAAAAAAAAATATATTTTGACTCTCTTTTTTTTTGTTGCAGTAATGTATTATTCCTTCCCGTTTGAGAACCAGATAAATATTGGATTCCAGATAAACAATGAAAAGATACCTGTATTCTCAAGGCTCCACAATAGATATTATATTCACGAACCCGGAACTGTAAGCAGGTTCTCTGTCATGAAAAGAGATTACCTGCAAAGCGCACTCGCATTGATGAATTTAAGTGCAGGCTCGCCGATAAAGCTGCTAACAATGACCACCTTATCTGCATTCGAATCTGACGTAATATTGTTTAAATCCCTGGAATCCGAAAAAATTCCGCGGATCATTGCATTAGATTATACCAATTTTGACCAAGAAAATATAACTGAGATTATCATGGATTTTGACTATGCTATTATTGAGAAAGACTATACCTGCATGGTACCTGAACCCAAATTCATAAGATTTAACGAAACAGCTTTGCACATATATAATTATTTCAGTAAAACTCAAAAAGAATATGAGAGAATAAGTGAGTTTAACTATTCAGATAATTGCACCTTGATCATTTACCGATCAACCCAACCAGCATTTTCCTTACCTTGACTGCATCAGCCTTTCCTCTGCTTTTCTTCATGACTGCCCCTAATATAAAATTCAAAGATTCCAGCCTTCCAGCCCTGTAATCAGCCACAGCTTTTGCGTTCTCTGACAATGCTTCCACACAGTATTTTTCAAGCTCCTTTGATTCAGATACTATTCCCAGGCCTTCTTTTTCAATATAATCCTTGACTATTATAGGCTTCACTGCAAGTATCTCAAGAATTCTTTGCCCGACTTTTTCAGTGATCAACTTTTTTTGCATAAAAATAAGCAATTCGATGAACTCTCGAGTATCCATCTGCATATCAGACAATTCAATATTGTTGTAGCCAAGCACCCTGACTAGCTCTTTCCTTATCCATCTTGCAGCAAGAACTGGATCTACGTGCTCAATTGACTTTTCAAAAATATCTGCAAGGCCTTTTTCATTGGAGATGACCTGTGCATCATCTTCAGACAGTCTAAATTTAGTGACATATCTCTTACATTTCTGAGTTGGAAGCTCAGGAATCTCTTTTCTCAGTCTTGCTTTCCAATCAGCTGAGAGAGTGATAGGAACAAGATCAGGTTCAGTGATATATCCATAATCCTCTTCAGTTTCCTTCATCCTGAGCAGAGAGGTAACTCCAAGTTCAGAATCCCAGGACCTGGTCTGCTGCAAAACTTCTTTTGGTGAATTTTTTTGCCTTTCCTGCTCATAGGAGAGCGCTCTTTCTATATCTCTGAATCCTGTGATATTTTTTATTTCCACTCTTGTATAACCTGTCTCTCTGATGCTAATGTTTGCATCTGCTTTGATTATGTTCTTGCCTGCTGAGAAGATATCAAGATATTCTAAAATTGTGATAAGTGATTTCATAAAATCTCTTGCTTGTTCTGGAGATCTTAGCTGAGGAGCAGTTACAACCTCGCATAATGGGTTTCCTGACCTGTTGTAGTCCACTAAAACATAGTTGGATTTACCAATGCCTCCGGGATGCACAAGTGATGCAGGATCTTCTTCAATATGCACTCTTGTGATGTCAATTCTTTCTCCGCTTACCTCAATCACACCATTTTCCCCGAGTGGAATTTCATACTGTGTTATTTGAAAGTTCTTTGACATATCAGGATAGAAATAAGACTTTCTTGAGAAAATCACCTTATCTGCTATCTTGCATCCCAGCGCCAGTGCGAGTTTTGCAGCATATTCTACAGCTTTTTTATTTACAACTGGTTTGCTTCCAGGATGTCCCAGGCAAACCTGACAGACTCTGCTATTTGGTTCATCAGATCCTTGCGTCGGGCATGCACAGAATAATTTTGTTTTTGTATTTAGCTCTACATGAATTTCCAGACCAATAACTACATCACCTGTAAATTTCATTTTAGCATAGCCTTAATTTTTTTCATTTTTTTTCTGGTCTCGTTTTGCCCTATTGCTATGAGCCTTTTGGCATCGTCAAATGCAAATAACTGGAAACTATTTCCTGTATTAGGCTCCAGCATCACAATCCTGTCACGAGGCCTTATTTGATATTTGACTGAACTCGAGAGTAATATTTCATATACTTTCTCCAGCTGACGTATTAGAGTGAAGTCCTCAATTTTTCTTTTAGTTTTTCCGAACAAATTTACTGCGATTATTGCCTTTGCTCCCATATCTTTTACAATCTTGATAGGAGTAGCATCGACAATACCCCCATCAATCAAATGCGCCCCTCGATATTTTTGCGGCGGAAAAAAGAACGGTAGAGACCCGGATGCGGCCACTGCATCCCTCAATTTACCAGACGAGATTATGACTTCTGAACCGTCTTGCAGAGAAGTGGCACCTATTTTTAGCTTGATCTTCGTATCTGCAAAAGTCTTATCTCCAAATAACTGAAATAAAAAAGATTTAATCTTTTCTCCCTTAATAAGCGAAATTTTTGGATTGTTGAAATCCATAAAATTGATGAGTGATCTTTTTGTAAAGGATAGTGCAATCTCTTCCAATCCTGACACATCCTGATTTAGTGCATAATAAGCACCGACAAGAGATCCAATGCTTGTGCCTGAAATATAATCTATCTTGATTCCTTCTTTTTTCAGAACCTTGATGACTCCTATATGGGCAAGCCCCCTTGCTCCTCCGCTCCCGAGCGCTAGTCCGATTTTCATAGCGACCTCGCAAATTCAATAAGCTTCTTTTCATTGAAATGATCTGCTATTGCAAGCAGGCCTGTCGGCATCTTCTGTGAATATCCACTAGGTAAACTGATATGAGGAAAACCTGCAAGGTTCGGACCGGCAGTCATGATATCCATCATGAAATTCTGCAGTGGCGATAGTTTACTTATCTCTGAAAAGTATGGCGCGATATTTGGCATTGAGGGGCTAATTAGAATATCATATTTGGAAAAGTGTTTCTTGTATTCTGCTATTATCTTTGTCCTCACCTTTAATGCTTTTAAGTAATACGCGTCCCTGAATCCTGACATTCTTGCGAAAGTCCCGAGGATTATCCTCCTTTTTTCTTCATTAGAAAATGATTTGCTCCTGACCTTGGAGAAATATTCATTGAAATCTCCTTTAAGTTCATCTGTCATTCCGTATCTCATGCCGCAATACCTAGCCAGATTAGTCGATGCTTCAGACAAAGAGATTAGATAATATGTCTGCACTCCATACTTGAATGTCAATGCCAAAGAAACTGCATCATATTTCATCTTTCCGAGCTTTGATTTCAGGTTGCTGACCACATCCTTATCTACTCCTTCTGCAATGCTTTCTTTTATGAGGGCAATTTTAAGCGTACTCTTTGCTTTACTGGCATAATCTTCACTTGGTAATTTTGCAGAGGTTGAATCCTTATCATCGTGACCGGATATTACAGAAAGCATCAGTGCAATCTCCTCTATCTCTTTTGCGATAACACCTATCTTATCCATACTGTTTGCATAGTCAAGCAGTCCGTATCTTGAGACTCTCCCATAAGTTGGTGTCATCCCGTAAACTCCACAATAAGACGCTGGTGCTGCAATGCTGCCACCGGTACTTTCAGATATAGCAATATGTGAATCAAGTATGGCAGTTATGCCTGCTGCGCCTCCTGATGAGCCTCCTGTGGCTCTTTTTTTGTCATGCGGATTCTTAGGTATCTTTTCCCCGATTCCGACATTCACATTGAATGAGCCAAACCCGAAAACATCCTGATTTGTCTTTCCTATGACAATGCCTCCCTCTGCTTTGATTTTCTCAATTACAGTTGCATCGAACACAGGTTTATATCCCGCCAGTATCCTGCTGCCTGCCCTGGACTGCATATCCTTCACGCAGATGCAGTCCTTTACTGAAATAGGAAGCCCATAGAGTTTTCCTTTTTTTCCTTCTGCTATTTTCTTAGCTTCAGTAACAGAATAATCCTCATCAATACAATTGAAGAAATTATATTCCTTATTTATTACCCTGCATGTCTCAATAACTTCTTTTGTATTCCGGACAAGATTTATCTTCCCTGCTCTTGCGCTCTTAACAAAATCAATGCTATTCATTTAATCGACACTTTATTGATAATAACAGGAGCTGCGGGCACATCCTGGAAGTGGCCGACAGTTGTTGTCTGCACTTTTGCAATACTATCAACAACCTCAAAACCTGTTGTCACCTTTCCGAACACAGCATACCCGAATCCCTGCATAGTCTCATCCCTATGATCAAGGAATTCATTGTTTTCAACATTGACAAAAAATTGGCTGGTTGCACTATCGACGACGTTTGTCCTGGCCATCGCCAGCGTGTATTTCTCGTTTTTCAGTCCGTTTCCTGCCTCATTTTTGATAGCTGGGTTAGTTGGTTTTTCATTCATATCCTTGTCAAAGCCGCCTCCCTGAATCATGAATCCTGCAATTACCCTGTGAAATATAAGGCCATTATAGTACCCGGCACTCACATAATCAAGAAAATTCTTTGAGCTAATCGGAGCCTTGTCCTCAAATATCTCTGCCTCAAAGGTACCGATTGTTGTGTCGAACACAGCAACTTTGTTTGGTGTTGGAAGATTAATATGTTCATCTACAAGTGCCATTTTGCTTTCCTCCGAATTGATTTTTAAGAATATAATAGCAATTACTATGAATATAATTAGCAGTATCAATCGTTTATTCATTCTATATCACTTTCGGGCCCTTAAAATAGCCATCTTTATGGAGAGTATTTTTCAGTGCAATATCTCTTTGGAGGCACTCACCTATTACATCCTCGCGCATGGAATCTTTTAATTCGACAGGATGAAAACTGGGCAGAGTGTTTTTCGTATCAACCTTTTGGATCTCTGAAAAGGCATTCAGGATTTCCTGAAGCTGGGGCAGAAACTCGCTGACTTCTTTCTCTGTCAGACTTAACCTTGCAACTTCTGCTACATGCAGGATTAAAGATTTATCAACATTCATAGACTTTGCAAGGAATAAAGGATATATAAATCTGTTGTCAATTGAAATTATTAATCCTTGCAACCGCCAGAACAGAATAAAAAAATAGTATCAAAAAATATTCAAAACTCACTGCTTATCCTTTGCCCTGAACAATATCCCTGTCAAAATATTGAGCAGAAACGCATCAAGTATTGAAAGCGCCGGTCCATTGAAGAGTTTTGGAATTGTCCAGTTCCATACCAGCCAAAGTGGCAACGCATAAAGAAGGGCGCTTAAAAAAATCATGAATGCTGTCAAAAACAATACACCGAATGTGTTTGGTATGAAATTAACCTTCATTTTTTCCACCTCATTTCTCTGAAAAATCCTCAACTATCGGATTCAATGCTTTTTTGTAATCATCGTACTTCATTACGATTGAATCTGTATGTGAACCTGCGTTAAATGCAATAAATTCATTTTCTCCGAGTGTGTTGTCAACATATGTCTGCAATCCGAACAGCTCACCAAAAGGTGGAATTGAACCTATCTCTAATCCTGTCAATTTTTTTACTTCGTCTGCAGATGCAAGCACCATATCTTTGGCACTGATTATTTTTTTCAGTTTTTTAGAATCGACTTTCTTTGCTGCTGATATTACTGCCATGACAAATTTGCCATCAACCTTAAAAATCAATGCTTTTGCTCCCTGCTTTAACTCTGTTCCCCTGACTTTTGCAGATTCAGCAGAAGTGAAAACTGCAGCGTGGTGCATCTCCCTATATTTTGAATTGGCAGAATCTAGCAATTTTTTTATTTTTGCAGGTACAGGTTTCTCTTCCCTTTTTGCAGCTTTAATAAAATCAAGCTTGATATGAAGCTCCTTCATCTGCCTCTCGGTTAGATCAGAAGGTGAGCCGTCCATCGGGCACTCTGCATCCTTGTTCTTCGGGAACGCGATGACTTCCCTGATATCGCTATAGCCGCATATCAGCGCCACTATCCTATCAAATCCTATTCCGACTCCACCATGAGGCGGCGCACCATATTTGAATGCTTCAAGCAAAAATCCGAATCTGTCTTCAGCATCCTTTTCAGAGAACCCGACGATATTCATCACTCTTTTCTGAACAGTTGGATCAGTTATCCTAATTGATCCTGAACATAGCTCTACGCCGTTTAGAGTAAGGTCATATTGATTGCAAAGTACGCTTCCCGGATCCTTTTCCATCTTGCTAAGATCCTCATTTTTCGGCGAGCAGAACATATGATGCATCGGGTCCCATTTTTCTTCGTCCTTGTTCCATTCAAACAACGGAAAATCCAGAATCCAAGCAAATTTCCACACTTTTGCGTCAATTAGTCCAAGTTTCTCACCAACTGCGAGCCTAACTTGGCCAAGAGCCTTGCAAGCTGTCTCATGTTTGTCTGCGACAAACAACAGCATATCATTCTCCTTGGCTTCTGTTGCTTTCAGAAGTTCTTTCTGCACTTTATCGCTAAAATATTTTACAATTGAGCTTTCAGGTTTTCCGTCTTTTATCTTTGCCCATGACAGTCCCTTTACATGATGGGTTTTAGCAAGTTCAATCAATATATCAATATCATTTCTGGAGAATTTATCAGCACTAGGTACTTTCAGGCATTTCACAACTCCTCCTTCTTCTATCACAGACTTATAGACCTGGAAATCAGAATGCTTCATCAGGTCAGTTACATCTGTAAATTTTAGCTCGAATCTAAGATCAGGCTTATCGCTTCCGTAATTATCCATCGCCTCTTTCCATTTTAGCTTCACAAAAGGTGTCTTTATATCAGCTTTAAGCGTCTCTTTCCAGATAGATTTCATGAGGCCTTCAACAATCTCAAAAACATCTTCGCGTTCAACAAAGCTCATCTCAAGATCTATTTGTGTATGCTCAGGCTGCCTATCAGCTCTAAGGTCTTCGTCTCTTAGGCACCTTGCAAACTGGAAGTATCTGTCAACACCTGATACCATGAGTATCTGCTTGTATAGCTGAGGGCTTTGGGGAAGTGCATAGAATTTCCCTGCATTGACCCTGCTCGGAACAACATAATCCCTGGCTCCTTCAGGAGTGCTTTTCATAAGCATTGGTGTTTCCACATAGGTGAACTTTTGGCTGTCCAAAAATTCAAAAGCCGCCTTCATAGCTTTATGTCTGGTTGTAAGGTTTTTTTGCATTGACGGTCTTCTGAGATCCAAATACCTGAATTTCATCCTCTGCTCTTCCTTTGCAGGTTTGAGATCATCTGTGTCGATTGCCGGTGTTTCGCTTTTGCTAAGTATAACCATAGAATCAGCCAGGATTTCAATCTCTCCTGTTTCAAGCTTTGGATTAACCAGGTCTCCTCTTGACCTGACTTTCCCTTCTGCCTGAAGAACGAATTCCCTTCTGACATCATTTGCAAGAGCATGGCTTTTCTTATCATGGCTTGGATCAAACACCAGTTGAGTAAGCCCGTACTTATCCCTTAAATCAATAAATATGACGCCGCCGTGGTCTCTGTATGAGTTGACCCAGCCGCAAAGTTTTACACTTTTTCCAATATGTGTCTTTCTGATTTCTCCGCATGTATGTGTTCTTAGCATATTATCACCCTAAAAAATTTCTTATTGACGCAGCCCTTTCTATGTTTTCTGAAAGAGTTTGGTTATTCTTCTTGAAATCATTCACAATGAATTTTGTAATCTTCTTATGGCTAGTATTTGCTATGTATTCAAATCTCTTTGCAATTTTTTTATAGTCATCTGCAATCTTTTGGGGCAGAAGAGAGAGATTTTCTTCATTGAAGAATTGAAGAGCATCCTGCATGTCTGTCTCAATACCTGTATTTTCCAGTATGAACTCCCATTCTTTCTCATCAAGAGTATTCATGCCGAATAATTCCGGCGGCAGACCGAGTGAATATAAAGATGCGCAAAACGTTATTGCTCTCGGAAGTTTTATCCCTGAATTCTCCCTGGCATAACCAAAAAGCCCGATATGCATCTTTCGCTTTCTTCTTTTTGGAACAAAAGTTGCTATGGAATTTACAAGAGGTGCAATTTCGGTCAGCTGCATCTTATATTCTGCAGAGATTTTATTGATTATCTTTATGGACATTTCCTCATCGATAAAAACAGGCGCTTTTCTTTTTGTGGATTCTATATTTTCGACTGCTTCTCTCACCTTCTCCTCCGGATAATCATACTTAAAGGCAGACTGTGCTGTAAAAGTCTGGACGCTTGGATATGCTTTTTGCATATCACTCACATTGTCAGGCCTGAAATTCCCTCGAAAAGGCACTGAACCACATCCGATAATAGGCAATAGCTCTACAGATGATTTTTCTTCTAGCACATGCAATTTTTGGAAAGCAATCTTGTTCGACAATATCGCAGGCATATTCCCATAATTAAGCGCAGGATCGCTTCTTGCAAGCCAGACTCTTTGATAATCCTTTTCCTTTGCCTTCTGCAGATATTCTTCAACTATCTTATCAGCCTTAAGCATACTGTCTTTCTCTTCAATAAGAGGAATTATTTTTATCTCTTCAGGCTTGAATTCGCCTACCCACTCTCCAATTTTCAGATCATGCACTGTTTTTCCCTGTTTTTCGACCACATACTTTGTGTAATATTCCTTGACACGAAGAACTTCACTCGCAGAGCTGACCATAGGTATAGTCACTTCAAATATGGGCGCAATGTCTTCGCCATAGAATTCTCTTGCAATATCTGAATTCCTGGGTATGCTCTCTAAAGTTTCCAGCAATAGTTTTCCTTTGCTCTTCTCGACTCTTGGGTTTGGGCCCCGAAGTGTTACAAATAGATCCTGCCCAAGCTTCTTCTTCCTGAAATAATCCTCATATTTTGACAGCAGCTTTTCAACCACATAATTGTCAACTTCCTTGCCTTCGCAGTCCCAAAGCTGCTCATTTATTTTAAGATGCGAAAATGCATAGAACGCTTCCTTAATCTCATCATCACCTGCGATGATGGAATTATCTACAAAAAACGGCTGCCTGACATTATCAGGGTGCTGTGTTGACATGACTCTTGGTATCTTCAATTTTAACACCTATAAGAACAATGGCGCCTACTGGCTATTGTTATCCTTTGTGGACTTATTCATCTTCAAGAGGTAATGCTGTTTTGTATTTAAAGTTAACCCAGGACAAACCAAACTATATCCAAACCGATTCATTAAATGGAAAAAAGTTTAAAAATAGCGGATTTCTACCTGATGGCATGAAGAAGTTTCTCCAGAAATGGTCTATAGCTTTCAAGATAGTCCCTGTTGTCATCCTGGTTGTATCATTAAAATATATATTTCACAGTTTAGGCTGGGAGCAATTGTCCCTAAATCCATTATTCACAAGCCTTGTTGCAGGCACCATCTTCCTCCTTGGTTTCCTGATATCCGGTGTCCTTGCTGATTACAAGGAAAGCGAGAAACTGCCAAGTGAGATGGCTTCATGTTTTGACATCATGTACGACGAATCTTCGGCTAAGGACACAAAAGAATCTAAGGAGTTCCGGAATTATCTGGCTGAGCTGCTAAAAGACATAGATGAATGGTTCTATGAAAAGCAAAAGACACCTGAAATCCTTCAGAAGATAAGCCATATGAATACTTATTTTGCTAACATGGAGAAAAGTTTTGGCTCAGCTGTTGATAGAATGAAGAACGAACAGAATTCTCTCAGGAGATCAATAATCAGGATAAGCACGATAAGAGATACATTCTTTGTGGCATCAGCATACGCGATTGCAGAGGCTCTGACCTTTTTTCTCATCTGCGGCCTAATCCTTGTCAAGGTTGAACCATTCTTTGAAGCAGCGTTCTTTGCATCCCTCGTTACATTTCTTGTAAACTATATGCTTCTCTTGATAGTAGACCTTGACAATCCGTTTGATTATAAGAAAAACGGAGAATCAGGGACTGAGATATCCCTTAGGCCCCTTAATAAAGTCTATGAAAGGATGACTAGGCAACTTCCATTATCTCAATATCAAAAATAAGGTTTTTCCCTGATAGAGGATGATTGAAATCAAGGACAACCATTTCTCCTTTTACTTCTTTCACTGTAACTGGTATCGGATGCCCGTCTGGTGTTTTAAGATAAAGAACTGTCCCGACTTCAAGTTTCATGCCTTCAGGAACAGGGCCTTTTGGAAGTTCTCTGATAAGTTCAGACTTAGGCTCTCCATACGCATCTGCAGAACTTATCTTCACAGTCTTTTTGCCTCCTGCTTTCATCCCCATTATCTCTTTTTCAAGGCCCGGTATTATCAATCCTTTCCCCACAACAAATTCAAGCGGCGGCCTTCCTTCTGATTTGTCAAAGATCTCACCAGATTCAAGCTTCCCTATATAATGGAATTTGACAGTTGAGCCGTCTTTGACCACTGATACTGAGCTGTCTGGAGTTTTTTTCTTGCTAGTTTTCTTTGCTGGCACTAATATCACCTACGTCTGTTGTTTTATTCTGTACAAGAATTAGCTTTATAGGAAGATAAGACTTGTATCTTTTTGGAGTTAAATTTGGGATTTATAATTGTTTTGATAGAAGGGATAGCTCATAGATAAATTAAATATATCAAAAATTAAGAAAAAATAACTATCGGTATGATTTCTGCTTCTTAGATCTCGCATGTCCATGCGTATTAGGCTTCCTTGCCTCTTTATGCCTTACATCTGCGACAAGCAGGTTCCTGTCATATTCCAGGAATACCTGTTTGAGTTTGGCATTATATTCGACCAATGCTTTTGCAACTGCCATTCTTGCTGCTTCGCATTGACCCATCTGGCCTCCGCCTGTAACAGTTATATCAATATCAATTTTGTTTCTGAGTTCATCAGCCAAAATAAGCGGCTCTTCCAGTTTCATCCTGTATATTTTAGGAGTGTATAAATCAAGCGTGATACTGTTTATCTTGATTTTGCCTGTACCTTCCCTTAAGACTGCTTTTGCAATTGCTGTCTTTCTTTTTCCTGATACAATGATTATTTTCTTACTCAATTTTAGCACCTATCCTTTTTGCAATATCGTGCATCGTGACAAATTTTAAACCAGGAAGCTTGCTTTTGTTTGCTCCTTCGACTGTGATTGCTTTCTTGTCTTTAAACTCATCCGGAACATCAATATAGCAGAGTACCCTTTTGTAAGCTTCTCTGCCTTTTGCCTTATCATGAGGAAGCATCCCTCTGATAATTCTTCTAAGAAGCCTTTCCGGACTCCTGTGAATAAAAGGTCCTTTTCTAGGTGTTCCTCTTTCGACCCAGTAAAGTGCCTCATCAAATACCATCTTCTTCTTTCCTGAAACAACAGCTTTTTCGCTGTTTATTATCCTTACCTCATTACCAAGCAGCGCCTGCTTTGCCACAAAAGTAGCCAGCCTTCCTACAATCAGATCTTTTGCATCGATTATCATGCTAACAACCTCACTTTGGCGGCTTTTGGATTTTTCTTGATCAAATCATGCAGACTTAAAACTGAACTTCCCGATGCCTTAATCTTCTCTTCTGCATTTCCTGAAAATTTATATGCAGCGATTGTGACTTTCTTTGACAGCTCTCCCATTGAAAGAACTTTTCCGGCAACTACGACAAACTCATCATCTTTTGCATACCTGTCAATCTTTGAGAGATTGACCTGTGCCATGAGCCTTGTAGGTTTCTCTAGATCAGAGGCAAGCCTCTTCCAAAATGGCATCTCCTGCTGGATTGATGCTTTCTTAAGTTCCACTATCAATGTTTCGAGCTTTTCGTTTTTCATTTTTGTATTGCGGGTAGGGACTGCGGGGGACGTGATTCGAACACGCGCACCCTCTATGGGACTAGGCCCTCAACCTAGCGCATTTGACCAGGCTCTGCCACCCCCGCATATTGGGGTTTTTATTTGACTAGTTTCCCAAGTTCATCTAACTTGGAATTGAATATATTTAATGCTTCTTCAACTATCTTTTTACAAGGAAGTTGTCCCCAGGATTCAACCTGGAACACATAATCTTTATCAGAATATTCAACCTTAATTATGTTTTCATTAATGTGGGCAACTGCATCCACAAGATTGTTCTTGAGTATTAAATCCTCATCAACCTCTCCTTTTTTGTTAAATATCTGAGGGGGATACATATCCTTATATTTCTCCAAATCTTTTTTTGCACCTATTTTGAGTTTTCTATCATAATTATACCAAATATGACCTGGTGAAAACTTAGCATGATTGCTTCCTCTTCCAAGGACTGCAACTGCAATTAGTTCTATTTCCTGTTCTTTTAACAGTTTCACTAGCTGCATTTTAGGGAAAACGGGTTTGACCTTTGGATCCCCTGTTTTCATGTCTGATGCGTATACAGTTTTTGGGCCTTTTTCTTTGAGAGTCAAGGTCAAAGTGCATTTGGCCTTTCTGCTTTCAATATCCTCAGGTCCAGTCGGAAGCTCATATGAATCCAAATCTGTTGTCAGAGGAAGCAGCCCAAGCCTATGTGCCAAAACTTCATCATACATGGCTGAGCTGTTTTTTGAAATTTCAACTTCTTCAATAGCCATCACTGGAACTTCTGTAAGCATAATTCTTCTTAAGGCATTGCTGTAAGCAGGTGAACTGTTCTTCAATAAAAAAGTCATCTTATTGTTCTTATCTGAGACAACTTCTAGTTTAGACATTTAGACCCTCCTACCTCGCTTTCCGCCTTTTTTCCTGCAACCATCATGAGGTATAGGCGTGATATCCTCAATTATTCCAATCCTAAGGCCCATTCTTGATAATGTCCTTACTGCTGCCTGTGCGCCAGGTCCTGGATTGTTAGGACCATTATGCCCACCTGGAGCTTTTATTTTGATATGCAACCCAGTAATCCCTTTCTCCAGAGCGAGTTCTCCGACCTTCTTTGCAGCTCCCATAGCTGCTGTCGGACTGCTTTCGAGCCTGTCTGCTTTGACCATCTGGCCTCCAGAACTAATTGCTAGTGTTTCACTGCCTGTAATGTCAGTGACGTGAATTATAGTATCATTATATGATGAATATATATGGCAGATTCCCCATCTGAGCTGCTGCTGCCTTCTGTCATAACTTTGCCTTTCTCTTCTTTCAGGCTTCTGCTCTTCTGCGGATGCTGGTTTCTGTTCTTCTACCTTAATAGATTTAGGTTCCTCTGATTTGACTGGTTTAGGTTTTGGTCCCTCTGATTTGACATGAGGTTTCTTATCTTCTACCTTAGCAGACACCTGCTCAGCTGCTGGTTCACTTTCACTCATTTTCATCCTCTAAAATTTTTAGTTCATCTTCAACAGGAAGCTCAATTTCTTCTTCTTCTACAACCAGCTTTTTTGGTGCTTTAGGTTTCTTTGGCTTCTCTTCTTTTTTTGGCTTCTCTTTTTTCACGCCTTTTTCAGCAAGTTCTTTTTCTAGTTCTGCTTTTACCTGAATTCTTTCTGGGTGAGTCTCCGACGCAAGACCTGATTTATCCGCAAATCTGATAAGGGTTTCATCTTTAGCTGTCACCAAATAGGATGGAGAGGTTATCATGTTATCCCCAACAATAATATGCTCATGTACTATAAATTGCCTGGCTTGCTGAACTGACCTGGCGAGGTTTTTCTTATAAACTACTGTCTGCAGCCTTCTTTCGCATAAATCTTTCAGTGACAATGCAAGTATGTCTTCTAGCATCGCATTCTCGCCAATCAATTTGAGATTATGAAGCTTTGCAATCAAATCTTCTTTTTGCTTTTTTGCAAGCTCATCCTGTTTTGAGATAAGGCTCTTAATCTGGTTCTTAAAATTTGAAAGCTTAGAACTAATTCTCCATATCTCCTGCTTATTCTTAAACCCATATTCTTTCATCAGAGCAATTTCTTCTTCAATCCTCATCTTCTGCCATGGATGAGATGGAGTTGAATACTTTTTCCTGAGCCTTTTTGGATCTCCCATTTTTAAACCTTACCTGCCTTAGCGCCGGCTTTTCTTTTGACGCCCATGGCTTTACCTTTATTCCTTCTGAAGTTGCTCTTAGTCCTTTGCCCCCTTACCGGAAGACCAACTGCAAGCCTCATACCTCTTCTGGATTTTATTTTTTGAAGCCTTCTTACATCCTGTTGCTGTGTATAATCTAATTCACTCATAAGAAGATGCCCGTCATTCCCTGTTTCATAGTCTTTTCTTCTGTTGAGCATCCATACTGGGAATCTGTATTTTAATGGATTAGATAGAATATCATTTATCCTTTCAATCTCATCAGGGCTTAAAAGTCCTGTTTTTTTAGAGTTAGCAATATGTGCAGTTTTAAGGACTGCATTAGCAAAGATATAGCCTACTCCTTTGATTTGTTTTAGAGCTATCCCTATTGGTTTAGTTCCTTTAAGATCTGTATTTACAATCCTTACGAGTGGTCTTATTTTTTGTTCTTCAGCCATTTTATAGTATCCCGAGAAAGTTAGCAACCCTCAGATCGCGTTAACTCGGGTTAATATAAGCTTGGAAATTTGAGTAGTTTATAAAGATTTGGGAATTACCTGCAACTGCCTCTCAAGAACGCTGATGGCTATAGCCCTGAGTGAACTCAGAGTGCAGTTGCAGTGTCTGATAACGTCGACACTCGAGTGAGCATAGCGAGCGAGAAACAACGCGATGCATCAAATCGTGGATGGTGTCGGCTTTATCTTTACCTGAAAAAAGGAAAAAGAGAGTAAAGCAACCCGATAATATAGAATAATATGATAGACACGCAGAAATTAGTTGCATGGTAGTGGATTTTATCAAATCTTGGGCATCCTTCAATGAATGTTTCTATGGCATACTTGACCACATAATTGAATACAAGCAGAATTAGAGCTATATAGAAAAATGAGTACATCTTCAGGAATGATGCAATCAGGAAAAGAGGAATATGCCTTCCTATCTTAACAATGTGTCTGACCTGTATAGTTGACATAATAACGCGGTTTATTATTCCAAGAAAGAATACTTGGATAGATGTAAAAAAATTATAATAAAATGCTGCGGTAATCCCGAAGATAAAAACTAAATCAAGCGCCATATCTGCTTGCCTTCTCTTAAGAGAGATCTTGAATATATCTGATAATTCAAAAGCCAGGAGGAAGATGACAATTTTGTATTTTGAAAAAAGAAGGACAATTATGAAAAGAAGTGCAAGCTTCCAA
>JBDRQT010000039.1:0-27433 GCA_043826135.1 archaeon
ATGTTGTTGTCGCAACTCAGAACGCAAAGTTTATATCCTTGAAAAGGAAACAAACTTCTTAACACAAAAGGAAGGGTTGTCATGCACGTGAAAACGTGTGTTTCAACCTTATAATTCTATCCTAAATTCGGAGAAGAAACAATTTTTTAATACTTCTTTTATTTTCATGAATTTTTGTCTCAACTCGGTCATTAATTAGACCATTTTAAAGTAGTTACAACAGAAAACTATTTAAGTGTAAGTACATACGGGTTCTATAGAATCGTTAGGTGGGGGGTTTGGCGATGTTAACAGGTTTAATTTGTACTTTTTCTACTATTCATGCTACAAGAGGTGAATGTTTTGGAGGGGAAAAATGAAAAAATTAAATCTTTTAGGGAAGTTAATTCTATTGACATTGTTTGTCATGCTGATAAATAGCGTTGCTGCATCAGTAATTTATGATAGCATCGACTCACCAATGCCCGGAAGTTATCCTAGTTTAGGATACGAGGCCACCTCTACGTATGAATTCGGAGACCATATCTCCTTTGCAGGTACAGATAGATTGCTTGAGACAGTCAAAGTAACTATGACTAATTGGGCATGCGAGAATGATTTTACATGGGAAACTGACCATTGGGCAGCAAATAGAGATGGATATAATGGAGAAGCTTGCCTCACAACACCCGGTACAGGATTCAATCATCCAATTACTTTGAATATATATGAGGTTGATATGAGTTCAGGATTTCCTGAGCCAGGGGCACTTATTGCTACAAAGACACAAACATTCTATATTAAATACAGACCATCATGGGATTCAGTGCAATGCACAGTTACGGGAGAGACACCTGCAACAGATCTTCCTTTTGGTGGCAAATGGTATGATCCAATACTCGGAGCATGTGTACACGGCCACAACCAGGTTATTGAATTTGATATGACTGGCTTATCTACCTTGCTTCCAGATAATGTTATTTTTGGAGTAGCGTACGATACTGCCAATTATGGTGCAAACGCAATAGGTTCACCAGGTCCATACAGTTCACTTAATGTGGGTGTCGGCCCTAATCTGCCAAGTGTCGGAACAAATCCTGAATCGGATACAGCATATTTAGATTCTACTTGGTCAGGAGCTTATTGTGATAATGGAGCTGGCGGAACAGGAACATTCAGACGGGATGCAGGATGCTGGTTGGGTTATCTGCCTGCTGTTCAATTTAGTGCAGGGCATGAGGCAGTATGCGGTGATGAATTGATTGAAGGAGATGAAGAATGCGAATTCGATTCAGACTGCGGAGTATGCCAGGTATGCAATTCTTGCGCATGTGAATATCCTGTGCCTGAAACATTTGTCGGTAATTCCGGGCCTACCGGAACTGGCGGAGACACAGTGGTCGGTGTCGGAATAGGCGTAGGTATTGATGTGAGCAATTTCTGCCCTGAGATACTTCAGGAGCATGGAGAGTGCAATGGCAGGGAAAGCGATGATGGAAGCGTCTGCTATTTTGTGGACACATCAACGGATGTTCCTGACCTGTGCGATGACGAGGCTTGCCTTGATGATTTTGCGAATGCATTGCTAGCAAGAGGCATTGTCGGAAGATCGTATGCCTTTGAAGGTGAGGAAGTTCACTTTGATCTTAAGGTGTTAGACAAGGACGGGATAGTTGATGATTGCGTGCATGCATATGTCACACTGGATAATGGTTATGACCCGGTTGAAGCAGGCTGTACTCTTGTAAAAACAGAAGATTATGTTGATATGCATACATGCGCAATGTATCCGGATGCAATTGGATATTTCGAGTGCACCTATACAGTTGAGCCGACAGAAGGAGGAACGGTTGGCGAGTATTGGATATCTGTCAAAGCTCAGGATGGATGCGGACAGGGATGCTTCGATGATGCAGCAGGTATGATATCACTTTTCCTGAACCCTGAAGTTGCACTCAAACTTTCATCGCAGGACCAGTTCGGATTCACCTACGATATTGGAGGAACTGTTTTGACACAGGGACCATATGCTGGTGATACAGTATATACACCCTATTTTACTGTTGAGAATTTGGCTGACCCTGCATCAGGACTCTATATCTTGCTGCAGCTTTACGGAACAGACATGTGGGACTATGGCAATTCTGCAGCGATGTGCCCAACATCAAATGTCCTTGACATCAAGCAGGTTGAATACAGAGCAAGCCACTTGAATGTACAACAACCTTGGACAACAATGCCTGAGAACTATGCAGGAAAGGACTTTGTTTTCAGAGGTTCAAATTTCGGAGGGAACTTCCTTGGTGTCGGAGATGATGTGACTATGAGATTAAGGTTAAATATACCTTCACCTTGCAGAGGTAACTTCAACGACGGCGGCGAGATAGTGTTTGTTGGGCATGTAATTTAATTATATGCCAAAATTTATTTTTTCTTCTTATTATTTTTACAAATCAAACTCATCAATAAATCCAAGAATCAGCTTATATTTTTCTAGAAACTTAAAACCTTTATCTGTCAAGGTTATGAATTTTTTGCCTTTCGAATCCATAATTTCTTTAATCAATTCTTTTGATAATAGTTCCTGATGATAGTCTGCGTAGCTGTTTGATGATAGATTGGAATATCTCAGAAGGGGGGTTGGCTTTATTGAATTATGATGTTCACTTATTATCTTAAGAATATCAAATATAACTTCCAGCCTATCCCTCTTCTTTGCACTCATTTTATCCACTTTGAGATCCTATGATAGATTATAACAAATACTATTATCGATACAATCTCAAAAAATACCTCAACGAAAAAAAGCATTCTCATCCGTTCAATTATCCACAGGTTTATCAGCCAAAGCAGGAATATCAGCATATAAAGTGCTTGGGTATGATGTGTCTTTTTTTTGTGGGCAAAAAATCCTAATATTAATGCGATGACAAGTAACCCTGATTGCATGTATAATAGCATCAGATGCGAGTTTGTCAGAAATCCTGTAACTGCCACAATAATTCCCAGCACCTGAGATATCATGAAAAGTGGATATCTTCTAAACCCCTTCCATATCGCGCTGATAATTAGGTTTGATATAGCTACTGTGCTTAGGTATCCAAGTATTAGAATCAAAAATGGCATGAATATCCTTCTAGGGATAAATATATCAAACGCGAATGTAGAAAAAAAAGCCAGGTTGAAAAGAAATCTTGCAAGGTATGACAATCCAAAAAAGAGGAACGCATACCTGAAATATTTTATGCCCTGATATTTTGTAAGCTCGTAGCTTTCCTTAGTCTTAAGATATATAATTATGCAAAATGCAAGAGCAATTACTGTATAGATAGGTTCTGAAATAAACAGTATCGGATGCATCGGGGGTGGGGGCATATCAGATCACAACCAAATCACTTATATAAATATTTTTAAATGATGTGGACTTATGATGTATATCTTGGTTTCTTCTTGCTTATAAACAAACCTTCCCTTTCAAACTTTACAAATCAAAAAATCGGAGGAAACAAAAATGAAAAACACAACTATCGGGATTCTTGCTGTCCTATTTATTATCGGGATTGCAAGCGTCAGCGCCTTTGGCGGATTCTGGAATACCCAGGATAAAGATGCCATAAGGACAGCAATACAGAACAAGGACTTTGCAACCTGGAAATCGTTGATGGAAGCTCAGCTTACAGAAGATAACTTTAACCAGATAACGTCTCATGTTGGGGCTGGAAATGGCCAGGGATTCGGGCAAAACCAAGCAGTACAAGATACAATCGAAGCAAATGATTATGATGCATGGAAAACAGCTATTGCAGACACTCCAAGAGGAGAAGAGATGCTTTCAAAGATCAATGCAGACAATTTCAGCCAGTTTGTAGCAATGCATGAAGCAAGGCAAAGCGGAGACTTTGAGACAGCAAATTCAATTGCAGATGCGCTAGGAATATCACCTGGATTCATGGGAAGAGGTCAAGGTTTTGGCCAAGGCATGGGAAAAGGTCAAGGCAGAGGTATGCATAAATTCGGAAGTGATTAACCAAAATGAAATCTTTTTTTAATTTTTTTTTGAAAGAACCTGTCTGGCATGAAATTAGTTGCATAGATGAGATTTCTGATATCGTGGATCTGCAGGAAATGGACAATAAGTCCACATTGTTTTTAAAGCAATTTAATAGAAGGTAGTAGAATGACCAGAACTGCCCTTATGTTCGTAATTCTCCTGTTTATATTAGTTGCCTGCACAGTTACAACGGAAAATAACCCTCCCACCCCTGGCAGGCAACCTTTTTATAATGGCCAGAGATTAAATGGGTCAAGGAATTGGACCAGGAATGAGAGCTTCAGGCTGCCAGCCATAGACTATGAAAGTGCTGCAGCAAAATTAGGCATCAGTGTCCAGGAACTGAAGGATGCATTGCCAGATAATGGACAAAGACCGGATTTTCAGGCAGCTGCTGACAGACTCGGTGTAACAACAGAAGAATTAAGAACAGTCCTTGGTTTCCCAGAAGGTATGCAGGGAAGGGTTAGGGGGACAGGATGAAAACAGATTTTCCGATTGTCTCTTTGAAAAATGTTTGGAAGATATATAAGATGGGCGAAGTGGAAGTCCCAGCGCTTCAGGGAGTAACAGTTGATATTCATAAGGGAGAATTTGTAGCTATAATTGGTCAATCAGGTTCAGGAAAATCAACTATGATGAATATGGTAGGCTGCCTTGATCTTCCCACAAAGGGAAGTGTCTTTCTGAAAAATAGGGATATATCGATTATGACTGAATCAGACCTTTCCACAATGAGAGGAAAAGCACTAGGTTTTATCTTCCAGCAATATAATCTCGTACAGAACATTACTATATTTGAAAACGTTATGCTTCCTCTCGAGTTTTTGGAAGTGGATGATAATGAAGCCAAAAAAAGATCAAGAGAGATGCTTGAACTTGTTGGTCTGGGAAATTACATGCATCATCTGCCAACTCAGCTTTCGGGAGGCCAGCAGCAGAGGGTATCTATCGCAAGGTCACTTGTTACAGACCCTGAGATTATTCTAGCCGATGAACCAACAGGAGCACTTGACAGCACAACTGGCATTGAAGTCATATCAATGCTTAGGAAACTTTGGAAAGAGGAGAAAAAAACTATCATTATGGTTACACATGACCAGAACCTTGCTCAGTTTGCGCATAAGCATATTGAGCTAAAGGATGGCCGTGTCATTTCAATCAAAGAAAACAAGGTGAAAACATGAAACAGATAATTATACTAACGGCAATATTTTGTTTGATAATTTCTTCAGCATTTGCTGTTACTGGAAAGGCAGTCATAATCAACATGCTAAATCAGGATCCTGATCCTGCAATCTCAGGCGATATAGTTGAAATCAGGATAAGTGTAGAAAATATGGGAGACAAATCGACAGATGATTATTTCCTGGAGTTTGTCCCTGAATATCCTTTTGAGGGAGTGCCAGGAGAGAATTATATCGCTGAAATTGGTACCTTAAGTTCAAACCTTGTTGGCGCAAACATGAAGATTGTGAAATTTAAAGTGAGAGTAAACAAGGACGTAAGAGCAGGAACGTATAATTTTCCGTTAATGGATTATGAACAGGGGAAAAGAGATGCAAGTGCAAAAAGATATTTTAGTGTCGATGTGGAGAGCACTGAGAGCGCTGAGATAATCTATATTGATCAGGTTGAACTTATTCCTGGCCAGATAACGCCACTTACCTTCACCATAAATAATGTGGGTTCAACTCCATTGAGGGACCTGACTTTCCAATGGGAGAATGAGGATGACATTGTGCTTCCTGTCGGTTCTGATAATACAAAATATGTGAAATATATAGATGTAGGAGAGAGTGCAGATCTTAAATTTGATGTGATCGCAAGCACAATAGCTGATCCAAACCTTTACAAATTGGACCTGACATTATCATACACTGATTCAGCCACAAACACTGTAAATGAGATAAACACAAAGGCAGGAGTCTATGTCGGAGGATCGACTGATTTTGATGTTGCATATTCAGGAAGCGCGTCAGGAGAATATTCTTTTTCAATATCCAATATAGGAAGCGTTGCTGCGACTTCGGTAACCGTCAAAGTTCCTGAACAGCAAGGTTGGAGAGTGACTGGAAGCAATTCTGTAATTATTGGAAACCTGAATGAAGGAGATTATACTATTGCCAGTTTTACAATGCAACAAACAACTCAGATGCCGTCTGGTACAATACCTGTTAACAATACAAGATTTAACCAGTCCCAGAGAGTGAGATCTTCTGGAAACCAAAACATGAATATTGATATAATCTATACTGATTCAAGAGGAAACAGAAAGACTGTCACAAAAGAAGTAAGCATTGCTTCTTCAGCAGATCCAGCGGCAACAGATGCCACAGGAACAACTGCAGCAGGAACTGCTAATTTTAACGGTGCTGCAAGGTTCAGGCAGACAAGGCCAAGTACACTTCAAGTGCTGCTAGGATATGCGCCATGGATGGTCCTGGTGATTGTTGTGGTAGGCGTCGGAGTCTTGGTCAGGAAAAAATATAAGAAAGGACTCTTGAAGGATCCAGATTATACCTACAAAAAAGCAGTGAAGGATATCTTCAGGAAAAAGAAAAACAAGTGAGGGTATAAGAGAATAAATGAAGCTCAAAAAATCATTTAAGCATGCACTGAACATGGTTCTGCATGCAAAGGTCAGGAGTTGGCTTACAATACTTGGGATTGTCATAGGCGTCGCTGCAGTTGTTGCAATTGTTTCACTGGGAGAAGGCCTGAAGGAAGAAGTTGGAACTCAACTGGATACCTTAGGAGGAGATCTTCTTACACTGAGAGCAGGGGCATCTAGGGCGCAAAGTTTCGGTCCCGGAAGAGAATTTGGTGGGGGCGGTTCAGCTACATCTGCTTCTAGTGAGGAAATTGTATTGGACAACAAGGATGTCCAGGCTCTAAAGAGCATAAGCGATATTAAGGTTTTTGATACACAAATAAGCGGAAGGGTTGATATCTACTATGTTGCTGAAAAAGGCTCTGCTACTGTTACAGGTGTTGATCCTGCAACATGGGCACAGATAACAACTTTCAAAATCAAAGATGGAAGGATGCTAGGGTCTGCTGACTCAAATGTTATTGTTATCGGAGGAAGAATTGCGAGCGGTTTTTTCACAAAACAGCTTGGAGTGAACCAAGTTTTGACAATCGAGGATAAGTTATATCGGATTGTTGGCATCCTTGATGATCAGACTTCAAATATATATATGCCGATTGACCAAGCGTATAATATCTTAACTGATAAAGAAAGAGGCGTATATGACACAATAATCATCAAAGTTAAAAACCAGGATGAGGTGGGACTCGCACTTAATAATACCGCGAAAAAATTGATGCTAAGCAGACATGTGACAGCAAACAAGAAAGACTTTTCACTTACATCAAACCAAGAGTTCAATACTTCAAGATCAGAGATGATGAGTTCAATGACTTCTTTTTTAACAGCTATAGCAGCTGTTGCACTTTTAGTTGGCAGTGTCGGCATCGCAAATACAATGTTCACTTCAGTTTTGGAGAAGACAAAGGAAATAGGGATAATGAAAGCTATCGGAGCACGTAATGGAGATATTCTGACAATTTTTATTCTGAATGCTGCCTTGATAGGTCTTATCGGCGGAGTCCTTGGGGCAATATTCGGTACTATTCTATCAGGAATGCTTCCTTCACTCATGGGGAGTTCAGACATGATGCTATCAAGGCTTGCATCAGGCTCGTTTGTCAGTATCAATAGCATTATCATGGCAATAAGCATTTCAGTAATTATAGGTATAGTTGCAGGACTTATTCCGGCATACCAAGCGTCAAAATTGAAGCCAGTGGATGCTTTGAGGTATGAATGAAGTGAAAACCTTAAGACCACGAACATAAGTGAGGCTGCCTTAAGGTTTGAATAAATTTAATTCCCAAAAAGAAATCTTTAAATTGGCTTATTAAATGTAAAACAACGGGGGTGATATAAATGGCAAAACATCACAAACATAGAACACAGGAAAATGAACATATTTCTGAGGAGATACACGTAGCAGCACATAGGGCTCACAAATCCAATGCACGAATTTGGCAATTATCCACAATAGTGCTCGCAATCATGCTAGGAATTTCCATTTTTACGCATGGATTTTCTAGTGGTTCAGCAAAAGAGGTTCTGACAAAAGAAGAGGCAGGCACAAAGACAGTGGCATTCATCAACCAGAATCTGATGGGCGGCCAAGGTGTTGTCACAAACCTAGGGGTGGAAGACATAGGTTCATTATATATGCTGAAGCTAAATGTAAACGGCCAGCTTCTGGACGCATTCATTACAAAAGATGCACAGCTTCTTTTCCCTCAGGTAATCAATCTATCTCAGCCTGTACCTCAGGCACCACCACCTGCAGAGATACCTAAAACAGCTAATCCATCTGTCCAGTTATATACTATGAGTTATTGCCCATACGGAAATCAGGCAGAGGAAGTCATGAAACCTGTGATTGACCTACTGAAGAGCAAGCTTGAGGTAGTTCCGCATTATGTGATCTACAGCAATTATAACGGAGGCGGACCGGATTATTGCATTGACGCTGAAAGCAAGTATTGTTCCATGCACGGAATTCAAGAGTTAAATGAAGATGTGAGAGAACTATGCATCTACAAATACCAGAAGGAGAAATACTGGGATTATGTGATGCAGGTAAATGCTGATTGTAATGCCCAGAATGTTGATACCTGCTGGGAAGCAGTGGCCAGAGCAAAAGGAATAGAGACAGGGCAGATAAAAACATGCGAGCAGAAGGAAGCAACTGCTTTGCTCCAAACTGAAGCGGATCTAAATGCTCAGTATAATGTCCAGGGTTCGCCGGCACTGATCATAAATGGAGTCGAATATAGTGGCGGAAGGACACCTGAAGCTTACAAGCAGTCAATCTGCTCATCATATGAGACAGCACCGCAAGAGTGTAATACAGCTCTTGATGGAGCGGCAGGTTCAACAACCGCCGCCGGAAACTGCGGTTAAAATTATTACTTTTTTTTATCTTAATAATCTTACCACAAGATCAAGAAACATTGAGAAATACATGAACCTAAGGATAGTGTTTGTTGCCATGACCTGAATTATTTCTGGCAGAGGCTGCCCGAATTTTTTCCTGAAGAAAAATCCCACTATATCAGTTAACACAACAATTATAGTTGCAAAAATAATAAGATATGTTTCATTGTGGCTGTAGAGCCAATATAAATAAGTAAGATAGACTACAACAAATTTATTTGCAAGATTTACCAGCATTCCTATGCTCATTCCTGATGTGCCTATAGCAAGCAGGCCTGGAATCAAAACAAATAGAAGACCATGGTCTAAACCAAATGCAAGCGTCAAGGCAACTGCAATGAGATATGTCGGCTCAATCTCGATATTTATGCCGTATTTTGTTCGTTTGAATCTGATATAACTTATCGCAAGAATCATCAAAAGAGTAGTAAAAAAACTGAAAAATTTTGCAATGAGAAAGACAATTACAATGAACAAAAGGAACTTCAAGATGAGATGTGTCTTGAAAAAAGGGTGAATCCTATCTATTAATTTTGTTTCTTCTTCTATCCATGCTTTCTCATCCCTGAAATTATATTTGACTGGAAGTTTCATAGTATCCTGAAATAAATCATTGCAGATGTAAAAAATACATACATGAATATAAGTGTATAGCCCTCGATCTTTGAAATTTTTGTATCATCCTGGATAAATAGAAGGCTTAAAATGGAAACAAACAGCATGAAAGGAATGACATAAGTGAGAATGTTTTCAGCAATAATAATCGGATTTATGAGAGAGGATACTCCGAGTATCAGCATCAGATTTGCGATATTGCTTCCAATTAGGTTTCCGACCGCCATATTTGCATGACCTTTTTTTGCTGCAGTCAGAGCAATGCTCAGTTCAGGTAGCGAGGTTCCAAGCGCCATCAATACATAACCTATTAGTGTTTGGGATAAATGGAAATAATTAGCCAACGCAATTGAGCCACTCACAACGCCATTGGCTCCTATTGTAATTGCTCCGAGGGATAGTGCCATTACTCCGAGTTCCTTTAGTATTGAAAGCCATTTTTTTTTGCGCATGTGCTTATGATGATTGTTTGAAAATCCATTTTGAATGTCATTTACGTATTCAAATTTGGCAAAATATACAAGAAATTCTTCAAATCCATATGCCTGGAAAGATTTTTTTTGCTTGAACAGGAAAAGGATGTATGCTGCATAAATCAGGAGAAATATGATTCCTTCATACAATGAAAACTTTTGGTTTAGAGCAAAAATAAAAAAAATAATCGTGATAAATACCATGACGTAAGCGTCTCTGGAAATAACTTCATCCTCAATCTTAAGTTTAGTAAAAAGTGCGGATATTCCTAAGATCAATGAGATATTGATAATGTTGCTTCCGAGGATATTTCCGACTATTATATCATTGAAGCCATGGATGGATGCAAAAGTAGTGCTTGCAAATTCAGGTATCGACGTTGCGAATGCTACTATTGTAATTCCTATAATGAAACCCGAGACACCTATCTTTTTCGCAAGCCTTGAAGCAGATACGACAAAAACATCTGAACCGTAAATTAATAATATGAATCCGACTATAAAAAAAAGAGCACTCCAGATCATACATTAATTGTTTTACTCTACTTTTATATATTTTACTATTCTAGTATATATTTTACTATAATAACAACAACTTTTTCAAACAGAAAACCTTTTATACCACCAAAAACCCAAAAAAGCCATGGAACCATTACTAGTGAGCTTGCTGGGGTTTAGCCTGATAATTATGCTTGGTTTTCTGGCAGAAGCATTATTTGATAAGACCCACATACCTGACGTACTCATATTATTTCTCATTGGAATTTTTGTAGGTCCTGTAATGAATTGGTCCCGTCCTGAATCCTTCGCATCAATTGAACCCATTTTTGTAAGCCTTGCCCTTATGCTTATTCTATTTGAAGGCAGCATTAATCTTAAGATAACAGATTTTTTGAAAGGTGCATTTCCGGGAGCCAGACTTTCCTCGACTTTCTTTTTTGCAAGTGTTTTGGTTGTTACAGGTATTATGATGATATTTGGTTATCCAATGTATCTTGGCATCCTGCTGGGTACTATTGTTGGAGGCACTTCATCTGCAGTTGTTATCCCAATGATTAAGCTCCTGAAACTTGATACAGCGACGTCGTCCATACTCACATTGGAATCAACCCTTACGGATGTTCTGTGCATAACCGGCGCCATTACAGTAACTGAAATTCTTAAGCTCCATGATTTCAATTTTCTGAATACTTTGACTTCGTTAATTTCAGTATTCCTGATTGCTATAGCCATCGGCATGATATGTGGAGGTATATGGCTCTATGTCAGATATAAGTTCCCGCAAATCAAAAAAGCATATATGCTATCAATTGCATACATCATTTTTATCTATGTTTTTACTGAGCTGCTCAATTCAAATGGAGCGATTGCAGTCCTGGCTTTTGGAATTTTCCTTGGAAACATTAAACAAATTTTCTCGTATCTTGATCAGGAGTCAGAGTATCACCTTGATGCATCTGAAAAGATATTTTATTCAGAGATATCTTTTTTCCTAAAAGTGTTTTTCTTTGTCTATCTTGGAATCATCATAAATTTCCAGAATATGTACCTTTTCCTGATAGGTTTCATCATAACTGTGGCGGTCGCAGTCGTCAGACCATTTATTGTGAATCTGGCTGTAAAGAATGGCGGAGAATTGACGAAGGAAAAAATTGTCATGAGCATAATGACTCCAAAAGGGCTTGCTGCTGCAGTACTGGTTCAAGTCACACTTAAATCTCCTTTTTTCCAGTCAATGCCACTTGCACATGATTTAAGTGTAATAACTCTTTCTGTTATCCTTTTTTCAATCCTGCTTACTTCAGGGCTTGTGTTTTACTATGAAAAATTTGTGTTTTCGAATCAATATGTGAAAAACGCAAAAAAATCAAAGTCCTAACATTAATATATTAGGACGATTATCTTCATAATATGCTAATAACTAACATAACTCAACTTGAATTTGAGCTTCTAATATTGTTTCTTGTAGCAATAGTTGTTGCTATGGCTATTAAATATATCAAACTGCCTTACGAAATCTCATTGATACTAGCAGGCCTCGCAATTGGTTTGCTTGGTGTTTCAGAAATCGGCCTTAGCAAAGACCTGATATTTTTTTTATTTCTCCCACCTCTATTGTTTCACGGCGCAATCAACCTTGAGCTCAGCAAACTTCGCGATAATAAAAGAGCCATTTTTCTGCTTTCATTTTTCGGAGTGATATTAGGAGTTCTTTTGGTAGGATTTCTAATAAATATGCTGACAGGCATCCCCCTGATTTATTCTCTTCTCTTCGGCGCCATAATCATGCCCACAGATCCGGTTTCCGTCCTTGCAATCTTCAAAGAATTGGGAGTTCCAAAAAAACTTTCCACAATAATAGAAGGGGAATCCTTGTTCAATGATGGGACAGGCATAGTGATGTTTGCAGTCATCCTTGGTATTATTGAAACAGGAAATTTTTCTTTTTCATCAACAATATTTGAATTTCTAAAAGTCACTTTTGGAGGTCTTGCTATCGGTCTGTTGCTTGGTTATCTCGCGCTTAAGCTTCTCGAGAGGACTGATGATGTGAGCGTTGAGGTTCTGATAACCATTATCCTTGCATACATGTCATTTCTCGTCGCTGAAAGTTATTTTCATGTGTCAGGTGTTTTTTCAGTTGTCGCATCTGGATTATTTATCGCAAATAACGGAAAGGAATTTGCAATGTCACCCTCTTCTAGGGTGGCAACTATCACTTTTTGGGATATAATGGCATTTATCGTGAATACACTGATCTTTATTTTGATAGGAACAGTAATTCCACTTAAAACTTTGGCAACCAATTATCCTTTGATTGCAATTGCAATTGTCGTGGTTGTATTTTCCAGGGCAGTAATTGTATATCCTCTCCTTAATCTTCTTAAATTATTCAAGGAAAAAATCAGCTATAAGTGGCAGCATGTGATCAACTGGGGAGGAATCCATGGGTCTTTGCCGATTGCCCTGCTATTAGGTATTCCCAAAATGAAATATTTCAGTGAAATTTCCCTCATGGTCTATGGGGTAGTCTTTTTTTCTTTGGTTGTGCAGGGCCTCACTATGAAGGGCCTAATCAGGAAACTGAATATTGTCTCGATAAATAGAATGGAAGAGAATTATGAGGTTGCCCTTGTTAATAACCAAGCGACCCGGGCTGCCAGAAAAAAACTGAGCGAAATGCTGAAAGCAAATGAGATAGACAAAACAGTCTTCAAAGATTTGGATACAGAACTCGAAGAAAAAGAGAAAAAATTGCAGACAACAATTTCCGGCATTGCATCGAGCGAAGTTATCAAGACCAAGCAATTTAAGATTGCACGAAGAAAAATCCTGATTTCTGAGAAAGATGCGATATTGCAGGCAATAAGAAAAGGCCAGATTTCAGATGATCTTGCGTCGGTTCTCATAAGAGAGATCGATGAATCGCTTGAGAATGCAGTCTAGATTCGATAATGCCATCTAGGACAGGCTACTCCTATGCTTTGTGATTATCCGGGACAGCAATGTTGGCACAATAATTGAAGTGAGTAGTGCCATTGCAGATATTACTGAATACTGCTCAGGATTTAGGATGCCCATGGAGAGCCCGATAGCAGCAATAATCAGCGCAACTTCACCTCTAGGTACCATCCCTATTCCAACCAGTGCACTTTCAGCAATATTCATTTTGGAAAAATAGGCTACAAGTGCGCAACTGATACTCTTGCTCAGAACTGCAATCACAGAGATTATAATAATTGGAACAAAGAAGAGTCCAAGTGATTTGATATCCACTAGCATTCCCAGAGATATGAAAAAAATCGGCATGAACAGATACTCAAGCGCGTATGTTTTATCTTCCAATTCTTCGTAGTGCCTGCTTTTGTTCAGAATTATTCCAGCAAGAAATGCACCGACTATTGCTGAAAGTTTTATCAGCTCGGCGAAATAGGATAGAGCAAGCATAAAAGCAAGAGATATCAGGAATTTTTTTTTGTCAAGGTCTCTTCTATCCAAATACTTAATGAACATCTTTCCGAAAAGCAAGGCTCCAAGAATGAAGATTAGCGCTCTTATGAAAGTAGACAGAATTATTGCTGAAGCATTTGATTCAACAGATATAATATTAGTTACAAATGACAAAACTAACAGGCTTAAAATGTCATCAAGGATAGCTGCACCAATTATCACTTCGCTTGCACGCTTACCCAGAACATTTAATTCTTTTAGAATCGCGACAGTTACGCCGACACTAGTAGCAGATAGCGCTGCTCCCATAAACATAGCGTATGCAAAATTTCCGCCAGTACTTGATGCATATAGATAACCTGCAGCAAAAGGGAAGATGATGCCAGCGACAGCCACTAGCAGATTAGTTTTTGTGAATACTTTTTCTATTTTGCTGTGGAGCCCAACTTTAAACAAAAGGATTACTGCTCCCAGCTGCGCAAATATATTTATTATTTCTGTGTGATGGAATAAAATTGGCGGCTCATGGGCCCTGACTAGGTTTAGGGAATAGAGATAATCCCATGACATGCCTAAAAAACTGGAACTGATCACAATTCCCAGAAGCATCAGCACAATGACATTCTGCAACTTGATATAGTAGACAAAGGATTCAGCTAAGACCGCTAAGAGGAGAAGAAGCACAATTTCAAAATAAATATGCCTTTCAGGATCAGCTATTCCAAAAAAAGACTGCCTGATAAGCGAGAGTATCAGAACAAAAAAAAGGCCCAGAATTGTTAGACTTGCAATCCTCATAAAATGTTCAGGGACTTTTGAAAGATTTGGTTTTGGGATCTTTTTTGATATCATATAAATATATAGATTATTGACACATTATTAAATACTTTCTAACTTTTTTCTGACAATATTTTTTGCTATTATTAATTATTTTTTACTTAAATTAGACAATTTAGGTTAGTCCCAACATGGTCACAAATTGATACCATTTTTTAATGGAAACATTTTTATACCACTCTAAGATTGTTTGTTACATTAAAGTGAGGTGGGGTTAATGAAAAAAGTTTTTTTCCTGGCAATACTCCTTGTATTGTTGATATCTTTTGCGGCAGCGGACTTGGAACCTGAGCCAGTAGTTGTAGAAACAGGAATCGGTCTTGGAATCGGAGTCTCGCCGCAAAATTCATGTCCAGAGATTCTGCAAGAGCATGGTTTTAGCGTTTGGTATCAGGTTGATACTTGGGTGGATTACCAGACAACGCTCCTTGACTTCGCATTTATTTCAGGTTGGGCTGGCAGAAGTTATGCATTTGAAGGAGAAGAAGTAATATTTAATGTGACTGTACTAGATAAAGACGGAATTGTCTCAGATTGTGTGCATACTTATGTAACGCTTGATAATGGCTATGATCCAATCGAGGCAGGCTGCATACTCATATGGTCTGAGGATTGGACCGATAATCATACGCATGTTACATATACTGATGCGCTAGGGCACTTCCAGTGCATATATACAGTTGAGCCGACCGAGTCAAATACAACTGGAGAATACTGGATATCTGTCAGGACAGAGGATACCTGCGGCTCAGAATGCGTCGATGATGCAGCAGGAGTCTTATCACTTTTCTTGAATCCGGAAGTTTCAATGACAATCTCCAGCCAGGACCAATTTGGTTTCTTGTATGATGCAGGCGGAGATATGCTTACTGAAGGACCTTATGCAGGAGAGACAGTCTATACACCTTATTTCAGAGTGGAGAATTCAGCCAATGCAAGCTCAGGGTTATACATATTGTTGAGGCTGTACGCAACTGATATGTGGGATTTTGAACATCAGGGAAGCCTTTGCCCGGATTCAAATATCTTGACAGCAGATAATATTGAATACAAGGCATCGCATTTGAATGTGCAGCAGGACTGGACAACAATGCCGAGAAATGAAGAAGGTATTGATTACATCTTCAATGATTTCCCGACAAACTTCGCAGGAAACTTCCTTGGAGTTGGAGATGATATAACTATGAGGATGAGACTCCACATACCATCGCCATGCATAGGACAGTTCATGGATGGCGGAGAGCTTGTCTTTGTGGGAGAAGTTATCTAAAGGCCTTAAATGTTTTTTTCTTTTTTTAGCAATATTATTATATCAGATTATTCAAACTTATATGCAAGGGGTGAGGTTTTATGAAAAAATTAATTCTATTAAGTACGTTAATTATACTTTTCTCAATAGGTATTGTGAATGCTGTCACAACATATTTGGATAATCCTGCGGCAATAGGTTCAGGAGGAGTCATTGATACGGTTCATGCAAATACAGGAGATGCTTCTTGGAAAAACAATGACATTAAATTTGAAACATATCTAATCTATAGCACAACTTCGCAATTTGGAAAAACAATAACCATTGATGATATCGAAAGCATTGAATATCATACGTATAAGGATAGTGCGCAGTCAGGGATCAATTTCTATATCAATATTTATACAGAACCTTATACTGGAGGCTCATCTTCATGGTATGGGGATAGATTAACTTTTGAGCCAATGTATTCTTATGGGTTTGTAGATACAGTTGGATCCTGGAATAAATGGAGCACTGATTCAGGAACAAATCAATTGACAATATATGACCAGCCAAAATCAGGATTTTATGGATGGTATTACCCTCCAACCTTGTCTGATTTGCAGGCAGGACCAATAGACTGGAACAGCTATTTTGGTTTATCCCCTGTTACAAATATTGATTATGGATCTCATGTAATCAAATATCTTGTTGTTGATACAGGAAGTGCAACAACTGTGGGTTTTGAAGGAAGTGTTGATTCAATAACAATCAATCTGAAAGATGCATCTTCTTATACCTTTGATCTCGAGGCACCATGCGCAGATGGGGATGAATCAGAACGCTGCTGCATTGCTGCTAGTGGCGACTGGCAATCAGACCTTCCATCAGGATATCAGTGTTGCGGAGATGACGGCAATGCTGACTTCGGAAACATCGTCTATAACGGAATAGATGAAGACTTCTTATGCAACTATGATAGCACATGGTATGGAGGGATGTCATATCCTGGTGAGATTGAATATATCTCAGAGCAAAAATATGATGATTTGAGTAATGGCGCAGCATGGCTTTATTGCGATGCAAATGCAGACGGGGAGGATCACGGCCCAAATGGAGTAATGCTTACAGATATGCAGGAAGTAACTGTCAGCGGGCATGAATATGTATGCCTTGACTATCTCAATGATTATGAAAGCATAGCAGAGTGCTGCGGTGATGAAGCATGCAACACTGGAACAGATGATGGTTTAAGAAAGATAGCAGGTGAGACAGTTACTTCATCTGATCAGGAGACAAGATGCTGCACATCAGAAGAGACCTGGGAAGAGACTGAAGTCTGCGATGATGGATATGATAATGACTGCGATGGTTTAGTAGATATGGATGATACTGCAGACTGCGAATGCCTTGTCGATGATGACTGCAACCAATATGACGATGCATGTTCAGACGGCGCTTGCATGGCAAACAAATGCGAGCAAGTGATGAAGCCAGTTGATACTGTATGCAGGGAAAGTGCAGGAGCATGCGATATTGCAGAAGTATGTGATGGACTTACAGCAGCATGCCCTCAAGATGCGAAATCAATTGATGAATGCAGGGCAAGCGTAGGAACTTGTGATGTTGCAGAGAGCTGCGATGGATTAAATAATGATTGTCCAGCAGATGTTTTGCAGCCAGCTCAGACAGTATGCAGAGAAAGTGCAGGCGTTTGTGATATTGCTGAAGTATGTGATGGTTTAACAGCAGACTGTCCAGCAGATGAGAAATCGGCAGCTGCTACAGTATGCAGACCAAGTGCAGGAGACTGTGATGTTGAAGAGGTTTGTGATGGTGTAAGCGATAATTGCCCGACAGATTCCTTCAAAGCATCAACAGTGAGATGCAGAAAAGCAGATGGTGCATGTGATAAAGCTGAATTCTGCACTGGTTCAGATGCATTATGTCCTGAAGATAAAGTAAGACCAACAACAAGAATTTGCAGGCAATCAGCAGGAGACTGCGATTTAATAGAATACTGCGATGGTGTAACTAAATTATGTCCAACAAATACATTTAAGGCAGATACAGAAGTCTGCAGGCCAAGCGAAGGTGTATGTGATATTGAAGAAGCATGCACAGGAAGCAGCGCATTGTGCCCGGAAGATAGTAAATCAACTTCTGTTTGCAGGCCAGGAACTGAATGTGACACTGAAGAATCTTGCGATGGTGAGAGCAACGATTGCCCTGTAGATGAAAAAGAACCGCAAGGAACTCTTTGTGGAACAGCACGAGATTGTTTGGATGATGTATGCAATGGTTTTGTTGCAGAGTTCTATCCAGATGACGGACATGACATATGCGATGGGCAAGGATCATGTAGTGTGTACTCCTGCGTAATAGAAGACAGCTATTGTTCAGATGATGATACAGGAGATGGAATAAATGATCTTTCATGCGGAGCTGCATGTGACCAAGACACAGACTGTGAACCAACATTATGCGCAGATGAATGTGTTGATGGGAAATTCAAAGAATGTGCTGACCCGGTCAATACTTGCACAGGAGGATGTTCATGCACAGTAAATGATTGCTCTGAAATTGAAGAATGCACAAATGCAGGAAATGATGTTGACCAGGATGGATTTGATGCAGAATGTGGAGACTGTGATGACAATAATTCAGCAGTCTATCCAGGTGCATCAGAAATATGCGACAGCCTTGACAACAACTGCAATGGAAAAGTTGATGAAGGATTGGGCGCAGACCAGTGCATAGGGACATGCGAGATTTTCAGAGGATTCACATGGGCAGGAAACGGAGGACAGCTGAACTGCTGCGGAGATGATGCTCTCGAAGCATCGCCTTATGAAGCAACTGAATTGTCATGCCAGGACGGAAATGACAATGACTGTGATGGATTATCTGATTTAGATGATTCAAATTGCCAGTGCGATTATTCAGAGTGGCAAAGCGGAGCATGTGTTTCTGATGGAGAAAGGGAAGAGACAAGGACAGAGACCACAGGGTTTGCATGGTGCACTGATCCACTGACACAAAATGTTCTTGACGAAGCATGTGCTTGTGTTCCTACTGTTGATAGTGTATGTATAGCAGATGGCCAGGCAGAAGTGACAACAGGATGGAACTATCCTTACTGTGGCCAGTCGGTTGTGACTCAAGAGACTGATACAGCATGCAACTGTTTTTCAGACTGGCAGAAATTTTCATGCACAGGCGACCATGACAATGCCCTATTTACGAGAACAAAGCTCAGGCAGGATACTTGGTGTCAGGGCCCGACGGTGAAATCAGAACATGACACAGCCTGCGGTCTTATTGACAGTGATAAAGATGGTGTCATAAACAATAATGATAACTGTCCAAGCACACCTCTTCGAACTGCAGTTGATACAACAGGCTGCTCTGCTGACCAGTTCTGCAGGCAATATAATACAAAACTTCCGCCAGGACAATTGCAGTGCTGGATGGGAGACTGGAAAAACAATGAAGCCGCGTTGTTTCCGAATGATTGCACAGTGAAGAGAAGCGGGAACGGAAAATCAGCAACAACATGGTGCGGAGCAGCATCAAGGCCAAATTAATTTTTTGATTTTTAATTCATTTTCTATGAAAAATCACATCCAATAAATTTTTAAATAACATATTCTTTCTGGTAACTACTCTCAAATACTTACAAGGGTGGGGTTCAGAGTAAAAAAACAGCCTTGGAGGGTTTTGAGGATGAGAAAAATATACTTGAGCGCAATTCTGCTCCTAATACTAACACTAAGTCTTAATATCGCATCAGCAATAACAGTTACGACATGTAGTCAAAATCTTGTTGTGAAATACAGTAATGTACCATCTGTTGTTCAAAAACAGATTTGCGTTGAGAATAAAAATAGCTATCCCATATTAGTAACCTTTGAACCCTCTAGCAGTGTTCAAAGCATGCTTTCTTTTAGTACAAATCCTGTAACTGTAAATATCGGAGAAAAAAAATATGTGACATTTAATGTAGCAGTTAACCAGGATACCACAACAACTGGAACAATAAACCAAAAATTTGAACCTGCACCAGGTTATTCAGATAACATGCCATATGGGTATTGGGGATCATCTATTACAATCCAAAAAGCGACTGAATGCAATTCAGGTGAGCTTGGTGATTGCACAGTAGATGGCTGCGCAGGACAAAAACTTTGCACTGATGGCTCTTGGGGTGCATGCGAAAAAGTAGATCCGAATTGCAACGGTTGTGCCCCGAACTGGCAATACAGCGTATGGACAGAGTGCGTGAATAACCAGCAGACAAGGACAGCAACAGATCTGAACAATTGCGGGACCAATGAAGGCAAAGGACTGACATTCCAGACTTGCGGAACTGCATGCACAGAGAGCTGGACATATAGTGGCTGGTCAGCATGCACAGGCGGTCAACAGACCAGGACAGCTACAGATGCAAACACCTGCGGCACAACTGAGGACAGGCAGCCTCTATCTCAACAGTGTTCTGGCACATGCACAGAGAGCTGGATCTGCACTGGTTATGGTTCATGCCAGCCAGGCAACACGAAATCACAGACATGCACAGACTCAAATGCCTGTGGAACCACAAACACAAGACCAGCCCTCACACAATCCTGCACTTACTCATCGGGTAGCAGCGGCGGTGGCGGTGGCGGTGGCGGTGGCGGCGGAAGCAGAAGAGGAAGCAGCGGAGGATCATCAGGCGGCCCGTCACTCCAGCCTGATATTGGAATCTCAACTTCCAGAAGCTGGGCATCAATTGAACCTGGAAAATATTCTTTTGAAGTAATCAAGGAAGGGCTAGATATTACATGGATGGAATTTGACGCAGGCAATACAAAAACTGGCGTCAAGCTGTCTTTCACATCTCTTTACAATAAGCCTGCAACAGTTCCGGCGCTTGATAATCTCTACAAATATTTTGAGATAGCAAAAACAAATTTGGATGAATCAGATTTCACCAGCAGCATCACAATAAGATTCAAAGTGCCAAAGGAATGGTTCACAGAAAATGGATTTGATCCTGAAAGTGTTGTATTTAGCAGATACTCCAATGGTAAATGGAACGAGCTCGTTACAAAACAACTGAGCGAGGATGATGATTATTTCTATTATGAAGCAACAACTCCAGGCCTAAGTTATTTTGCTGTAACTGCAGATAAGGTTGAAGATTCTCTAAAAGAGACTGATACTGTTGCAGAAGTAAAGGAAGCGACTATTGATGGAGATACTGAAAACGGAGTTGCAGAGAACCCTGAAAATCCAGGAGTCGCACAGATAACAGGCGCTGTTGCAGGAGAACCAAATCAGAATACTGCAGATGTCAAAGGCGGAAAAAACATTTTCGGTCTTGCTGTAATACTGACAATTATAGCTGGACTATTTTTACTGATTGAAAAACTAAAAAATTAATTTTTTCTATTATCTTTTCATCAGATACCTTTAAATATAAAGCTCAACTTCCACTACTCATCAGTAGTTGATAGTTATTATTAAGTAGTAATTTTGTATAAAAGGTTGGATTCATGGAAGGAGGGATTATTAAGACAGCAATGCTATTGATTTGCCTAGTTCTGGCTCTTTCATCTGTTTACGCAATTACAGCCACTCTTGTTACCGGTGCTGCGACAATTAATATCAATGAAACACCTATAACCGTGGAAAAGTCAATCGGTGTAAGGAATGACAACAACCAGACAGCTTACATATTTTTTGAGCCTGCAACTGAAATCAAAGATCAGATAGTGATGGAAGCATATAACATCTCTCTTGAGCCCGGCGAGCAAAGATTCGTCAAATTTAATTTCACAATTCTTGAAAACAAGCCTCTTGAGAGTAAGATTGTCACAATCTTTTCATCACAAAGGACTCAGACAATCCTAAGCAATGTCACATTCGATAAGCTTGCGATGGAAATGAAACTTATTGTAAGGCCTAGTAAAGTAAATAATTCAGTTGAAATAAATAAATCAGCAGAACAAAACAGTACATATGTAGATAGTGATTCTTCTAAGGAAAATTTAAACATTTTCCTCTTGGTGGGTGGGGTGATATTAGTGCTGGCAATCGCCATAATCATCTTTAACTCATACAAGGGAAAACAATGAAAAAACTAAATGCAATATTAGGATTTATTTTACTGGTAGCTATATTCAACGTAAATGCAGCAACGCAAAGCTGTTCTATGTCTGTTGCATTCATAATAGATGGTTCTGTTGATGCATGCGGCGACCGAGCTGAGGTAGTGAACACTCTAGAAGGAATGGGGTACTCGGTCACTACAATCACAGATGCACAGATACCAACAACCAACTGGAACAATTATGATCTATTGGTTGTGGGAGATGGTTGGTATGACAATTATGCAAAAATTCCCTTGTACACAAAACCTACTCTCTTATTTAATTTCAATCATTTAAGGGATTGGAACATTACCTATTTTTGGGCACAGTCAACAGGTTCAACCAGCAGGCTCAGGATGACTGTCACAAGCACATCGCACTATATAACAGACGGATATAACGGCGATACATTATATACATACGCCTCAGCCGGTGACTGTCAGTCAAGGCAGGTTCAGGTAAGGAACTTCAACAATGCAGGAACACCTCTAGGTATGAAAACCCTAACTACACTCTATGGATATTCCACGTACGTCGAGACTGCAACTTTTGAACGCGGAACAGCTCTAAAGAATGGAGCTGTTGCAAATGAAAGGATTGTATTGTTCGGAGCTACTGGCGCAAAATATTGGTCACCGGAATCCAAATTATTTTTTCAGAAATCAGTCGTATGGCTTACCTCATTTGTTGATTCTGATAGTGACAGCGTGGCAGATGTAACAGACAACTGTGCCTGCACATCAAACACTAACCAGCAGGACAGCGACAATGATGGTGTCGGAAATGTCTGTGATAACTGTGCCTATACTTTTAACGCAGATCAACAGGATACTGATGAAGATGGCCTTGGAGATGTTTGTGATACCTGTCCATTTGATACAGGCAATGATGCTGATAATGATAATTACTGTGCACCGCAGGATTGCAATGACAATAATAACGCGATATATCCGACTGCACAGGAAAAATGCAATTACATAAATGATGATTGTGACGCAGGCACTGATGAAGATTTCCCAATTCTCGGAACAACATGTTCACTTGGTGTGGGAGAATGTGCAAGGCCAGGGTATTACATATGCAGTGCAAATGGTTTAGGGACTGTATGTAGTGCAGTTCCCGGAACGCCTTCAGCAGAGATATGCGACAACAAAGACAATGATTGTGATGGTTTGGTAGATGAGGCTCTTGCGAGAAGCACAAACGAACAAGGATTATGTTCAGTTAATACAGAGACCTGCGCAGCAGGGTTATGGAACCAGAACCATGAATACACTTCATCAACAGAGATATGCGACAACAAAGACAATGATTGTGATGGCTTGGTAGATGAGACTCTTGTGAGAAGCACAAACGAACAAGGATTATGTTCAGTTAATACAGAGACCTGCGCAGCAGGGTTATGGAACCAGAACCATGAATACACTTCATCAACAGAAGTATGCGACAACAAAGACAATGATTGCGATGGCCTAGTTGATGAAGATTTAACAAGGAGCACCGAGGAACTTGGTCTGTGTTCAGTCAATACAGAGACCTGTGATGCTGGTTCGTGGTATCAAAATCTTGAATATTTAATCTCATCAGAAATCTGTGATAATTTGGATAATGACTGTGATGGATTAGTGGATGAAGGTCTGACCAGAAGCACAAATGAAATTGGGCTATGCTCAGTCAATACAGAAACATGTATTGCAGGCTCATGGAACCAGAACCATGAATATTATTCTGAGGAAGAAATATGTGATGCAAAGGACAATGACTGTGATGGTCTTGTTGATGAAACATTTACCAATTTAAACCAAGTATGTTCTGTAGGCGTGGGTATGTGCATCAGGACTGGAAATTTTGTCTGCTCAAGCGATAAACTTTCAACAGTATGCAGCGCTGTGCCTGGCTTGCCAACAACTGAAATCTGTGATAATAAGGATAATGATTGTGATGGTCTAGTTGATGAGAACCTCATAAGAAGCACTAATGAAAAAGGACTATGTTCAGTCAATACAGAGACCTGCGCAGCAGGGTTATGGAACCAGAACCATGAATATACCGCCTCAGCAGAAGTGTGTGATAACAAAGACAATGATTGCGATAGCAAGACAGATGAAGATTTGACAAGAAGCACAAATGAGCTCGGACTCTGCAGCGGGAATACAGAAACTTGTATGTATGGTACATATGTTTCAAATCAGGAATATGTTCCAATACCTGAGCTTTGCGATGCAAAGGATAATGATTGTGATGGTTCTGTAGATGAAGGCTTTAATTTAGGAGCAACTTGCGCAGTTGGAGTTGGAGAATGCCGTTCAACAGGTTATAATGTTTGTAATGCACTCAGGACTGGAGTTGTTTGCAGTGCAACTGCTAAGCAGCCATCCGCTGAGATTTGCGATAATAAAGATAATGACTGTGACGGACAAATTGATGAGGGGCTAAAAAGAAGCACAAATGAATTTGGCCAGTGTTCAGTAAATACAGAATCATGCAATGCAGGAAATTGGTATACAAATAATGAGTATACATCATCTTCTGAAATATGCGACAACAAGGATAATGATTGTGATGGATTGGTTGATGAAGATCTGACAAGACCATATGGGATTGACACAGGCGCTTGTGAACTCGGCTCAGAAACATGTTCCTCTGGGATTTGGGTAGTGACAACGGTTGCAGTTTCTCCGGTTCAGGAAACATGTAATTATATAGACGATGATTGCGATGGAGCCATTGATAATGGATTTAATGTTGGTGATACATGCCTGAATTATAACACATGTCAAGATTCATTTGAAGGAATATACATTTGCACTGAGAATCATCTCTCAACAGAGTGTTCTGCAAGTATAACCGAGAGAATGGAATGGAACCAAGTGTGCGAGACCGCTGAAAATTCATGTGGGGACACAAATTTCGGACTGACAGACTGTGATGGCATATGCGACGCATCAGTACCAGCAGAAAGACAGGATTATGGAACAGTATGTTATAGTGATGAAAATTCATGTGGTGACACAAACAGCGGAGTAACAGATTGTAATGGATTGTGTTTAGCGCAGAAACCAGCAGAAAGAGAGACTTATGGTGAGACCTGCACAGTCGGAATCGGAGAATGCTTAAGGACAGGATATAAGATATGCGGTCCTGAAGGATCTGTCGTTTGCAGCGTAGAAGAGGGAAACCCAACAACAGAAGATTGCGACAATAAAGATAATGATTGCGATGGGTTTGTTGATGAAGCACTTACAAGGAGCAGTAATGAGTTAGGTTTATGTGATGTAAATACAGAGACATGCTCACTGGGTATTTGGATCCCAAATGGTGAATATGCCCCAACATCTGAAATTTGCGACAATAAAGACAATAATTGTGATGGGCAAGTTGATGAAAATCTTGTTGAAGCATGCGGCCAGGATGTTTGTTCAGGAACAAAAATATGTTCAGCAGGTGAATGGAGTGAATGCTCAACATACACAAATGATGCAGGTGTCTGTTCAGTATGTGATAGCAATGGCAATATTATTTATGATTCAATTCAAGTAACTGACTGCAGCGAAAGTGATGGATGGTATAACCTAACAGAAGAATGGGTCAGCAATACTGGTTGTAGTGAAATAAAGAAAGTAAACCAAGTATATAGGTCTTACACATGTTTAGGAGTCGGTGAATGCACATTTGAATCTGGAGAAACAAGACAGATAACTTCAACAGTAGTAAGGAATAAAGAAGATGGAACAACATGTGATGATGGATTGTTCTGCACAGTCCAGGATTCATGTCAGTCAGGAATCTGCACAGGCGGAGCTCCGATGGACTGCTCATACAATGATATATCTGGAGTAAATAGATGCAGTGATTCAGGTGTCAGAGAAACCTATTCAGGTTTCACGAGCACTTGCAATGAAGAAGAGAATTTCTGCACATTATCTCAGATTGTACTTTCAACAACATGTGATTACACTTGCGGTGCTCAATGCGATGCAACACATACATGTGAAGATACAAAATGCAATGCACAATGCATTGATGGAAAACAAAGGCAGTGCAGCGATGTCGCAAATTCATGCACAGAAGGATGCTCATGCACCCAGAACCAATGTTCTGATGCCAGCCAATGTGCTATGATTGGAGCAGATAATGACCAGGATGGGTATGACTTCCAGTGCGGAGACTGCAATGATAATGATCTAAATATACATCCAGGAGCTTATGAATTATGTGATGGTATTGATAACAATTGTGATGACAGAATAGATGAAGGCTGCCCAACTTATGACTCAGAATGTGTTGCGATATCAGGTCCAGAACATATGATTGTCAATGGCACAGCAACAATGACAGTAATCATGAGAAACAAGGGAGTTAATGTCTGGACAAATGCCTCATATTACAAATTAGGAAGCCAGAATCCACAAGACAACAATTTATGGGGATTAGGTAGGGTTGAGATGTCAGAAAGCGTAAGCGTTTCAACAAATCAGACATACGCTTTCACGTTTGGCATAACAGCTCCGACATCAGAAGGGATATATTCATCTGACTGGAAGATGCTTCAGGAATGGATAACATGGTTCGGCCAGACATGCCAGTGGAATGTTAATGTCACATATGACTGCAAAGATTTAGATCAGGATGGTTATAATGGATATGATGAATTGTATTGCCCGACTGGGGAGGACTGCAATGATAATAACAGCAATGTTCATCCAGGAGCAGATGATAGTGTCTGCAATGGTATAGATAACAATTGCAATGGCCAGATAGATGAAGGATATATTCCAACAGAGACAACATGTGGAACAGGAGTCTGTTCAGCAAGAGGAACTACAAGTTGTGAAGCTGGATCAATTGTTGATTCATGCACACCAGGAACATCAACAACAGAGATATGCGATGGATTAGATAATGATTGCAACGGATATGAAGATGATGGACTGCAAGCGCCATCAGACTCATGCACAGAAGGAATAGGAACTTGTTTAGCAACAGGGACTCACACAAAGACCTGTAATGGAATAGAAGGATGGAGCGACTGGGGCGAATGTTCAGCGGAGCCAGGAACATCAACAACAGAGATATGCGATGGATTAGATAATGATTGCAACGGATATGAAGATGATGGACTGCAAGCGCCATCAG
>JBDRQT010000040.1:0-70800 GCA_043826135.1 archaeon
TATTACGAACTGGTACAAAAATAATGTATCTACTACTGTTTTGTATATGCCGTTTGAAGGTGTGAATGGCAATGAAGCTAACAATGCAACTGATTATTCAGGCTATGGAAACAACGGAACAGTGTTTGGTGCAACATGGAACAGGACAGGAGGTAAGATTGGAGGTGCATATGACTTTGATGGCAATGATGACTACATAAAAATACCGGCAAGTACTTCTATTAATTTTAAGGATAAGGCTAATTTTTCAATAGAAGCATGGGTTAAGCCAGACTCTTTTGGAGAAAATATATCCGGTAGAATTTTCCAAAAAGGTAATTCATATTTACTTACTCAAAGAGTTAATGCTTCTATCTTTTCTTCTGATTTTGAAGGTTCAGATTCAAATCTCTGCAATGGTGGCGACGGCTGGACAACTGGCCTCTGTGATAGTGGTAATACAGCTGTTGGTAATGAACAGACAATTGTATATAGTGGACTCTATGCAGCCAAATTCACAACAACAGGAACAGCAGACACAGCAAGAGTAGCAAAGAGCTTAACAACAGGTTATCAGACATTGTATATAAGGTTTTATTTCAAGCTGGATTATGAGGATTTAAGTTCTTTTGGCCAATTAACTCTCCTTCATCTTCAAGATAGCGTTGCTTGGCAGGATATACAAATAGGTATTAAGGATAATGGTGATGGGACTTATGACTTAGGTACATCTGATGCAAATCTTGTGGAATATGATGATGATGCAGCAGAACATCTTTTGCTAGATACTTGGTATTCTATTGAAACAAAAATATATCGCCATCCAACTGCAGGCACAATTGATGTTTGGCTTGATGGAGTAAATGTTGCTAGTGACACAGGCCTTGATACTGGAGATAATAATATTGATTATATATGGTTAGGTATTGACTATGCAAATTCAAATAACAATCAGGTAGTTATTGATGATTTGGTTATTGACGACCAATACATAGGCCCAACACAAAATGTAACGCTCTCATGTAATGTTGACTTGGCAACAACTGATGCGAACGCAAACACTACCACTACAATTAGTGTCAATCGATGGGGATTGGTAGCCTGTAATTATAATAATTTGACAAAGAATGTATCAATATACATTAACGGAACAGAAGCGGCTTATAGTAATAGACAACAGGGTTCGGGTGCATTAAGTGATGATTCATCCTCTGATATGTATGTTGGTAGCAATAACGGCGTGTTTGCTTATGATGGAACAATAGATGAATTTAGAATTTATAATTATACATTATCACAGAATCAGATTTATCAAGACTATCTTGCAGGATTGGCTAATAGAACTTCAAATATTCTTGTCTTTAACGAAATTACTTTAAACGACCAGTGGCTCTGCTCAGTCACTCCGAATGATGGTTATGCTGATGGGCAGACAAAGAACTCAACCACTGTCACAATTACTCAAGCAAACAACGCACCCTCGATTTCAGCATTCGCATTAAAACCAACAATTGCAAACACCTCCTCAAACATCCAGTGCAATGCAACAATCAGTGATGCAGAACAATCAACTGTAACAGTTGAATACTGGTGGTACAACAGCAGCGTGTTTGTTCTTGGCGGAAACAAAACAGGTGTTGCTGTCAATTCAAATATAATAATTTCAACTTTAGGAAACGGAAACACAACAAAAGGAGAAACATGGAACTGCACAATAAGAGCGTTTGATGGTGAGCTTTATTCAAGCTATAATTCAACAGCAATAACCATCCAGAACGCTCCACCTTCGACACCTGCACTTGTTAGCCCGACAAACGGAAACTTGACATATCATGACAGAACACCTGAGTTTAGTTGGACCTCAACAGATGCAGACGGAGACCCAATAAATTATACGATAAACATCACTTTCAGTTCAACATTAAGCTGCGGCCCTGACATATGGAAAAACCTGACAGCGAACAGTTACACTGGTGCATTTGACTACTGTACTGACCAGGTAGTATATTGGCAGGTGATTGCATCAGACCCATATTCATCAAGCAGCTGGTCTAACTTATCTAATTTCACAATAGAATCCTTCCTTAGCATCAACCTGACAACAAGATCAATTGATTTCGGAATCCTGCACCTAATGGATGAAAGGAATACCGCTTCGGGATACGCACCGATAGTGATCGAGAATATTGGAAACATCTTCGTTAATATTGCCAGGATCGGTGCAAATGGTTCTCTATGGCAATCACTAGGCCTGGACACAGAATATTTCCAATTCAAGGCAGACAACCTAAGCACGCATCCTGATTCGTTCAATTACACAAATTCAACGACAGAATGGACCAATGTCACTAGCGTCCAGACCGCTAATGCGACTATCCTCCGGGATCTGAATTACAGCGATGACCATAATGCTGCTGAAATTGACATAAAAGTTGTAGTTCCGCTGGAAGAGCCTCCAGGTTCAAGATCAGTAACCTTGTATATCATGGGTGAGCAGTCATGAAAAAGCAACTGATTATCCAATTTTTTTGTATAATCATAATGATCAGTTATGCTTCTGCATTGGGCATCGCTCCAGCAAAAACTATAATAGAATTTACACCTTCACTTACCAAAGAGGGTATTCTGCATATCGAGTCCGACGCCTCAAGAGTAACTTTGAAAACTGATGGAGAAATAGGACAATATATTGTTTTGGATAAGGAATTGGCAGAAATCAAGAACGGTGAAGCATGGGTAAAATACAAATTAACCTTGCCTACCGAACTTCCACCAGGTGACCGGGAGGGCGGTATAATTATATCTGAGCTCCTGGAAGATACCTCTAAGGAGAATATTGTATATTTTGTCCCTGCCGTAAGACATAAGTTCATCGTCCGATCTCCTTATCCTGGAAAATATATAACTGGAAGAATCTTCGTGACAAACAGCAATACTGAAGAACCAGCCGCCTTCACACTTGCGCTTGCTAACTGGGGGACTGAAAAAATAGAGAGCACAAAGGCAACTTTAACCATAAAAGGACCCACGAACGAAGAGATAACTGTACTCAAAACTGAAGAGATCAGCCTTGATCCAGGAAAAGAGGGCAAACTTATGGGGTCATGGACAGCGGAAAATCCTGGCACATACTTTGTTGAAGCAATTGTAGAATATGACGGAAAAACATTCCAGCTTTCACAGCCGTTCAATGTGGGTAATCTTGAGATTGAGATAGAAAATATCCAGGTAAATAATTTCAAGATTGGCCAGATAGCAAAACTTGACATCTACCTGAGGAATAAATGGAACCAACAGCTGAAGACTGAAGGGAAAGTTGACATATTCAAAGATGCAAGGCTTATCTCTTCATTCAATACTGTTCCTGTTGAAGTCGGAGCCCTGCAATCCGGAATGATGGAAGCCTACTGGAATACCGAAGGTATAGAGATTGGAGAATATGATATCTCAGTCAAGGCATCATATGCAGGGAAGACCTCAGAAAAGACATTCAGTTCAATAGTCTCAATAGACCAGATAACGATGAGAGACATGGCTTCTGCAAAAGTGGTTGGAACAGGATTAAAAGGGAATTCATTATTGATAATGCTCATAATTTTCCTAATAATTGGCAACATTATCCTATTTTTCTATGTCAGGAAAAGATTGAATGAAAAGAAAAACGATTAAATATTTCCTCTAAGCCTTTCTGCCTCAAGAACTCGCTTGATCGCAAGAATATAGGCTCCGTTCCTAAGGGAAGTCTTGTTTTTATCTGCTTCAAAGTATACTTCCTTGAAGGACTGCCTCATCTTCTTTTCCAATTTTTCCAGGACTTCTTCCTCGCTCCAATAATAGCCTGAGAGATTCTGCCCCCACTCAAAATATGAAACTGTTACTCCTCCAGCATTTGCCAAGATATCAGGAACAATATAGACACCTTTTTTCTCCAGGATTGTATCTGCTTCAGGAGTGACTGGACCATTAGCCAGCTCAATTATTAATTTGGCCTCGACTCTGGCAGCATTTTCCTTTGTTATCTGGTTCTCAATCGCAGCTGGAATTAGAACATCGCATTTAAGTTCAAGCAATTCTTCATTAGTGATCCCGTCAGCAAATCCGATTACAGATCCATTTTCATGCTTATGGCTGAGGAGTGCTGGAATATCCAGTCCTTTCTGATTAAATACACCACCATTTATGTCAGAAACTGCGATTATTTTATATCCCATCTCATGGAGCATCCTGGCAATATTGCTGCCGACATTTCCAAATCCCTGGATAGCTACCGTTGTGCTAACCGGTGACATGTTCTTTAGGTGCATAAGTTCTTTCAGGATATATATGCCTCCCTGAGAAGTTGCATACTCTCTTGCTTTCGACCCTCCGATAGCAATTGGCTTGCCGGTAATCGCTTCTGGCAGATGCGCATCCTTTATTTTTTCATATTCATCAAGCATCCACGCAATTATTTTTGGATTTGTATTGACATCAGGTGCAGGAATATCTTTGTGTGGGCCGATATTATCAGAAATCGCTCTGATGAAACCTCTGGAAAGCCTTTCAAGCTCAGATTCAGATAGCTTGCTGGGATCAACTTCGACCCCTCCTTTTGAACCCCCATAAGGAATATCAACTACAGCGCACTTCATGCACATCCAGAAAGCAAGGCTCTTGACTTCTCCTAAATCCACGTTCGGATGAAATCTTATGCCTCCTTTTGCTGGCCCTCTTGCATCATTATAGATAATTCTATAGCCTTTGAACCTTTTTAGAGTGCCATTATCCATCCTCACCGGAAAACTGACTATGATTGTCTTCTTTGGATTTAATAAAAGATCTGTTTGAGAATCATTTAATCCATAATATTTTTTGATCTTATCTATCTGCTCTCTCACATTATCAAAAACATCCATGAAATCACCTTGATTTAAGCTAAAATCAGTTATTTAAAAACATTGCTTAAGAAAAGCATAAATGCCAGCACAGGAGTGCAAATAAGTGCCATCGCCATTCCGAGCCTGATCATCTCTTTTCTTTTGACTTTGCCTGTTCCATAAATCATTGCAAATGATGGCATAGCAATAGGTGTCATTGCTGAAATGCCGGTTGCAAATGCCACAGTCATTGCTACTATTCTATAATCTATGCCTATTGAATTTGCGAGGTCCAGAAATACAGGTACAAGAATTATTGCTGTAGAAGAATTATTGATAAAATTTGACAGAACTATTGAAAGAATAATTATTGCAACTAAAATAATATATGGATGCCCTCCGCCAAATATCTGCAATAGTTTGCTTGCAATAAGGGAAGCTGTACCTGTCTTCATAAGAATTTGCCCAAGGGTCAGGCCTCCTCCTATCAGAAGAAATATCTCCCATGAGATTTTCCTGACGTCGTCCCACTCAAGCACATGAAAACCAAACATGAAAAGCGCGCAGGAAAGTCCTATTATATCAGGACGTGCCAGCCTTTCTGGCAAGATGAAACTTCCCAGCAGCCATAATAATACAGTAGGAAGAAAAATTGCAAGCAGCTTTTTCTGGCCATAGGTCATCTTGTCGGATGTTTTTTCAGTCAGGCTTAATTCTTCATCATCCACTTTGTAGATCCATTTTATAACATAATAACTGATCCAAAAAATGACAATTGCAATAGGCAATCCAATCTTCATCCAGTCTATAAAAGTGAAACTTCCTCTTTCGCTCAGATATGCCGCAGTTATCGCGTTTGGATTTGCCCCGACAATTGTTACCATGCCTCCGATGGAAGAAGCAATGCCTGCAGCAAGAAGCAGCATAGGAATATGCTTTTCAAATTTTTTTGAAAGTGTAAGGATAATCGGGATAAGCATTGCAAGAGTCGCAGTATTGGACATCCACATACCCAGAAGCGCAGTTGCGAGCATTGTAAAAAAAAGCAAGTGCCTGATTTTCCCGCCTGAAAAAGAGATTATTTTTTTAGCCACCAGTGCATCCAGACCGTGTTTTCTGAACGCCTGTGCAATCATAAGCCCTGATAGGATAAGATAAATGACTGGGTTTGAGAAAGCTGAGAAAGGGCTGGAAGTGAGATTAAGGATTATTGCAAGAACCGGAATCATAAGTGAAGTCACAATTATGCTTACAGGTTCTAAGCTCCACAAAAGCGCAATGCATAAAAAAAGAGCAAGCGCTTTTTTGATATTCTGATCAACAGGCAAAGGCAGCAAAATAAAGATTGCCATGACAATAAAAGGGATAAACAATTTAGTGTATTTCTGCAGTTTCTCAGGAAGCCAGTGGAAAAAAAAGTCATCTGGCATCAGAATATTGTGATTCTTGCTGTCCCTGCTCATCCCTAATATAAAAAAATCAAACTAGTATTTCCATGTTTCGATTCAGGTTAATATATAGATAATGGCAGCAATGAGTACAAAAACATGTGAGACTACCCACCAGCTAAATTCTGGCATTACCTGTCCTTTTGCTTTTTCGTACTTATGCCAGGGATATAATTTCTCGATGAAAGGAATTCTCAGACTTAAAAGAAAAGGATTGTCAAAAATTCTGGGATAAAAAAGCACAAGCTTCCTATGACCTGGGATGTCAAGTAGGAGATGACTCATGGCGCCGACTATACATGATATAGATACTGCCACAGAGAATTCTCTTGTCCAAAGATATGTAAGTGCGGCACTTGCTGGAACCACGATGAACGCATTGCCAAGAAGAGTGTGGAGGAATCCCTGCTGAGTGTCCAGATAAGAACCAATCAGTTTCTTTTTTTTGATGAAGGCCTTAATATACATTACAGGTGCTTCCATATCTGCAAGCAGGCTTGATATTACCAAAGCTGAAAAATTAAAATATGCTGGCCAGAGGTGTGATAGAACAACAACAGAAAGATGCGTCAGGGTTGATGCCATTTAAATATCCTTTTTGTCTGTCTGAACACCGGGCTGTAGATCTTCTCAAATGCCTCAGGAGATACTTTTCTTCTTTCAGAATGGATCTTGCCTGGAAGATTGATTGCTCTGAGTTTTGGAAACACTTTTTTGTATCCTTTCATAACAATATCAAAATCTATGAGCGGATCATCCTTTGCCATAATAAGCAGTGCCGGAATCATATAATGGCCTGCAGTTTTGTGTACCTTTAAGGCATCGTGGATTGACTGCATTGAAACTCTTGCTGAAAATCTTTTGAAGTGCGATACATGATGCTCGAGATTATCTCCTGTCTTTAGATCCTTTTCCTGCTCAAAAATCTTAACAATTAATCTCATTATCCTTTTAGACCTAAATATCCTATCATTGATGTGGCAAAATGGCCTTCTCCATAATAATGAAGTTCCGATCCTGAGCCCTGTCTTTGACAGTTTATTCATCTTAAGTGAATTGATGCCGTACATCGGAAAAATAAGAAGAACACCTTTTGCATTTTTTTTGACATAATCACTATCAAAACTATTGGTAAGGATCTGGCCGCCCATTGAAACTGCGCCAATTATGAAATCAGTGATCTTTAATTTTTTTATCCATTTTGCTGTAAACTTAGCATATTCAACAATAGTGAATTTCTTAATTCCTTCTGTACCTCCTGTTCCAGGAAGATCAAGGGTATGAACTCTGTAATATTTGGAAATCATTTGAATAGAATCATTCATCCGTTCAAGATCAGATTTCCAGCCTGGAATAAGGACGAGATTCTGGCCCTCACCTTTGATCAAATACCTGGTGCGAACTCCATTAATGAGTATATAGCTTATCTCGGACATATTCAAAGAATCAAAACATGATCTTAAGCAGCCCTACTATCCTGCTGCTATAGCCCCATTCATTGTCATACCAACCAACGACTTTAAGAAAATTATCGCCGAGCATCATTGTACTTTGTGCATCAAATATGGTGCTATGGGAATTTCCGACAATATCTGAACTCACAAGCGGTTCCTCAGAATATTCAAGAATGCCTTTCAAATGATATTTGGACACTTCACTAAACAGCCAATTTACCTGCTCTTTTGTTGTCGGCTTTTTCAGGATGCACACAAAATCTGTAATGGATCCGCATGGGACAGGAACTCTCATGGCAAGGCCTGTAAGTTTTCCTTTAAGTTCTGGTATCACTTCTCCAACAGCCGCTGCTGCGCCTGTAGTTGTAGGAACAATATTAGTTGCCGCGCTTCTTGCCCTCCTAAGATCCTTATGAGGAAGGTCTAGTATTCTCTGATCATTTGTATATGCATGGACCGTTGTCATAAATCCCTTTTCTATCCCGAAATTATCCTGGAGAACCTTTACCATCGGTGCCAGGCAGTTAGTTGTGCATGATGCATTGGAGATGACAATATCATTTTTAGCATCATATGCGGATTCATTCACTCCCATCACCAGCAGTTTCACGCCTTTTGCAGGAGCTGACACAAGCACTTTTCTTGCACCTGCCTTGATATGCAGGGATGCACCTTCCATCGATGCGAAAAAACCTGTAGATTCAATCACTACGTCAATATTCAGATCTGCCCAAGGGAGTTTAGCAGGGTCTTTCTCAGATAATATTAGTACTCGCTTGCCATCGACAATAATATTCTTGTCATCGTATGTAACAGTTCCGCTATAGATACCATGAGAAGAATCATACTTGAACAGATGCGCGAGAGTCTTTACATCAGTTAGATCGTTTACAGCAACAAACTCAAGTTTTGGATCATTTATGCCTATCCTTAGCACCTGCCTTCCTATTCTACCGAAACCATTGATAGCCACTCTTACCATTTATAACACCTCTTATTATCATTATCAGAAAATAAACCATCAGTGGCTATCAGGGTTCCAAAAATCTTCGATTTTTCTGAACCGTTTATCGCAACTCTCATGAAAATCACCCTTTTTTTACTGAGTTAATCTTTTTCGGTTAATAAAGTTTGTCAAATTGCGCCGCTGTATAAATGAAAAGACCGCTGCTCCATGCGAAACTTGTTTCAGCAGTGTAAAAATGATCTTTGAACTGATTACCCGTGCTGTCATATATCTCAGACACAGTCTTATCTTTTATAATCTTATCAGCTATTTTGAGCATGTCCGCCTTGGCTTCTTCCTTTTTCCCAAGCTTAAGTTTAAGCTGAATATTTAGGCATCCTATCCAAATCCAGATAGATTCATTGTGATAGGCTCTAAGTACAACCCAGTTAAGAGGATTAATTTTTCCAAAGGGATATTTTGGCCAGTTTGTTTTTGACGGAAGCGGAGTATCGATGCCCTTGCTTTGAATAAATTTCAAGATTTTTAGAGATTTTTTCTTATCTGCAATTCCAAATAAGGCAGCCGCAAGGTTTCCGGGTGTTGAGAATGTCAGATCAGTATATTTATCGATAGAATCAGCATAGTAGTCGCCAACCCAGAATAATTCATTAATTCTTTTCTTTACTATTCCTGCTCTGTATGTTTCCTCATGAAATGGCTTTTTCAACAATTTATTTAGGTAGATCATATCATTTAGTGCTTTGTAATACAAAGAATTTGTGAACAACACATATCCTTTTTTTAAAATTGATTCATCCCAATTTTCAAGATAATTCTCAAATATCAAACCTTTTTTTTGAGAACTTTCTATATAACCTAGCGCATACACCAATTGCACATAATGTTTCCTTAAAAATGGAATATCTCCGCTTTTTTCGATGTAATGACGGAAAGCAGTCAAAAATACGATATTCTGGAATTTTGGGGGTGCAAAAAAAGGTATCAATGAATAAGATGGTTTTTTGATTTCCGGATGAAAACGTGGAGTGATAAATTTCAAGAGATAAAATGGCAAAGGCGCTGAGATTCGTCTGGGCAATGCACCTTCTGAATTTTGATATTTCAGGAACGTCTCAAAGGTCAATTTCACTATGGCAAACTCTTTGATTTCAGCCGCACCAAAAGACGCAAAAAATGAATCCCATGACCAGTATGTATCTCTTGTTCCTCCAGTTTTTATTCCAAGAGGGCCGTAACTGCTCTTTAGACATTCTATTGAGATTTCAGTTGCCTTATTTATCAATTGATTCATGTTAGCACAAAAATAAGAATTACTAGTGCCAGTGGGATAACCATGCTCAGCAAAGTCCATTGGAATTCTGCCATATATTGGTAAGCTGCCTTCTCAAATCTCCTGTAAGGATATATTTTCTCAAGTCTGGGAGTTGCCCATTTAAGCAGCAATGGATTTTTATTGTAGACCTTAAAAGGCCAAAGCATCATAAGCGACGGATGCGCCGGAATATCAAGTATCAGATGGCTTGCAAGTCCCAAGATTGCTGAATTCAGTACTAGAACTGGATTATAACCGAGTGAAATGAATCCAAAATAAAGAATAGGCAGACTTACTACAATGTTTCCAATAATTGAATGCAATACTCCTGTTGTTGCAAGTATATCTACTGAGTTCTTTATGCTTCTTGTTTTAATCAGGCCAAATATTGCCAAGGGAAGATATTCAATATCAGGAAAATTGGCAGCAACTAATAATACTACGGGATCCAGCCCTTTTATCAGTAGTCCGAGCAGACCCACCGATGAATGAACAAAAATCGAACCCATTATTTTTCCAATATATTGAGCATTACTTTATTAAAGTTTCTCTCGCAAAAATCCTTAGTTATCTCTATTCTTGGCGCGTGGAACTTCTGGTGCAGGTAAATCGGTTTTATATTTGGAAATATTCGTTTATAAATTCTTAAAGTTTTATCGAAATCTAGGTAAATATCATGTAGTGAGCCAATCAGGTAGACTTTTTTGTCGGTTATCCTAAATTTCACTTTCCTGGCATCGAATTCCAAAGTGTCGTGGAGAGTTTCCATGCAGATCTTGAAGTCAAACCTTTTCCAGCCCTCTGAAAAATAAGTGAGATCTGTTCCTTGCATTACTTCATGGAGTTCCATGACCGACGTCACAAATTTGATAATTCTCGGAGTATTAAATATCTTGTTTCCGATATTTTGCAGGCTTTTTGACTTCTCTGCTTTTTCCAGAGTTTTGCTCAGCGCATTCAGAAGTATTGGGCTGAAGGTCACTGCGCTTTTGCTGGCCCATGGCACAAGGAGATATATCTTTTTTATCTGGCTCCTGTCAATATCTGTCTGGAGCAGGTGCATAGTAATTGGTGCACCCATAGACGCACAGACGATGTGGAATTTCTTCAGTTTTATTTCTTTTATCCAGTCTTTGATGAACTCAGCTATCTTCTTCAAAGAGTGTCTCCCTTTAAGTTTCCCTGTTTCTCCATGACCAGGGAAATCAAGGCTGTATGTTGTAAAATGGTCAGAGAAAAAGTCGATTATGCCATAGAATCTCTCGATATCTGACCTGAACCCTGATATGAAGATGAGGTTTTCGCCCTTGCCTTGTTTTATATATCTTGTTTTAATGCCGTTGACATTTACATAGGCGCATTTGTCTGTCAAATCAATCATATCATCAATCAAACCAATAGAGATATAAAAAGCTTGCTCATTATTATTAAAAATGGAACCGCTTTGGTATAAGTATACAAAAGGTGACTCGGATAAGCCTGTGCTCTGTTTTTTGCATGGGCTTGCGGGTAGTTCGTCAATATATTCTGAGACTGTCAAATATTTTTCTAAAAAAGGATATAATATTTTGATTATTGATTTGTTGGGTCATGGGTTATCAGATAAAGAGAGTGATATTAATTTATATAAATTCACGACACAGTGCAAATACATCAAGAGAATAGTAGATAAGGAACAAATACCTCATGTCATTCTTATCGGTCATTGTCTCGGAAGTTTGCTTTGTCAGGAATTTTGCAGATTATATGAAAAAAATGTTTTGGGCTTGATATTAATTAATAGCCATTATAAAATACGCAGTAATAACATGATTCAATTGAAAATTAATCTAATGAAAGTTCTGGTTAAACTTTTTATTTTATTGGGCTTGTTTAAACGCGGTATACTAGGTCATGATACATACTCGAAGTATGCTAAGACCGCCGACTTTAGTCCAACTAGATTTTTTCTTTCAGATATTAAGTATACATCTGCAAAAGTAATGCAGTATTATTATAAATTAACTAGTGAATATGAAAATACTGAATTAGACAAAATAAAATGTCCGGTTCTATTGATCCATGGAAAGAAAGACACTTTTTTTGATTATAAAATCAGTTTAGAGATGAGTGAAAAAATACCTAACTCAATGCTGCGACTAATAGAGAATGGAAATCATATCCTATCTATATCAAACAATGAGAAAATGAATAAATTGATTTTGGAATTTATCAAAACTTTCCAAATTCATAATCATAATTAGTCTTCTTGAACCCACTATGAAATAGATTATATATGAAAACCCAGACTCCGAAAAAAATGTATTTTATACCCTCTTTTTCAATCCTTCTAGGTGATGTCCATATCTCAACATCTGACAGAATTCGGAATTTTCCCAATTTAGCCGCCCTTCTGACATAATTTACGTCCTCGCTTACCTTAAGCACTTCATCATATCCACCTATCTTAATATGGATCCACTTATAGCAAGCAATAAAGTAACCGCATGCATATGGAAGCGTGGACTGCATTAAATATTCAGCCAAAAACTGCATAATATTGACAAATTTGATAAATGGGTTCTTAGTAATCGCATAATGCTTGCAAGAACATGAACCAATCTTTCTCTGCAAAAAGTGTCGAATAAATACTTCAAGTTCATTAGCTCTTCTGAATTCTCCATCAGCATCCAAAAATAACAAAAGATCTCCTTTAGCAACCTTCGCGCCTGCATTCCTTCCCTTTGCAGGGGAGCCGTTATGAATTTTTACAACTCTGCAGCCGAATTTTCTAGCTATTGCGACTGTTTTATCCTTGGAATCTGAATCTGTCACAATTATCTCATAATCTTTGTAGGTCTGTTTCCCTATGCTCTCAAGAAGGATAGGAAGATATTTCTCTTCATTTAGTGTTGGGATTATGATGCTGAGAAAGACCATTTAGATAAATAAAAAGAAATAGTATAAAAAATCATCTATGTTTTTTTGCCAGTTTCTTCTCAGTGTCTATGACATTGAGAATTGTCTTGACAACTGCATCAGGTGTAACGGACAGGCTTTCGATGCCGCATCCTACAAGGAATTCAGCGTATCCCGGAACTGAACTCGGGGCATCACCGCAGAAACCCATGTGCTTCTTCTTCCTTTTGGCAACCTTTATCACTTCGCTGATGAGTTTTTTTACAGCATCATTTCTCTCATCATATATGTGCGCCACAAGCTCTGAATCCCTATCCAGCCCAAGCGTTAGTTGAGTAAGATCATTGCTTCCGATTGAAAATCCGTCAAAGATATCCAGGAATTCATCAGCAAGCAAAACATTTGCAGGTATTTCGCACATTGCATAGACCCTAAGGCCATTCTTCTTCTGCTTTAGGCCGTTCTCTTCCATGACTTTGAGGCATTTCTTACCTTCTTCTACAGTCCTGCAGAATGGGATCATGATAACAACGTTTGTCAGGCCCATATCATCCCTGACTTTCTTCAGTGCCATGCATTCAAGGTCAAACCCTTTCCTGTATCTCTCGTCGTAGTATCTTGATGCGCCTCTCCATCCAATCATTGGATTATCTTCAACAGGCTCAAAATCTTTTCCACCTATGAGATTTGCATATTCATTGCTCTTGAAATCAGACAGCCTTACAACCACATCATTTGGATAGAATGCTGCAGCAATAGTTGCGACTCCGTATGCGAGTTTGTCAACAAAATATTGTGCCTTATCCTTGTATCCGAATGTCAGCTGCCTAATAACCTCTTTGACTTTCTTATTTGTCAGCTTATCATAATTAAGTAGAGCAAGAGGATGTATCTTTATATAGGAATTAATGATAAATTCCTCTCTTGCAAGACCCACTCCATGGTTAGGCATACTGGCAAGCTCGAATGCCTGCTCTGGGTTTCCTATGTTCATCATGACTTTGGTCTTTGGCTGAACTAACTTTTTGAGGTCATGCTTGATCACTTCATATTTTAATAAGCCTTCATAAACAACGCCTTCAGATCCTCTGGAACAGTCAACAGTAACCTCTTTTCCATCTTTGACTGAGGTTGTGCCTGTAAGGGTTGCAACGATACAAGGTATTCCAAGCTCTCTTGAGACAATCGCAGCATGGCATGTTCTTCCACCTTTGTCTGTCACAATAGCTGATGCTATCTTCATGATTGGCTCCCAATCGGGATCTGTCATCTCTGTTACAAGGATTTCTCCTTTCCTGAATTTCTCGATATCCCTGACACTCCTTATAACATGCGCCTTTCCCTGCCCTATCTTTTCACCTACCGATCTTCCTGTGACAAGAGCCTTTCCCTGCTGCTTGAGTACATATTTTTCCAAGACTTGAGCGTTTCTCTGGCTGTGTACTGTTTCCGGCCTTGCCTGGACAATAAACAGTTTTCCTGATTCTCCGTCCTTTGCCCATTCCATATCCATGGGCTTATGATATCCTGCTTTCTTTGAATAATGATCCTCAATAATGCAGGCCCATTTGGCAAGAGTTAGTATCTCCTTATCATTTATGACAAATTTATGCCTTTCAGCATCCGGAACATTGATATTTTTCACAGGCCTGATGCCGCTTGCCTTGGTGTAGATCATCTTCACTTTCTTGCTTCCGACAACCTTGGAAATAATTGCATTCTTGCCTTGTTTTAGTGTTGGCTTGAATACATAATATTCATCAGGATTAACTGCGCCCTGCACAATATTTTCTCCAAGTCCGTATGCGCCGGTAATAAATGCTGCATCCTTGAACCCTGATTCTGTATCAATAGAGAACATCACTCCCGAGCATGCTTTATCGCTTCTTACCATCTTTTGCACTGCTATGGATAGGCCAATTTTAAAGTGGTCAAAATTTTTGTCAACCCTATAGCTTATCGCCCTATCTGTGAAGAGCGATGCAAAGCAAGACATGCACGCTTTCTCAAGTGCTCGTTCTCCAACAATATTTAGATAAGTATCCTGTTGGCCGGCAAAACTTGCATCAGGAAGATCTTCTGCAGTTGCTGAACTTCTGACAGCAACATCGACATTTTTCTTCTTAAACATCTTTGATAATTTCTTATATTCTGCAAATATTTTTTTCCTGAGATCTGCCGGCATCTCAGCTTCCCTGATAAGTTTTCTTATCGCAGAGCCTTTTTTCTGAAGAGCAATCATATCATGTGTGTTCAGGTCTTTTAAAATATCCTTTATCTTTCGTCTGATCCCGCTTTTATCAATGATATAGAAATAGGCTTTTGCAGTTATTGCAAACCCATTTGGGATATTTACTCCTTTTTTTGTCAGAATCCTATACATTTCACCAAGTGAAGCATTTTTTCCGCCGACAATAGGGACATCTTCAATGCCAAGCTGGTTAAACCATAGAATATAAGCTGATTTTTTGTTCATATCTACACCTCTTTTTTGCTAATGATTATACTCTAATAAATATTAGGTACTGTTTATAAAAGTATCTTTTACAGATAGAATCGTTTAATTTAAATTTTACCTAATTTCTCAAGTCTCCAACAACCAACTTCGATTCTTTGAATCCGTTTAGTATGAAAGGACATAGAATTCTTCAATGGAAAATCGAACCTGAAGAAATGCGTTATCTTAAAGCCGTTGTCCTTTGAAATGCTCTCGATGAATTTCTGGGATTCCAGTTTATGGAATGAATAGATCACATCTGCAGAGAAGAATGCCTTCTCTAAAAATTTTCTGTCTGCATGCTCGCTCTTTACGCCAAAAGGAGGATTCTGGAAAATGACATCGACCTTGCCTGAAAAGCTGCTTACGTCCTGGCATATCTCTTCGAATCCTTTAGTGAATCCCATCAGCTGCAGGTTTTCTTTGAGCTTGCTAAGAGGTTTTTCATCCAGGTCAATAAAAAAAACTTTTTTTGGAGAAAACATAAGTGCACCGATTCCAAGGATTCCTGTACCGCAGCCGAAATCTGCAATAATTTTATTTTCAATATCTCCAAGCTGATGGCCTAGCCACAGTATTTCAGCTGCAATTTCCGAATCCGTCGGATATTGCTCAAGTCTTACAGAGGGATTCTCAAAGCTTTGCAGCCTGGAGAGAGCAACTGCAAGCTGTTTTTTCGAAGATATCATAACTCACCTAAAAACAAGAATCTTTATAAATTTTTAATATTAACCTTCCAAAGGGGTGCACTTTGGCAGATATCTTTGGCTATAAAAAAGAACTGATTAAGATTAAGAACTCTTTCGGTAAGATAAAATCCGAGATGAACGACCATCTTGAATCCATTAATGAGAATACTAATGAGATTGTAGCAATTTCTGAATATACTGAGCAGCTTGAGGCGATGATACTAAAGCTGGGAGAACGGGTAGATGAGCTTGAACTTGAACTTGCAAAAATCAAAGGCATTAAAAAATCATCAATGAGTGATTATGAGAATATTGTTCTGACTCCAAAAGAAACAGAGATATTCAAGGTCTTATATGAGACCAACGGAAACCTTATGGATTATAATAAGATAGCAAGGAATCTTGGGCTTACCGAAGAGATTGCCAGAAAAACAGTCGAGAACCTAATCATCAAAGGAATCCCTGTTATAAAAAAATATTTTGAGGGCAGCATCTATCTGATCTTGGATTCGGATTTCAGGAACCTCCAGGCAAAAGAGAACATCATAAAATTCTAATCATAAGATTTATATAGGATTTCTGTTATAGTCTAGTCTATGGGGCTTTTTTCACATTCTAAATCTCGGGGTAGTGATGCAGCAGCGCTGGCCAGGTTAAATGAACTGGAATTCGAGAAAGTCAAGAAATCTGTAAATGGACTATTTGAGAAGGCATATTGCGCAAAATATAGGTTCACCTACGAAGATTTGAAACTTGAGATAAAAGAAAAAAATCCTGACCTAAAAGATCTGCAGAAAGTTGAATATATATGTGATGAATTAAATGAGCTGGAATTTGACAAGGCGAAAATAACCACCGAAAAACTAAAAAGAATAATGGATGACTCGAATAATCTAGCTTCAGCATTCATTGAATCAAACAAAGATCCGGTTGACAAAATAAAGGAAGACTTCAAGGAGATCGATTCCGATAAAAACATCGCGCCGCCTGCTATGTTCAAGAATAATGCAACTCCTGTCATTGAAAAAATAGAAATCGATTCCAAAAAAAACATCGCGCCACCCGCTATGTTCAAGAATAATACGGCTCCCGTCATAGAAAAAATCGATAAAAAAATTAAAGATAATGCTAAAAAAAACGTATTCTCTGGCTTGTTCAAGAAAAAAACAGAACCCATTATCGAGAAGGTTGATGAAAAAATTGAAATTGATGCACTTGCAGATGATATGTTCGCCCCGCCCGAATCAGTTCTTATGCAATCAAAACCAGCAAGCCCGCAGCTTCCACAAAGAATAGAAAGTCTGCAGGAAAATCTATCAAAAGAAACGCCAACTTTTAGCGTTCCAGAGACATTAAAGAAAACAGAGCTTGCGGATCTAGTAAAGAATCTGGAAAGGAACAAGAAAGAGATACGTAGCGAGATAAATCTTATTGAGACTGAGCAGGTAGTGCTCGAAAAAGAAAAAAAAATTGAAGCCTCCGCAAGGAAACTTCCAAAATTTAAACTTATAAAGACACAGATAGATGACGATTTGAATGATTTGAAAGAGAAAAAATTGACCCTTCAAAAAAAGGAAGCAGAGATTGATGAGCGCATAAAAAAGATTAGCAGCATGGAAACAGAGCTTGAGCAGAAGACAAAACAGCTATCTAATGACAAAGATGTCCTGAATGAAAAAACTATCTATCTTGAATCAAAAGAAAAGGTGATTGAAGAGATAAAAGAGGACATTGAAAAGACATATCAGAGTGCAGTAAAGGAAATTGACTTGATAAAAAAAGACCTGAAAACAAAAGAGAATGCTTTTATTGCCATCCAGGAGTTTTTCAACAAGAGAGAAGACAGACTTCATCATGAAGAATCTAACCTTCTGACTGAAAAAAGAAGCTATGGGAAACTTGTCTCAAACCTGCTTGGTGAACATATAAAAATTGCACAGGCTGATCTCCAAAAAACCACAGAGATAATTGATGTTGAAAAGAAAAAAGAGGCGGCTTTAGATTCTGAAATTGATAAACTGAGAAAGCAGTTCAAAATTCTAAAAAAGCAAAAAGAACTGTTTGATGCTGAGATAGCAGGAAAGGATAATTACTTTGGAAAGACTCACTCTGAATTAAAGGTGAAAGATAAAGATTTCGTGAACCTGAAGAATGATTTGGACAAAAAGCTTGATCTGCTCCTTAGCAAAGAAAAATCACTTAAGAAGATAGAAGCTGACCTTGACCAGGTGGAAATTGATGCAAGGGAAAGATCAAGGCATCTTGAAGAAAAAGAATTCAATATCGACACAGCTCAGAAAGATGCTGAAAGGCTGCATTTCAACTTAAAGAATGATGTGATAAGGCTCCGCCTGAAAGAAAGGCAGCTGGAAAAAAGGCTGTCTTCGTTCGACCACATAAAAATGGATATAAGAAGAGCAATTGCCAGGGAGAAAAGCGCTGTCACCAGGATTGAGAAAAAACTTCAGAAAAAAGGATATACAATTGGAAGAGAGCTCCATCAGACTGATAAGCTGGACAAATTCTATGATTCTGAAATAAAATCCGTGCTGGACCTCGCCCACGCTCCACGGGAGAACGATTTGCAGGTTAAAAATGTTAGTTACCGTGAATATGATGAAGAAATTGGTCATCCGAATGTGCTTGATATACTGAGGCTCCTGAATATTGCAAAAGGATATCTAAGCAAGGGCGATAAAACTAAGACAAAAGCAAGCTATGAAGAGATTCAGAGACTATTTGGCGAACTTGAGGAAGATGAACGTGAAGAATTGTATCCTGAGATAACAAGAGTATTTACAGAAAAGGATTTCGTCACCAATGCAGGTTACACTAATGATAATTCAAGCAATAATATTGATTCCATGATTAGGGATTTTGAAGACTCTGTTCATTCCGGAAACCTTCAGGTATCAGGAGAGATATATGCCCAGATACAGGACAGATACCAGGAGATGCCAAAAGAAGACAAGGGCAAATATTATGGAAAGATAATGTCTCTTTACAATAAGCTAAGGCCAGTAGCGGCTACGATGTAATACCTTAATGGAACACTCACTTTGCAGATTATAATTTCTGATTTTTCACATCTGCCTTTGGAAGAAATCCCAACCCTTCTAATATAAGTTTTTTTTGTTCTTGATTGTCAACTATTATTATTTCAATCCCTGCATCTTTTTCAGTTACACTTAAAATTCCCATTGCTTTTTTGAGCACAGGCTCATTATCCAATCTAATAACAAAAAAATACATGCCTTCTAGCTTACCATATTTAAACCCCTGATCCTGCGAAAGAAACAATCCACCAAACATTGCGCTGCTTTTCCTGCTCTTTATGAAGGTTTCTGCTAATTTTTTGATTTGTTTATCTTCCTTACTCTTGGCCTTGAATCTAAATACTAAAAATTTTATCATTAATGTTTTAGTTAACCCCATTCAAATCACTCTCAACAAATCAACACAAATTGCCACAATATCTGATGGAATATGTGCCTTATTTATAAGGAAATTTTGCTTTGCATCTTTGATAGACAAATAGTTCTCTTCATTTTCAACTTTTTCATATTTATTTAGATCCTCAATCATCTCTTCAAACCCCTCGGGGATCTTGTCAGTATGTTTCTTCAGTCTTTTCCTCAAATCATACTGCACTGCATCAAAGCACGCGACCACCAGTTCACCTGATAATTTTAGGGCTTTTTCTTTTAAATCTGGCTCGGCTACCGCTGGCAAAATAAAATCTTCGTGAGGTTCTGGCAGGTCAGAGATATCATCAGTAGGAACATCCGGAGGGATATCTGGCGGCAAATCCGGTGTGACTTCAGGCACATTTTTCTCAATCTCCTCTATCTGTTCAAGTGCTCTCAAATCATTATCCATGTCAGAGATATCAATAATTTGCGGAGCGCTTGGTTCGTCGACTACCTCAAGTTCAACTCTCTCTTTTTGGTCAGTCTCCATGGATTTCGCCTGAAGAATATAAAGTACTTTTGATTTCATCGCCCATTCTATGCTTTGGGGTTTTCCAAATGCGGTGTTCACTTTTTTTAGCGCCTGGGCAATCTCTAAAACCTCATTGTCATAAAGGACTTCTTTTTTTGAGTTGTCTCCCAGGTCCTGCATCACTGTCTCAAAGGTTTCAATATCTCTTATGAATTCAAACCTTTTATCACTTATATCACGCGTTGTCACAATATAATCCTTATCCAAAACATAGACATCTGGAGTAATGCTGTCAGACTGCAGCCCGAAGCCAAGACCAAAACAGCCTTTTACAGTGATTCCATTTTCATCAGCAAAAGCAGTGCCTGATTTATCTGCATTTATCATCTTGTGGACAATGACAGCCATAGAAAAATCCCCTAACCCCTTACCTTTTGAGACTGATATGGCTTCAGCAAGAGTGTCTGCATAATCTTCCAGCAAGGCAGAGAATAGTTTATCTTTTCCTTTCACATTAAGGGTTGTCTTTTGATGAACCAGAGTGTCCCCTGAGATAACGCTGCCCCTGACTGATACAAACACCTCCTTTGTCTCGAGAAGTGAAGATGCGCTCATTGAAAGATCCACTGAAAGGCTAAGATAAGCTTCAATAATCTCATCTGCAACATCTTCCTTGAATTCATATGAATGTATCATTTCAGAGAGCTTTTTTTTGCACTCATCCACCTTTTCAGGTGTGCATTTTGTAAGTTCAGAAATGGCGGCTTTTACATATTTTTCAGAAATGATTAAGTCAAATACATTTTTTGACAGGATGAATCCCGGCGGAACCTTGAATCCTTTTCTGAAGAGTCTGGCAATCCCGGCTGCCTTTTCTCCGAGCATCGCCGCATCGCTATCAGTGCACTCGCTGAAAAAATAAGTATATTTCATATGTTTGATAAATGCCTTGAAGTTATATAAACTTTTGGTTAGATTTAAATATAACAAATAGCTCCGTTGCAGAAAATGAAGGGTAATACAATAGACCTAAGCACTGAGACAGTACAGTGGATGAAAGAGAGATTCAGTAGCTTGCATTATTACAGAGTTCCAATTGAGAAAACTTATGCACGAATCCTGATTGGACCTACTTTAAATGTGATGTTGGAAAATGCTTCTCAAAAAAGCCCATTCCATAAAGATCAAGAAGTATTCAGAAATACTATAAGGTCAGTCATTGGATCTGGAACACCAGTACTTGCATATCCTTTGGAATGCCTGCTTCTGATTGCATATTTTGAAATACCGACCGATATGAATCAAAATCAATTTTTCAAGTTAGACGGAAATCATCCGATTAAAGGATTTTCATCGCTTCAACATTACCGCCCAGTTGCGCATGTTCAGGATGAAATTTATACATATACACTGGCTGACAAAATTTCACCAAATGATGGATGTTTCATTACAGAAGATGCTAATCTTTTACTGGATGGAATGATGGAAACAGGGAGCTTTAGTTCTGTTCAAAAATATCTTCATGAGGCTGCAAAGCAAAAAATACTTTTCTCGATTCAATGCAGCTCACCTGATTCACTATATTATATTGTCTGCAATCCAGCAGAAAGAGATTTGTTTCTGCAAGGTGCCATGGAACTGAAATGGATTGCAGCCAAAATGCAGCAAACAGATAAAAGAAGGCCTAATGTGTTCCTGCCTGCAATATCAACTGCATATGGATTCGATTTACTCAACTCTTTATCAATGGAGACTCCGTCGGGACTCACCGGAGAATTCTAAACATTTTATACTGTATTTATCTTGAGGGGGATTATATCTTCTTTACCACACTACCTTTTCCGCTATCATCCACTGCATAACCTAATTTCTTTATTTCATCCCTTAATTCATCAGAGAGTTTCCAGTTCTTCTCCTTCCTTGCAGCGTCCCTTTTATGCACTAGTTCCATTACACTATCAGGAACTGATTCTTCAACAAATTCCAGCACTCCAAGAACTTTATCAAATTCCATCATGAGATTAAAGCATTTTAAGGCATCATTTCTTGACAGAGCATCATTTGAAAGCAAGGTATTTACTGCTGTCATGAATTCAAATACAGAAGCAAGGCCTCCTGACATATTAAGGTCATCGTCCATCGCTGCCTCGAACTTGTTTTTTGTTTCTGCAATCAATTTGTCGATTTCTGGATCATTTTGTTTTGAAGTTGCAGACTTCAGCTTCATTATGAATTCCTTAAGTCTTTTTATGACAGTCTCTGCGCCGTCAAGTGCTGCGAAGGTGAAATTCAGCTTTTGCCTATAATGCGTGCTCATCAAAAGATATCTAACTGCTTTAGGTGAAAATCCTTTTTCCAGGACATCTTTTAGCACATAGAAGTTGCCCTTGCTCTTGGACATCTTCTCTCCATCCACAAGAAGATGTTCGCAGTGAAGCCAGTAATTCACAAATTTCTCTGAAAAGCAACCCTCACTCTGTGCAATCTCATTCTCGTGATGAGGAAACTTAAGATCAATTCCACCTGTGTGGATATCAAAATGCTTTCCAAGAAATTTTGTAGACATTGCGCTGCACTCAATATGCCAGCCAGGCCTTCCCTTTCCTATTTCAGTCTCCCAGAAAACATCGCCGTCAGATTTATCATAGGCTTTCCACAGGGCAAAATCATTCGCTGACTCTTTTTCATATTCATCCTGCTTGACTCTTGCTCCTTCTTTAAGTCCGGATAAATCAATCTTTGCAAGCTGTCCATATTTTTTGAATTTCGAGACAGAGAAATATATTGAGCCGTCCTCGCTTCTGTAGGCTATGCCTTTTTTCATGAGCTCTTTTGTTATATCAATCATCTCTTTGATAGATTCAGTCGCCTTAGGGAAATACTCGACTTTCTCAATATTTAGTGTCTTCATATCATCAAAGAATATCTCAGTATATTTTTCTGTGAATTCTTTGAGCGTTACACCTTCTTTCTGGCTGTCTCTTATAGTCTTGTCATCCACATCGGTGAGGTTCATCACATGGATAACTTCATAACCTTTGAATTTCAGGTATCTTCTCAGGATATCCGAGAATATGAAGCTTCTCCAGTTCCCTATATGCGCATAATTGTAGACTGTAGGGCCGCAGGAATAAATCTTTGCTGTGCCTTCTGAAATCTCTTTGAAATCTTCTTTTTGATTTGAGAGTGTGTTATAAAATTTCATATTATCACCTTTGTTTTAGTATTTCGCTTTTATTTTTATATTGTTTGCATCAAAAACTCCAAGATGCCTCCGAGTGTCAAAAAATATACAATTCTGACCATTGTCGTGAAAAATGAGAGGAACAGTGACATGAAACCAGGTATCCCGCCTATCTTATTATTGATAACTATCGCACCTAGATCATGGATGAAGACAACTATCGGACCAAGCACCACCAGTGATACGCTTGGAAAAAACAACACTAGTGAATTTATGATGAAGTACCATCCGAAAAAGAAAAAATCAGGGCCATTTACAGACTCTCCTCCTAGGAGCGCAGGAACAATATCGCTGAGGATAAAAAAAATAATTGTTAAAGGAATACCATAATATCTAGTTATGAATACTCCCAGGAACAGCGCAAGCTTGAAGTCCATCGGAGACCTGTTGAATTTTGAATGATAGAAACTAAAGACTGCAGAACCCAGTGTCAGAAGCGAAAAGTAAAAATATTTCCTGTGGAAAAGGAAAAAGAACAGTATGAGCAACACCAGGAGAAGATGAGTTTTTCTGATTTTGTATAGTTTTTCAAGTATTGGAAGATCAAGTATATGCTTCCTATGCTGATACGGCCTGACTGCCTTTCTCCTGAACTCTTTTCTTATGCTCATTTTAATCCGTAATGCTCGATATATCCTTCAAGCTTGTCATTGACTTCTTTTGGGTTAATGCTTGCCCATGTTTCATAGAACATCTTGCTTTTTTTTGGCAACACTTTCTTTACGATTGGATAAAAGGAACTAAGCAGTTCCCTAAGTACCTCTGCATTTTTTGAGGAATATGGCAATTTTGAATAATCATATGATGGAAGTATCCTGTAATTTTCAAACTTGCTTTTCGGGAAATAATCTCTTTGCTGATTTACCTGGCTTTTGAAAATTTCCATGATATTGGTCCATCTTTTCTGCTCATTATGCGTCGGAATCAGTTTTTCCTCATCGCTGCCCATGGGAACGAATTCCTGAACCTTAAATTCCCCTTCGAAGTTATTGTATGAGCCATATTCAATAATCTTGTCTTTGCTAAAGCCAAGATTCCTAAGTGAGATTATTGCAAACAGATGAGCTGCATCATGATCAGGATGAGCGCCCTCCCACGGAGGTATAAGGACAAAATCGGGGTTTATTTTTTTTATCAGCATGAAAAGTTTGTCTACAACATACGGATTTGAAACCAAATCCTGGTCAGGCAGCCCAAAATAATAAACAGAACTATCCAGAACATGAAACTCTTTCAGAGCTTTCCTTGATTCAGCTTCCCTTAGCTTGGCATACTGCGCTTCTGGAATCCTTTTTCCAGGAGTTCCGTCCTGGCCGAGTCTTCCATCAGTTAGACATATGACAAAAGAGTTTTTGCCTTTTCTTCTCATAATTAGCCTTCCTGTTGAGAACTCACAGTCATCTGGATGCGGGCTTATCACCAATATCCTGTTTTTTGTGTCCTGCAGCTCTTTTAACATATGGCTCACTTGAAAAGTACTGTTGATAAATATCTCTCTCCCCTGTCAGGAAATACAACAACTATCACTCCTTGTTTTAATTTTTTGGCGAGCTCTAGTGCTCCATGCATTGCAGCTCCTGAACTCATGCCGACCAAGATTCCTTCTTTTAGGGCTAACTGCCTTGCAGTCTCATAAGATTCTTCATTATGAACTATTATAGTCTCGTCAAGCATAGCCCGATTAAAAATCTTTGGTACAATCGCTTCTTTCATATTCTTCATTCCCTGAAGCTTATGGTTTTCCTGCGGTTCTATCCCTATTATCTTGATATCAGGCCTTTTCTCCTTGAATTTTCTTGATACACCCATTAGTGTCCCGGATGTGCCCATACCTGCAACAAAATGGGTGATTTCAGGAACATCTTTAAGTATCTCCTCTGCAGTAAATTTATAGTGTGCAAGCGGATTATTAGGGTTATCATGCTGATATGGCATGAAATATTTGTCAGGGTTAGCCTTAAGCATCTCAAATGCCTTGTCAACTGCTCCGTCAGTTCCTTTTTCCGGTGCAGTTTCAACCAGCTCTGCACCGAATGCCTTGAGTGTTTTCTTCCTCTCTTCGCTCATCCCTGATGACATAGTCAGGACTACTTTATATCCTTTGACTGCACCGGCCATAGCAACCCCAATTCCTGTGTTTCCGGATGTGGGCTCGAGAATAATTTTATTTTTTGTTAGCTCTCCAGATTTTTCTGCAGCCTCAATCATCTCACGCGCTATCCTGTCTTTTACTGAGCCGCCAGGATTTTGGCCTTCCAGCTTTGCATAAATTTTGACATTTTCAGGTGCCATATGATGAATCCTGACAACCGGAGTGTTTCCTATCATTTCAAGTATGTTTTCATATTTCATTTTAGTGCCTCCAAGCTTATTTTCTCTTTTTCAAATCCATGAATATGCCTCGATGTTTTGGGAGGGAATAAATCCCCTTCTTTTCCCCTTCTTATGACTTCTTTCTTTGTGACTTTGATATCAGGTCTCCAGGATTTAAGTTCAACTTCAGAATAACTGACTTTATACGCAGGTATTGATGAAAACCCAAGGCTTTTTATGACATTATACCTATGATGCCCGTCAAGAATGACGCGTGATCTTGATTCGACAAGGATCGGCTCAATATACTTATTTTTCTTGATTTCTCCTAAAAGATCAGTAAAATGCTCTAGGGAAATCTCCTCATGCTGCCTGAGGTTGTTCACATCCATAAGTGTATAGCTTAGTTTGTGGGAAATTTTAATCACCAATTAACCTATAAAAAAGAGCCGATGGACTAATCAACAACAACAGAATGAATAACTGATGCTGATTTCCATTTCCAACTAGTAAAACATAGGAAATATTTAAAGGTTGGGCTTGAATGCTCTTAAAAGACAAGGAATAACAATAAATATTGAGCACTTCTTTAAGCTTTGATGGGACTTGTAGATTATCAAGGATTTCTTGTTTTTGGGATTAACGCAGATACGTTTAGACAGGGATATCCTCCACTAGCAACAAGATTCGATAAGCTGTCCACGCCAATGGCTAACGCAATCAGGCTTAGCACAGCAAAATTATCTGAAAGCATCTATTTGCATTCAATTGTAAATCAAAGAATGCTTTGTTTTGCGGAGAACGATATTGCATTGATTGAAGGCAGTAGAATACCTGAATCAGGACTGTATACAGCTGCCGGGTACGCTCACTCCTTAGCATCTGATAAAGGTGGAGATCCTCTAATTATTATCTTGAAATATCCTGAATGCAGAATAGGTGCAGAATATATTCTAGATGAGATTAGTCCTGCAGGAATGTGGATTCACTTGAGATCGCCTGATGCAATTATTCACAAAATAATGCAGATCACTCATATCACATTTGAAAATAAGGGATTTAATGAATATGATAACCATGTGAGATCTGTGCAGATGAGAGATATTACTGATTCTTTTTAGGTTGTTGCCGATAAATTTATAATAAGGTTATGAATAACGAGCTAAAATGAAACTATTGTTTTTTTCCGATACGCATGGAGACAAAGAAGCCCTTGAAAACATAAAAAAGAAGAGCTCTGAAGTAGATGGGCTTGTCTGTGCCGGAGACATTTCTGTGATGGAGAGAGGCATGAAAAGCATACTTCGTGAACTAAATAATTTAGGCAAGAAAACATTGATCATCCACGGAAACCATGAAAATGAAGAAAATCTTAGAGATATGTGCAGAGACTTTGAGAATCTGAAATTTATGCATAAAGGTGTCTATCATACAGGAGATTATGTTTTTATGGGCTATGGAGGAGACGGCTTCTCGACAAATGACCCTGAGTTTGATAAAGTTGCAAAATTTTTCAAGAGCGAATCCCTTGGTAAAAAAAGGATTATTATGATAACCCATGGGCCGCCGCATGGGACAGAGATTGACAAGCTGCATGGAGACTATCGAGGCAGCAAAAGCTACAGAGCCTTTATGGACGATGTGAAGCCTCATCTTTTCATATCAGGCCATCTTCATGAGAATGCAGGCAAGCACCAGAAGATAGGCAGGACTCTTCTCATTAACCCTGGTAAGGCCGGCGCTATTGTTGAAATTTAATCGTAAATTATTTAAGCTGGATTAAGCAGACTTGACCTATGACTTTAATCGCCTATCTTTTCAGCCTTTTTGGCATCTGGATTGACACCTTATTCGTCCTTCCGTTCAGGAATATCGATATGCTCTGGCTTCTTGTTCCTATCTGGATCGCATGGTTTTTCGCTGAATTCTTCCAAGAAAAGATTGGAACTTCCATGGGCAATGCCATAACCAATGCTGTAGTGATACTTTGGGGAAGCATTGACTGCACGAGGCAGACCTTCAGCCTCATCGCAAAGAAAGCACTCAATTCTACTTTAGACATACTCGGCAGATTCGGGCTTGTCTTCCTGCTTTTTATCTATGGTGCAATAATTATTCATCTGGGGATTAAGGGAAACAAGATAATCAAATATATTGGCCGTGTCAGGATCGTTACATATGTATTTGCAATGTTCGTTCCAATCTTTTATAATGCAATAAGCTTTTCTGTAGAGCATCTCCTTGCAACAATATTATTTTTTCCGCTGTTCTATTTTACAATTGAACTGCTTGATTTTTTAGTGCCGGATCCGCACGCAATCAGGGTAGATCAGGAAGATACGAACAGCCAAAGGAAAAAAACAGTTCAGGTATCACCTTCCAATCCTCACGATATTACAAAACAGGCACTTCTTCATTCCAGAGCCTATCACAATCATAAGCCAAAATAGTTAATTAGTTAAATGGACAATTAATCATATTTCTAATGGCAATATCCTATAAGCAGCAGTGCATGAGATGCAAGAAAAATTTTGTCCTGACAAATTATAAAGAGAGATATCCTATCTGTTATGACTGCCAGAAAAGCGAGCTGGATAAGCCGATAGATAACAAAGAGATGAAGGAATTATTTGACATTCCCGAAGATTTCTACAAAAAAAACGGGTTTCTAAGGAATATTAAGCTTAATTATCTGAGATACCATAACCTTACAGAGAAGCAGATTGCTGCGTTTAAAAAAAATGTTGAAACATTGAAAAATGATGCTAATTCAAAACATTAATAGTTGTATCAAATTTCATCACCCTATTTGGCATATCCCCTTTCATCAGAAGGACAACTGAGCTCTCCGGCTTTTCGTCTATATATTTCAGGCCAGCTGCCTTTGCAACCTTCTCTGCAAAATCTTTGATCTCATCATGGGTCGGCATGTTCTCTTTCTTTAGTCTCTTCATTGCATAACCCACATGCACATAACCCTTGCATTCTACAAAATCAAATGCGCATTTTTTTATTAACTCGCCGTAAAGTTCAGGATTTTTCATATTTAGCCCTTTGGTGAGCGTCAGCCTGATAACTTTCCTGCAATTTAGTTTCTTCATGAGCTCCAATGATTTATTGAATCTCTCCCATGCATTTTTTGTGAGTGGATTTGTTTCTTCAATGAATAATTTCTCTGTCGGACCTGCCATTGTAATATAGAACTGTGTGGGTTCATGACCTATAAGTTTTTCTATCATTTCAGGAAAAGAGCCATTAGTGACAAGGTAGACCGACATGCCTCTTGTCTTGATCTCATCAATGAGTTCAGGAAGCCGTGGATACATAGTAGGCTCTCCGGTGAGGGATATTGCAAAATGGAGTGGCTGCTGCATTTCCTTAAGCCTTATCTTATTTGCATTTTTATTGCCTTTAAATCCCATCAGAATCTTGGTATGCTCTCTTATGCAGCCATCAACAATATCTTTCGGGTCATCAATTGGCCCATCCCACTCTTTTAAAGCTGTTGAAATGTCTCTCCAACAGTGCCAGCACCTGAAATTGCAGTGCTGCAAAGCCGGCGTCATCTGAACGCATCTCCAGGTCTGGATTCCATAGAAAGTGTTTTTATAGCATACTCCCCTGTTTCTTAAACTGTTTTTTGTCCAGCCGCATATCTTTATAGCGGAATGGTTGCCCACAATCCTATAGCCTTGATTTTCAAGTTCGAGGCGTTTCTTTGGGGTTATCATAGTGCACTGAAATCCCCATCCATTTAAATAAAATAGGTTTTACGGAATACAAAGTAGGATTAACCTCAAATTTAAATAATCCAATAATAATCTTATTGCAAATGGTGGCCCAAGAAGAGACAAAAAAAAAGAGATTTGATTTGAAAAAGATCAGGAACCTCCTGATAGGGCTTGTGGTTCTGCTTGCAATAATCAAGATTAACAAAACAGTCTTCTTCATTTTGGTTTTCAGTGTATTAACCTATCTTGGGAAGCAAATCAGGGGCATGTTTGGGCTGAAGATGGTTGTTTTGGATCCACTTCATTTCTCTGCCATTATGATGGTAAGATACATCGGAGTAAAAGAAGCAATAATTTTAGTGGCTTTCAATACCTTAATTGTCGATTTTGCGACGGCTATTGCAACTGACGGCACATTTGCAAATTTTTTCCTTTTTAGTAGCTCTGCCATAATATCAGTAACTTTGCTCGGAGGTGCTGCACCTGTTGTTTTTTGCACTTTTGCAGGCCTTCTTTATTCAATTGGGTATTTCATGTATAGAAGTGTTGTCAGAACCCAGTCTCAGTTTGAGGTAGTCTCAAAAGTCACAACAAGTTTTATTTTCACCTTTTTGTATGGATCCTTTATCGGGCCCCTGTTGGGGCTACTTATGAGCGTGTAAACCATGGGGAAAAAAGAAAGAATTGCAGTTGAAATTGGATTTATTATACTGAATGTCATGCTGGTCGGCATGCTTGGCTATCTCTACATTGAGGGATATATTGCACTAGAAGTGGTGCTTGCATCTCTATTTGCGCTGATACTTTTTGACGCATTTATGTTGTTTAATTATTATATGCATAAAAAATACAAGTCCCTTGCAAGTGAATTTGGATTTGAATTCCTTACAAGATTCATGGAACAGCCAAGGATGGAAGGAACATATAAAGGAAATTGGTTTCAGCTTCATTTCACAAGCAGGGATCATGGTGAATATTGGGGAATTCCAAGAACCTACATCAAGCTTCAGTACAAGGATTCAAAAGAATTTAGTCGGGAAAAACTTTCAATTTATACTGATTATAAGCATAGCGGATATTTAATAAATTCCATCGAACATGTTCAGAGGACCTACAAAAATTATCTACTGATGAAAATCAGGTATTATGTCACAGATAAAACCCATTTAACTGAATTGATGGACCTACTGATTAAAATATCCAAAGAATGTGAAGTGAAGAAACACGGGAAGAAATCGAAACTGAAATAACCTCCTGAAAAACGAAAATATTTAATAGCGATGCATTCTAAATACCTGTAATGAGGAATAATAGTGTTGCGATTTTGGTAGTTTCATTTCTAGTTTGCATATTACTTCTTGAATACGGCCTCATCTATATCAGTATACCTGAGAGTAAAGAGATGACTTCTCATGTGGCAACTGTCAAGTTCTGCAACAATCACCCTCCCTCTCTTTATGTTCCGTGCAACATAACTGCTCAAGATCTTACCTTATATACCTGCCAAATTAATGCAAGTGATGCTGACAATACTACATTAATCTTTGATTCTGTCTTTGTTCAAGGAACAACATTTTTTTGGATCAATTCCACTGGCGCCATAAATTTCACTGCCAACCAAAGTAAAGTTGGTAACTACACGATATGGATAAGCGTAAGTGATAATACTGGATGCGATAATGCAGTAGCTTCTGAACTCTTTAATCTGGAAGTTATTCATGTGAACCATGCTCCTGTGAAGATAGGTAATATACCTAACCAAGAAGGTTATCAGGACCAGTCATTTGGTGGATTATACCTTGGTGACTATTTTTATGACCCTGATGGAGATTCAATTACATTTCAAAAAGTTAACGACATGGAACATATAAACACTACCATAACTGGAGCGACTGTGTCATTTTCTCCTATTGGAAACTGGTATGGGACAGAACTTATTACCTTCATGGCCCTTGACCCTTACCTAGCCAATGTCACAAGCAATAACCTGAGCGTTACCATTAAAAGGAAAGATTCCGGTGCCTCCACAACCTCCAGTGGTGGTGGCGGTGGTGGCGGATTTAGCAGCAATCTCCCGTTATGTTTGCCTGACTGGCATTGCATAGAATGGGGACCATGCGAACCTGATAACCTGATGAAAAGAGAATGCAGTGACTTAAATAACTGCAGTACAACATACCTTAAACCGAATGTCACAAAAGAGTGTGAATATATCTCCACCTGCTATGACGGATTTAAAGGGAAAGAAGAAGAAGGCACTGATTGCGGGGGGGTATGCCCACCATGCGGCAACTGTTATGATAGTATTTGTAATAATAATGAAGAATGTCTAACAAATGCTGCGTCTGCACCTGATTGCGGCGGACCTTGCCAGGAATGCTCTAAAATCAGGGAAAGCTGCTACGATGGGAAATGCAATAATAATGAGGATTGCATGTATGGACTTACTGATATTCCGGATTGCGGCGGATCATGCGGTGTTTGCCCTTCACTTGAACAGACTTTGACTAATGCATTCAATTGGGGATTGTGGATTCTTGTTGGACTAAGCGTTCTTCTGACAACATATACTGTGAATAAAACCTACCCTCTCTTTATTCTTTTCTTTAAAAAGAGGAAAAAAAAGATCTATGAGGATAGATTATTGCTGGAAACAAAAATCACTGAATCTCTTTTAGATAGCCTAGCGAAGATTGAAGCAATGCTGGACAGGGATGAAGATATTCAGAAAATAATAATACTCTTCTCTCAGCTGGTGCGAAAATACTTCAAAAGCATATTCGAGATGAAATATGAATTCACATATGAGGAGATGATCAAAGAACTTAATTCAAGAAATATCAGCGAGACCTATAAGAAAGTACTTAAGTATTTCTTCCTACGCTCGACAGAAATGGAATATTCAGGAAACAGCGTTCAGAAAGATGAAGTGCGATCCATGATATCTGAATTCAGGACTATACTCTCCTTATCGAGCAAAGAACCTTTGCATATAGAAGATAAAACAGGCTCTCACTCAAAACTGCTTTTGCTGGACATGATGTTTTTGGAGCTGTCAAAAGCAGAATCTGCTTTGAGAAGCAAGAAGTTAAATGATGCCTTTGCTAATTATCTGTCTTTATACGAAAAATATCAAAAATTAAAAGAAAATGACAAATTAAAAGTACATGGATTCTTGACTAGACTATATGAAGAGATTAGACTGGCCAGGGAAGAGTATGATTTGGAGATACCTGTGAAAAAAGATGCAAAATAATGCCGTTGAAATTTCCAAACTCTACTATTCTTACCCAGATGAAAAAAACATATTGCATGATATAAATCTCAAAATTCAAAAAAATTCTTTTAGCGTTATTATCGGACCTTCTGGATGTGGAAAAACAACTCTTCTTATGTTGATAAGGGGATTTTTTCAGGAATATGGTGGGACATTAAAAGGAAAATTACATGTACTAGGTGAAGACATAACCAAAGCAGATGTAAGCGAACTCGGAAAAAAGATAGGAATAATATTTCAAGACCCTCAGGTGCAGCTCCATCAGTTAAGAGTAATTGACGAGGTTGCATCAGCTCCCATGTACCAAGGATTACCTTATGAAGAATGTCAGAAACGGGCAAGAAAATTGATAGACCAGATCCTAGGAAAAGAATTCTATAATAAGTCTCCAACTGAACTTAGTGGTGGACAACAACAGAAAGTTGCGCTTGCCGCCGCACTTGCCATGGACTGTGAGATTCTTTTATTGGATGAACCTTTTTCTTTTTTGGATAGCTCAGCAGCAAAAGAAGTACTAAGTCTCCTAATTGATCTGAAAAAACAGGGAAAAACAATCATTATCGCGACTCATGGTATAGAACATATATCCGGAATTGCGGATGAATTAATATTGATGCAAAAAGGAGAGATAATATTGCAAGGATCCCCAACGTATGTGCTCTACAACTCAAAATTTGAGGCAGTACTTGAACTTCCTCTCTCAATTAAAACTAGCAAACTAATTAATAAAAAAGCTGTGGACTGGCCTGAATTGCTCAAAGAAAAAACATTTTCAAAAATTTCACGAAAAAATCATGTGCCTTATTCGAATGAAATTATCTTATCAATGGATAAAGTTAATTTCAACTATCCTGAAACAAAAAAGGGTTTGCATAATATTAATCTAAAATTACATAAAAACGAAATTCTTGGATTAATTGGAAGCAATGGCTCAGGAAAAACAACTTTGGCGAAATTGATATTGGGACTATTAAAACCCGTTTCTGGCAAGTTAATTCTGCACGCAAGCGATATCGCTAAATATAATACAAAAGAAAGAGCGAAGTTAATAGGCTATGTCACCCAGGATCCAATTGATATGTTCTTTGAGGAATCACTGCTAAAAGAGGTTGCATTCGGACCTAGTTGCCTGGGATATGATAATCCTGAGAAAATTGCAGGAATTACACTAGAAAAACTAAATCTGTTTAGCTACAAAAATAAACATCCTGATTCGCTATCTGGCGGGCAAAAATCTCTGCTTGGGATAGGAGATATACTTGCAAATAATCCCGAAATATTAGTATTGGATGAACCTGAGTTTGGACTAGACCCAAGAAATTGGCATAAGATAGTTGGTATTATAAAAGATTTACAAAAACAAGGAAAAACAATAATTGTAATAACACAGGACCTTGAAAAATCGATGTTTCTTTGTGATAGAATAGTCTTATTGCATGAATGGGAAATAATAAAGATTGGAAAGCCAAAAGAAATCTTTACACGTAAAGTTATAAGTAAAACTAAGTTACTGCCTTTGCCTGTATTTGAAATATTACCATATTTGCCTGAAGAGGCGCTTGATTCAGAAGATGATTTTGTTAGAGAGGTTAAAAAGATATGGTGAAGAACTGGAATACGACCAAGCTGATTACTGTAGGTTCTTTTGGAGTTCTCAGGGTATTGATATGGCTGCCATTTACGCTCCTTGTCTCTACAAAAGCAAATCCTTTTTTACTTTTGTTTTCCTTCCTATTTTTTTCATTTATATCAGTTCTGAGCCTTCTGATAATTAGACAATTTGGAACAATGACTATACAGACGTTTGTTGAATATTGTATTGAACTACCTTTGCCTTCTTTTGCAATTAAATTACTAGATTTTAGTATGGCATTAATAAGATCATTTTTAGTAGATATAATCTTTCACTTCACAAAAAGCAAGGAAAAGTTAACTTCAATTATATCAGGTGGAGCAAACAGCATTATTTTATCTCTTTTTTATTATGTTGTTTATTTTATCCTAGGTATCCCTGGAATAGAACAAGTTTCTGCAGAATTTTTCACGCCAATCGTTGTTTTAGGTTTATTGATTACTGTATTTATTGTGGGGGCAATCGGAGGATACTTTGGTTATATTGTTTACAATAAGATAAAGAATACTGCTGTTGTGAAGAGGATACAAAGATGAAAAAGTGGACAACTTCACAGTTAATTACAATTGGCGCAATAGCAATATTACAATTCTTATCAAGATTGTTTCTGTACAGTCCACTACTATTAGCTACTGGAAATGTTTTTACAGCAATTATAAGTATCATGCTAGGTCCATTTTTTGCAGTACTAATAGCTCTACTAATAAAAAAACGTGGCAGTGTTTTAATTTATATGATGCTATATTATTTTATTGATTTACCATTACCAAAAATTTATCCCCACGTTGCTAATTTTATTTTATATATAGCTATTGCCATATCAACAGAATTATTTTTTTCAATAATAAAAAACAAAAAGACATTCAGTATTTTAAGCAGCGGAGTGTATAATGTGTGGGTAGGTATAATTGGATTAGTATTATATTTTTATTTTGGATTTCAGGGTCTCTTTAAAATACCTGATGAGGTATATACACCTATTGGAATTATTTTATTAACTATTCTGTTATTTTTTGTTGGATCAATATCAGGATTCTTTGCATATGTTGTATATGAAAAGATTAAAAAAACAAGTGTTGTCAAGAGGATACAAAGATGAGCAAGTGGACCTTAACTAAATTCATCGTATCCAGCGCACTTGGAGTGCTGACTGTTGTCTTGACGCTTCCTGCCAGTGCTTTGGTAGCATTTACAGGTATACCTTTGATGGGAGGATTCATCAATTTATTCATAGACAGGGTTCTTGACACAATAACAGCCTTAAGTGTCAATAAATTTGGCTCAGTAACACTAAAAAGGACAGTTTTAGGTATTGTTGCTATCCCGACATTGCTTTTAGGCCCGCCGGGTTTTATTGTCAAAGTCATAATATCTGCAAGCAACGGACTGATAATTGATTTTGTGTATTTATTTGTAAAAGAAAAAAAAATAGCTGCAGTCTTAAGCAACGGTATAGGAGCTGTTGCACTAGGTTTTACATTTGTTTTTTTGGGAAGGATATTCAGAATGCCTGGTGTTGATGAAACAGCACGTGTATTTTTGTCACCATTAATGATTCTCCTCACATTTATTGGCGGAGCAATCAGCGGTTATTTAGGATGGTTTATTTTCCAGAAGATTAAGAATACAAGTGTAATTAAGAGGATACAAAGATGAAAAACTGGAAGGCAACTACATTCGTAGCAATTAGCGCAATGGCTGCGTTAACTACAATCCTTTCTTTGCCAGGAGCAATACTAGCAGGTCTTACTGGAATTGCAATATTCTCCGGCATTGGAAATGTTTTTATGATTGGTATTATGTATCCCTTAATCCCCTTATTATTTAAAAGAGTTGGCGCACTTACTCTTTGGTCTGTTATTAGTGGAATACTAGCAATTCCCTTTCCTATAATGGGTCCTCCAGGATTATTCATTAAAGTCATATATTCTGCTCTGTGGGGGATATTAGGAGATATAACTTATTTTGTATTTAAAAAATCAGAAAAGTTATCTGCTATAGCAATAGCAACAATTCAATTGGCTCCAGGAGTTCCTATAGCGGTTTTTTTCTGGAGCATATTGGGATTGCCAGAGATAGCTGCCCAATATAGTAATTTTGGTAATTTAAGCTGGTTTTTTATTGTGTCTGGCATTATATTTGGGGCATTATTAGGCTATTTAAGCTATTTAATTTACAAAAAGATTGAAAAAACAACAATCGTTAGAAGAATTCAAAAATGAAAAAAAAGAAATGGACAACAACCAAATTAATGGCAATCGGAGCTATTGCGGTGCTGGAGATATTAATCGGCCTTTTGGGTGCAGGGATAACAATAACAACAGGATTTGTTGCTGCCGGCGGTTTTATTAATGCGCTTACTGGTGCCTTCATGATTGTTTTTACAATATTGGTGATTCAGACTTTTGGGGCAGGGACCATAAAAAGCCTTATCTTGGGAATAATTGTTCTGCCGCTTCCATTAATTGTTACTCCAGGTTTTTTGCCAAAAGTTCTCATTGCGTTTATTTGCGGACTTGTTGCAGATATTACATATTATGTATTAAGAAAAAAACAGAAGCTTGCTGTATTTTTTACAGGCAGCTTAACTCAGTTATGCATGGCTCTTGGAATTTTCTATTTTGGTCACCTGTTTAAGATTCCAGGAATGGAATTTATGAGTAAATTATTATTTTCACCGCTTGCTCTGGTTTACATTGTATTAACAGGACTTGTTGGGCTATTTGCATTAAAGATATATGAAAAGATAAAAAATACCTCTGTAATAAAAAGAATACAAAAATGAAAAACAAATGGACAAGCACAAAACTTATTGCAATAGGCTCTATAGCGGTTATTAGATTACTGGTTGATATTATTGTTTATTATTCTGCATTAACAGCAACCAGCAGTGTTTTTGGTAGTTTAACAATTTTTATTTTAGGGCCAATATTTCAAGTTTTTGTTGCTTTAGTTATCCAAAGATTCGGATCTGTTACTCTTTTTTTGACTTTAAATTTTCTAATGGAATTACCGACCCCAACTGTATTTCCGAAATTAATTCTTCTTTTCTCGACACTATTACAAGGATTAATGATCGATATAACATGGTTAATATTTAAGAAAAATAACAAATTATTTGGCCTTGTCTCAGGATTCCTGATAAATGCTTTCTGGGTATTGCTTGCGATATTACTGTATTTTAGCATTGGTTTATATGGCACAGAACACATTCCAAAGATTATGGTTACTCCTTTATGGCTTTTTATATTAGGATTGTTCCTTTCATTGATAGGAAGCGCGTGTGGCTATGCTGCTCTTTCAGTATATAATAAAATAAAGAATACATCAGTAATCAAGAGAATCCAAAGATGAACCTAATCTACATAGAAAAAGCATCTGTTGTCCATTCCCTTAATTTCTGGACTAAATTTGTCTGCTTACTATTAATACTTCCTTTGATTAGTTTTATTGCAAAAACAACTGCTCTGCCTTATTTGATATTGTTTTTTGTTTTGATACTGCTCCTTAGCAAGATACCTTTGATAAAATTCTGGAAAACAACAAAAGGTTATGTAATCCCCATTTTCATCAGTTTAATTGTGCTATCTATATTATTTTCAGAGGGCACGATAAATGAAAAACTTATAAGTGGACTATATCTTGCAACAAGATTCGTTTTGCTTATTAGTTATGGGATACTTTTTAGCATGGTCACAAATCCAATAGAGTTTCCCATGGGATTTCTTCAGATAGGGATCCCACATAGATTTGGTGTGACTTTAATGGTAGGCTATAGAATGATGCCGCTCCTTTCCAAGAAGATATCAACAATAATTGATGCACAAAAGGCGAGAGGAGCTGATTTTAAATTTAACATACTTAAGTTTGGAGATTTTTTCCAAAGAATTTTTTCCCTTATTATTCCAATTATACATTCAACACTTGAAACCTCTGTAAAGCTGTCAGACACACTATTGTCAAGAGGCTATGACCCTTATGGAAAAATAACCAGGATCCCATTCAAAATCAGAGCTGCTGACATCATTTTAGTGCTTTTTTCAATAGGCTTCTCAATGCTATTTTTTGGCTAATTACTTTTGGCAGTATTCAGAAAGAAAACTATTTAAACTAAATAAGTTATCTAATTTAATTAATTTGATTTAATTATTAAAATAAGTTAACTAAGTTTACATAACTAACTTACAAAATGACGAACGTAAACATCGAGATTCCAGGAGAACTTCACAGGAAAGTGAAGATTCAGTGCGCTATTGAAGAAGTTACGCTCAAAGACTTCATAATAGCTGCTTTGGAAGAAAAAATAAAGAAAAAATAAAGAGAAAGGTCAGGCATGCATATACTCATAGAACTGGTCCGGTTCTATTGCTTCTCAAAAGCTGAGTACACCCCCAAGGAAGCGTGCCTGACCCTCTTTTACCTAAAATGAAAATCACTAGGAAAAAAATCGGGATTGGAATTATCTTGATGTTAGCATTGCTTAGCTTGGCATTTCCTAGCGTCGACGTAACAAATGTATTGGTCACCCCAATCAATGCAACAACATTGCAGGACCTCACTTGCACCTGGACAGTCAGCGGCTACACCCAATATAATATTTCATGGTACAATAACTCTGTACTATTCAATACGACAGTCAATGCATCCACAATCACGCTATCTAATGTCTATACTGCAAAAGGGGAAGTCTGGATGTGCAAGGTGGTTGCAGAAAACGTGACAGAAGGGCTATCAGTTGAGGATAATTCATCCACAACTATAAAAAATTCAGCGCCGTCGACACCTCTCCTCTTGAATACGACTGGACAAGATATCGGAAATTATGAACAAATTTTAGAAAATTTAACTTACACCTTCACGATAGACAGCTCGGATCCAGATAATGTTGATTCCATTACTTACTCTTTGTCAAAAATAAGTGGTAATAATTATTGTGATCTTTCAGGAAACATAGTCACCTGCACCCCTTATCTGCAACCGACAGGTACAGCTGATCAATACATGATTACAGCCCATGATGGTTTGATTGGAAGCCTTTCATTTATCAATCTCAATGTCAGCCCTATAAATGACGCTCCGAATTTCACATCATATTTGACCAATACATTAATCTATGAAGGTGATCTTCTTTCTTATCCGTTTACTGTCACTGATGAAGAGAATGCATCTGCCAATTTCTATTATGTGACCTTTGTGACTTCTCCATCTACGACAAGGCTTGAAAATTATACAACAAACTTTAGGGACTATACTATTAGGTTCATTGGCAATGATGCAGCGCTTTACTCTGACGTCGGAAATTATTCCATAAATGTGTCTGTCTGCGATCCGGATGATATCAACCACTGCACCATCCGAAGATTCAATCTGGTTGTTAATACCACAAACCACCAGCCTAACATCTCTGCGATACAAAACTACACAGGCAGACAAACCCAGAACTTCAGTTTTATTGTGAACGCAACTGATATTGATTCTACTGACACATTAGGATTTACAATTAGTACGATATCATGCGCCTTCTCAAATCCCTGGATTATTAATACTACAAACAGCAGTGCAAATGCTACAGGTGCAGTAAATATGACTCTAAATAATACGCATATGCTTTGCCCGAATGTAACAATAACTGTTTCTGATAATAGAGGCGGAAGTTCATCAGTGAAGGTATATTTCAATCTCACAAACGAAGACGATTATCCTGTTATTAGCAATTTCAGCTTTTATGGCATTAATACTCAGAGCAATATTGATATCCGTAATTTGACAGCCTACACAAATGCCCAGTTCTATTATCAGATAAACGGATCAGATCCTGATTCGCCAATAGATCCGCTCGAGACCCTAACATATACTGATAATTCAAGCAGCTGTGCCAACTGCCCTGTCCTTGTAATCCAATCTGGTGGCCTGATCAATATGACTTTCACTGATGCAGGAAATTTCAGCTATGAGATCAATCTGACAGACGCCTCCATGAATTACACTACTGCATGGATGCAGATAACAATAATTAATAATTCTAAACCTGGCTTTAATCAGACACCTGGAAATATTATCATTAATGAGACCGACAACCTATTATATGTTTTGAACGCGACTGATCCTGAAGGGATACCTGTTAATTTTTCCTCAAACTCCAGTTTGCTTAACTTTACATCATTAAACAGCCAGGGAACAGCCAATCATACTTATTATTGTGATGATATCGGGAATTATTCTATAAGAATAACTATCACAGATGGCCTTGGCGCTCAGAATCATTCTGATATCTCTCTGCAGATAAGAAACGAACCTACACAGCCAAATCTTCCTGATTTCGGCAACACAACAATCCTTGAAGAGATCTTATATTACAGAAACCTTGCAGTAGAAGTAATTGATTCAGATTATGATTGCGCGAAGGCAGGAGATAGTTACACATTTGTTCCTGTGGATATCAATGGCAATGCTTTTTTATCCAGCTCTGGATTGATTTCATTTACCCCTGACCAGAATCTGAACGGAGTTTACATATTCAATGTAACAGTCATAGATAGCTATGGACTGAGTTCATCAAAAGAATGGAACCTGACAATTGCAAATCTGACAAACGCCCCATCAATAATTAATATTACTCCATACGATATTCCACTTAATACAAGCTGGGTGGCTGTGAGCAGCCTTGGCGTACCATACACAAATGTTAATGCCAGCGAAAACATGACGCTGTATTTTGATCACAATTCCACTGATTCTGATGGAGATCCATTGTTCTTCAACTGGACAGTAAATGGCCAAGTTGTCAATTATTCAAGGAACTACACAAGAACTTTTAATTTTACTGATGCCGGAAATTACAACATTACTTTGGCTGTATCGGATAATGTCTCAGGAACACTTGCGCACAAGACGGTATTCACCTGGAATCTGACAGTTGAAAATAAGAACAGGCAGCCTGATCTTGCAAATCCGCTCCTAGATTTCAACCTTAGCACTGTCTACAGATGGTCTACTTATATGACATACAGCCAAGGCATAATCAGATTTTACGATCCTGACGGTGATACACTTACATATAACAATTCTCCAACAACTTTGCTCAGTATTGAATATGATGGCAATGATGCCATTTTCACACCAATTACTCAAGGCACTCAGTACGTTGTGTTCAGTGCATCAGATGGCAATGAAATCTATTACAGCAATAATGTAACTATCAATATTACAGGTGTTCCAAATACGACGGTGGTCAGTGTGCAGGAGACAGGAACAACAACAAGAACAAGGACAAGAACAAGCTATGTGCCATATATTATCACTGAAGAGAAGGAAGTTGAAAAAGACATATATTTAGATATTTTAAATCCTGAACCTGTTGTGATATACAACAACAATACACTCAGGCAGGTAATTAGCCTCGTTAATAGCGGTAATAAAACACTCAAAGGGATATGGCTGTCAGCAATAACCAATTCAAGCACAGCAGACATAAGTTTCTCAAATAATTACCTGAATGAGCTACTCATTGGAGAGACAAAAAAAACCGACCTAATCATTAAAGACTATAAGATATACAATAATTATGAGATAACGATAACTGCAAATGTAACCTCTCCTGCATACAAGGATAAGGCAGTAATATACATCAATGCGCTTGAAAAGACCAGAGGTAATCAGTCAGTCAGCGCGACTAAAATAACATTTGCCTCAGATCTGCTTGCAAGTAATCCTGAGTGTATAGAGCTTAATGAATATTTGAAGAAAGCGCTTCAGCTAATGGAAGAGAAAGATTATGAAGGCGCTGCAAAAATAACAGATTCAGTAATCCAGGGATGCAAATATCTTGTAGGCCAAAGCAGGCTCAAAGATGATGCTCCAGGTAAGATCTATATTGATATGCAGAAGATACTTGATATCCCAAACATCAAAATAATTTCTGCAGTTCTGTTGTCATTGATTATAATATTAACAGTCCTTACAATAAGACAGAAAAGGATGAATGATGTGCTTGAGAATATGTGATCAGCAGGCTAGTTTAAGTACAATCCTGCTAAGGCTCCTATGTACATAAATCTTGAACATTGATTTTATCTTCCATTTTGAATTTTTGATAATCTTTTTATAGTCAACAAAGTCAGGCATTACAATAACCATATTTTTTGAAATGTTTGGTGAATTTAGCAAGAATTTACTGTAAAGATCCGAAAGCTTCCCTGCTTTGGAGCTCTTTCCATATGGAAGATCAGTGACGATTGCGTCTGCTTTTGTCTTTAGCTTTGTTGCATCATCCTCTTTAAGCCTACAGTTTCTCACATTAAAAAAATCAATATTTCTTTTTGCACGCATGATTTGATTTTTATCAATATCAGTTCCGATTGTTCGTAGTCCCATAAGTCCAGCCTCAATCAGGATGCCCCCTGAACCGCAAAATGGATCAATGATTGTGCCTCCATGTAGTCCTGTCAGATTGATGCATACCCGGGCAAGTGCAGGATGCATAGATGTCGGATGCTGCATCGGCCTTTTGTGTGCTTTCCTCATAAGATATGATTTATCTACATCAGATGATAATCTGCCTGCTATCACAAGATTCCCGATGAAAAAAAATTCATATTTGGATTTAGGGTTCTTCAGATTGACTTTAGGTGAATTTAATCTATCATAGATAATATCTGCAACCTCTTTTTCATCATGATTGCCATGAACCCTTACGCAGAAACTGCCAGAATAGACTTTGTTCCAGTCATAAGTGCTCAGCTTTTTTTTGAAAACATCAAGCCTGCAGGAGAATAATAAATCATAAATCGAATGAGTATATCCCAGTCTTGACGCAAGATTTTCTGTTGCGTCCAAAACAAGAAGATTATCATGCAATCTATATTTTTTATTAGATGTTAATGCCAGAACTTCTGATTTTGCAAGAGGAATATTCTGTTTAGACAACAAAAAAATCTTTTTCACATCACTTGCAAGACAATATTCATATTTAATGCTATGCCTGATTAATTTTATTAATTACACTGACTGACATGAACATTCAATAATTCTTTTCCATAATGAAAAGATATTTAAACAAATATTGTCTAATATGATTATGGCATCCAGGGGAAGACCTGTCAGCTCGATCATAAGACAGAACATTGTTGAGATACTCGCGCATATTGGGAAAGGATATGGTTATGATATATATAAGAATTATCTGAAGATTTATCCGAAAGTGACTCTCAGATCAATATATTATCATCTGAAGAAAGGTCTGATTACTGGAGAATTTGAAATTGAGAAAATAGAAAGGGAAAAAGGTGATTATTCCTGGGGAGAGATGGCTGAAAAGGTTTATTATAGGCTTGGAACCAAGGCAATCCCACTACATAGTTCCAGAGTCAAGGACACACTGGAAAAATAATTACAAAAAGTGAAAAAAGATGGTGAATCCAGAGTTAATTAATTATATCAAATCTGTCAGAGAGAAAGGCTTCTCTGATGACACTATAAAGCAGAACCTCATAAATCATGGATACTTCAAAGAGATTATTGATGAAGCTTTTGATAGCCCAGAACTAAGCACCCAATCCGATATATCTGCTAGCCATGTCTCTGCTCCGGGCAACAATCAAACTCCAGCACCAAAAGCCACTCCGACAAAACCAAAGATAAGCATACCTCAAAAAATTCTCAATCTTCCACTTAAAAAAATATTCATCATAATTGCATTAATAGTCTTGGTTTCTGCTGGAACCTATGGGATATCCCTCCTGATAGAAAAAATGCAGCTGGAAGTTTTCTGCGATGGCCTGAGCATGGAAATCCAGAAACTTCAGGATAATGAAGTCTTGTGTGCTTTCCCTGATAATTCGAGATTGCAGGCATTCCTAACTAACAAGGGTGATATTACAATAAATTTTGTTGAGATCAGGATAAAAGGAACTAAAAGAAATTTCCAAAACAATGTAGAAAACGTGAACCTTGAAAAGGATAATATTTTTACATTAGTTGTTCCATATGGTGAGAGATATGGAAACATAAAAGAGATATCACTAATTCCTGGAATTGTCGAAGATGGAAAAAATAAGCTATGCACAAGTAAGAAACTTATTAGAACAAATGTCAAAAGCTGCTAAATATTATCCTTTAGTTTCCTGAGCGCACCTATTATCACAAATGCTTCCCTCTTTGAAATCATTGACTGTTCCATTAGTTTTTTCCAGGTGATTTTTTGGGTTTGCCTTTTCTGTTCTGTTGCAAAATCTAAGCTATCAAGAATCAAGTCCATTGTCTGCTCCATTATCTCAATCTCCTTTGGTGATGCTCTTATTATATGATTTGTGATTTTGTTAGTGCCCATTTTTTTATATATTTCATAGAAAAGAATCGCACCTGCATGGCTGATATTCATGGCCCTATATGTTTTAGATGTCGGAATGGTGACAATCATGCTGCAGCATTTGATCTCATCATTTCTGAGACCGTCTGCTTCATTTCCGAAAACCAAGGCTATATTTAACTTAGGGTCAATTTTCTTTGCAAATTCTTCAGGTAAGAGAGGTGTCCTTGGAATATTATAATCTGTTCCAAGAGCTGCCGTTGTTGCAACGGCGTAATCATAGTCCTTTTTTAGAATTTTAAGGTAGGCATAAGGCTTAACATTGGCTTTTATTATTATATTCTTTGCATGCATACCAAATTTCAATGCTTCATCATCAAGATGATTGCAAAGCGGGTCAACCAAAACCAGGCTATTCAAATCAAAATTTGCCATGGCTCTTGCCATAAAGCCGATATTTCCAGGAGACTGAGTCCGAATCATAACAACAGTTAACATATTCGCATGAAAGAACACCTGAATTAAAAATTATATGATTCCTTTCATAAAATTTTTAATACTGTCGAGAAAACTTTTTTCATACACCGGCTTCATCAGAAAAAAATCCTCTGCTTCCTCTTTCGTAAGGTCCTGAGAAGGGAACTCTCCAAGAAGCATTAGGATATTATCAATTTCTGATATTGCTCCTTTTAGATGATTCTTCTTGTCCTCTGAAAGATCCTTAACGCTGAATTGGGAATCCAGCTTATCTCTTCTCTCAATGAGTTTTTCAATCAAGTCTGTCATCATTAATGTGTGGTAATGATATGTTGTATTTAAAAATACCGCAACAAATAAATATCGGAGGGACATAATCCAGTTCGATGGATGAGAATATAATTGCCAGTGCTAAAGATTTCATATCTAAGGCAAGACAATCTGGCCAGAGTGATGTTGAGATTACACTTGCTCTGCAAAATGCAGGATGGCCAGAAGACATTATCAAAATTGCAATGCAAAATTCGATTCCGGTAATCTCGAGTATTCCTGAACAACCTAAAGAAATGAGTGCAAACGCCGAAGCTAAACCTGCCTCTGCAAAATCGGTCGCGCCGGCAAATACACGAAATCAAAACGATGATCTTATGCAAAAGGCACCTGTTGAGATAGCAGGAAATTCACCTCCACCTCTGGTTCCTTCAAAAAAAGGGAGAAAATTCTGCCTCATGGCTCTGATTGCTCTAATGCTCTCTCCTGTCCCCTTTATAGGGTTAGGATTTGCAATGACATCTCTTGATATGATCAACAAGAAGAACATGTCAGGCACATTTGTTGCAATAATCGCCCTGTTTATCAATATCCTAACGATATTATTTGTGCTGTTTTTGATTTATCAGATATTCACACTAGATCCAAGCCAGCTGACAGGATTCTCCAGATATGTGAATGACATGTTCCAGCTTGTATAAATGAATTCCTGATGATTTAATTTTGTGATTTTCTTATTCCTTTTTTTACTCAGCTCCTGTACACTTACGTTCTGAGATGCGGAACCTGAATCATCCATGGTTCTGATGATTTTCTATGAGCCAAAAATCAGCAGGGTTCCCGATTGCCATTCGTAAGAGTAGGTGAACGGGATTACCCAATAAGAATTGATTAATTAAGATAGAAATTAAAACAATTTCAAAAAAAAATATTTAAAAAATCTAAGCTTCGCTTTTTACTTTTTCTATCTCCTGGTTCAGGAAATCAAGGTTTTCGATAAGCTCTTTATATGAATTCCTGACAGTTACTTCAGTCACATCGGCAACTTTGGCTATCTCTGCCTGAGTCTTCTTCTCGTTAAAGATCTTTGATGCGATGTACAGAGCGCCGGCAGCAATCCCTTTCGGGCTCCTCCCGGAAGTTATCTCTTCTTTTGTCGCTATCTGTACAATATCCAGAGCTTTTGTCTGTGTTCCAGGCTCTAGCTTAAGTTCTGATGCGAACCTCGCGACATAATTAAGCGGATCTATCGGTAAGGTCCTTATGTTCAGGTTTCTTGAGACATACTTAAAGTTCTTTGCGACTTTCTTCTTGTCGATCCCTGTGACATCAGACACTTCATTTAATGTTCTTGGAATGTCATACATCCTAAGGACTGCATAAACTACTCCTGCAACAACTGCTTCTGTGGAATGTCCTCTGACAAGCCCTCTCTGGACTGCTTCAGTATAGATCCTTGATATCTCTTCTTCGACATAGTTCGGAAGACCAAGAACTGAAACAATTCTCTTGACTTCTGATAGTGCAAGCCTTAAATTGCTCTCGATTGCTGTTGAGACTCTTCTTTGCCAAAGCCTAAGTCTATAGAATTTGTCCTTATCTCTCTTTGACAGCTTATGTAGATCTGCCTTGGTTCCTATGGTTGTACCTAGACCTCTGTCTTCCTGCGTGTAAGTAAGAGGTGCGCCTGTCCTTCTTCTGGATTCACCATGATCTGAATCGAATTCTCTCCATTCCTGGCCAAAATCAAAGAGTTTATCGTCAAGCACAAGTCCGCATGACTTGCACATCACTTCTCCCTTTTCCTTATTCCATTGAAGTTTTTCATCCCCGCACTCAGGGCATTTTTTATATTGTAAGTCCTTGATCATTTTTTCTCCTCCCTATAGACAAGTCAATCTAGGCATCATCACCCCTCTTTACCTAGAAGACTGCGTAATTATGAGTTCAGGGATGTTAAAAACAGGTCATATTTAAATGTTTGCCTTGTTTTCAGTTTGTTATTGAGAACAGATAGTAAAAAGAGGAGAGGGAAATGTTTATAAAATTTGTTGCTAAAAAGATATTTTAGCATAAGTTTTCTAAGGAATTGATATTGAAGACTGAATGACAGTTTTAAAAAAATGAGTTTGATGGGACTCTATGCGCTGCTTAATTTGTATGAAAATGCATGAATAATGACTTTTACTCATTTATTAAAAAAATCATTCACTTGACCTGACAAAATGGCTTCTCTTAGTTCAAGTCCTGTATTTAGCCCATCATAAAACCAGTCTATCCATCCTTCAGACTCTCCTGTGCCATTCATATCATCCCTAACAGCTTTTGTCACAAATTCAAGATCAGCAGGTGAAATAACAGCATATCTGAAGTCCTCGCTTTCATCCCAATGAACATTCGGATTAAGCAATGCTTCTCTCACACCTTGGGCAAAAAAATATTCTTCCCTAACATAATAAGCTGGATCGCTGCCGAAAATGTCTAAGTCGATCATATAATCAGGAATATCCTGTAAATTAACATTTGTTGGCAACTCAAGATTTAGTAAGCCTGCATACATTGCAGCATAGAGTTTATATTCAATCTTCTCGTTAAAATTTCTGCCGCATGAAAGAATTGGTTTGTCTAATTGGTCTTCCAATGTCTTTAATCGTTTAGCTGCCTCATACAAAGCCGGTCTTTTTTGTGCTTCCGTTTCTAGTCCCTCTCGATCGTCTTGATGCTCAATAATAAAATTCATATCAGGATCTTTTCTGATTTGTTCCAATTGCCTTGATAATAACTCAACTGCATTTTGGTATTTTTTAGAACATTCACTAAATGTTAAGTTGCAACTAATTGCATATGAATCATCTGAATCCAGTTCTGCATCTGGATCCCAAATATTAGTATAATAAAATGCTGTTGAATATGCAATCCTTTCCTTTGTCAGCATTTCCACTGTGATTTTATCCATATTGTCTGATTCATATTAAGCAGATTCATACGCATCATTCGATAGATTACGCCACAGAAAAAAATACGCTTGCTGAATTGACAGCATTTCAAGATGAGATATATCAAATATTAAAATTCATGATCAATGGTGGTTTAGGTCTTGAAGAAGCATATATAGAAGGATTCTCAGATTTGACTATGCCTTTATTAGAAATCAATGCATTATGGGCCCGCTATATGATGTCTAAAAAGATTGATGAAGCACTAATTACAAGAGCGGAAAACGCGCTTGGATTGATGGAAAAGGTTGACCAGGTAGAAGAGAAATATTGGAAGGCTGCTATGAAAACATGTAAAGAACAGAATATTCCAACAAGAAGAACTAAAGCAGCTGAAAATACCATTAATCCTTATGTGATATGTGAAAGTATCCTCAATGGAGATGCCACTAAATATGAAAACTGGCCGCCTTATGCATTTGCCAGATTATATGAAGAAGGTAGTTTAGGAATATTACCAAGTGAAGGGATCATAGAATCAGAAATGGCAGATGTTGTTGATTTCTCAAAAAGAGAGGAAGATCAACGAATTGATCACATAATTTTTGCCCACCGAGAAAAAAAAGCGCTTGAATTGGCAACAAAACATACTTTTCCTGTCATTGTATATGGCATAGCGCATGAGTTTCTTGATCAAATTCGGGCATTTAATATAAAAAAGGGTCCAACATATTCACTAATCGAGATATATCCAAACGCCTTTTTTAACTCTAAATAGTATTATCTCTCCGACAATTTTATATAACTTCTGGCTTTTCGTAGAGTCATGACAATTAATTCACATCAGCGAAGGCTTCTCATCAAATTCATCAAGCAGCTTGAGAACAGAAGAGGCAGGCACACCGAGCTTGTTTCTGTTTATATCCCAGCGGGATATGACCTCAACAAGATAATAAACCATCTTGCGCAGGAGCAGGGGACTGCCACCAACATAAAGGACTCCACCACCAGAAAGAACGTGATAGACTCACTGGAAAGAATGATACAGCATCTAAGGCTCTTCAAGAGAACACCTGAACACGGGCTTGCTGCATTCGCAGGGAACATCGCTGAAAGGGAAGGCCAGCAGGATATCGGAGTCTACAGCATTGAACCTCCTGAACCGCTAAATTTCAGATTATATAGGTGCGATAAGCTGTTTGTGCTTGACAACCTGAAAGAGATGGCTGAAAAAAAGGATACTTATGGCCTTATAGTTATGGACAAAAGAGAAGGCAATATCGCGATTCTGAAAGGAAAATCGATAATACCATTGACTACAACGACTTCTTATGTCCCTGGAAAGACAAGAGCAGGCGGCCAGAGCAGCGCAAGGTTTGAAAGGATAAGAGAAGGTGCTGCCAAAGAATTCTTTTCAAAGCTCGGTGAATACGTTAAGGAGAATTTTCTTGAAAATAAAGAACTCAAAGGGATTCTGGTCGGTGGGCCTGGAATGACAAAAAATGAATTTGTTGATGGCAACTATATAACAGATCAGGTAAAAAGAAAAATCATTGCTATAAAAGACCTTAGTTACACTGGAGAGTTTGGCCTGCAGGAGCTTGTTGAGAAATGCCAGGATGTCCTGGCAAATGAAGAGATAGCCCAGGAAAAGGAGATAATGCAAAAGTTCTTCGGAAGGCTTGCGACAAACCAAAAGGAAGTCGCATATGGAGAAGTGCAGGTCAGAAAAGCTATAGGTCTTGGCGCAGCAGATGTTGTCCTCTTGTCAGAGGATCTTCCTGAATCAGTTGTCGAGGAATTTGAACTCCAAGCTGAAAAATTCGGGACAAAAGTTGAAGTTATATCGACTGAAACACGAGAGGGAGTTCAGCTCAGGGAAATGGGAAGGTATGCAGCAATCTTGAGATATGAAGTTCATTAAATCAGATTTGAGCACTAATATTTTTTATATAACCATATATTACCTGATTCAATGAGAAAAATCCTACTGTGTTCACTCTTATTTCTAATCTCAATTATCTCAGCTTTAGCTCATGACGTTGCTCCATATTATACAAAATCGTCTTATTATGAAGATAATTATGATGAATACATACTAAATTATCACCCTGAGTACAGGCCTTATGCAATTGCGGGAAACGGCATTGCAAGATTATATGTCCGCAGTGAGAATGGCCGCACAATCGCAATTCCTGAAAAATTTCCAAAATCTGATTATGAGAATGAAATAGAACCATCGCATAACTCCGATTCATATATAGCTGCTCCATTTCCAAGAAGACAAAGCAGCCCTTTTGTTGTGCAGTATGTTAATTTACACAAAAACACACCCATAACATTTATTGAAGTTCATATCTTATAGAGAAAACATATAAACAGATATTAATACTATTTTTCCATGCATTATCTCATAGAAAAGTCCTTCCGCGAGCTCTATCCTGAAAAAGAGATTCCTGTTTGCACAATTAAATATTCTAGGGCGTTTAAAGATTTCAACGCAAATGTAAGATATACAAAAACATCACTTTTGTTCAGGCTTTCATATCTGTGGAAAAATGTATCCGATGAAATTAAGATCGGGCTGCTCCAGCATCTCTTGAATAAAGTCTATAAAACGCACAACAGAACAATGAATGTTGAATTCTATGAGATATTCCTGAAGAAACTGCCGAATGTCACGCCAAAAACTCAGAGCGACCCTATCCTGGAAAGTTCGTTTGATAGAATTAACATGGAATACTTCCAAGGGCAGATAATGCAGCCGAATCTCATGTGGGGAGACAAGACTTTTCGCACTCTTGGGAGCTACAATCATTTAAATGATACCGTCAAGATAAGTACAGTCCTGAAAAACGATCAACACCTTCTGGATTATGTGATGTACCATGAACTCCTGCATAAGAAACTAAAATACTATGAAACTGAGAAAAAAAGGATACATCATTCCCCTGAGTTCAAGAGGCTCGAGAAAGAATTTAAGGATGAAGATGTTGAAGATAAGCTAAAAGCCTTCTTAAGGAAAGAAAAATTCAAAAGATTCTTCTGGTTCTGAACTCGAAATTTGCTAACATGTACTCCCAGAATAAATCCCAATCATGATTTTGAAATTTCCGAGTTATAAATTGCAACAAAAACTTCAAAAAACATTGGTAGTTTTTCCTGCGCTCTCAAAGATTTATTTTCTGCAGTATCATGAAATATTGTTTCCAAACCTTGTGTTGAATGGAAAAGTGCATTTATTATGTTGTATAGTTTAGCTTCATCAGCATGAAGTGCACTTAAAATATCAATGGATTGTCTGAAACCATTATTTGTTTCCCTGTTCTCAACAATAGTCCAGAACCACTGATAATCTTCCATGAGAAATTGCTCAAATTGCGTTCTCATAAACCTCTTATATCTTGGATGAGATTCCATAATATCAAAATCATAAAATACGGATGAAGTTCCAAAATCAGTAATAAGAAGCTCGGGATTTTTAGTACTTGAATAATGAAATTCATCAAACCAATGATCATGATTATAGCCCACACCTAAAGTTGCTAGCCTTGCATGTGCCTGAGCTCCAATTTTAATTGCTTCATCCAAACTTAAATTAAATTTTCCTCTGCGTTCAGCTTTAGTGCTTAGCGCCAGTTTATCAAGTGATTCATGTGAAATAGGAATTAAGGTTTCTGCATAAAAGTCATCACCGTAATGATATACTCTTGGCGCAATCACACCTGAAACCCTTTCCAAAACCTCTATCTCTGATTTAGGATTATCCTTATCATATTTTTTTAGAACAAATCTGATGTTTGGTGAATCAACTATAACAGGTAATCTCTCTCCACCGTAAATAGGAACCCCCATATGATTCCTTAAGAAGTCAACTTTAGCTTCAGATATTGACATTGCATCTAAGCTTCGCTCGATAAAACCTCTGATTGATTCCAATGAATATAGGGGTTGTTTATACACATACCTAACAAAATTTATCTGGGATAAATCTGATTCCTCAAACTTAAAGGTTATTACCATTCAAAAACCGATTGCAGAATCTTATATATAAAAACATGGTTACCTGCCTCATAAATCAACAAAGAATATGCTGTATTAGATATTGGAAAGCAAAGGTATAAATTCTGAAAGTACCATCTGCTCCATCAAACCCGGTAATTCCTGCCTTGGGGAGGCCTGCAACAGAGAACTAGTGGTTATATGTGTACTTAGTACCATGTAAGGACCGCCTTTGCTGGGTACCAGACAAAGATAATGTGTATGTGCATAAGTGTTGTCCTGCCCTGCTCCGTTGGTATGATCAAGTTCAGAATGAGAATGTACAAGACACATTCGAGAATACTTTGATAAAAAAGTCTGTGCATCCTCATTAGTCGTGCTATGAATCAAATCCAACGCAGATTGCGGCAATGGATACCTTGGACCAAAATCACCTGCCTTCATCCTTACAAGCGGTATTGTTTCTTGAGGATATTCAACTAACATCTCAGGCAATGTTGGAAGTCCGAGCGCATTCATCTTATGCAAGAAAATAAATTAATATAAAAATCAATATGAAACAGCCTATTCGCAAAACATATATATACCCGTTACCTTTATAAATCCTAAGAAAATTCTGAAAGGTGAAGAAATATGGTTGGAACTAAGCTTGCCGGGGTTGGCTCACTTAAGAAAGGTAACTATGTTGTACTGGAAGGGGTTGCATGCGTTGTGCACGATACCCAGACATCAAGGCCAGGAAAGCATGGACACGCAAAGACAAGAATCGTCGCAGTCGGTATACTTGACGACAAAAAAAGGGATGTAGTCATGCCTGGACACGATAATGTTGAAGTTCCTATAATCGACAAGCTTACTGCACAGATATTATCAATATCAGATAAGACAGCAAATGTCATGGATATGGAATCGTTTATGACTTTTGATTTGAAGATACCTGAAGAGCTCCAGGGCACTCTTAAAGAAGGGATGTCCATCCTGTACTGGGATATTTTGGGAGAGAAAGTAATGAAGCAGGTAAAAGGAGAATAAAAATGGTCAAATTCCCAGAAGCAGATGCAAGGATGTTTCAAAGAGTTTTTGTTTGCAGAAGATGCAAGTCTAAAACAAAAACAAATAACCTTAAAGTATTGGCTGGCAAAGTCACATGCTCAAAATGCGGCTGCCATGCATTCAGGCCTTTAAGGAAAAAATGAGTTTTCTAAGTAGCCTTTTTGATTACAGATGGACTATTTTATTCTATAGTGCCATACTTCTTGCTGTATATGTTTTTAGGAAAAAACTGGAACGCCAAGGCTCGTTTATGTATATAATCAGGACAAAGATAGGTCTCCAGTTCATGGATAAGATAAGCTCTGCTGCAAGAAAACCAATAATCTGGTTAGGCTATGCTGGAATTGTTATTGCTTACATAGGTTTCTTCTTCATCAGCTATGTTCTGCTTCAAGGCACATATGATCTGTTAATTGATAAACCCGGTGCAGTCGGCGGTGGTCCTGTAATTCCCGGGCTTCCTATAGGCGGGACTGGAATAGTTTTTCCACTAGTTATCGGTTGGATTAGCCTTCTGATAATTATGGTTGTTCATGAGGGTGCCCATGGCATCCTTGCAAGAGCGCATAATATTAAGGTAAAAAGTTCAGGCCTTGCATTTCTTGGGCCAATACTTGGCGCTTTTGTTGAACCTGATGAAAAGGATATGCAGAAAAAAAAGCATAGAGTGCAGCATTCAGTCCTTGCAGCGGGTCCGGTATCAAACCTAGTATTATGGATTGTCTGTATGATACTAATTGTCTATGTGCTCAGCCCCGCTGTTAGTGGTCTTGCTATTTCTGCTGGAATCTATGCCAGTCCCATCAAAAATGACAGCTTGCCTGCTATGAAAGCAGGATTTACAGAAAAAACAGTGATTGTTGGCATCAATAATGCCAAGATAAATGATTCAGTATCATTTTTTAGCAGCCTTGAAAACCTGACACCTGGGCAGAAACTTAGGATAGACACACTATCAGGAGAACATTATGATCTTACAACAATAAAAAATCCTGAAAACAAATCAAAAGGTTATATCGGAATCACAAAATTTGAACAATACTATGCTCCTAAAATTGAAGGTCCGCTCGGAAACATTCTACTCAGCGTGCTTCTTTGGTTTATTGAACTTCTTGAATGGACAGCATTTATAAGTTTCAATATTGGTCTCATCAATCTGTTCCCTATTTTCATAACAGATGGAGCGCAGATGCTCAAACTAAATTTCCTGCATTTGATCCATGATAAGAAAAAAGCGCTGAATTATTGGAAAAGTGTGAATATTGTTGCACTGATGATGGTTTTCATTATGCTATTTTTGCCTCTCCTAAGGACATTGTTTAAATTTGCGATAAGTTTTGTATTGTCAATCTGACGGCGTGTGAAATTAAGTCTATTTTAATCACTTCTACAATAAATATATAAACAAAAACTGAGTTTCCTATTCCTGGTGATATAATATGCCAATCGAAGTTAATGATGAAAATTTTGAAGCTGTTGTGCTCAAGGCAGATATGCCAGTAATAGTCGATTTCTGGGCAGAATGGTGCGGTCCCTGCAAAATGCTTGGCCCCAGATTTGCAGAACTCTCCGAGGAGATGAAAGACATCAAATTCTGTAAGCTCAATGTTGATGAGAACCAGGAAACTGCTGGAAAATATGGGATCAGGAGCATACCATCGATGCTTATGTTAAAAAATGGAAAGCTTGTCGGGAATATCGTCGGAGCGCTCCCTAAGGACAGTCTGAAGCAGAAAATATTGCAGACCCTTGGCTGAGAATGGATATTCTGAAACTGCAGAATTATGCAATCAGATTAAAAACCTTAAAAAGAAAGGGTTGGCTTCTCAAAGGTATTCAGAATTGCGAAAGTGTAGCTGACCATAGTTATGGAACAGTATTGTTTTCATTTTCTTTAGCATCAAAACTTAAACTAAATATTGAAAAATGCATATCTCTAGCATCAATTCATGATCTCGCCGAATCAATTGTCTCAGATATAACACCACATGACGGCATCTCTGAATCAAAAAAGTTGGAAGATGAAATGTTTGCTTTCCAGAAAATATCTGAAGAATCAGGATTCCCTCGTCTATTGGAGCTTGCCTATGAATATACTAAGAATAAAACAGAAGAAGCGATGCTAGTGCATGATGCTGATAAGCTCGAGATGGTTATGCAGGCAATAATTTATCAAAAAGAGACTGGAAAAGATATGAGTGAATTTATTGAATACACCAAGAATAAACTTCACAACCCGGAATCAAAAAAAATATTTGAAGAGCTTATTTCTTCCTAGTCCTTGAGGATTTCTTTGGAGCGGCTTTTGTCTCAGATTTTTTCTCAGTAACATGGTTTGTATTAATGCCGAACGGAACATACATACAGCACATCCCTGTTGCTGCAGTTAAAAGCAGCACTCCTGCAAATATATACAATACCCACATATTATTCAGGTAGCCCACGGCCACCAGAACCATGCTGGCAAGTACTCTAACAAGTTTATCAATCCCGCCAATGTTTTGCTTCATTTTATGGCACCTCAAAGCATCTTTGTGCATAAGAATATATAAATTTTTAGAAAATAATAAATAAAGGGCAGCATTAACTCTGCGGATGAATAACATAACTAAGCTTTATTTTTTCAATTTTTTTAGGCATCTTCATTTCATGTCAGCCGTCCTTGTCCCGTTTTTTCTGACCTGGGGCGGCATCACTTATCTCCAGATGATGTTTTTGCAGTCCTGGTTTGTCATTTGGATCACAATTTTGGAAGTCCCGACTGGAACAATTGCTGATCATTTTGGAAGAAAGACATCAATTATTTTGGGTGTTTTCATTAATGCGTTTGCTGCATTCATTTATGCACTGTTCCCAAGTTATTATCTTTTCCTGCTAGCTGAATTCCTATGGGCAGTATCATTCACGCTTGTCTCAGGTGCTGACGAGGCACTCCTTTATGACTCACTAAAGGAGATGAAAAAAGAAAAAGAATCAAAGAAAATACTGGGAAGATATGGCAGCAGCGCTCTGCTTGGAATAGTTATTGCGGCACCGATAGGAAGCTTCATTGCCAGATATGGCCTCCAGTATCCCACTATGGCAATCGTGATTCCGATGTTTATAGCAGGACTAATTGGCCTCACCATCAGAGAACCAAAATTTAAACGCGAACAGGAAAACTATTTTGACACGCTTTTCAAAGGCATAAATTACTTTCTCAGGCATAAAGAGCTTAAGATATTGGCGTTTGATTCAATATCTATATCAGTGATATCGTTCATGATTATCTGGACTTACCAGCCCAAACTTCTTGAGCTTGGATTTGCACTGACAATGCTTGGATTTGTCGCATCTGCCAGCACCATATTTGAGATAATTTTCCAGAACAACTTTGAGAATCTGGAAAAGTTGTTTGGCTCAAGAAAAAATTATCTGTTTTTTTCAGCCATATCTCTTGGAATTGCTTTTATTGGACTTGCCCTGACCAGGCAGATATGGATCGCAGTAATCTTGATAGTGATGATCTTTGCAGTAGGTTTCACAAGAAGGAATCTTATATCTAATTACATGCACAAATATATCGAGTCAAAAAACAGGGCAACTGTCATCTCAAGTGTATCGATGTTAGACGGCCTTGGCAGAGCGATAGTATATCCTTTGGTCGGTATATTAGCAGGAATCTCCCTGCAGCTATGCCTATTAGTACTAGGGAGCATCGCAATAATCTTCTCGATATTCTCAAGGGTTGAAGAAGGGCATTTGATTGACTGAATCTTTATTCAGATACGTCAGATTCCCATAATGAACATTGGTGAAATAATTTTGCATGAATCCTTGATTAAGAAAGGGATAAAACTATTGAATATGCTTTGAAATCACCGCAGGGACTCTAGAATATTCCTGCTATCTTATTTGAACAGAATTTGCATTTCCCTTTATTGATATTGTCTACCTTTATAAGATATCCCTCCCTCTCAATTAACAGTTTTTCACACTTAGGACAATATGTATTCTCATAATCACTAGCGACATTTCCCACATATACAAAATTCAGACCTGCCTTCTTTCCGATTTTGTATGCCATCTCCAAGGTCTCAATGGGTGTTGCATTCAACCTTGTCATCTTATAATCAGGATGGAATCTGGAGATATGCCAAGGGATGTTCTTGTCTACCGAAGCGATAAAGCCGGCAATCCTTTTTAGTTCTTCCTCAGAATCATTCTGTCCCGGGATGACTAAAGTAGTTATCTCAACCCATACACCTTGCTTATGATATTCCTTTATTGCATTAAGTACGGGTTCAAGCTTTCCTCCGCAGACTCGTTTGTAGAAATCTTCTGAATATGATTTTAGATCTATGTTTATGGCATCAAGCACTTTTGAGATTTTATTAATAGGCGCCTTATTTATGAATCCATTAGATACAAATACAGTCTTAATATCATGTTTTTTTGCCTCAATGCAAGTATCATAAGCATATTCAAAAAATATTGTAGGTTCGTTGTATGTCATTGCAATAGACTTGCAGCCAGACAAAACTGCATGCCTTGCTATTTCTTTTGGGCTGAATTCCTCTCCTATTATCTGTCCTGATTTTCCTTTTGAAATCTGGCTTATATCCCAGTTCTGGCAGAAATCGCACTTGAAATTGCACCCAGCTGTCGCAAAACTAAAAATTTTTTCTCCTGGAAAAAAATGGAACAATGGTTTTTTTTCAATTGGATCAATATGATAGGCTATTGATTTTCCATACACCTCTGAATAGAGTTTGCCTCCGCAGTTTTTTCTGACAGCGCAGATACCAGACTTCCCATCAGGTATTCTGCAATTGTGCGGACACAGCGTGCATTTGACAAGCTCTTCCTCCTTAGTGTAAAACATTGCTTCGTGCATGATAGTTGAGAAGACCTTTAACAATATAAATCTGTCCTTGCCAAAAAGGGAATTTTATAGCTCACTCTGCAAAATTCGACAGCTTAGATAAAATTTAAAAACCCAGACAGCATATCTGGATAAATAAGGGGTGAATCAATGTGTTCTCAAAGCTGAAAGATTATAATTACAAAGATAAGAAGGTTCTCATAAGAGTCGATTTCAATGTTCCAATACAGCAAGGAATTATCGCTGATGACACCAGAATAAGGAAGGCACTGCCAACTATAGACTATATCTTGAAGAAAAAACCTGCTCAATTAATAATCATATCACATCTTGGAAGACCTGATGGAGAATATAAACCTGAATTTTCACTTAAACCTGTCTGCGTAAGGCTCCAAGAGATTCTAGGACAAGAAGTGTATTTTGAACCGAATCCTAGAATTATCAGCATCAATTCGCTCCCCCAAAACAAGATTTTGATGCTCGAGAACCTAAGGTTTGACAAAGCAGAGGAATCGGGTGATGATGACTTTGCAAAAAAATTGTCTGAGTTTTGTGATATATTCGTGCTCGATGCATTTGGTGCTTGCCACAGACCCCATGCATCAATTTCTGTAATTCAAAAATATGTCACTAGCTGCGCTGGTTTTCTCATGGAAAAAGAGATTAAATTCCTAAGAGATAGCATCAAACGTCCAAAACGGCCATTTGTAGCAATTATTGGCGGAGCCAAGGCTGACAAGATAGATGTAATTGATAAGCTCATACAAAAGGTTGATGCCCTGATTATTGGAGGCGTTCTTGCCAACACATTTCTGAAGGCGAAAAATATCAGTATAGGAAATTCAAAAGTCTCGGATGAAACCCTTGAGTATGCCAAGAATTTGCTCGAGAAATATCCGGAAAAGATTCATCTTCCTGTTGATTATATTTTGGCAGATAGGTTTGCAGCTGATGCCAGGACACGATGTGCAGGCCTTCCTGATAATATTGATGGCTGGATGATAATGGACATAGGCCCATATACAATAAGCGGATATAACGAACTACTGAGCAAATCAAATACAATACTTTGGGCCGGCCCAATCGGAGTGTTTGAATGGGAATCTTTTAGAAGAGGAACATGGGATATTGCATCACATCTAGCGGAGATTAGTGCCACAAAAATAATATGCGGAGGAGATAGTGGAGAGGCTATTGAAAAATTTCATCTCGCCGAAAGAATGACTCATGTCTCAACAGGTGGAGGCGCTTCGCTTGAGCTACTAGCAGGTAACGATCTTCCTGGCATATCTGCACTAGAAGCAAACCATAACAAATTCAAGAAATAGTATTTTCATTTGCAATTAATTAGATGTATGATTGGCATCATTTATTATTATTGGCACTACGCGCATAAATTACTAAATAATAGAAGTACTCCAAAAAATTATTATATTTCTGTCTTTAATTATTAGAGAGGTAAAGCAATTTTTTCTCTATGCCTTAGCTTTTTTTGAGTGCCCTGAAATGGACTTGATAAACACGTACTTAAGGTACACAATGATACATATTGCTAAAACGTATGTGAATACAGTTCCTGATTGCAAGAAAGCCATTGACATCACCCTACGTAGAATACGTAGAACATATATTTAAATGTTGCTTCTTACTAGTCCAATTTTTGTCATCGCATGATGAGCAATTTGGTAAAATTTATTAGTGCAATCATTTTATCTAATTTCATGAAAATAAAACACTGGATAATTTTCTTGATTATTCTATCAAGTATTCTTAGTATGGTATCATTTAAATATCTGCCTGACAGAATCGCTACTCACTGGAATATTGATGGAATTGTAAATGGGTACGGTGATAGGTTATCAAATGCAATTATGTTTCCTCTGATGATGCTTTTTGTAGTTGTTTTATTATATGTTGTTCCGCTGATTGATCCTCTGAGAAAAAATGTTGAATCATTCAGAAAACATTATGAGCAGTTCATATTGTTTTTCTGCATCTTTTTCCTTTATGTTCAAGTGCTAACCCTCGTCTGGAATTTGGGTTATAGGTATAACCTATCCAAAATGATGTTTCCTGGCCTAGGCCTCATGATGTATTTTGTTGGAGACTTCTTAAAACACACTAAAAGAAACTGGTTTGCTGGCATAAGGACTCCATGGACACTGCATTCTGATATCATATGGAAGAAGACTCATGATCTTGGATCAAAACTATTTAAAGCTTCAGGAATAATAATGATTTTTGGTATCTTTTTTGAAAATAACCTAATAGTATTTATCCCCTTATTTGCTGCCGTCATGATTACAATTGGATACAGTTATATGTTGTATAGAAAGACTAAATCTCCTTGAATAATCTGCACCATTCTTCGAATTTAAGAACTTTATCTTTGCCATGCTTAATCAAATCTTTTTTGATCTCAGGAATACTTTTTTCCTTATCTGATTTGCTTGGAATCTTTGTATAGAATTTATCTGCAAAACAGATTATTTTCTCTTCTATTGTAATAGGAACAAGGTTTCTCTTCGGCAAAGGGAGATTTTGCTCTCTTATTTCCTTTAGAGTTATGCCGACTCCAGTATGGCGCTCGCAAACAAGAGCATGCTTTTTTAGGCCCTCTTTTTCCAAAAGCCTTCTTCCAAGATAACCATGCGCCAGATAGGGATAGGTTCCTGTGCAACCTAGTATCTTTGCATCTGTAAATATGATTCCGATATCATGAAGCATGCCTGCTTCTTCAATGAAAGTTAGGTCTGGTCTTAGTTCAGGAACTCTTTTGGCTACTTGAATTGCCTTTTTTGTTACCTGCCTGGAATGCTTCAGAAGCAATCTATACGATAGTGATCCCCTTGAATAATATTTGTTAATTATCTGAAGAGCATTCATTGGTGAAAATAACCATCTCCAATTTATAACTTTTTTCATCATGGTCTACAAAAACCTTTATAACTCATTAATCAATCCACTTCTTTATGTTCATAGGTCTGGTTGGAAAACCATCTGCAGGCAAAAGCACCTTTTTCAAGGCCACAACATTGATGAATGTTGATATTGCAAACTATCCTTTCACCACAATAAAACCGAACTCAGGGGTTGGGTTTGTAAAGATTGACTGTGCTGACACTTACTTTGGAGTGCAGTGTAACCCTAGAGAAGGCTACTGCAAAAATCATAAAAGATTTGTCCCTGTACAGATTTTGGACGTGGCGGGCCTGGTTCCTGGCGCTCATGAAGGGAAAGGACTTGGACTTGAATTCCTGAATGATCTAAGCCAGGCAGATGCACTCATCCATGTGGTTGATATGTCAGGCAGCCTCAATGAGAAAGGCGAACCAGTAGACAGCGGTACATATGATCCTGCAAACGATATAAGATTCTTGGAGCATGAACTTGATATGTGGTATTTCCAGATATTCCAGAGGACCTGGAAAAAATTCTCCAACACCATCAATCAGACAAAAGAAAATGTTGTAAAGGCAATCGCAAAACAATTTTCAGGTCTGAAAGTAAATGAAGATATGGTCAAGGAAAAACTAAGAAAACTTGGCCTCCTTGAAAAAGTCATCATTGAATGGACTGAAAAAGACCTCATGAATCTCACTACTGAACTGAGAAAAGAGACCAAGCCCATAATCGTTGCTGCAAACAAGATGGATGTTTCAAAAGCATCTGAAAATCTTAATAGGCTAAGAAAAGAGTTTCCGGATTATCTCCTAATCCCATGCTCTGCAGAGTCTGAACTGGCTCTCAAGGAAGCTGACAAGCATGGCCTGATTGAATATATACCTGGTGATGAAAATTTTAAGATTTTGGATGAGTCAAAAATGAACGCAAAACAATCCCAGGCATTGTCATTCATCCAAAAAAATATTCTGGACAAATTCGGTTCTACTGGTGTTCAGGATGTTCTGAACAAAGCTGTCTTTGAGCTGCTAAAAAGTGTTGCGATATTTCCCGGAGGAGTAAACAAGTTAGCTGATAGTGATGGTAGAATAATGCCTGACTGCTTTATACTTCCACAGAATACCACTGCAATTGATTTTGCATACCATCTGCATACAGATCTGGGTGATGGTTTCATCAGGGCAATTAATGTGAGGACAAAGATGCCGATGAGAAAAGAAGAACTTTTGAAGCATTGTGATGTTGTGGAGATAGTGTCAAACAAATAGAGTAATTTGAAAAAACATTAGTAAATAATTTCTAAAAGAACAATTTTTTCTGATATGGGCATACGATTCATCAAAGAAGATGTTGCGACATCAAGAAGATTATTTTCAATCATCTAGCATATATTAATTTTGATATCCAAAACCTAATATAGTTCCTATTTATTACCTGCCAAGATTTACTTCATCTTCAGCATCCAGCATTTCCTCATCAATTATTTTTTGGCTCCAACCTTTTTTCATGAGGCTTTCCCGTAATACTTGCTTTGAGTAACCTTCTTTTAGCTTTGTTTTTAAAAATTCATGCAGTACAATGTTTTTTTCGCGCATATGCTCTTTGCCATCAGGCTCAGATCTCAACTTTAGTACAAAATTGAATATCATCTTCAAAAGAACAAGGATTGCAATGCATCCTACAATGAACAAAGCGATTGGATTCTCAAGCTTGAATCCTGACTTTGCATTCAGGACCTGTCCTGTCATCAAAGGATCTTTTATCTCGATTGAGTTTTCCTTTACTTTCATCTCATATATTTTTTCATTCACCCTTCCAAGATAATTTGCCTTTACAGATATCAGATAATCATCAGGATTTGCATCCTTTGTGTCCCAATATGCATTTAGTTCAGATTTGCCTGATGAAGGTATATTTTGGGAACTTGTCTTATATGTGTCTATCAATGTACCGCTCGTTGTTGTAATATCAGTCACTGCAAATACATCAGGCATTGGCTGATTCCACTTATTCGCAACAGTAATATCCAATTTTGCTATTGTCCCTAGCTTAAAAGAATCTACTCTTACGCCTTCCAGTTCAACAAGAGGCTCTCCCAAATCAAAATCCTTTTCAAGAATGAATATCTTGCCGTTATCATATTCTGTCAGTGCCATGACATGATATGTGCCAGGGTTTGCATTTGCAGTCCATTCTGCGGCAATCTTTGATCTCGAATGCGATGCCAGTGAAATCCTATTGGTTTGAACAGTAGCAATTCCCTCACCATCAGGCCCAGTTATCACCATCTTCCCAGTGATAGAGGTGATATCTTTCTCTCCTACATTTGAGAGAGACAATGTAAAAGCTACCTGGCCTCCGGGTTTTGCATCACTTACAAAAAGGATTCCTTCGATATATTGGTCAGGATATGGAACCATCACGCTAAGTTTGTGCGTGACACCAATGCTCGCAACAAGTATGCTATCCGAGGGTTCTGAACTTTCAACTGCAATAATATCCAGGCTATGTTCTCCGGGCCTAAGCTTTGGGATATTTATCCTATATTTGATAATCTTTTCTCCTTCTTCTGCAGAAATTTTCAAAGTATCCTGCTCAAAAGTGACATAGTCTGCAAGCTCTCCTCTTGCAATCAATGTTACAGCAAGATCCCTATGCTCATTATTCAGAATCATGAAACTCTCTTCCCTGATAATATTAGGCTCGTAGAATAATTCCTTCTTTGAGGGAGTGACTCCGATACTGAGCGCACCTGAGGTAAGCAAAATCATTGCAAATACCCAAATCATTAGTTTTTGTTTCATACTTGCTGACCTATTATATAGAGGCTTATCTTTTTTGGGCCTACTGGCTCACTACTGGGAACTCTGACTCTGATATCAATTTGTGCTTCATCCTTTGTATCAATATAATTCAGATTTGAGATGATTGTCTTATTCTGGCTTGAAATGATTGACAGGTTAGTCCAACTGGTAGTTGAGCCTGAATAATTAAATGAACCAGATTCTGTTGTCATGTTGTCTGCCTTAAACTGCAGATATTCTGTGTCTGCGCCGACAGTCTCCCACATAGATGCATTGATGCTCACCCAGGTGATGTTTGCAACAATGTTTCCGTCGTTCCTTACCACAAGCGGCCCTCCTAAGGTGTCAGTATCTGCTGTTGCATTGAGGCCAAGAGTTCCGAAGTTAACCGAGTTATTTACCATTGTTAGGATCAGGGCTGTGTTCAGAGTAAAATTCCAGGTATCTGACCACTCCCCATAATCTATCCCGTCAAAGGCTCTTACTTTCCAGTAATATATGCAGTCAAGCGGAAGTTCAGCTCCAGGAGTGAAATTTAGGATTGTGATATTACTGAATTCACCTATATCCGGGCAAGCTGCTGAAGTTATGTTTATCGAATAATTTAGCGGATACCCTTCAGGGTCAGTTGATGCCTGCCAGTACATTGACGGAGGATTCTGATAGATTGACAGGTTGCCGTTGCTTGGTGATAGGAGAGTCACTTTCGAAGGTGCGTTGTTTGCAATTGTAACTGCGCTTGAATTCTTAGTCTCTCCGTCTGAATAGCCGTCGTTTGGGGTTACTGAGCAGAGCCAGTCGTCGTTAGTTGATGTTTCGTTCCTAACTAGGATACTAGTGGATTTTCCTGATAAACCTGCCTGGTAGTCTGCCAAGATTTGTTCTTGAGATAATGAAGAATTATAGATTTTTACTTCGTCTATTGAGCCATTGAAATTATTATTACCAGCTGTAATACTTCCTGATCCAATTACCAGATTACCACTCCATACCCTTGAATTATTTAGTTGTCCGTTCACATATACTTTATGTTGTCCGGTGTTGTTATCGTATGTTGCAGTGATATGGTACCAGATTCCTAAGGTTAAATTATTACTATTTGTTAATGCTAGGTAGCTTTGACCTGATGTTGTGTTAAAAAGAGTTCCGATAGTTGACGAATTTACACCAATATATATCCTATACTCACTGTTCGAATTAACTCCTGTTATTGTTGGCCATGTGGCAGGTTCAGCTTTCTCGTCTATTTTCACCCACACCATCATCGTTGCAGAACCTGTTAAGTAAGTGCTGGACGTTCTAGAAATTGTAAGAGAATCACCATTACCATCAAAATAGTATCCTCCCCCAACCTTCCCACCAGTCCTATTCCATGTTGCACTGCTCACAACACCATTGTTCCCGTACCCGGAATAATCCTTTGTATACGTTGAATTGCTTCCGCCTTCAAACGGCAAATATAATACAGTTGTTGACCTGTTATTCTTATACCAGTTTGTGATGTTTACAACAGCATCATTGTCCGAATCAGCAACACTGTTCCAGCTGCATGTCAGGTTGCTTGTTATATTCGGATATGCCGGAGTAATTGTCGGTGCGCTCTGTGTCGGCGCAATATTTGTTATGTTCACCGATGATGAATTTTGGCTTGAATAAAATATTCCATCGTATGCCTGGATGATGCAGCTCCATAGCTCATAGTGAGTTGTATTTCCTTCTCCTAAAGTCGTTATAACCGTATTTGCACCTGATGTGACAGTTGTTGTTCCGCTAAACTTCAAGTCAGTGGTATTATACCAGTAATAATACGCAGTAATGGATGATGATTCTCCGTCATAAAGTGTTGCGTTGCATGACAATGTTGAGGTGGTGTTGGCATATGCAGGTGTCAGGCTGAATGCAGTAATAATCGGCGCCGAATTAGTAATGGTTACAGAAGATGAATTCTGCGTGGAACCATCGGTGTATCCGTCGTTTGGTGTCACTGAACAGAGCCATGTGTCGTTGTAGGCTGTTTCGTTTCTGACGATTTTACTTGGAGTTGTGTTTTGCAGGCCTGCCTGGTATTCTGCCTGGATTTGCTCAGCAGATAATGAATAGTTGTATATTTTTACTTCGTCGATTGTCCCGTTAAAAGTACCACCTCCAATAGATAAGGATGTACCTGCAGATGAATTCATAACATAGACAGTAGAAACATTTGAATCCCTGATTCCATTAATATATATGTACATATTTACTCCATTCAGTACACCAGCAAAATGATACCATTGATTTTTTTGAATAACTGTATTACTCCATAATCCAGGACATGATGCACCTTGACACATACTTAGTACTATCTTACTTGTTGCATTATAAAGATAGGTTCCGACGCCTCCAACCAACCATGGTCGCTTGGCCACAAGCGTAGGATAGGATCCCATTGAAGCCACATCCTCATTAACCCTAAACCAAAACATTTGAGTATATGAATTTCCAGTGATATTCAATATATTGTTGTCAGGTACAGTGATGGCGTTATAATTATCGAACTCATAACCTCCTCCGACCTTCCCGCCTGTCCTATTCCATGTAGCTCCACTTACTGCCCCATTATTCCCATATCCAGAATAATCTTTTGTATATGTTGAATTTGACCCTCCTTCAAACGGCATATAGAGTACAGTAGTCGAAACATTATTCTTATACCAATTTGTGATATTGACAACTGCATCACTATCTGAATCTGCAACATTATTCCAATTGCATGTTAGGTTGCTTGTGATGTTTGGATAAGCAGGTGTTATGCTTGGGGCATTATGAGTAGGCGGCTCGTTTGAGATATTAACGCTAAATGAATTAACGCTGCCATAATCCATTCCGTCATTTGGTCGCACAGTGCAGTTCCATACTTCCCATCTAGTTGTATTTCCGTTTCCAAGAGTTGCAATGAGAGAGTTTGAATTAATAGGAATACTTGTTGCATTTCCACCATGCGAAAATATGCTGTTGTTATACCACATATATTCAACAGTGACACTTGACTGCTCATTATCTGTAACTATTGCATAGCATCCTATGTTTGAAGATGTGTTTGGACTTGCTGGGCTTAATGATGCAGATGATATGCTAGGAACTGAGTTTACAGCAAATGATTGTGTCTGCTCCCCGTATTCGTTTCCGTATGTCGAGTTTACTTTTACAACATAGTCGCCGGGAGTTGAGGGTGCTATGAAAGAATAACTATAATCACCAGAATTGTTTGTCTTTGTATAAGTTTCATTTTCCATGAAATAGGGTCTTGTGGCATTATAAATTACAAGAACATCGCTTTTGGTAAAAGTCCGGTTATAAATGCGAACTTCATCTACCACTCCAACATATGGGCTTGAGCCATCACTTCTTCTACCTATATATAGTTTAGTATATGTAGGGAAAGTGCCACCAGAAGATCCAATATATCTTCCATCTATATAAACCAGATATGCTGTGCTGTTTCTGGTTACAATAATATTATGCCAAGCACCATTGTTATATCCTGTGCTGCTTACCTGTGAAGTAGGACCTCCTGAGTTATCTATTCCAAAATCGCCACTTGGCCCAAATATAATCTGTAATCCTACAGTAGCTGATTGGGCCAAATCCAATATTCTTTCATATAATGCAGGAGAATCTGTTGAGTTCATCCAGACTGAAATTGTTACATTGCCCGGGACAGTAATTGGTAGCGCTGTATTAATGTATTCATCATTATTATAATAATACGCTGCGCCATATTTACCGGATAATGTTCTTGCAGGGCAAGTGCCGCCTGAGCAAGTCAAGTTGTTATTTTTCTTGCTGAAATCATAAGCCAAAATGTCCTTTTCGCCGTATGAACTCGAATTATCAAAATGATAATATGCGATAAGGCTATTGTCTGGATTACTGTAATCCGTTTTCAAAGAAGCATTTGAATTCCCATAATACGCCCAGATTGTCGTATTAGTGTTTCCAGTCAAATTTGTCCATACCCAATAAACCGTATTCCCTGAATTGCATGTGCTAGTTTCTGAAGTATATTGCAATTCAATATTATTTAAATTGACAAATCTAATATCTCCGCAGTCACTTCTCATCCTTCCCTGTGATATCAAAGACGTTGTAGAGAAATTTACTAACACGATTGAATTATTAACTGATGATGCAATACTTGACTCTATGGATATGTTTTTCCTATAACTAAATGAAGTATTCCACCAGCCATTTCCGCAATATAATCCATTTATTGCTGAATTATTCAGATTTATACAGATAGTTTGGTTTACAACACTAGCCCACCGGCTGTCATTGATATGACCAGACACTGTTACACTGTCATTTTGGTTTACAACTGATGCATTGAGTGCTTCTGTTATCTGTAGGAATTTGATAGTACCTGTTGCATTATTTGTGTTGTTGTGTAAGTCTTTTGCAGAAACTGAATAATTCCACTGGCCGTATTGATTCAGGTAAAATGATGTCGAGTTCCATGTGCTTCCGATATAATTACTTGCATTCCTGTTGTAAATGACATTTGTCCCATTAGGCGCAGTCACTGTGAAATTAACTGAAGTAAGATCATTTGCTGCATCTGTCACTGTTGCTGTAATATATACTGATAATGCACCTGCTGTTGTGTCATAGTATACTTTAGTTGGGATATACGCTGTGCTTGTGATAAACGGTATTGCATCCACAATAAAGTTCTGTGTCTGCTCTCCGTATTCTGAATTATATGTTGAATTTACTTTTATTACATAGCCGCCTGGTGCTGAAGGCGCGGTGAATGTGTAATTATAATTGCCATTTGTGTCTGTTTGAGGAATAATTTCTTCATCGTGATTGTATGTTCTTGCTGTCTGATTATATGACGCTGATGGTGATGTTGTTCCTGAACTTGAAGAAGTATAATAGACTGCTATCCTACCGCTTCCCCCATCTGTTCCATAAGTAGAGCCTGCAGCACTGACTCTTGATGTTCCAAGGCTTTGAATATGGCTTTGCAACATTACTGATCCGCCTGCGCCTCCTCCTGCACGGGTATGAGATGGATCTTCTGCTGCTGTAGTTACTGAATTTGTTACAATCAAATTGTTTGAAACAATCATTACTATGCCTCCGCCTTTGGATCCTGCATAACCTGCATGACATGATGTATCATACCAACCTGCTGATCCTGCGCCGCCTGACCCAAAATATAATCGGTTCAAAGTAATATTGCCATATGTGCCTCCGCCTCCACCACCACCTCCTCCTCCTAAACTTGGAAGGGATCCGCCAGCTCCACCTGTCGTTCCACTGCCAGCACTTCCTGATGATCCTGTTCCCGATCCAACACCTCCCATACCAACAGTACCATATCCTCCCCCTCCCGCACCGGCCGGAGTTGTTGAAACAGCACAGTTATAATCACTTCCGCCACCGGCTCCGCCTGTTGTACCTGCTTCTCCCGCACCTGTTGTATAGCAATCTTTTCCTCCACCACCTCCCAGATTACCCCGATAGGATTCACCTTTTCCACCTTCAGAGCAGCCTCCTGCTCCTTCTCCTCCACTATATCCTAACCCTGCTGCGCTAATAGTGCCATCAACACTTACTGTCTGGTTTGATCTAAATACTAATATTCCTCCTTTTTCACCATCCCATGCATTGACAGTAAATGTTGTACCTGAATTTATTGTGACATCTTTATAATTAGGAACTCTTTGAACTGATACACTATTTGAGATTCCATCAAAACCCTGGCCAAATACAGTATCAAAATACAGAGTATTGCTATTAATCTCTTTGATTCTCTTAAACTCATATTCTCCAACATTATCATAATTACTTGACGTACCTTTCAGATTAATTATTATAATTTCATCTCCAACAGCTAATCCAGTAGGTGTCTCACTCAGTGTCAGGTTTGAATATGCCGTAGTAATATTTGTATTGGTCACAAAACTCGCAGCATCCCCATTTTCTCTGCCGACACAGCTGCCTGTATTTAAGTTAGTGTTTGATGAAACCAGACAAGTCCCATCTACACCTGTTCCTGTATTAATTCCTGTTGTGGGCCTTGTCGTAAATGCACTTGCAGAAGAAACTATTGCATTCCCATAATACATAAAAATTTGTGTAGTACCATTTGGCAATTGTGGCAAAGTAACCCAGATTACTGTAGATATGGTGTTGCAACCTTCTTCAATCCAATAGGATAAACTTGATCCATTTGTTTGACTAAATCGAATATCATTGCAATTACTTTGCATTTTAGAATCATTAACCAATAATGCTGTATTTTCCTCTATAAGAACCTGATAATTAGTTAAATTAGACGCATTGTTCTGTATATCAATTGCTTTCCTATATTTCCATGTGCAGTTCCACCACCCATTTCCGCAGTTCCAGCCATTTGTTATGTTAAGTATAGTATTATTCAAATAGATGTATATTGTATTATTTGCAACACTACTACACTGACTATCATTTATATGCCCTGTGATTGTTACGCTGTCATTTTGATTTACTACTGACACATTGAGTGCTTCAGTTATCTGCAGGAACTTTATTGTCCCGCTTACATTATTCGTGTTATTATTTATATCTCTTGCAGACACTGAATAATTCCACTGCCCGTATTGGTTTAAAGAAAAGAATGTTGTATTCCATTTATCACCTAAATTTATGGTTGCATTTACATTATTGATTACTTTTGTTCCATTAGGTGCAGTCACTGTGAAATTGACTGAGGTAAGATCATTTGCCGCATCTGTCACTGTTGCTGTTATGAAATATGTAAGTGCTCCTGCTGTTGTGTCATAGTATACTTTAGTTGGGATATATGCTGTGCTTGAGACCAGCGGGAATGCATCAACTGTTAAGTACTGTGTCTGCTCTCCGTATTCTGTCCCGTAGGTTGAATTAATCTTTGCAAAATATCCTCCTCCTTCTGA
>JBDRQT010000041.1:0-69873 GCA_043826135.1 archaeon
AAGACAAGGCAGAACGGCAATGGAAATAACGGAAAAGCATACCCAGAAGAAGGCACTGTATGCCCTGTATGCTCAAAAGGCAAGATGGTTCTTAGAAAAAGCTTTTACGGAGAATTCCTCGGCTGCAACAATTATCCAAAATGCAAGACTATGATGCTGATTAAAGACGGAAAAGTCGATACTGCCCCTGTGAGTGGGATAAAGAAAAAATAATATTCTAATTTATTAATAGTTTAGACAAGAGTTTTCAGATCATACATATGAGAATATATCTCTATAATTTCTTAATGATGTTATTTGCTTTTTGACCATGCAATTTGAATGTATGGTTGCAGTAAACACATCTCTTTTTTGCATTCGCAACATTTTTAGGAGCACACTTCATCGTATTCCTGCATTTGGGACATTTTACCAGAAACATCTTAAAGTTTGAACTCGCGTTTGAGTTCCTCTATCTCCATCCTTGTCTTGATATGCTGCGCCTTTGTCACTCTTGGCAACGCTTGCTCTCTCCTGATGAATTTTCTGCGCATGTGTTTCGGCTTCACAAACCTAACATAAACCACCAAAACATTGAATGCAAACCCTATCAAAAAATTAACAATTGCAAGCGGCTCCATATCCATTGATGCAAAGATCTGGAATGGAAGAAATCTTCCGAGTGCATAGAATATTCCTGATATAACAAGGGGAATAAAAACATATAGAGGAACATTATCTGCAAGATTAAGCATTAAAAAAGAGATAAACACGCTAAGAATTCCCGGAAGAAATCCAAGTGCGACATTTGCAAGCGGAGAATCTGACCCTCCAGCACTAAATAGAATTGCAAGGCCAATAACAAAAAGATAGATGAAAAAAAGCATTGACTCAAGCATAGTCTTTTCTTCAATAACCTCTGCTTCATTTATAACGTCTTCGACTACCTGTTCTGTATCTGTAGTTGAGAAATCTTTCTGTGCTTCTTTCACTTCCTTGCCTGAGGAATTTGCCATGAACATCTTAAATGAATTTTTTAATTGTCCCACCAGATCAGACTCGACTGGGTCCTTATGATCTGTTTTTTTGCCTGTTGTCTCTTCTTTTCTTAGTTCAGCAACCACTTCATCTACAATGTTCTTCTGGTGGCCTGCTGAGAGAAGAGTTTCTTCAATCTGTTCCAGCGGTATGCCTTTTTTCTTCTCTGATTCGACATACTCCAAAAGCTGCTTTTTGAGATATGCATGAAAACTGTCCATCGGGATTATTATAAGAGGGGGGTATATAAATATTTTGATAAATTGCAGGCAGAAACACAATCAGTCATTACTTAAAATAAGGGCATGCTCTGCATTGATCTGCCACAGCCTCTGTTATGGTCTCGGGGCAGTCCGGAAAAGTGCCTTTGCAATTCGGGTAGCTCTTGCCTTGAGAAAACCTATTCTGATCAATTGCCCACTTAGGGACAGACACATGCACTTTCTTATGGCTTGGTGATTTTCCCATCAGAGCTCACTAAATTCTTCTCTATTCTCTTTATCCTTGCCTTCTTCCAGTTCCGAGAATTCCATAGAATCATCTTCCTTAGATTCTTCTTCCTGAGCTGGTTTCTTTTTCTGAGATTTATCCGACACATCTTCTGTTGCGGCAGCTAAATTTTCTTTAGTCTCTTGCACAGCTTCTGTCTTTGCTGCTTGCTCCTTAAAATCATCAACCTTACTCTGATCTGCTTTTCCGACAACTTTTGCCAGCACTTCCCGGATATCTTTTGCGCCTTCTATATCAAAATATTCAAAGAATTTTTCAGTTAGGCTCAAGAGATAGCTCCTTCCTTTAAGGTCTTTTCTTATGAACCCAAGCTCCTCAAGTTCTGCAATATGCTCATATGCCTTATTGTGTCTGATATCTATGATCTCGCTCTGCAAAACTGGTGCCTTCCAGGCGATTACAGCGAGTGTTTCTAGTATTGTTTTCGGAAGCTCAGTCTCTGAGACAATTTTTCTGACCAATGGAAGATAAGGTTCTCTCACTGTCAGTTTCCATCCGTCCTTTTCTTCAACAACCATCAGCGGAGACTGTCTTTCATCATATTCTTGCTTTAGCCTATTGATGTTATTTATCAGTACCTGTTTGCCAGAAGCACCTGTAAGATTCAACAATGTTTCAATATTTACGAATCTTCCTGATGCAAAAAGCAGGGCTTCTATCTGGTTTTTGAAATCTTTTTCAGGCATGGCATAAATAAAAAGAGAACCATTTAAATTAGTTTCTAATTGGACTGAGATAGAGATATTTAGAGTTCACAATTTTTTATTATTGAAGCCGCCATTTTCTTAGTTCTCATGGTGCAGGCGGCGCCTATTCTTTTCGTAGTCTACTAATGATATTCAAGAGTGGCAATTTCCTTACTAAGTGTGCATCTCGCTTAGACTACTATCCTTTTTTAAAAATAAAAAGCCTGCACAACTCAGAAAAAATTAATAACGACCTATTTAACCTTAGGGACTGCTCTATATGATTCCCCTTCCTTCTTTACTTTGCCTTCATTGATGAGAACATCAAGCACCTTCTCAATATCTTCAGGTTTAATTCCTATGACTGGTTCCAGCTGACCTAGTGTAAACGGCCTGACTGAAAGCATCACAACTAGAAAATTTCTGAGTATGACTGCAGTGTTCCTTATATAAAACTCAGCATCTTTCTGTGCTTCGATGTAGCCTGTATTTAGACCATGCATCCTTGTCTGGAGATCATTTAGCATATCCGTAATCTGTGTATTTTTCACAACTATTTGTTCCGGTTCAAGTATCTCAATAGAAGATGGCATGAAATCATAACAGAATGTGAATAATGTATCTATATCCACAGTAAGTATCTCGATTTCTGCAAATGCAGAGAAATAATTTTCATTCGGCTCAGCTTTCTCAGTCTTTTGCTCTAATAATTCCAATCCTTCAATTGTTTTTAATTTTTCAAGATGTGATTTGAGTGAATCTTCAACATATTCCTTTGGTTTTCCGACAATCTCAACTATTGCTCTGGAATGTATATAACCTTCGGATAATTTCAATTTGATTGATTTCCCTGACTCTTTTGATTTGATATTTGATTTTTTGTTCATAATAAAAATGAAAATAATGTCCTTTAAATTGTTATCTGCAAAACACCAATCTTTTTATATAAATTTGTTTTCAGATAAACTATGACTATAGCATACCTCCTTCTCAGGGCCGAGCATGGAAAAATTGGGATAGTAAAATCCCAGATATCAAAATTTGAGGAAATCAAAGAGATAAACGAAGTTTTCGGGAGATATGATATCATAGCAAGAGTCGAAACACCATCAATGAAGGAGTTTAAGAAATTCATCCAGAACAAAATCAGGGTCCAGGAAGGCATCAAAAGCATAGAGCCTGTTTTCGTTGCAGATGACTTTGAAGAGAATTAGTATTTGGAGTCAACAATTTCTTTTATTTTCGCAGCTTTCTTATCACCGATAAGATCAACTTCTTTAAGTTCTGCCTCAGTTGCATTGATAATATTTCTGACAGACCCGAATTTCTGCAATAATGGCTTTGATAATACTGGGCCTACACCAGGAAGCGCTGAAATAATATATTCCTGTTGTTCCTTTAGAGTCAGCGGCTTATGTGAATGAAGAGTGAAATCATTCTTGTCAACTGATTGCTCTCTTTTTGCGATCACTGCAAGAAGCATTGCAGTTTCATCCGAATTTTTTGTAGTAAGTATAGGGACGCCATAATCAACAGTGATTGCTGCCAGCATTCCTCTGATGGCATTTGGATGTAGATTCCTTTGAGAGTATATATCTTCAGTTCCCTCAATAACCACAAGCTGCCGTCCATATTTCTGCATTGATTTAAGCTGCGAAAAAATCCTTTTGTCAAGCAATGAATCGACAAAATCAGGAACAGTCTTGAATTCGACGCACACATTATCGCTTAGAAGATAGTCTCCGACCTCGAGCTGCATAAGGTTGATCTTAATGCCGAGTTCATGTAATTTTTTGATGACTCCTGATGCTTTTTCCCTGTGGTCAGCACATATTGTGATTCCTTCCTCTGGGAGTATAAATTCGCTCAGCGGCCTATCTACTGATTTTTTGATGCTGAATTTTGATTTTAGATCAAGTAATATCTGGTTCATCCTTTTTTCTTTGTGGTATGCTGTCCACCTATATGCCTCGTCCCTTGTCCCTTTTGCAACCAAAACAAATACTTCTCCTGCGCTCTGCCTTCCTGTTCTTCCTCTTCGCTGGATTGTCCTGATGGCGCTTGGGACAGGTTCATAAAAAATAACACAATCAACAGAAGGGATATCAAGCCCCTCTTCACCGACAGAAGACATCACAAGGACATTTACATCATTAGTCTTGAATTTTTCGATCATTTCGATCTGCTTTTTCTGGCTCATCCCTGTATCTTTTTTCTTTGCCTGGCCGACAAACATCTCGGCTTTGATGCCTTCCTGCTTATTAATAATATTAAGGAGGCTTGAGATAGAATCCCTGTACTGGCTAAATATTATTATTTTAAAATCTGTTTTCTGCGAATATTTCTGAAGTATTTTTTTCAGCTCCTCGTATTTAGGATGCTCTATACCTGATGATTTGAGGTTCCTGGCAAGCACCAGAGCTGACTTGAAATTAAGATCCCTCGCTAGATTCTGGACTGCTTTCGTTTTCGTCGCGGCAGCTTGCGTGACAAGATTCTCCAGATAATCATTGAGAGGCGTTACTCCCTGGCTTTCCAAAAGTTCAATTGCATGCTCTACTTTCATTGCTTCTGCCAGGACTGATATTGCCTTCATGCTTTCAAGGTCTCTGAATTCCTTCATATGTATAAGGAGCTCATGCTGAAGTGCGAGAAGTTCTCTTTTTGTATCGAGCTGCTGGTTTGCCTTGACTAACTCCTTGAGAACTGCAATTTTAGAATTATAGCAATCTTTCAGATATTTCTGTACTGACCTGAAATAATCAGGCAAGTCTACATATATCCACTTTATCTGTACATCCTGAAGATATGGTTTCACATCAGGATCCTCATCAGTCCTGACTTCAACATCTTCTATATGGAGGTTCCTGCAGACCTCAGATATTTTTTCCATGTCTGAACCTGGAGATGCAGTAAGCGCAAGAAGCCTTGGATTTTTTGCTTTTTTCATGTATTGCTGCGCTATCCAAACATAAGAATAATCACCGACTGCCCTATGAGCCTCATCTATTCCCAACAAAGATACATCTGAAAGATCTATCTTTTCTGAGATAATGTCATTCTCAAGCCCTTGGGGCGTTGAAAAGATTATTTTGGAAGTTTTCCAATTCTCCATCCTGATGCCAGGTTTTACCATACCGGTAAACAGCGCCATCTCTTCTTTTTTGATTTCAAAGTGCTTCAGAAATAGTTCAAAGTATTGTGAAATTAGCGGCCTTGTAGGGCCCAAAAAAAGTATCTTAGAATGTGGGAATTTACTCAATCTTTGCGCTGCCAGCAACAAGAAAATATAAGTTTTTCCAAGGCCCGTTGGAATAACCACAAGAGTGTTTTTTTGAGACGCTGTTGAAAGAATTGTTTCCTGATATATCCTTGGCTGGAAATCTTTGATCATGAACCACATAAATGAAAGTTCTTTTATAGGTTTTGTGCTTGCTAACCAATTATTTTATATAGGACTAGGCAATTCAGACATATATGAGTTCATTTTTAGACCCGATTCTCGGATGGATGCTCGTCATACATCCAGCTCTCGCCATTTTCCTGATATCAGTCATTGTATCCTTAGTTATCACTCTTGCGATAAAGTATATGACAAACCAAAGCCTGATGAAGGACATGCGTAATGAAATGAAAGATCTCCAAAAGGAAATGAAAAAACTGAAAAACAATCCTAAACGCATGTCGCAGATAAATGACAGATTCATGGAGATAAACATGAAATATATGAGCAGTTCCATGAAACCGACATTGTTTACATTCATCCCAATAATACTTGTCTTTGGCTGGCTCCAGGCACACATTGGGTATTATCCGATCAATCCAGAGATGCCTTTTGAGTATACTGTTACTTTTGAGGACAGTGCAAGAGGCTTTGCGACACTGAAGCTACCTGATGGACTCAGGATCCTGGAAGGGGATTCGACAAGAGAGTTACTTCGCAGTGATCTGAGTTGGACACTCGCAGGCAGCGAGGGAGAACATACTATTGTTTTAGAATATATGAATGCAACATATGAGAAAAAGGTTCTTGTAACCTATGAAAGAACATATGCTCCTGTCGAGCAAAGTTTCAAGAAATCATTCTTGTTTTTCAGCTCAAAAGACAAAAATGGAGTAAATAAGATCACTCTCAGCAATAAGCAGGTAATTCCTTTTGAAGATGTTCCAATCATGAAAGATATTCCTTGGATCAGCACCTGGGGATGGTTTGGAACATATTTCTTGTTTTCTCTGATTTCGAGTATTGTGTTTAGGAAAGTGTTTGATATTTACTAACGATACTTTTATAAATCATCTTTTTTTCCAATGCTTTATGCCAGCACCAAGATTCAGGTCAAGGACATTCAAGAGGATAAGGACAACTTTGCCCTCTGGAACGAGTGTAATCCACTATAGGAAACCAAAACCTGTGCATGCAAAGTGCGGTAAATGCGGTACTGAACTAAAAGGGATTGCTAGGGAACTTCCAGGAAAGATGAAAAATCTTCCAGTGTCCAAGAAAAGGACTGAAAGGCCATATGGCGGGAATCTTTGTTCTGCTTGCAGCCGTTCTCTAATAAAAGCTGAAGCTAGAAAGTAAAATCTCCTGCGCGATACTGGCAACAGCGCGCAAGCAAAAGGTGAAAGAAAATGTTTGAAATCGGAAGATTATGTGTAAAAATTGCAGGAAGAGACGCAAGGCTTAAATGCGTCGTTGTGGAAACGCTAGATAAATTCTATGTAACTATTGATGGCCAGACAAGAAGAAGAAAATGCAACATAAATCATCTTGAGCCACTCGATAAAGTATTGAAGCTCAGCAAGGGTGCATCCCATGATGAAGTTGTAAAGGCTCTGAAAGCTGAAGGAATTGAGATCAAGGAGAAATCTCCTAAAAAAGACAAGCCAGCTATGGAAAAACAGGTCAAAGGCCCACATAAAGCAAAGCCAAAGGCAGATAAAAAAGCTACTGCCAGTAAAGTCGCTGAAAAACCAAAAAAAGAAACAAAGCCTGAAAAGAAAGCAGAGACAGTATCAGTAGAAAAATCTGAAAAAACAAAGAAAAAAGCTGCTAAGAAGGATTAAATTTCTTAATTCTATTTTATTATTTTCATATTAGATTGTTTCTTTTAGAAATTATATATTTTTAAGAGTAGAAATTATTTTGTCAAATAACATATAACAAATAGAAAAATAAAATTATTTCTTAACAACAAGTGGCTTTAGCTCTTTCCATGCAAGGTTAAACAACTCACTTAATGCTGAGGCAAAGAAGGGTGTATTTACCCATATCCCTATATCATAGGTCGGATGCACTTCTGTATCATCCATCACCATGAAAAGTAGCTCTTTTCCGTCAACTATAACAAATCTCGCCTTTGATTTTGTAGTCCTTATTTCAGCGAATTTGGTAATATCTTTGAGAGATTTGTGGTTCGGATCTGGAATTGGTGCTGCAATTCTAATCTTTACGCCTCTATTATGCAACTCTTCAAACAATGGTCCTAAAGATTCAATTTTTCTTATCAAACCTTGTTCTGTTGTCATCATTTCGACAGACTTTTCAGCGCCCCTAATAGTCATCTCTAAATGATTATATAGATTATGCCTGCCTCTTAGGCTTCCTGAAAGTTCGCTTGGCTCAATGAGCTCAACACCCTGTGTATGAAGTGATGATAATTCCTGGAGCACATCTGTGTTCTTTAGGTTTTCTAGCCTTTCAACAGATTCGTCAGCTTCCTTCCTCATATTCTTTTTGACTCTTTCAACAACTTCTGAAGGAGGGACCGCTATATACTTTATCGGTTTTCCAAGCTTCATTACAACAAATCCTTTCTTTTCAAGGCTTTCAAGAACATCATAACTTCTGCTTCTTGGAACATTTGCTATGTCTGAGAGTTCTCCAGCTGTAGATACACCTCTTGAGAGAAGGGCCGTCCATATCTTTACTTCGTATAAATTCAGGTTAAAGTACCTTCTCAATTTGCTGAGAAATTCATCTTTAACAATCATTTTTTCACCCCACCATTATTATATGTATTTTGGTTATATGGAACTAGTATTAATATGTTACGGTTTTATCCACCCCTCTGTAGTATATACCAATTGTCCCTTTGAATAAAGAAAATTCACAACTCATTTTAAGTGTAAAATATGGATACTAATTTCGAAATTTTTTTCAAAATATATGTTTTGGTGGCATATTATTTTTCATTTCGCAAACATCTGAATGAATGTCTCCACATTACGTGTTTAAAGAAAAATATATATACCCCACTACTGACAATTAGATTATGTTGCTTGAACAAAAAAAGGTGCAGTCTCTTCTGAACACGTATAAAATTGCTTATGTTCCAACATTAGTTATAAATAATACACTACCTTCAAAAAAGCTGAAATTCCCAGTTGTCCTTAAAGTGGATTCAAAAGAAGTAATTCATAAATCTGATCTTGGCCTCGTTTTTACAAATATCATGAATTTAAATGAAATTGGGCGGAAGATGAAAACCGCCACCACTATACTTAAGATGCATGGCATCAAAGATTATTCTTTTCTTATTCAAGAGATGATCCAAGGCACTGAACTAATAATTGGAATGAAACGTGATAAGACTTTCGGCCCCGTAATCATGCTTGGGCTCGGTGGCGTATTTGTTGAAGTTATGAAAGATATAAGCATGAGAATTGCTCCTGTTTCAAAATTTGAATGCTATAGTATGATAGAAGAGCTCAAAGGCAAGAAGCTGCTTAGTGGCTATAGAGGAAGCAAACCTGTAAATAAGGAAAAGATTGTAGATATCATGTTAAGGTTATCTGCCTTGTCTTTGAAAGAAACAAATATTGAAGAGATTGATTTTAATCCTGTCATGGCAGATGACAAAAATGCTGTTGTTGTTGATGCGAGGGTGATTGATGGTGCTTGAAGAATTTTTTTCACCGAAATCCGTAGCTGTAATAGGAGCTTCGCGAGAAAGCAAATCAGCTGGACAAGGAGTCCTAAAAAGCCTTCTCAAAGGAGGTGTGTTTGATAGCAAAACCAATATACCTTATAATGGAAAAATATACCCTGTTAATCCAAATGCAGATGAGATTCTTGGTTTAAAATGTTATCACAGCATAAAAGACATAAAAGGTAGTATTGATTTGGCTGTGATTGTTGTTCCTGCAAAAATTGTTCCTATTGTTATGAAAGAATGTGCTGAGAAAAAGGTGAAAGGCACGATAATAATCTCTGCTGGCTTTTCTGAAATCGGAAAAGAAGGCAAAATGCTTGAAGAAAGCGTAGTTAAGATTGCGAAGAACGCAGGAATAAGGATAATCGGACCAAATTGCCTGGGAATAATAAATCCAAGCAATAAACTGAATGCAAGCTTTGGGCCATGCATGCCAAAGATTGGGAAAGTTGCATTTTTTTCTCAGTCTGGTGCCTTGATCGACAGCGTAATTGATTGGAGCCTTGAAGCAAATTATGGATTTAGCACTGTTGTGAGCCTGGGAAACAAGGCTGATGTTAGCATCGGCGAACTTCTTCTTTGGGCAGCGCAAGATAAGGGAACAAAAGCAATTGCGCTTTATTTGGAAGGCCTGACACATGGCAGAGAATTTATGAAAATTGCACAGAAAGTTGCAAGAAAAAAACCAATTGTTGTTCTGAAGTCAGGAAGGATGAAGACAGGTGTGCAGGCTGTGAGTAGCCACACAGGAAGTCTTGCTGGAAGCTACGAAGTGTACAAAGCAGCTTTCAAGCAATGCGGAATACAGATAGCTGAAAGCGTTGATGACTTATTTGAGATGGCGGATGCACTTGCAAAGCAGCCTCCATGCAAGAATAGCATAGCAATAATAACAAATGGAGGTGGAGCAGGTGTTCTTTGCGCTGACCACTGCGAAGAAATAGGAATAAATCTGGCCCCGCTTTCTCCTGAAACACTAAAAAAACTGGATAGTTCAGGAAAAATGCATTCTGCATATTCCAGAAGAAACCCATTAGACCTAGTTGGCGATGCGCTCCATGAAAGATATACAGTGGCAATTGACGCGCTGATGCAGCAAAAAGATATTTCTGGATTAATCATCATTCAGACTTTGCAGACAATGACCCAGCCCATACTTGACGCTGAAGCAGTTATAGATGCAAGAAAAAAATATCCAGACAAACCGATAATAACAAGCTATATGGGCGGAAAATTCTCAAAAAAAGCTGTTGAATTCTTAGAATCCCATGATGTCCCTGATTTCAATGTACCATTAAAGGCAGCAAAGGCTATGAAAGCGCTGATTGATAGAAATAGTTGGCTTAATAGTTGATTTTATACCTCAAGATGGCGCCCATACCACCAAGCCCATCAAGTTTCTTTCCGCCTTCATGCTCAGAACTGATGATATGGACTTCGCCGTTCATGTTTTCAGTTTGCCTCATCATCCTGTCTATTCCTTCAAAGGTATCGTCTTGCCTTTTCTTCTGTATAAACCCATCTGTGATAAGAAGTTCTAAGACTGCACCTGCATCCACTGCATGTTTGATATTTTTCAGCCCATATTCTGCCTTTCCTTGTTTTGCTATTTCTTCCAGAAGAGTTTCAACCATGTTGATCTCAGAGGCAAATCTTTCTTGCTTTAGTACTGCTTTCACTTCTTGCCTCTTCATGACCTCATTGATGCCATTTACTCCGACTGAAGAGCACGTCGCATAAACCACCTTGGATTTCAAATCATCTTTGATAAGTTTCTGGATATATTCTTTCCAGAACCCAGGACTTGCAATAATAATGTTTGAAAAGCCATGTCTCTTATCGTATTCTTCAATTGTCTTTTTTATCGATTCAAAAAAATCACTTGACTCTGCCTTTACATCTGCCTTTTTCTGGACAGACCCCTTGAGCTCTGATAGAATTTCATATCCATATTTTTTTAGGACAGCAAAATGCGCTTCTTCCCTGTCATGAACACATAGTAATATTTTCTGATTCGTGTCCTTTGTAGATTCCTCGATCTTTTCAATCTGGTAATTCAGCAATGTTTTTTTTTGAAGCGAAAATTCGCTTCCTTCTTCCAATGTTAGTGTATGATGGCTACCTTGAGGGATGTCTTCTGTTCCTTCACTAATTGTTCCAGAAACTCTCAAAACATTGGAATACTTCGAAAATTCAAGCTTCTCTACATCAATTGCGAGCACAACTGGTTTTTTAATGACCTCTGATTTTCTGTCCTCATCACCGCCAAGCTTTATTTTTCTGTATGTGAGAGATTTTAGGACATCAGATTTGTCAATAATATAAGTCAAATACCACAGATCATCTATGTTTTCTACCTTGGCTTTTATGAACATATGCTTATAATCTTTTACGAGTAATTTCATAGGCAAGAGTAAAATGATAAGATTTATATATGTAATTGCCTGTTTTTCAAGACTATGCAGTCTAAAGGCCAGCTTACCAATCCAAATCCACAAAGTATGGTAGCCCTATTAATTTTCATAATCGGCTTGGCATTGGTGTTCTACATAATGTGGCTTCCTCCAGCTGACAGAGCAGATCTTCTAGAACAAAATAGGACTTATCCAGGAGACGGAACAAAGGATTCAGTAATTGTTCTCATCACAAAAGAGCCTGGAAGGCTGAGTAATATTGCAGAAGACGAGATAACAAGAGATCTGCCTTCCTTCAATTTGTTCACAAGGACAGATGCGTCAAACCTTGTTGACCTTTCATCAGTTTATATCAAAAAATCTCTTTACGAAGAGCAGACAAGAAATTTGACTTTTGACATTAGTGATATAGAAAACACTGATAATTTTATTTTATCTTTCTCTGCATCAAAAAGGAACGGTATACTTACAATAATCCTGAATGGAGACATCATTTTCAGTAATGAAGTGCAAACCCCGAGTCCAAGTCCAATAAGATTCTCAAAAGATCTTTTAAAGGATGTGAATACACTCGTTTTCAAAGTATCGGGTCCTGGAATTGAATTCTGGAAAAGCAATGAGTTCATACTTGAAAATGTAAAGATAACTGCTGATATAACTGACAAAAGCAGCCAAGAGAACAAACAGACCTTTGTTGTGACTCAGCAAGAAAAAGAGAATCTGCAGTTTTTTGATATGAGATTTATCGCTGACTGCAAAGCAATAAACTCCGGGCCTCTGGAAATCTACCTGAACAAGAGACTGATCTATTCAAGTGTTCCAGACTGTGGAGAAAAAATACAGGTGCCAAGTGTTGATTCCACAAGGATAAGGGAAGGTGAGAATGACCTATTGTTCAGGACAGAGAAAGGGAACTATCTTTTGTATTCTATCGAAACAAAGATGAAACTCAGGCAACCTGTATTCCCTACATATTTCTTTAGCCTTGATCAAGAGAAATATGATAAGATAAAAAGCGGAGAAGCTGATCTGAATTTGACGCTGGCATTCCCGAACAGCATTGATAATAAAAAAGGTGTTGTGCTGATAAATGATTATATACAGGAAATCGAAACATATGAAGCCAACTACAATCGGCTGATAAATTCATTCATCAGGGAAGGAAATAACGCAATTGAAATCAGGCCAAAAGTTGAGAAGATAGACATCCTTGAACTTAATGTTATCTTTGCAGAGTAAGATTTATATACCGTTCTGATTATAGCAGTCTTATGGGTGCTAAAGAGGTTTTTAATAACGCAAAAGGAAGCGGAGCCATTGCGTTTACACTTGCAATTATTTTATGGATAATAGATTTTTCTGGCACACCAATGTCATTTACAGGATTAATTGTTCTTAAAGACAGTAATTTCTATTCAAATCTTCTATTAGGGTTTATTTCAGCCATGTGGCCACTTATAGCCGGCATGGCGGTTTTTATGCTTTTGACAAATGGCTACAAGGATAAACGCCAAATTGGATATGTTGTCGGTTTTTCAACAATGATTGCTTTTTTCGGCTATGTTGGAGGATATAGGACTATATTACACATAATATTTCCGATGCTAATAATTGGTAGTCTCCCTGAATCAGAAATCGCAAAGGATGATAGAATAAAAACACTAATAGGATGGTATCTTCTTGACTTTTTAACACCAGGTATTGCCAGTGCGTTTCTCCCAAAAGAATTTGCATTGGTCTTTGGAAATTCTCTTGTCATACCCTATTGGGTTATTTTTGCTTCCATGCATGCGTATAATCTATCAAATAATGGTTTCTATTATTTAATACTTGGAATCATTGTATTCATGAGTGCACTAAACTTTATGTCCTCCCTTAACGTATATAATCTATCACAGAATAACATAAATGAAGTTAGGCAGGGTTTTTTCAATGTCGCTGCCAAGTCATGGGAGACTGTAACAAATATGTTTAACCAGGCTACGAACTCTTTCACACAGCTTTTCAACCAATCTTATTATGATGGGACCCCGGAACAAACCGAAAAGCCGCAAGGTCTTTATCTGAAAGAGATGGATCGGGGTGATATTGATTTCAGGACAGATTACCCAGTCTATTTATGGGCCAGACTTGAAGCAAATACTCTTGACCAGGAAATTGAAGCCAGCGTCATCTGCTATACTGAAGTTGAAGATGACTTTGGAACAAGGATAATAAAAGGCATAGTTGATGAAGACAGCAAGTCGACAGAGATGCGGCTTTCTGTGATAAATGGAGTTGAGAGAAGCATCCCTTGTATATTTGAGAACCTTCCTGAAGGGAGTTATGATGTGTACTATAATGCTACATTTACCTTCTCAACAGAAGCCAGGAAAAAGATATATATGATGAATAGAGACAGGCTTCTAAGCGATCTTGATTTATTGCATAATAAAGGGAAAGACCCTAAGATCGAAGATGTCCTGAGCGAACTCTACGACATTACTGATACTGATCCTACATCCATTTACACGACTGGCCCAATCCAGCTCGCAATCGGGACAGATAAAGTTCCTTGGGATATTGGCGAGCGAAATAACATAAAGCCTTTATTTGGAGTAACAGTTTCCAATATGTGGCATACTGGCGGAAAGATTGCACATATTGATAATCTATATCTTAAGATACCTGATTCCTTTTCATTCACTAGCCTGGAAAGAAGCTGCACATTCCCAATAACTGAAACCAGCGAACAAAGCGAATTAGGCTACCGGATATATAAAGTTGCAAATACAAAGGAATTATCTGATGTGAAAGATTATGTGACAATCAATTGCCATATGACAATAGACCAGGCCAGAAGTCTTGATCCCCTGCCTGTCACTACACGATCTCTCAAGACCCGTGTTGATTATACTTACTTGATGCAGGAAGAGATAAGCATAGATGTTAATCCCGGCTTCCTTAGTGATGATGCGCAGGAGATCATAGCAAGATCAAGGTCATGCTGCGAAATAACTACAGGCAGTGAAAAACAATATCAGATAGTTGACACAGAGGGACAGTGCAGTAATAATCAGGGTGATGGCTCTTCTGCAAAAATTGTGGATAGTGAGTTTTGCCAAAATGGATAAGAGACTTATTTCATTAGTAATTATTTTATTCATTGTCAGTTGCACATCTAATAGTGGAAATGTCAAACTAGAGAAGGATATCTATAAAGGTACGTCAGGCATTGTACTAAATTTTTTTGACATGCCTAAAGAAGTATTTGAAAATGAGGAACTGACATATAGCGTAAAAATTGAGAATAAAGGCCCTTATCCAGTGGCAAACGCAAAGCTGCTTGTAAGCCTTGAGAAAGGCTATGCAGAATTCAAAGATAATGGTCTGCATTATTATCTGAAAAACGACATAAATATGGATGGGAAAACTATCTATAATTTATTTGATGATTTTAAGCTCGTTAATCTACCAATAAAGATTTTGACGCTTGATGCACAAAGCGAAACTCATGATTCAGTAATTCTTACAACTCTCTGTTATGATTATGAAGGCCAGCTATATACCGATATTTGCATCGACACAGATCCACATGGACTAACTCCGGGAAACAAGGCATGCGCCCAGCAGACTTCCATTAGCTTGTCAGAAGGCCAGGGCGGACCGGTTGTGATAAGCAAAATCGATACAAAGATGCTAATGGATGATGATGTGATTAGACCTCAATTCAAGATAAATATTGTAAATCAGGGGAAAGGCACTGTAACCAGGCCAGGCGCTGGCGCAGAAGTTTGTGATAACAATCCACTAAGCAGACAATCATATAACACTATAAGCCTGAGTGATGTTGAGATTTCAGGAAGGAAAATGTCGTCTGGACAGATAGAATGCATACCTTCTGATTTGATTTTAAGAAATGAGGAAGATTTTCTGACATGCACTGTAACAAAACAAAGCGGAATACCCAGGACAACTGCATCATATCTGACACCGCTGCAAATCAAAATAAAATACGGATATACCCAGTCAACATCAAAAGAAATAAGTATCAATAAGATATTGAAATACTAAAATGAAAAAAATATACCTGCTGATATTGATCCTGTTCCTAAGTTCATGTGCCACTGATAATTCCAGTTCAAAAACCAACTGGAGAACCGGAACACAAGGAATTGTAATGAGTTATATGTCTGATAATCCACCAAGTGAAATTGTCAGTAAATCAAAGGTAAATGTCATGGTCAAGTATTCAAATAAAGGAGCCACATCAACCAGCCCAACATTTTATCTGACTGGATATGACAGCAGTATACTTGCCTTTTCAGGGCCGTCAAAATCAGTTGGAAATATTTACGGAAAAGACCAGTATAACCCAGAGGGATCACAGGAAGGATTTGTAGAATGGAATACTGGGATAAATATGGCTTCGCTTGAACAGGTTGACAGCTTCAAGCAGTCACTAAGCGTTACTGCCTGCTATTCATACCAGACATACGCAACTCCAAGTATATGCATAGATCCGAATAAGTATGAATATATCGGACCAAGCAGATGTGATTATGACATAAAAGACCTTGGAGACAGCCAAGGGGCGCCGATTGCCATAACTCAGGTCAAGCAAAAATCAGCTGGTGATGATATTTATCTGGAACTCCATTTTGCAAATAAAGGCAGCGGTACTCCATTTGTCAGCGGTGACTGCATGAAGCTTGGCTATGATGAAGTAAATATCATAAAACTCTCAGAAGTAAGCATTTCCGGGAAAAAATTTGACTGCACTCCCACAGATATAAGGCTTATCAGCAATTCTGGTTTTGCAGTGTGCAGCCAGACACTTGCAAACAAAGATAGCTCTTATGATGCAATTATCTCGATAAAACTTGATTACAAATACAGGGAGAGCCTTCCTAAAAAAGAGATAACTATTGTGAACGTCAATAAAAAGAAGTAGAAAGCTTTATATTCCTGATTAGGAGACTATATAGAAGGTGACTATGATGAAAACACTGAAAATGATTTTATTCCTGATGATAATTGCATTCCTGATAATGGGCCAGGAAAGCTGCCAGTCAAGTAGTACTACTGATGAAGCAAATCCTTTTGTAGGAGGCACTGAAGGACTTCAGGTGTCTTTTGATGATGACAGACCTCCTGAATATGTTGAATCAGGAGGAACATGGCCATTCTATGTAACTTTGAAGCTTCAAAATAAGGGTGAAGCATACGTTGAAGGGAAAAATGTCCGAATTGTAATAAGCGGGCCTGAACCTAGTTCATTTTCAGTGAATCCCGGGAGCATGATCAAAGAATCGATTGAAGAAGATATCTATCCTGTGAAAAAAGATGCAGAAGGAAATGTCAGAGTGCCTGTAGAAGTATATTCCACTTTTGGAGAGCTCAATTACAAACAAAAACTCGACACAAACTTCAAATTCAATATCCGTGCCGATGTCTGTTATAACTACTATACTGACGCAAGGGCAAATGGATGCATTGTAAGGGATCCTACCCTGTCCGAAACCCAAGCATACTGCATAGTCAAAGAAGAAAAGCCGATATTTAACAGCGGAGCGCCTCTGCAGATCACAAAATTTGAGGAACTCCCTGCTGGACAGGACAGAATAAAATACATCTTTACGATTGAGCATTCTGACACAGGCGGAAGATTCTTTCTGCCAAATACAAAGTGTGATGATCCAAGAACAACTGAAAACAAAATTCATTTCAGTATAGAAACTGGAAAAACAGAGTTGTCTTGCACACCTATCAGTGGTGGAGGCATGTCAGGAGATGTATACTTAGGAAGAGACGGAACTATTGATGTCACCTGCATCCAGAAGATTGCAGCAACAACTGATTATCCTGATTTGATAAAGATAAGGCTCAGTTATGATTATCTGCAAAACAAAGAAACTCCATTCATGGTCAAAGCAATTGAGTAAGCTGCGATATTTTTTCTTTTAATTTTTGTTCTCTTGAATAATATTTTTCCTTCAGTAGTCTAAGCTCTTCATAATACCTTTTCATATCAAGTGTCAGGGAATCAACTCGCGCCTTGTATTCTATTTCTTTATCAAGATAAAGTTTAGCTATATCCTTGACCTTATCTTCCAATTCTTTTCTCATCAAATTTATTTTATCATGTAATATTTTCTCATTTCCCAAGGAATGTGAACTAATATATTGCAGCTTTTTTGTCATATCTTCTGCAATCTTAGAAAGCCTGCTGTTCTCTTCTGCTATCCCTATTGCATTATCCTGCATTTCCTTAATTCGCATCAATAATTTTGTATTTTTTTGTTTCTCTGTTTCAATCTCTTCCTGAAATCCAAGTTTTTTGGTTTCGTATTCTTTTAGGATATTTCTGCCCTTATGCTGCTCCAATTTCATTATATCCGTGATGCCAAGAATCTTTTTTTCAAAGTCTTTCTTCATAAGAAATTTCACTTTCACCAACTCTGATTTTAGCTCGGTATTCTCTCTTTGAAGTGTCTTCATCGCGCTGGTGAATCCCTTGTAATATTCTGCTCTTTTTTGCTCCTGTTCGAGCTTTGCAGAAAGAATTCCTATGATCCTATCAAAATCATGCTTTATCTTACTCTGATATTCCTTGAACTGCACTTCTTTATGGTTCAGTATTTTTACCAGGCTCTCAATCTTCTGTTCATTAATTCTTTTGACAGCCTCTTTATTTTTCAAGAACATTACTCTGAGCTGCTTGTTATCTTCATCAAGCTGCCTAATTTTCTGAAGATTTGCGAGAATTCTTTTTGAATACTCATCCTTCTCTTTTCTAGAATTATCTTCTATTATCTCAATCTCTTTCAAGGTCGGTTCTTGCATATGGTTACCTGCTTATGAGACAGATCCCTGCAAGGAGCGCCTGAAGTTGAATAAATTCATCGCTTCCTTCCACAAGCCTGAATTCTATCTCACCACAAAGCTTTATCATCTCCAGTTTTTTAAGGTTTTCTATCTCAAGCTTCCAAACGCCTGAATGGAATTGTTTTATGATATCAGTTCCAGATAAACCATTATCAAGCTGGATTTCAAGCATCATTTTTCTAGCAGAAAGAAAGTCTCCAGATATCGCTTTTTCTAATATTTTATGGATTTCATTCGGCAATGCTTGAGAGGATATGCTGTATATAACTTTGTCTGTAATCTCAGACGCAACAGCAGCGCTGCTCTGAAGGATATTTTCAAGTTTCCTTACATCGCCCTGTGATATCTCAAACAATGCTTCTTTAGCCTCTTCTGTGATTGTAATACTCTCTTTTTTTGAGATTGAGTCTATTATTTCGAAAATTTCTTTTTTTTCAAGCGGCTTAAATTTGAATACGACGCATCTGCTCTGTATTGGATCGATTATTTTTGAGGAGTAATTACAGCTTAAGATGAACCTGCATGTCTTTGTAAAATTCTCCATCGTTCTCCTGAGAGCCTGCTGAGCTTCTCTTGTCAGCGCATCACACTCATCAAGGAAGATAATTTTAAATGGCACGTCACCTATGGCTTTTGTTCTGGCAAAATCCTTGACTTTTACCCTAACTACATCTATGCCCCTTTCATCAGAAGCATTAAGTTCAAGGAAGTTTTCCTTCCAGCTGTCTTTGAATAATTCTTTTGCTGCAACCAGTGCTAAAGTGGATTTTCCGACACCTGCAGGTCCTGCAAAAAGGACATGGGGCATATTCTTCTGCCGAACAAATGCCTCAATCCTCTTGATTATATCAGTCTGGCCTTTGACCTCTTTAAAATGCTTTGGCCTGTATTTTTCAGTCCATATCATGACAACGTCTTCCATCCTACTAAAGAAAGACTATTGATTTAAAAAAGTATTTAGTAAAAGTTAATAGAATAATAAGAAAAAAGTGTAAATTATATGATATCTTCTTCAGCAATCACCAGGAAATCTCCTGTTGCAAGAACTGCGCTAAATGGAATGAGGAGCCTTCCTTGCTTGTCCTTTTCCAGCTCAAGCTTTTCTGTGTATGCTGTCGGATTATTGACAACAATATGGATTAATTCTCCAGACCTAGTCTCAAATACAAGATCTCCAACTTCGCCGAACTTTTTTCCTGTTTTGCTTACAATTGTCTTTCCCAGGAGTTGCTTTGAGAACCTTTTGTCTTCTTCCTCTACTTGTTGTGATTTTTTTTCAGCCATAATGACACCCCATGATGTTTATATTAAATAAAAGAGGTTATATAAAGATTTCTATTGAATTAGTGCTCTCCTTCCCAAGGCATATGAAGCCGATCATCCTTTTTTACATAGTGCCAGTACATTGCAAATACACCTGCAAATATACCTATAAGGAAAGAAAACAAAGGCGGAAGGAAAAATGCAGCAAGTGAACTGCCTGCAACAATTCCAAGTGTGAAACTCCAGAAGTACACATGAGGATAAAACAGGTATAAACCAAGATTGCCTGGAATCGGAACCAGAGAATACACTGCAAACATAATATTCATAATCATTAGTTCTCTAACAAAGGGAATTTCCTTAAAGAAAGAACACAAAATGACCAGAATAATATTAAAAAATGGACCGGTGAATCCGCCCTTTGCCCACTCCCAGTCATTTGTATAGTATCTGAATTCACCCAGTCTTGATGCAGTAAGATGCCTGACATTAACTCCACCCGGAAGAAAAAATATGAGCCAACCTCTTGACGCGAAAGTGATTACTAAGGCTATCATTAGTCCGATAATTCCATATTCATATGTTGGGTCATATCCATAATATACTGCAACTATCCTTTGACCAATCTGATTTATTATTAACCCAATAGCTGCATACAGGGCACCAAGCAAAAAATTCTTTAGTCCTGCAACAAAATCAAATGTAACATCGCCCCATTTATTGAATGACCATACAAATGCGATGATAAGAACAGTAATTATCATCTGCTTGATTTCCTTGCTGGACAATGAGAACCCATATCTTTTCAGATTATAGAAGAAAGTCCTATATTCAGAAGCATATGATCCCATAGTTTTAATTTATCAGATGAGACTATTTAAAATTTTCCTTCCCGCTTGCAAGGATATGAATAATGCCAGGAATATGACCTGCACCAACTACAGCAAGTATATTCTTATCAGGGTTCTGGAGCGAAAGCCTTATCAAATTGTCAGCCATATAATTGTCTCGTTCATCTATCAAAATTTTATGAATAGACGGATACTTTTTTTTTATATATTCAACCAATTTAATTACCAGCTCTTCGCTAGGTGTCTTTGACAGGTCCATTTTTGCAAATTCGTTTTTCTTGAAAGGTCCTATTATGAAATCAGCGAGCATTGTAATCATTTCTCTTTTCCTGAATCGTTTGGAAAATCTTCTTAAAGTAATCTGAAGATCCCTATCGATCAGAGCGACCTTTGATTTTCCTTTTGCAAGCTCAATTGCTCGCAGCATCTCACTCCCGGGGCTTACCCCGACCAGTTTTCCTATATTTTTTTGCGTATATTCCCCTATCACATAGAATAGGAATCCACCAATTCCCAATCTTCTTAATAACTGAATTTTGCTCGGTTTTTTTACTTTATGGGTAAGTGCATAAGCTCTTCCTTGATCAAGCTCAAGAGCAATAATATGAGGAGAAACCTGATGGAATGCCTCATCTACCTGTCGCATACTCTCTTCTGCGACATGTGATGTTCCGACTAGATAAATATTATTAAAGATTTTCATGATTAAAAGAAATTTGTTGGTATTGAAATTACTTTTGTTGCATCCTTTTTGCTTCATCCAGGAGTATTTCAAGAATTCTTCTTTTTTCTTTTACACCATCAATCTTTGAGGCAAGCCCTTCATTTTTATAAATTCTCAGCAGCCACTTATGATATGCATTCTCTTCGAGCAGTTCAGAAAACCTTTCGTCGCTTAGAGTCTGGAGCGATATCATGAATTCTGGAAGGGTTTTTGCGTTTCTATTAGCAAAAGTGAAATTTGATGCAATGAGCCTGTCTTCATATTTCTTGCCGGATGGCTTATTTATATGAAAATCAGAAAGCCTTGATGAAAGAAATATCATCAGCAAAATTACTACAATCAATATTGTGAGGAAGCCTAGTGATTCCCAAATCAAAGAAAAATTGGAGCCAAATAATATGCTATTCCTAAATGCATCGCTGCTTGACACTACCGGATTAAATTTTATCTTGTCTGCTATATAGCTTGGCATCGTCTCGATCGGCAGGATTATTCCTGATGTCAGAAGAAGAAGCGTAGCAATGCTGACTGACGCGAGCATGGATATCTCTTCTGAATTTATCGAATATCCGATGAACATGCCCATAAGGATGAAGAGACTCATAATCAAAAATAACGAAAGCAAGAGAAGCGATATATTATCAAAAAAGTTTATGTTAAAATAGAATTGTGAAACTGTCAGGATAATCAATACTTGAAGTGATATCAAGATTAAGGAAGTAAAGTAGGTTGCCAGAACAAAATATATTGGTTTTTTCGGTGCTGTGAACACTCTGAAGAATGCCTTTGAATTCTTCTCACTTATAATTTGTGAAGAAGGCAGTAGCAAGCCTAAAAACATAATAAATATCACTATAAGGCTTGGGAAAAGGAATCCTAGATTTGTCCCTGATTCAGCAATGGGAATTATTTCAGTGGTTATGGGAGAAACAATATTTTCAGGATTTATTATCTCAATTGAAGTTATGTCAGAATGCATCTTGTTTAGCTTATCACTCAGCTGCCCAGCCTTAGTCGCAAGCAGGTCTGCGTTTGCTTTCAACTGGCTAAGCTGAGCAATCACTTCTTTATTTGCTGAGTCCGCATTTTTTAGCTTTGCAGAAAGCCTTCCCAAAGATTGTTCCACATTCCTTGTGAGTTCTGCAAGCGAGCTCTTTGCAGCGCTCTGTTTAACGGAGATGCTTGTTTTCAGTGTGTTTAAATCACTTTTAATATCATTAAGATGGCTTGTCTGGTTTGCGGAGAGTGATCCCTCATCCTTGATTTTTTCGATCATGCTAAGACCATCTTGTGTGTATTTTGTTGTATCCTCAAGAAGTGTGTCCAGATCATCGTTGATGCTGGATAAGGATAAATCCACTGTGCCTGAGTCTGCTTTCAAATCAATTCCGCCAAGAGTTTTGGCCGCTGTATCTGAATTTGTTACGACCACTGCATTTTGCGAAATTATATCCTTCACTGAAGCATCTGCAATCTCAAGCCCCTGCTTTGTGGAGAACAATGTTGTAACTATCCTGCTTGTCAGTTCCTTGCTCACTTCATTTGAGACTTCTCCAAATGAAGTCGAGAGCGATGACATGACAAAATATACGAGATTTATTTTTGACTGATCCACATGAAATTTTATCACATTGGAATTGTCATCTGTAACCTGCATATTAGTCGGAAACACAATACATGCCTGGATTTTCTGCTCTTTGACAGCACCCTTGCAAGCAATTTCTGTCTTATACTCTCTTACATCAAAACTGCTGTTGGAAAGTTCAAAAATGTATGATCTGGTGAGGTCCGAATACTGCTCTGAGAAGACACCAATCTTTAGATTGAAAGTATTAGTGCTAAATGAAATCCCAACCAGTAGTATTATTATTAGAGGTCCAAATATCAGGAGCAGCGTCGAAGTCTTTGACCTCAGGAGCAGCTTAATGTTTTTTTTTATTATATTCTTCATTTTTGATCTTGGTAAATATATCCCTCAGGCTAAGCTTAGTGATTTTGACATCAAGTAAGGCTTCATCAATTTTTGGGAGCAGTTGCAAGAGTTTTCCTAGCACCTTGTCTGGTCTTTTAGTCTGTATTATGAGTGAACTTCCTGTACTTTCCATGCTCATAATCTGAGCATCCTTCAATTGTTTTATGATTGCATCATAATTTCCAGGATAAGTCTCTATTTGTAATTCTTGACCTTTTGTTACCTTGCTTTTCAGTTCATCGAATGAGCCAACGTGAGACAGTTTTCCATCTGAAAGTATCCCAATCTTTGAGCAGACAGTCTCAACTTCTGGAAGATCGTGCGATGCTACTATTATGGAAGTACCTTTCTTATTTATCTTCCTCAGGAGTTGCCATATTTGCCTTGATAGGATTAAATCAAGGTCTGATGTGGGTTCATCCAGTATTAGCATATCTGGGTGATGCATAAGTGAGCAAGCAATATCGAGCCTTCTTTGCATGCCACCTGATAGATTTTTGGATATAATATCTCTTGCATGCTGCAAATCAACCATCTCAAGCAGTGCGTTAATATTATTCAGCCTTGCATCAGGGGATAGGCCGTATAGTGATCCAAAATAATCAAGATTTTCGAAGACAGTTAAATTTTCATAAAAGGATGGCTGCTGAACTGCAAACCCAAATCTTTTTTTTACATCCTGCGCATTATCAGCCACATTCTTCAAGCTTCCATCTGCGGATAAGAATAAAACACTGCCTGAATCCGGTTTCAGATAACCGATAATCATATTCAAGAATGTCGTTTTCCCGCTCCCTGATGAGCCAATAATCCCGAATATTTCCCCGCTCATAATCTCAAGGTCAATTTCATCTATTACCTTGTTAGAACCAAAATGCTTTTTCAGCTTCTCTATTTTAACAGCTATCTTATCCATCTTACACTCTTTTTTATAAGAGATGAGTAAGATATAGGATTTAAAGGTTTCTATCTATTTTTTTTTTGAGACAAACATAGTCCATATAAACACTACTGCAATAGCAAAAATGCTGCCAGCAAGAAACCATAATGCCACCTCTTGGTTTGCACTAACATCTGAAACAGCTGCCTGTGCTAGAGGAATTGCAGATTTTAGTGCCTGTCCAGACTCAAAAGTGTCTGCAAATACTGCTTGGTTTTGCAAAGGTTTCCAGAAAAGCTTTATTGATATGCTTCCTAGCACTGCAATAAATACAGCAGGCAGAAGCTCTTTTAATTTATCTATTAATAGATTCGAGTTTTTGGGGGCAATAATCACATATTTGTTTGATAGCGTATAATGAACTACCTTTTTTCCCTTTTCTGAATATTTGAAGTTATCATCACTTAGAAGCCCTGCTTTGGTAAGAAGACTTAAATTATAATGTACTGTAGATATAGGAATCGAGAGCTCCTTAGATATATCTGTTTCAGTCATCAAATCCTTTTTTGAAAGCAATTCTAGAATTGTTCTAGACGTGTCGTTGCTGAGCACTTGTGCAAGTTTTTTGGATTTTTCCTCATCAAGGCTCACCAGCAAAAAAGATTCTTCTCCCATCCTTTATGGTTAACCAAGGATATATTTAAATAATTGGATAGCTTCAGTTTCAGTTGAAGCCTATGAAAAGCGAGGATATCAAACATATGAAAGCTGACGAACTCAGGTTCAGGATTGATCAGCTCAGGAAAGATAAGATGATCTATGCTCTTGAGTCGATAGCATTCACTTTTATTGCAGAACTCGGTTATTTCCTGATAGCTGTCATTACCTTGCAGCAATATTCCTTTTTGCTTGCATTTCTTGCGCTGATACCTCCGACTGTCTATTTTTTATTCATGGTCGTTGGAAATTTCAGCCGGCTCAAAGAGATAAAGAAGCTTGAACTTGAACTTTACAAAAAATGACTTCCTTCGGAAAGCTGCGCAGATTTTTGATAAAGATAAAATTATATATTGCACGGACAGGAAGTTATATCAGCCTCATTAATACTGTCCTGATACTTTTTCTTTTCCTGTCTGACTTGAAGAAATACGGCATATACATTGCAATCAAGGACTGGATAGTTCCTCTATTCATCATGGGTGTCCTAATGATGGTCCTGTTTGGTTATATTGAGGAGAAGCTTGGATTCTACAGCGAAGAGCAAAGGTCAGCAAGCTCAAGGAATCCCTACATGAAAGATATCATTGAGAGATTGGACAGGATAGAAAAGAAATTGTATTTTTATAAAAAAAAGATATAGTATTCACTTCAATGCTTTTTCAAGGAAAGCCTTAACTTCTGATGAATTTTTTCTGGCAAATAAATCTCTCTTATATGTTTGTGCCGCCTCAACAGCTTTGGCAATAATTGTTTTTGCATTATTATCCCAGTATTCCCTCACCTGCATCTTAATATCTTCCATAAGAATGTTCCAATAGCTTTTTTGTTTCAGAGTCTCAAACAGAAGCCTCTCTACTTCTCGGTCAACCTGCAAAAAAAGCTCTCTTCGATGATCCTCATCCATTTGCAAAATCCGATCCCAGGAGGATTCGATAAGCAAATCTGCAAGTACTTTGGGATATATATCTCTAATTATCTCCATTATTGAATTATGAATCAATCCAATTTGATTTCTGCTTTGTGCCCTATCCATTGAAGTATTTCCTGGATCTCCTTTAGCGAAATATGCCCTAATGTTTTTTTCAATTTCTTCACTTTCTTCTTCCAGTATCACTTCTTTTCTTTTTAAGATATTCAGTTCCGCAATAATAGACTGAATATCACCTGGCTGAATGGAATTTCTTGAAAAATTAATACTCCAAATTTTATGTGCAAGTGCATTGATCCTTGAAGACCTTTTTGCAAGCATATAGACTTTTGACAATTCTTCCTTTATCTCAAAAATTGATCTGAATATCGCACGGCCCTGCAATAATTTTTCGTCCCTGAAAAGAAGAGTGTTTGGATCATTGTCCATGGACATAAATACAGCTTCAAAATGATGCCTTGTCAAACCTCCACCTTGATTTGGATTCTTATTAAGTTCCTTTAGTGCTTCATAAAGATAATATTCTAGATCAGAAAACGCTGAATCTGAAAGTTTCCATGCATTCTTTAAGTGATTCAATTGTGCATCCAGAAATTTCTCAATTTTTGTTAATATGTCATATATTTCCTTAAAATGAGCACTGACCTCTTTTTCCAGTTTGTTGCTTGAGTCTCCTTGTGAAACAGATGCCTGGACTAATTCCAGCAATTTTTCAAAATAATTGCTTAGCCTATTTATCTGCTGCTGAATTGATTGCTCATCAATTAGGGCATTTTGCACTATCAATTCCTCTTTTATAAGCTCTTCTTTCAGAACTCTAAATTCAGTCAAAAGGTCTCTTTTCTTGCGAAATTTACCCCAATTCACATATTTTACATTTCATTCATTTTTATTAAATGTTGTTAAATATATTTTTAAAGAAGCAACTTCTACTATATACTTGTAGGGCAGTGCAAGACTAACGGAATATCAGAATTCATTTCTGATAAACTGAGGAAAGTCCACCCACTTTCGTAACCACTGATGAAAGTCAGTTCCTGAAAAGGAAGGCAACCACTCAGAAACGAGACCACCTTATGATTATGGAATGATGCTAGTGAAGGTCTTGGTGACAAGACTAAGCTAACCTGCAGACGTCTCATAAGGAACGGATGAAACGGTGAGCCCTGGTTTGTGCAACTCCTTTGAGAGGCTAAGTTGAATGTCTTGAACGGCTTCCAAACATGGGCCGTACAAAAGGTGGCTTATAACTGCTCTACTTTATTTCAAATTTTTCTATTATTATATATTTACATAACAACCTGAGCGCATATTTTTTACTCACCGACAGGAATTTGGTCTCATAACTTACTCACATCAATTTGTAATAACTTAAAAGTAGTAATTTTAAATAGATTTAAGTATAAGTTGTCACCTACTAAATCTAAAATAAAATTGATGCAAGTTTAAGGTGAAACAATTTGGCTGGGCTTAGTGATGTTGTTAAAGATTTAGAAAAGAGATTTAAAAAGGTAGATTTAATGCAATGCAATGGGCTTGAAAGTGAAATTGGAATATTCACTGCAACAAAGTCTGTAATCCTTGCTGATACTTTAACGGCATTCTCTGAATTTTTAGACATATATGAAAGATATAAAAATATATCTAAGGACAAATTATCCCAACGGGTCACATTATATTATCTCTCTCTTGTGGACTTAGCACATAATAGTCATGGCACACCTGATGAGATGAGTGCTATTGAACCGCAACTAAAACAAATAACTGCATACATCAATGGATTAACAAAAGAAATAAAAACCATATGTGATGAATATCCTGCGTTAAAAAGAAATGCAAAAAGGCCAGAAACCAGATTTATATCCCTCTTATATGAATATATATTGAACAATGGTAATGGAATGAGTAGATTGGATATGCCAAAAAATTATCCCAACCATAATCCACGTGAGTTCAGGGCTACTCTTTCCGGAAATGGATTAAAGGAAGTATGGATTTCAGCATACGAATGTCAGATACATCCAGGATATACTGTCTCTATTATACCGGCTCGCGCAAGCGAGCGTGAAAGAATTACATTTAGTTGTACAGAAGAGGAGGTAATAATTACCTCGATTGGAAGATTGAGTGCTAGGTCAGATCAACAGATTTTAAATATACTCCCGATACTCAATAAAACTCTGTATAAATAAAAAATAATTCTACACTGAATTAATCTATTCAAGAATCAATAAGGAATTGTTTTTTACCAAGCAGTTATTATATACGGCTTCCAAATATGGACCGTACAAAAGGTGGCTTATAACTACTATACTTTTTTAACTATTATTAAGTAGTAAAATTTATATATAAGGTTTTCCTTTGCTAAAAAAAATGCCACTTAAAACAACACAAGGACTAATGCAAGCCTTAAAGAATGCGCAGGCATTGAGTAGACTTGTAGTAAAAGAATTGCGAGATAGTGAGAATATAGGCGAAGTGATCTTAACACCTAAAACCATCGAAATAAAAGAACATAAACACCAAGGAAGAACAAAAAGAGAAGTAGTAACTGGACATGTAGTCAGCAATAGTTTTTGGTTTGGTGAACAGCATAATCCTGTTGTCTCATATGTTTACGATGAATATAACTATTCTGAATTCAATTCTAGACAGGTTTTGAAAGTTGAACGCCTAAACCCAATGTTCAGAAAAAAAGTATACCTGCCAGCTTCGATAACTGTTGACGTAAAATCAGATCACCTTGTTTGGCTGCTTAAGTATGAAGGCAATGTGCCGAGCAGTTTAATGCATATGAATCAGCATACTGGGGCAAGAAGACCTTTATATGAAACTTCAATGGGCGCATTCATATATTATGATGGAAGAATAAAAGGTGCGGAAGGAATGTGCGCCTTTCGCCTAGATCCAAAAATAGATACACTTGAAAAAGTTGTTCAGTCGCTCCACCTCCATGGACCAATCGCATATCTTGAGAGATGAATATGACCGGATTTGCCAGACATGTATCATATATTTGTAGAATAGTTTAGAAACTACATATTTTTATTACACTAAAGGTACGTTCTCGGCAATACTCTTTATCCCTGTTTTCAGGCTTGCAGGATCAGAATACTTATTATGCGTATAGGGCACAAGCGACCATTGCAGATTAACTTCTGGATTCGAGAATATTGTTTTTAGCTTAGGATTAACGATGAATTTCTGCCAATTTTGAAGCATGAACTCAAGGTTCTTTTTTGAGTTGAGACATATGAGCACTATCTGTCCTTCTTTAATCTTGTCATATACTGACTCGTCCAATATTTCACATATGATATAGACAACGTTTCCCTTATCTTTATACTCGCAGACTATGGATGATTCCATTACGTGTTTTGAGATTAAATCTCTTTTGAAGCTATTAAGATAGTCAATATATGAAGAAGCCCATTCTATAAGTTTCATATTAGATCTTTGTGAGTTTATGCAGCATATGAGGGAGAGAGTAACTAAGAGTATAAAAAACTATTATTAACAAAGGATTTATTGTCACAAAAATGCCTATATCTTGAACGACACTTTTTGTAATATTCAACGTCAACATCAGCAGACCTAATGTTAGCAGAGGCAGAAAAAACAAAGCAAATGAATAGTGCCGATGGTCAATATCCATATGCCTTAGCAGGTAATCAGAAAATAATCCGAGACATATACCCATACACGAGATTACAAAGATCGACAAACTTGGCGCTCCGACAAAAACAGGTATTGCGGCCACAAATATTATTGTGCTGCATACGGTAAAGAGAACTATGAAGAGAGTAAACATAGATTTGTCCAATTTCTTTATTTTGGGATGCTTAATTTTTTCTGCACCTTTCAGAATATGCAATGTCCTGGCAATATATCTTTTCTCCCAACCTCTTTTTTCCAATTTTTTTGCTATCCTAGTGTGATTTGTCTCTATCATTTCATCCCCATCCTCTTCAGGAAAGTATCCATTGTTGAATCATCTTTTTCTTTGCCTTCGACATATTTTTCTCCGAGCAGACTTGCTGCAAGTTTTTTATATCCAATAGAACTTGGTGCATTTGGATGTGTATGAGTTACAGGATTCTTCATCCTAACTGATTCCCGCATTGTCTCATCTTCAGGGATAATCCCTATAACTGGTGTTTCAAGCATCGCTTCAACATCCTCTTTTGACAGCTCCAGTTCATCTTCATATGCTCTTGTCAGAATTATGCCAGAGACTTTTTTTCCATATCTTTGTGCTATCTTTATTGTCCTTAGGGCATCGCTCACAGCCGGAAGTTCTGGAGTTGAAACAACAAGTATCTCATCTCCCATCCTCAGCGTCGAGATGACTTCATTAGAAAGTCCTGCAGCACTGTCGATGATGACATAGTCTGCTTTTCCAGAAAGGCTTTTTATGAGCCTGTTTAGCTGCTCGTAATCTATCTGTGTCTGATCTTTGATTGACTGGCTCGCAGGTATTATTTTTAGTCCATGTTCATGCATGTACAATGCTTCTGTAATATTTTTGCCATTTTTCAGGACATCATGAAGTGAAATTGGAACATTAGGCGCTCCGAGATACAAAGAAACATTAGGTGTGCTTAGATTGCAGTCCACAACAATGACATCTCTCCCAAATACAGTCAGAGCAGTGCCTAAATTGATGGCAGTAGTAGTCTTTCCAACACCTCCTTTGCTAGAAGCAATTACGATGAACTTGGTCATTTTATTGTTTTTGTGGGTTTAGTACCCCACAGCTCTGCCGTGAAAAAATAATATTTGAAAATGTCGGTGCGCAGCAAAAAATTCGCAAATACCCCCTCAGCCCTGCTGTGGGTATTGTGAATTTTTAGACATTTTCATTTTATTGTTTTTTCAACAAACTCCATGATTTTTTTAAGCTCATGGAAATCTTCAGTTATACTATCAATATCCACTCTTATTTCCTTACTATCAACGATTGCAACCATTGTGACATGCCTTCTGAATTCATTTGACTTTGAGTGCACCATTCTTCTGAGTTTCCTGAACAGAAGATATTTATTGATATTTACGGTTATTATCTTTGACGGATATATCTCCAGTACCTTGCTTGCGCTAGTTATAGGATTTCCTGGAAGCTCTTCCAACTTCCCGTCATGCATCGCTTTTTTTACCAGAGATTCGATTAAGAATTCATAGCAATTTATAATACGTTCAACAACACTAATTAGTACATCGACTGTCCTAGTGTATTTCAGTGTAACATATATAAGATGGTCAATTCTTTTCAGTTCTTCTTTTGCATTTTCCAGAGATTCAATCATTTTATTCTGCCCATTGCTTCCTTTAAAAAAAGTTTTCCTTTGGAGATTAACTCTGCCAATTCTTTTTCAGTCACATACTTTATCTGATAATCATCAGATGCAAATACAAATTTGTCTCTTCTTATAAATTCTACGCATGAATTTTTCTGTTTCTCTTTCAGTTCGGAAATTTCTTTCAGGAAAATAATGTATCCAGTACTCAGATCAATCTTTTCTAGAATACCTTTGATGTTTGTTACATTGTATTCAAAATCCATCGGCTGTTTCTTAGAAAATAAGAAAAGCGCAAGCACTGCGTCCTGCATTGAATCTATAATGTTATTCAGGATTAATTTAAGAAGTTTCGTGTCTGCGACAAGAGGGTAAGTCATTGTAAGAAGGTGATCAGCAGTCTTTAAGTGACTGATAGCTGTTGTTTTGTAATCCTGATAATCCATTTATAGCTAGTTAAGCAGAATTAATATAAATTACTTTTGAAAAGATAGGATTGCTTCTGCGAGGTCCCCTTTTGAGTTAACAAGCGCTTCATGTGCTTTCTCTTTAGGTACTTTTGCCTGCTCTGCCACAGTAATAATATCCTGTTCACTTATCTGCGGCTCTTCTTCCTCAAGAGGTCTATGTTCTTCCTCACCGCTTATTTGATATGAAATACCGCCACCCATGTTCACTTTCTGAACTGAGGGATTATGGATAATTATATCTTCCGTTTTGGTTCTTATAACTACAGCATACGCATCAATTTCCTCTTGTTTGATTCCGAGCTTGCGCATCGCCTGCTCCATCTGACGCGGGTTCATTCCTGGTAACATATGCTTCAACAATTCACAGAATAATAAAAAGCTTTTGCTAATATGCCATACGATTGTCAAGCCAGTGTTTGAAACGCCTATTTGAAAAATAAGATATGAAGAGACTCCAATAGAAAATAAAAATAGCCAAAATAGAATATCTAGAATCGGTTGCGATAAAATAACCTGAAGCAAGGATAATACCTACTATCAATAATAAGAGCATAACTGAATCTTTTTTATAGCGCCTTAATGCAACTCTTCCAAATTCATTTTTTTCAAGTTCCTTGAATCTCTTCAGGAAAAGACAACCTATCGCAAATATAAAATAATAGAATACAAAAAAGTACCTATGGACCACCCCAAACAATGAAATTCCAAGCATAATCCTCAGCGGATGGGTCACCGACGCTACAATTGTTTCGATGTAGGGTATATGTTTCAAGAAGAAGGAATAATTTAGATTAACTAAAAGAAATAAAAGTTCATATATCATAAGAACTAAGCTTATGATGGAGCCAAGTATTAAACCAACAGAAATCAACACTAAAGAGAATATAAGTGCATTTTCTCTACTGATCTTACCAGATGCAATCATTCTTTTTGACCTAATAGGATCCTTGCTATCTTTCTTGTAGTCACATATATCATTTATCATATAAATGCCAGCATACACAATCTGAAACGAAAAAAAAGTAAATATTAGAGTTAGAAAGAAATTCATGCCGATGGTGAAACTGCTACCGATGAGAGCACCGATTGTGACTTCCTGAAATGCAAATAGATTTTTTGGTCTTGTAGCTAAAATTAACTCCTTTATCTTCATAGTAAAAACCTGATATAGGTTAGTAATGACGGTTTCGTATATCCAATTTTGATGCACATCTTAAATAATTTATCTCTGCTTTCTGAAAATAAGATACTTTTCATTTTCTCTTCCGAGAACGATCTTATAAGATTATTCCAATCTGATTCCTTGAACCTTGTCATCATTCTATGCAAAGTGAGATGCAAATATAATTCCAGGAACAGGTGTCTCTTCCACTCAAGATTATAATCGAGATTGTTCTCGATGCAGTCAGATAAAATGACTGCCGCTTTCAGCGCCTGATTAATGCCTCCGCCAGAAGTCGCTTTGTTGAAAGTCGCCGCGTCACCTATCAGATAAACATTTCCTGCCTGAACCTTAACAAAAGGATCAAATACAGGGATTACTCCTGATTGATTTTCAAGTGTTATTTTACTATATTCCCCAAGTTTTTCTTTTGCGAATTTCTTGAACAAATCCTGTGATGACTTATATGCAGCAACACCTATTCTCACTGTATTACTATTTACAGGAACTATCCAAGCATAATTCCCAATGTAAGGATAGAATTCAACAACATTGTCATTTGATTTACTCGCCTCTATCTGAGTCCCTATTAAAAATTTTCTCTTTCCAAACAGCCCTGCTGATTTCGCAACTTCACTTAGCGGCCCATCTGCACCGATCAATATATCACATTCGTAGATTGTAGGTTTGCCATTGTGTGATACAATGGTTATAATTCTGTTCCCTTTTCTCGCAAAGGATTTGAATGAGTGCTCAAGAAAAATTTTTGCGCCAGCTTCCTCAGCTTCTTTAGCAAGATAAGAATCAAATTTTTTTCTGCAGATAACGTAGTTCTTCTTAATTTTTGTATCAACAAACTCTCTATTTGGAGCATATATCCTTGTAGTGTCCACTGTATTGAGGACAAAATCCTCCTGTGGCATCATCAATTTCTTAAAATAATCACTGAGAATTCCAGTGCACTGAACAGGTTTTCCTATTTCTCTATCTCTTTCAAAGATTTTTACTATGTGACCTTTTTGTGCTAATAAATAGCCTAAATATGTCCCTGCAGGACCAGCTCCAATGATATTTATTCTCATGATAGAACAGACTTTAAAAGAAAATATATAACTATATCACCACTATATTGTAGTAAAAACGAAACATTTATATACTTTTGATTACTTCATAGTAGTAAAATGAAGGTAATACTCGAAAAAGAGGTTCCAAATATGGCAAAAGCCTTATTGTATGTTCTAGTATTAGTTATATTCAGCGGATTTGTTGCTGCTTCAGGATGCTACATCGACTGGAACGGCGGCAATGACGGCTGCAAAGCAGTATATAGTTGGGGCAATAATGTTAATATCAATAATGTAGTGAAGAACACGGCAAAAAATGACCCTGGAACTGAATATATGGCATGGTGCCCTTACGATGGAGCAACCCCTTATGCAAGAGAAGTTAAAGCTGCCTGCAGTTGCCCTGATCTTCACCCAGCACCTGGTGAATGCGTTACATCTACATGCGGTGCGTGCGGAAATCCTGTAACAAAATGCTCGCCTGCCCCAAAACCAGTTTGCGGAGACGGAAAGGTCAACAGAGCTTCAGAAGAATGTGATGATGGTAATTCAAATAATTATGACAATTGCAGAAACGACTGCACAAGACCAATTTGCGGAGATGGAATTAAGGATAGTAATGAAGCATGTGATTTAGGAAATAAGAATGGACAAGTGTGCACTCCAGGGTGGAACGGAGAATGCACTTACTGCACAGATAGCTGCAAATATGAAACAGTGAAAGGCCCTACTTGCAAGGATGAATGCATCAGAGGAGAAAATATGTGTTCTGGAAACGATCTTTGGGAATGTGGAAATTATGACAATGATCCATGCACTGAATGGAGAGTAAAGCAAGACTGTCTGAGCAGAACAGAAAGCAGGCCATATGATGTGTGCGAAAACGATAATTCTGTCAGCTATAAAGATATTACTGAAGGATATTGCAAAGAGAATGGGAACAGAGATTACTGCACCACTGAAAAACACACTGAAAAAATGATCGAGACAGATTGTGGTGAGACTTACTGCACCTACACTCAGGACTGCTATATGAATGATGTATATGAGACAGCAACCTGCCAAAAAAAAGGCTGCTTTGCTGGCCAATGCTTTTCAGAAGAAACCAAGAAGATATATAAGGACGAGGACTGCGGAGACGACTCCAAAACTGGAGAATACTGTGACGGAGAAAATATTGTATATGGCGAGACAGAAAGAACCTGTGTGGATAATGAAAATGACGCATACTGCAAAGTCGATCCAAATACAGTGGTTGTAGAGAACTGCGGCCCTGACGCCTGCACTGAATTTACAGAGATGGATATTTTCACACCTGAATATGTGAAAGATGACGAGAGCTGCACTGAAAATAATTATCCTTACTGTGCACTTGATAGTGAGGCATATGACTTTTGCCTTAATGAAGAAATATTGGAACAGACCTATTGTGATGGAAATGATCATGCATTTGAAGAGTTTGATTGCTCAAGTTTGACTGGTTGCTATGACTTCTCGTTTGTATCTTGTGTCTATTGTCCTCAGGACGATGGAAGCTGTCAGAAGACTTCATGCGAGCGAACAGGCAAAGAATATAGAGAGTATTCATGTGGAGCAGGTGCATGCACGTACAATGTAAATCAAAGTCAGGATACAGATAGTGACAGAATTGACGATAGATGCGATGAGTGCATTGATGTTGATCATGATGGTACATGTGATGATAAGGACAATTGTGTTGGATTAAATAACCCATCGCAGATAGATTCAGATAATGATGGTATAGGAAACGCATGCGATAATGATAAAGATGGCGATGGATATTCAGGAAGAATAGACTGCAATGATTGGAATGCAAAAATCCACCCGAACGCCAAAGAGATACTAAACAATGGAATAGACGATGACTGTGATGCCGGAACTCTAGATAAAGGAGTATATTCACCAAAAGAAGCTTTGTATATAGATATATTATACGATGAAACAAGTGTGAAGCCAGGCGAGGAGATGGAATTAGTGATAACAGTCACGAATAATGATATCAAAGAATTGAAGGATGTTCAAATACTGGTTTCGACAAGCACTCAATTCACATCATCCTTGATCAGGAAGCTCGAAACTGGAGAAACCCTGGACAGAGTATTTACAATAAAATTGCCTGACAAACCCGGCTTTGAACCTCTAAGGATCTCAGTCAGCAATCTGGACTACAAAAGAACAATATATAGAGAAATAATGCTTAGGGATTGAATTGTTTTCACTTGACAATAGTAATAAAAACGAAACCTTTAAATATTAGCTTAAAGTTATCATTGATTAAGTGGTCAATTCCTTGCAATAACCGAGGAATATTAATAATAAACAAATAACTAAGGAGGAAAATAAAAATGAAATTGGGCAAAGTGATGATGGTCTTTATGGCATTTGTGTTTGCTTTGGCAACAATGGGAGCAGTTTTTGCTCAAGAAGTCTGCACAGACTGTTGTGATGGCGGACCTTGCACAGGAGACGCAAGAAACACACCTAAACTAGATGTTCAGGAATGTGTAGTTGAAATTAATGACAGAGTCGTGAAAAACGATGTTACAGTCCTTAAGGCATTTGAGAGAGGAGAAGTCCTTGACGTTAGTGTCGAGTTTGTCTCACTCCAGGATGCAAGCGATGTCCAGATAATGGCATTCATGACAGGATACCACAGAGGACAGAAATTCAGAGAAGATGTATTTGATATGAGCTCAACATTTGATGTTGAAAGCAATGTATCATACATAAAAAGATTGTCACTAAGAATCCCAGAAGATTTCCAGATTGATACAGGAGATGAGCTAAAGCTCAGAATTGAGATTTCAGATAAATTTTCCTCATCATACATAAGGGAATACAACCTAAAAGTTGATGCTGTCAGAGACAGTGTCTATATTCAGGATGTAGTCCTTGACCCTGCTACAAGCGTTCAGGCCGGAAGAGGAGTTTTTGCAAGTGTCAGAGTAAGAAACATGGGCACAGGAACAGAAGAGTCAATAAAGGTTGAAGTCAGCATGCCAGCACTTGGCTTGAAAGCAACTGAATACATTGATGAGCTTGACCAGGATGAAGCAACAACATCAGAGGACCTATTCCTCAGGATACCTTCATGCACAGAGCCAGGAGATTACTCAGTCGTCGCAAAAGTAACATATGCTGATGGTGATGAAAGCACAACCAGCGACAGGATGATAAGAGTGACAGCTGATGAAGCATGCGATCTTGTGAATCCAGTATCGCCAACAAGCAAAGAAGACAAGACTGTTGTTACAGTACCAGGTAAGCAGGATGTCCTAAAAGGAACATCAGGAACTGTCTACCCAATGATGCTTCAGAACAGCGGATCAACAGACAGAAGCTATGAGCTATCTGCAACAGGCCTTGATTCATGGGCAACATACAGATTTGATCCAGGAGCCTTCACAATCGTGAAAGCTGGAGAAGTCAAAACTGTATATCTTTATGTCACACCTAAAGCTGATGCTCTAGCAGGAGAAAAAGTTTTCATGGTCAGCGTAAAGACATCAGGAGACGAAAAACAGATTCCTTTGACAGCAAATGTTGTCGAGTCACAGAAAGAAGATAAACCTGCTTTCGGAGACCTGACAAAGGCACTGGAAATAGGAGTAATTGTCTTGATAGTTCTTTTGATAATCCTAGGATTAATCATAGGATTCAATAAACTAAAAGACAAGGACGAACCTGAAGAAGTCTCAGGACAGACATATTATTAATTTTTTTTAATTAAACTTTTTTATTTATCTATAATTTGCTAGTGGGGGGCTAAGATGAAACAGTATTTATTCATTCTGATAAGTTTGATAGTTATAAGTGCAGTCTCAGCAGAAATTGTTGTTAACACTGGTTCAGATAAATTAATCTCACATACTTTTCTTGTGAACAAGTACTATTCAAATGTTGCAGAGATAATTTCTCCTGCTGCAGAAATCCTGGTTTTTCCAATTGTATCTGAACAAAGCATAGAAAACTGTGCAAAGGCTAATTTTTCATTCAAGCTCACCAATCCTACTTTAAATACAATAAAGTACTCTTTTTCTGTCACTGATTTCACAGGAACAGTTTATTTATCGCCTGAAATATTAATCTCTGGCAAAGAATCAAGAATAATGCATATCTCATTATTGCCTGAATGTGATATCATCGGTAACCTGAACCCTAAGATAATAATTGAAACAGAAAATGAAAATGCGATAATCCCATTGCTGCTTCATGCGTCTGGCGATGTAATCAGCGAGTCTGAATGCAGATTCTATTATAATGAAAGCATCTGCAATTCATTATACTACAAAAGATTTTATCAGGATAACAAGCTCAGCCTTGATCTATCTGAATATTTTTATGATCCTGACCAAGACATACTAAGCTATAAGACAAGAGATAACTTGAACCTTGACGTAAAATTCAGGAAAAACATTGCCGAAATTTCTGCAAGAAATGGATTTTTTGGAAGTGAGAATTTCATTATAGAGGCAGAAGATGGCAATGGCGGAAAGACTGAAAACCAATTTTATTTTCAGGTATTAAAATCTGATGCTGTCAGACTCCCTACATTACTGATAATTAGCCTTATAATTATAGGAGTGCTTTTCCTGCTGCTAATAATCTTTGCCCTTAGAAAAAGGGATTAGATTCATTTCTCTTGCAGCATAGACAAAAAGTCCTGCTGACCATGCAAGCGGCATTTCTGATTTGTAAATAAACCTATTTACCGGCTTTCCGGTATTTTCATACACTTCGTATACCCCATTATATTTCACTATCATTTCTGAGATAGTTTCCATTAATTCCTTACCTTCCTTTTTCATGCCCAGCTTATGTTTTGCAAGTGCTGTCATGCACCCAAGCCATATCCATGAAAGGCCATTGTGATAATCTGCAAGTCCCATTAGCTTAAGGTCTGAACTTATAAGGTTGCTTGGATATTTCGGGTGAACGCATGCAGACGGAACTTCATTTATATCAAAGATAAAAGCTGCCTCCTCGATGAGTTTAGATCTCTTAGAATCTGCAATTCCCCAGATTATTGCAAGAATATTACCATCAGTTGAAAAGTAATTGTAGTGCTTATCTTTGTCTATCCAATCAATATAATGTTCTCCGCTCCAGAACTCATGGTTAATCTGTTTTTTTACCTTTTCATGCAGTTCAAAATAATGAGATGACATCTCTGCCCTTCCGGCTATTTTATTTATTTCTGAAATGCATTCAAGCGCGTGACAATGGCATATGTTTGTGAAAAGAACTTTACCTTTTTTATTGATGCTATCTGCCCAGTTACAGTAACCTTTCTCTTCAATCAAGAGCCCATCCTTTGACCTGCTAAAATTCCATCCTATTATCTTATCGAATTTCTTCAGGTTGTCTAGAATAAAAAATTTATCTTTTGTGAATTTATAATATTCCAACGCTGCAATTATCAAAAGAGAGTTCTGGTCAGTTGAGGGATCGTTGCTTTTGTCAATTCTGAGTATCGGCATCCTGGGGCTATCTTTCGATTTGAGACCAAAATATGACAGAACTATATCGAGTGAGCTTTTTCCGATCCTGAGCGGGATCTGGCCATTCGGCCGCATATGATAGATAAACATCAGAAGATTCTTCTTTACAATCTCATGGTCACCAAGCCTGAGAGCCCCAAAACTTGCGAATGATGAATCCCTTGCCCAATAGTCCTTGAAATGGTTGAGGCCTGCTAGTATCCCCTGCGAACCATAGCATGATCGTAAATTACTTACAGCAATAGAATATGCCTCTTTTATCATATGATTTATTGTTAAGTGCACCTATATATAATTTACCTAGGTTTAAATAGCAAAGTTATTTATTACAATTAATGAGCATTCTCTCTCCAAACTGCAAAGTGATTTCCTCTATTATAGATAATTATGATTCAGTCAGCCCAACACTGATATATGGAAATGCAGCTGCTGGAAAAACTACTTTATGTTTGCTGGCATCAATCTCTGCAGCAGAAACTGGCAAGGTTATCTATGTCGACACAGAAAATGGGTTTAGTTCTGAAAGATTCAAACAACTTCATGGAAAAACAGATGCATTACTAGATAAGGTTTTCTTGCTTCAGCCCAAATCATTCAAGAATCAACATGATACGATACTAAGTCTGAAAAGACTTTGCGAAAATCCTGCGATCTCGCTTGTTATCGTAGATACAATCGGTTTTCATTATAGAGAAGAAGTAGCAAGTAATCCTAAAGAGGCCAACCAAATGATGGCTGAGCAGATGGCTAATCTTGTAAGGATCGGACGGGATCTGGGGAAAATAGTGTTAATAACAAACCAAGCATCTTCAAAAATAAATGGGAGCAATGAACTGAACATTGTCGGAGGAAAACTTATCTCAAAATTCTGCAAAGTGATAATCGAACTAAATAAGATTGATTCAGACAGGTATGCCACTTTGATAAAGAGCGACAAAACCCAGATTATTAAGCAGAGACGATATGACATAAAAGAGAAGGGATTATTTCTCAGCGACTAACCCATTAAAGACTCTAATTATCTTCCTGAATCCACATTTTTCCATTCTTTTAGTTATTCCGATTCGAATATCCTGATTTCTATTTCTGCTGCCGGGATCCCCTGTGTAATGATAGAACCTTGCCTGTTTTTTCATTACCCGATAGACTTCCTTGTAGAACAGTTCTGAATACAGGAGCGATGCGAGCGCCAGCCTTGGTGGATCATGGATAACCACATCGAAAAAATTAGATTTTAATTTCAAGATTTCGGAAAAAATATCTTTATTTTTTCGTATTATATTCTTATTAGAAAACAGCTTAACTGAATAAGGATTTAGTTTCTCTATTTCAATGACACTTTCATCAATCTCAAACGTATGCACCTCGGATGCAGTTTTTGATGCCATGATTGCCGTATATCCAAGGCCTGTGCAGGTATCAAGCACCCTTCCTGTGCACGGCTGGACAAAGGAGATTTTCTTCTCTGTATCTTCTTTTGGTGTAAAAGCCTTCGTGACATGCATCCTAATTCCAGAAATCTCAATTGAGGGCCAGCTTGCTGTCGGATAAAGCTTATAGAATTTATTTGTCTCATCAGAAAATAATGACACGGGAACTACTGTATTTTCTTTTATCAAAAAACAGACTGTATCTTTTTTTATTATTTTTTCAATATCCTTAAGCGATAGCTCCTGGCCATCCGGAAACTTAAAAATATTGCCGTTTCTAAAAATTTCAGATACTGTAATTCCCAAATCAAGAGAAACATCAATTTTTCCAACTTTACAAGACAAAAGTCTTTTCGCCTGATATACAGATATGATCATAATTGACAGATGTTTCAATTAGTTCTTAGACTTATCGGTGAACTCTATGTTAAATAGTTATCTTAAGAGCCTCAATAATAAGTAAAACATTCATAACAACAGCAAAGAAAAAATGTAATAACTAATTTATTCCGGCGTAAAATCTTCAATAGTATGTTTGAAGTTTTTCTCATCGAAATTCCCTTTAAGCTTCAGGAATTCCTTTGTAAGCGCATAGAACAGTAATCCTAGGCTTTTCTTGCCCTTATTGTTGCATGGCACCACAAGATCAATGTTATTCGCCTGGTTGTTTGTGTCGCAAAGCGCAACAACAGGTATACCCATATGCAGAGCATCAATAACCGCATTCCTGTCAGGCCAAGCATCTGTCACAACCACTACCTTTGGCTCCATAAACTGTTTCAAGTCCGGGTTTGTAAGGATTCCTGGTGGATATCTTCCGGCAAAGAACTTGACACCTGTTATTTTTGCAAACATTTTCACAGGAAGCCATCCGTTTTCCCTTCTTGATACGACCAGTATCTCGTCAGGTTCGTACTGTGCAAGAAATCTTGCCATTAGTTTTATCCTTTCGTCAATCTTCTGGACATTCAGTACTGATAGCCCGTCTGGCCTTGTCTTGTAAATAAACTCAGACATGAACTTTGTCTTGAACTTTGTTCCAATATGTATTCCTGCCTTTAGATATGTATCATTAGGCACCAGTAATTCTCCTTCTTCTGTCATTTTTTTCACCTATATTCCCAGCAAAGATGAATAGAACCATCTTCACTGCATTTTTATCGCCTCAGCAGCTAATTGTTGCAAAAGTCCTATTTGCTATCCTTTTGCGTTCGGCTATGTATCCATGAAGATTCAGGCTATTTATAAATATATCTCCTAGTATCCTCATTAGAAAACTATTATTGCCAATTGTTAATTAATTAACAATTTTCAGTATCCTACTTTATATTACTAACATAAGGTATTTAAACTAACCCTGATAGCATATAATGTTACAGTTAAACCATGATGCAATACAGCAGACAGGGAATTTATGTAGAAAGATTAAAAAGATCAAAAAAAGGATCTGTTGATAAAGGCAAATCTGTGGATTGGGTCAATATTTTTCTATTTGTGCTTCTGATTGTTGTTGTAATACTGTTTATTGTAAGTTAGGTATTATCTAAGGATATTTATTGTGACTAACTGTTTAATTATTTCTAAGAGAAACAATTGCACATCTTCTGGCTTCATGAACTGAAAGAAAAGCTGATAGCACCTAAGATTTCACATTCTTTAGATATTCTATATACTCGCTTTTGAACCTGAAACCTTTTGATTTCGCTATTTTCGTCAGAGCCTTATCGAAATTGCTGCCGTACTGCGCAGCCTTTTTTGGCCTGGAAGCAAATTCTTCTGGAAGCCCAAGAGATTCTGCTGTCTTCCTGAGAATGTATTTTTTCTGGCCATCCTTTATCTTAAGGTTGCCTGATATCTGCATCGCTGCAAGCATAAGCTCTTTGTCCAGGAAAGGCGTAAGAAATACTACCTTGGTTGACTCAGCAATCCTAAAATCCCTGACAAAATCCCTGTTCCACATGCCTGAGAGTCCAGTCCAGCATTCATCGTTAATATTTTGTGCCTCCACATGCCTCTCATAGCCTGCAAAAATCTCCTCGCTACCCAGACCTCCAAAAAAGATCTTGATATTGTCTTTTTTTGCATGCTCAATTGCTGCAAGCACAACTCCACCGACACCTAGGCTCACAACATCTGTCTTCTCTTTGAGAATAGCTGCAGTCCTTTTGAATAAATTTTCTGCCTCATTTATAGAGAATATCTTTGTCTTATGCACAAATCCAAGAGCCTTTGCAGCTTTGAGAGATTCTTCAATATCCTTAGACCCTTCAATTCCCACTGTATAGCAGATGAAATTACCTTCAAATCTCTTACAGAGGAATGCAATTATTGTGGAGTCGACTCCTCCTGAGAAGAATATGCCGAATTTCTCTTTTGGAATCCTTTTTTTGACTGCATCGGAAATAGGCTGTGTCAGAATAGATATTGCCTTTTTTTGGTCACTTATTGCAGGATGCTCTGCTACCTCCTTCTTAAGGCCTGATATGTATGAATTCCACATATCAAAAGGCACAAGCTTTCCTTCCTTTGAAATGTTTGCCAGTTCTACCATGATTCAAGACAAAACATGTCTCAATATAAAACATTCTCTCTGGTCTTTGACCTTTGTGAATTTAGATAGCTTTTCTTTCACCAAATCAATAGTAAAATTTTGCTCTAATTTTTCAGAGAATATCTGAGAGATAAATTCTATCTTTGCAAAGCATGCGCTCTTAGATAGCTGTGAAAGGATGTATCTGTCTGATATCTTATATCTGCTGCCTTCATGCAGGAAAAACCCCTTCGTGGTCAGACTGATTGTTGTTTCTTTTATATCTAGAAGCCCTTTTTTCAGCAGGTCTTCCTCACTGAAGGATTTCATCTTGAATCCAATCTGAAGAAGCTTCAGTTCCTCACTGCTCAGAGTGCCAAGTTCTGGCAACGACTTGGTTACAAAATTATCGACGTCAACAACCACATCGCCACACGTAGATTCTACAAGGAGATTATATTCTGCATCCTTATCTTGGCAAAGGAACAGAAATCCAGGAACTAGTATCTCTTTTATCTCTGAAATGTCCTTACCATTCATGATACTGATATCCTTTGCAGTCACCTTAGGTCTAATTATTGGTAGAAGATCTTTTTCCTCAAATTTATCTGCTTTTTCAAAGAATGCCTCATCTTTTTGGTCAAGTATATCTGTTGCATGACCTCCATGCATTGTTCTCCTTGGCCTTATGGTTACGAAAAGTGGCATATCCACAATTCCTGTCACGAGCGCTGTTCCAATCGCAAGATTCCTTATCTCTGATTCTGACTCAGCAGTTATCCCCTCTACACTATTTGATATTGCCTTTAGGTCATTAGGATTCGTGATCTTGAGTATAATTTGTGTAGTGCACTGGCTGAGAACTGACTTATCGACTCTTGCAGGCCTTTGAGAAACAATACAGAGTCCAAGCCCAAATTTCCTGCCTTCTGATGCCACAGTCCTAAGAATCTTAGAAGATTTCGCTTCGCCAAAACTCCTCTCAGGACAATAATTATGAGCCTCTTCTATTATCGTAAAAAAAGGAGGAATCCTATCCTTTTTGCGCTCTTCAAAAAGGTCTTTCATAAGCTTATACACAATTATCTCCTGTACATCCGGAGGGATGCCTTTCAGGTTGATTATTGAGCATCTCCCAGACTGGATGAGTTCATTATAATCCGTGAAGCTGTCACCGAATATCTGCAGGTTATTCAGGTATTCCAAATTATTCACAATCGCCCATTTTGAATTGTTCTCTTCCTTGTCCAGTTCCAGCAGCACATTAGTGAAATTTACCTTGTCGATATGCTTAAGCAAGCTATAAAGCAGCCCCATCTGTGTATTTGATAGCTTTCCTGGCATGAGTTCTGTAATCTCAGAAGGTGTCAGATTATTGTTGAGCCTGAGAGGCCTTAGCTCATTATTGAGTTTTGCATCTCCGTATTCATAGATATTCTTGAATCCTATAGGAGATATTCCATAATTTTTCAGTTGCAATATATCGTCTGTTGGTGTTTTTAGTACTCCATATTCCCCATGTGGATCTATCACGATGATAGGAACTTTTTTTCCGATTATCTCCTCGATCAAGACACCAACTGTATAGGATTTTCCTGCACCTGATTTCGCCAGAACTGCAACATGTTTGGTAAGGAGCTTTGATAAGTCTAGGTAAACATCAATATTCTTTCCTTCAAGCCTACCTATAAATGCCCCTTTCTCGGATTTTTCAAGATTGATTATATCTTTAATGAAATCATCTTCTGCCTTCAGGACTTCAGAATTCTGATCAAATGGTATTCTTATCGGTTTTATGATTCCCTTATCCTTATACCCCAGGACTATGCACTTTGCAATATCCTTATCTGTCCTCTCTATTTCCAAAACCTGGCAGAGCACATAGTCATACACTTTATGGAGAACCTGGACAAACTCAAACTTCCTTGTCTCCTTCTCCACAATGAACTGAAACGAGGTTGTTGTGATTTTTCCAAATATCTTTCCTAAAATCATGCTTTCCTAAAAAGAGCTGAGGCTTATTAAGATTACTGCGAGAAGATTATTGCTAAAAAGTAGTTGAAGCAAATTAAAAATACTATCTGTTCTGATGTAATCAAGATCCTATATTTATATATTAAGTGCTTTTTCCGTCTTTCATGTCACAGCATATGGAATGCCAAGATGAACTTGATTCACTACGCTCATTTAGCCCAACAAAATTATTGATGGCTCAGCTAAATGATATATCCGAACCTTGGAAAGAAGTTAGAACGTCGCATGGCAGAGATATTGCACATACTTACTATTTAGGCCATTTCGAACTAGATAAATTGGTAATTTTTCAGGAAATTAGTCTTTCTGAACATAAAAAAATTACAGAATGGATCATACATTTAGGCATGATACCACATGATGTTGCGGATACTTTTGATTCCGAATTAAAAGCACAATATCGCGAAATGCTTTTCCGGTTTGAAAAATCAAAATACTCCGCAGTTCAAAAGGCATTAGAAAAAAGTATGGACCTATATCATTATTATGGTGCAAGATTGAATCCTGATGGCCTATTTAGTGACAGAATAAGAGAAGGAGTTGTAAGAAGAGGGTACTCTGAATTTAGAGGCATTGAAGGTCATCTTGTATTCTGCAAAGAAGAAGCGAAATACTGGTTAACTGATAAAATGTTTGAAGATCATATGCAACACATATTAAATCTTGCTGAACAAGGAAAAGAAAAAGAAACGATAGCAAAACTTTTCGCTCTAACAGATTCTGGACTGGAATTGTTTGACCAAACAGTGCAAACACAGCTATCTCAGCTGGGTGCTACTGCAATAGCATTAGAGCTTGAATATGATGGTTGTTTTATTATTACTGATGTCAGAAAAGATTATTTGAATCCTGGCCAGAGAGTAAGATTTGTCCCGTCATGTGTACCAAATGAAAATTCATGGGCACCTGAGGCTAAGTTAGTTGATTATTCAATATTCATTCAACCTTAATTAAATTACTAATTCAAAATGGTTGTTTTACAAGTCCCACAGAAAAGCCTTTAAACTACTAACCTTTTTGTCTGTAACATGAAAGTCATCGTTACTGGCGGAGCAGGCTTTATCGGCAGCCATCTGTGTGAAAGGCTCTTAAAAGAAGGACATGATGTCATCTGCATAGATAATCTTGATTGCGGCAGCATGGACAATCTTTCTGCTTATATAGATAATAAAAGATTCAGGTTCATCAAACATAATGTGATTGAACCTATTGAGATTGACGGCAGTATCGACTGGATATTTCATCTGGCATCACGCGCAAGCCCTGAAGATTATCAGAAATATCCAGTAGAGACTGCTCTTGCTAATTCTGTCGGTACTGAACGGATGGTAAAGCTTGCCATGAAAAAAAATGCAATTTTGCTTTTCACTTCCACGAGCGAAGCGTACGGAGAACCAAAAGAGCATCCTCAAAAAGAGTCATACTGGGGAAACGTCAATCCTGTCGGAATCAGGAGCTGCTATGATGAATCAAAAAGATTCGGAGAGGCCCTTCTTATGGCTTATCATAGGGAATATAATGCCAAGATCAAGATAGTGAGAATATTCAACACTTACGGCCCCAGGATGAGGGTTGATGATGGAAGGGTAATACCTAATTTTATATCGCAGGCTCTGCAAAATAAGCCTATTACTATCTACGGAGACGGTTCCCAGACCAGGTCATTCTGCTATGTGGAGGATATGATAGAAGGTCTTCTCAAGATGATGAATTCCAAGGAGATGGGCCCAAAAAACCTTGGAAACCCAAATGAATTCACAATCCTTGAGACTGCAAATTTTATAAAAAGGATAACATGCTCGAAATCCCTGTTTGTGCACAAGCCTCTTCCGGGCGATGATCCCACAAGAAGGCAGCCTGATATATCAAAAGCTAGGGAATTATTAGAATGGGAACCGAAAATTGAGTTTGAAGAAGGTATTAATAAAACAATCAATTGGTTCAGGCCAAAAATACCCAAAGCTTAAAATAATTATTTAACTTTAGTCATGATATGGAATTTCTTTCAGAAAAATTGGGTTACCTGACAGGATTTGTTTCTGCTTACCTTATCTTTACTTCAATCATGTTTTTTATTATATCAGTAAAGATATCAGCTAATTTCTTCACCATCGTAATTGGTACTTCAATTACAGCGGTAATAGGATTTATTCTAAAGAGGATAATTTCATGAAGCTATTTCTAAAAGGGATAAAAAAAGGATTCACCGGATTTGGCGAAAATCTAGCAGCCATAATAAATTCACTATTACTAACAGCTGTATATCTGATCGGCATAGGGTTACCTTCCATATTCGGAAAACTCATCTGCAAAAAATTTCTCCAGATGGAAAAAAAAGACAGTTACTGGCAACCTGTTCAGATCTCTGAAAAAACAGAAAATCATTATAAGCAATTTTGAAGAAAAATGTATACAATTGGAATCAGCTGCTACTATCACGACGCATCAGCGGCGCTATTGAAAGACGGAATAATTGTTGCTGCAGCAGAAGAAGAGCGGTTCACCAGAAAAAAGCATGACTCGTCATTTCCAAAAAATGCAATCATGTTCTGCCTTGATAGCGAAAAAATAAGCAGCAGTGACATAGATTATGTCGGATTCTATGAAAAGCCACTCCTGAAATTTGAAAGGCTTATGCACCAACACCTTGAATCCTTTCCTAATAGCCTTAAGGTATTCTTAAGCTCAACTCCTTCCTGGCTCACGGAAAAATTGCGGATAGCTGCAAGGCTTAGAAAAGAGATTAAGTATGACAAAGAGATAATATATGTCAATCATCATTTGGCGCATGCCGCAAGCGCCTTTCTCCCAAGTCCGTTTGAAAGAGCAGCAATCGTTACAGTGGACGGTGTCGGTGAATGGGCAACTACCACCTATGGAATAGGAAACAAAAACAATATAAATATCCAAAAAGAGATAGTCTTTCCGCATTCGATCGGTCTTCTATATTCTACCATTACTGCATATCTAGGATTCTCTGTCAATAATTCTGAGTACAAGGTCATGGGGCTGGCTGCATACGGGGATATGAATCCTAGTACAAACAGGTATTATTCAAAACTAAAAAAAGTGATTGATATCAGGCCAGATGGCAGTTTCAGACTGGAGATGGAATATTTCAAGTTCCATTACAGTAGTAGGATGCCTTCAAAAAAATTGTGTGAGTTGCTTGGTGGAGATATCAGGAAAAATGAGCCAGTCAGCAACAGACATAAGGATATTGCTGCAGCACTCCAGCTGATTGCTGAAGAGACCCTTACAAATATGCTGCTGAATGTGCACAAGGATACAAAAGAAGACAATCTTGTCATGGCAGGCGGAGTGGCGTTAAACAGTGTATTCAACGGAAAAATCCTCAGAAAAACCCCTTTCAAGAAAATTTGGGTGCAGCCAAATGCTTCTGACGGCGGAGCAAGCATAGGAGCTGCTATGTATGTGCATAATTCAATCTTGAAGCATAAACGAGAATATGTTATGGACAATGCCTTTCTTGGACCTTCATTTAATGATGAGAACATCAGAAATTTTCTGATTCATAACAGGATAAGATTCAGTGAATTTGAAAATGATATGCAATTAGTCAAAAAGACCGCCAGACTAATCTATGAGAACAAAGTTATCGGGTGGTTCCAGGGAAGAATGGAGTGGGGACCAAGGGCACTCGGAGCACGAAGCATACTCTCAAATGCCTGCAACAAGGATATGAAAGAATTGCTGAACAAAAAAGTCAAGCATCGTGAAATTTTCAGGCCTTTTGCTCCGGCTGTATGCTATGACGATGCTCCGAAGTATTTTGATTGTGACGACCCTATACCGGATCCGTGCGATTTCATGCTGATGGTCTATCCTATAAAGAAACAATGGCAGGAAAAACTGCCTGCAGTCACGCATGTCGATGGGTCAGGACGTTTACAGACAGTAAAAAAATCACAGAATATCCTCTATTATGAGGTTATCAAAGAATTTGGAAAACTCTCGAAAATACCGATAATCATTAACACATCCTTCAACATTAGAGGCGAACCTATAGTCTGTTCACCCAAAGACGCATATAAATGCATGATGGGTACTGGGATTGATGCTACGGTCATGGGAAAATTTCTTGTACAGAGGAAAGATAACCTAAAGGACCGCTGGAACAGCGAAAATATTGCAAAAGATTAAATAGAAAAAAGCAATTCGATATCTCATGAAACATAAAAATAAACCTTTATTAGTTGAGCTATGGGATTTCCTAAAAATCAGGAAAGTCTGGTGGCTTACACCAATCATCGTGATGCTTATCTTAGTTGCTCTACTTATTATATTCGGACAAAGCACAAGCATCAGCCCATTTTTGTATGCGCTTTTCTAAATGTTTATTAAATGTATTTCTTTCCTTGATTAAATGAAACTCCTGATCATATCTGAATATTTTCCCCCTGAATCAAAAGGTGGTGGAGAACTTAGCGCTTTCTCACTTGCAAAAGAACTTGCAAAAAAAATTGAAGTCCATGTCCTTACATCTCATTTTAAGAATCTAAAAAAAGAGGAAATTTGCGATAATGTACATATCCACCGTTACCTTACTACTGGCGCCGATGCGTCTATCAAAGGCAATATATCCAGAACTATAAATTTTGAGAAAAGCTTGCTTGAGGAACTTGAAAGATTCCCTATAAAAATTGATATTGTACATTGTATGAATACCACAAGTATTGTAGCTGCAAAATTAAAGGAAAAACTGAAAGTTCCGTTTGTTCTGCACGTAAATGGCCCCTTACTTTTCTGCCCTAAAGGAACGCTTATGTACAAAGATAAGGAATTATGTGATAGACAATGTTCTTATCCAACTTATATTGACTGCTTATTTGGCTCAAAGACTGTCGGGAAAGTGAATCTCAGTCCGTTCCTAAAATATAATCCTGTATTCATCTCACTTCTTAGGAGAAGATATACCTATTATCAGAAACTGATGAAAAAATTTGACCATTTCATGGCGATAAGCACCTTCATGAAGGAACAACTCATAAAGGATAAAATAGATCCGAGAAAAATCACGTTAGTCTACAATATAATGGACCTGTCAAAATACAGTAATTTAAAAAAACCAAAGAACAAAATAAAGAAAATACTTTATCTTGGCGGATATGATTATTCAAAAGGTCCAAGTGTATTGATTGATGCACTAAAAAATATAAAACACCCTTTTTCAGCTAATTTTTATGGTGAAGGAATCCTGAAAGAAAAATTACAGAAGGAAATCCAAAAAAACAGTCTTCAAGTTTCAATCCATGATAAGGTCAGTAATTCAGAGGTTCCAAAGATAATGGCAGAGCATGACCTCATTGTTTTCCCATCTATGGTCGGAGAAGCTTTCGGCAGAGTGGCGCTGGAAGCGCGCGCTGCAGGAAAAACAGTTGTTGCTTCCAATATCGGCGGAATAACTGATATCATTGAGGATAAAAAAACAGGCTTTCTATTTAGGCCTGGAGATTCAACAGAGCTTAAACAGATAATAGAAAAAATACTGTCTGGAACTGCAATTGCAACCGAAATATGCACTAAAAAATCACTTTCAAAATTCTCTAAAGACAAGAGCATCAAAGATGCACTAAAAATATACATAGGCCTTGCAAAGAGTTATAAATAAATCAATCTTTTTTTATCAATATGGATATATTAGTACTCACTGAATTTTTTCCGAAAACTGATAAGACAGAGATAAGTGGAGGGGTAGAGACCAGAGCATTCTACATAGCAAAGGAGCTTGCAAAAAAGAATTCTGTAACAGTAATATGCAGCAGGGAAAAAGGCACAAAAAAGAAGGATATCTTTTCAGGAATTAAAGTGGTCAGATGTGGGAAAGAAAGAAAGTACAGCCAAGCAGGAAGCATAACTGACAGGATGAGCTTCATGTTTGCTGCTTATAATGAAGGCAAAAAGATAAAAGCAGATATTGTTGATGGGTATAATTTCATATCCTATTCTCCAGCGTACTGGATAGCCAAATCAAAAAAAATACCATGCGTCGCGACCTATCATGATGTTTGGCTAAATCAGTGGATAAAGAACATCGGGCCTTCTGGCATTCTGATGGAACTGTTAGAAAGATATGTATTGTCACTGAAATGGACAGGATTCATCGCTAACAGCGAGTACACAAAAAAGAACCTGATAAGAATTGGGATTAAAGAGCAGAAAATTGATGTAGTATATAGTGGGGTCAATCTTGAGGATTACAAGTCTCAAAATACAAAAGAAAAGGGACTGTCTATCTGTGCTGTATCCCGGCTGGTAAAATACAAGAGGATAGATGATCTGATCCTTGCTGCAGCGAAAATAAAGCAAAAATATCCTGACATGGCTATCAATATTATCGGCGATGGCTCTGAAAAGAATAATCTGAAAAAACTTGCCAAGGAGCTTGGAATAAGCAGCAATGTGAATTTCCTGGGGTATCTTAATCATGGTGAAGTTTTACAAGAGCTGAAAAAAGCCACATTATTCTCGCTGCCGAGCGTAGTAGAAGGTATGGGGCTGGTCACAGTAGAGGCAATGGCATGCAGAACACCCTATGTAAACAGCAGGATTCCTCCACAGGTTGAGATTACGGATAATGGCAAAGGAGGCCTATTATTTGAACCAAAAGATCATCTGGATTTATCAAAAAAATTGCTTCTTCTGCTGGACGATAAGGAACTATACAAAAAGAAACAGGAAGAATGTAGCAAGCTTGCAAAAAAGTTTGACTGGATAAATCTCGCGAAAAAAATTGAAAAGGTGTATGAAAAATGCTTGCGGTGATTCTAGCAGCAGGCCTTGGAACAAGGCTTGGTAATCTCACTGATGACCTTCCTAAACCTATGCTTCGAATAAATGGAAAGCCTTTTCTTGAATATCTTATCCTTCAGCTCAAAAGACATAATATTAAAAAAATCATAATATGTGTTGGATATAAAAAAGACAATATCATACAGTATTTTAAGGATGGGGAAAAATTCGGAGTAGAGATTAGTTACAGCGAATCAAAAATCCTGGGAACTGCCGGAGAGATAAAAAATGCAGCTGGACTTATTGATGAGGATGATTTTCTGGTAATGAATGGAGATAGTATTCTGGACGGAGACCTTACAAACGCTGTCATGTCTCATAAAAATATTGGAACAATCTGCCTAACAAAAGTTGACAATCCAGAAAGATACGGCTCAGTTGAACTAACCGGCAGCATCATTACTAAATTTTTTGAAAAAAATAAACAAGGTACCGGTATAATAAATGGAGGCGTATATATTTTAAATCAAAAGATATTACAGATGATACCAGAAGGCTTTTGTTCGCTTGAGAAGGATATTTTTCCGAGGCTTGCAGAAAAAAGACAGTTAGATGGAATTGTGCTGGATTGTTATTTCATTGACATCGGCACAATTGAGGATTATGAAAGAGCAAAAAGGGAGATGAAATGATAATAAGATGCAGGGCACCGGTGAGGATCAGTTTTGGTGGAGGAGGAACAGATGTCAGCCCATACTGCGAGGATCATGGAGGTTGTGTCATAAACGCTGCGATCAACAAGTATGCGTTTGCCTCCCTTGAGCTCAGGAAAGATGAAAAGATTGTCCTAGAATCTTTTGATTTCAATGAAAAAAAAGAATTCCATTCACTGGATGAACTAAAATATGATGGAGACCTTGATCTGCTGAAATCTGCTGTCCTCCATTACAGGAAAACAGGCATAAATCTAAGCCTTAGAAGCGATGTCCCTCCTAGAAGCGGTCTTGGAAGCAGTGCATCTGCTTTTGTGGCAGTAATCGGATTATTCAACCACCTTAAAAAAGAACATGCAATGACAGACTACGAAGTAGCAGAACTTGCGTATACCCTTGAAAGGAAGGAACTAAAAAACCATGGCGGACGCCAGGACCAGTACGCAACTGTATTTGGCGGGATAAATTTCATGGAATTCAAAGGCGATGACTTTGTCAGGATCAATCCATTAAAAGTGAAAAAGGATGTGACATTTGAACTCGAAAAGAATCTTGTGCTTATAAATTTAGGGATAAGAAAAAATTCAGGAGACATAATAGCCGACCAGACAAAAAGGTATGTTGAAAAAAAAGATGATGTGGTTTCTGCCCTAAATAGGAGCAAGGAACTTGCAATTGAGATGAATAAATGCCTGATAAAAGGTGATCTTAATGGATTTGGCAGTCTGATGCATGAAGCATGGTTTGAAAAGAAAAAATACAGCAATATGATAACAAATGAGAAGATAGAAAAGATGTACGAAGAAGCAAGAAAAGCAGGTGCAATTGGAGGTAAAATCACCGGCGCAGGAGGAGGAGGCCACATGATCTTTTATTGCAGACCAAATACTGAACAGATTGTTTCATTAACTTTAAAGAGATTAGGAGCTGAGATAGTCCCATTCTCATTTGACTTTGAAGGTATGCAGACTTGGGAGGCATAAAATGAAGGAAAAGATCATAAAACAGCTGAAAGAGAGCGCTGAAGTGAAGGAAAAATGCGTGATTTGTGCAGATAGCATTGAATGCGCAGTCACCATGATTATAAAGTGTTTTAAGTCAGGAAACAAGCTTCTGCTTTGTGGAAACGGAGGAAGTGCGGCGGATAGTCAGCATATAGCTGCGGAATTTGTGAATAAGTTCAGGTTTGACAGGGATCCGCTTCCAGCTATTGCTCTCACAACAGACTCATCTATCCTATCAAGTGTCGGAAATGACTCATCATTCAGCTATGTTTTTGAAAAACAGATAAGGGCTATTGGAAAAGAGGGAGACCTGCTCATAATCTCAACAACCAGCGACTTTGAAAAAAAGGAAAATTCTCATTCATCAAATCTGTATTTCGCGCTTCGTGCTGCAAAGGAGAGGGGTCTTGGAACAATCGGATTTGTAAGCCAGAAGAGCAAAGAAATTTTAAATCAGCTGGACGTTGCAATCCAAATCCCCTCAAAGGACACACCAAGGATCCAGGAAGCTCATCTGACGATTGCGCATATAATATGCGATCTTGTGGAGCAGCGCATGTTTCCAAATGAATAAAGCAGTGTTCTTAGATAGGGACGGGGTCATTAATATTGACAAGGATTATGTCTATAAGATCAAAGATTTAAGGCTCATACCTGGTGCAGGCAACGCAATAAAAAAACTTCAGGACAGAGGTTATATCCTCATAATCATCACAAACCAATCAGGAATTGGTCGTGGTTATTATTCCGAGTCACAATATCTATTTTTAAAGGATAGTTTGCACAAAAGACTTGCAAGATACGGGGTGAAAATTTCCGCAGAATACTATTGCCCACATCTTCCTGAAAAAAATTGTAGATGCAGAAAACCAGGAACATTAAATATTGAAAAAGCAATTGAGAAGTTTGATATTGATGTAAAAAAATCATATTTCATAGGTGATAAAACCTCAGACATCTTAGCTGGTAAGAATTCAGGGCTAAAGACTATTCTAGTAAAGACCGGCAAAGCTGGGAAGGATTCCCTGCATGAAGTTCAGCCGGATTTTACCTGTGACAGTATAAAGGATGTTTTAGGTGTAATAAGCTAAAAATGTTAAAAAAAATATCATTAATTGCAACAATTGCAATGGTTACTTGGACAATATTTTTATTTACTTCAGATGGCAGAGACTGGTTTGTGTATGATTGGATATTTAATATGTGGAAAGGATTTGATGTAGTACTTTCAATTTTTCTTGCTTTTTTGACCTACGGACTATTTGAAAAGAGAAAATATGTGAAATTTCTTGCTCCGGTAATTTTCGGGATGGTCATAACAGACTGGATATTCAACATACAGCTCTGGATCTATGCTGGTTATAATCTTCTTGAGCCAAGATTCATTTTTTCGTTCATAGGTGCTGCAATTGTAATCTACTTTTTTTACTGGTTTACAAAAAAATGTGTAAAGGACACATCAAAGATATAGAATTATTTTTTTGCCCATATCTCTACCTGATCTCCAATTCTAAGAAGATTCATTAAAAATGCAAATGGCATCAGCATCAATTTGACAGCTCCTGAATCAAGAAACCAGGCATCCTTTCCGTTTGCCTTAAGATAATACTTCAGGCTAGAACTAAACTGATAAGGCATTGAATTGTACCTTATCCTGGTGATTTTGAATCCTGCTTCCTCAAGCATCTTCTTTAGGATTTTTGCTCCAAATAATGCTTTATGCCTTGGAGCATCTACCTGTGCCCAGTATTTTCCAAAAATCTTGAAAGCAATGCTGTCTGTATTTGGAGCAGCTATAATGAAGGTGCCGCCATTTTTTAGGTATGTTCTCAGCTTCTTGATATCGCTAAATGGTGTTTTGGAATGCTCTATCACATGATTCATTGTGATTATATCAAAAAATCCTTCTTTGAATTTTGATTTCTGCGTCTCAACATTCTGTATGTTATAACTCTTGATTGCTTGTTTTGGAATAGTGCCAGGTTCAATTCCATAAACCTCAAGACCAAGTTTCTTCATCTTTGCTAGAAACATCCCACTCCCACATCCAACATCCAGGAACTTATTACCTTTCCGAATGACTGTTCCTCTGGTAAAGGGTCTTAGAAAAAACAAAGCAAGCGACAAGAGACTGGGCTCTGAATAAAATAAGTTATAGAAGAATAATCCTCTTTTCGAGACTTTATTGCTTTGAGTGTAGGAATAGTATTCCTTGTTTGGATATTCTTCAACTTTCTTTTTTATATCTAAGGACAATGTTCCACATTCTTTGCATTCATAAAAAGAGAATCTGCCTTTGACACCATACCTATAATCCTCAGAATAAAAAGCAAACCTAGTATTTCCGCTGCACACATTGCAATTCATCAAAACTATACTTTATGGGAAACTTTATAAGGATTGTTTTTTATATTACCCTTATGAAAATCTTGATGATTGGATTATATAACCTCAATTATTATCCTCGTGGGAAGGTCATCTACATGGGGCTTTTAAAATCAAACATTGAGACAGAAGTATTTGCACCGACAAAATTCAAGATATTTTCGCTTGTAAAAAGGATTCTCAAAAAAGATTATGACATATTGATAGTCACTGGAAAACCTGCCTTCTGGACCTCAAAATTATTGCAATTTCTGCACAGAAAAAAAATCATCTTTGATGTTTTCATATCTGACTATGACAACCTTGTGATAGATAGGAAGACTGTCAAAAAAGGCTCTTTGTTTGCAAAATTGCTTTGGCTGTCTGACAAATATTCTTGTAAACTATCTGATGTTGTCATCCATGACACAAAAGAGCATATCGCGTATTTTGTTAAAGAGTTCTGCCTGAAAAAATCACTTTTCAATGAAGTTTTTGTCGGTTCTGACGATTCGATGTTCTATCCTATAGAAAAACCACAAACAAAGGAATTTATCGTAAGTTTCTACGGGACGTTCATTCCTGTTCATGGTGTTGAATACATACTTGGTGCTGCAAAATTGTTGGAACATGAAAATATAGTGTTCGAGCTGACAGGAAAAGGCCAGACTTATGAAGATATGATAAAATTGAAAGAAAAACTCAGGCTAAAGAATGCCAACTTTCTTGGCCCTGTACCTATAGAGAAGCTTCCTGAAAGGATAGCTAGAGGAGATGTATGCCTTGGCATCTTTGGAAACACACCAAGAGCGCTTAGAGTCATTCCTACAAAGGCGTTTGATATAATTGCCATGAAAAAACCTCTAGTCAGTGCTGATTCTCCTACTATGAGACGTGTTTTTTCACATAAGAAGAATGTTTATCTGTGCAAGGTTGCTGATGCAAAGTCGCTTGCTGGTGCTATAATTGCATTGAAAAACAAGAAACTAAGAGATAAAATAGCTGAAGGTGGGTATAAATTATACAGAGAATGCGCCTCGCCTGAGATCATAGGCAGGCAAGTCCTGAAAATCACCAAAAGATTAATTAATTAACATCCTTTGCCCTAGGATAAGATGATAGAGGGAGTATTTATAAAGAAAATTGTGAAGAATTCTGATGAGCGAGGCTTCTTTTCTGAAGTTTTAAAAGATGATGATTCTTTCTTCAAGGAAATCAGGCAGACCTCTTATTCTGAGACAAAGCCAGGCATAATAAAAGCATTCCACTATCATAAGTTGCAGGATGACTATTTTTTTGTTCCAAGGGGAAATATTGTAGTTGTATTGTATGATCTTAGGGAAGAATCAATAACATACCAAAATACAGAGGTCATCAGAACAGGAGAAGATAATCCATTGCTCATATATATCCCAAAAGGTGTCGCGCATGGATACAAGGTTCTAGGGAATAGTCAAGCTGGCGTATTCTATCATATGACAAAGAGCTACAATCCTGATGATGAGCACAGAATTCCATATGATGATAAAGAGATAGGATTTGACTGGGAGACTGCAAAATGAATTTCTCATGGAGAAAGAACTGCAGGATATGCAATAATCCTGATCTGATAAAGTATTTCGATTTTGGCGATATGCCACTTGCAAATGCATTCAAAAAACCTGATCAAAAAGAGGAGCTATTTTTCCCGCAACAGATGCTTTTCTGTCCAAAGTGTGCAAACAGCCAACTAAGTGTAGTAGTAGATCCAAAAATCATGTTTTCAAACTATTTGTATTTTTCTTCTGTCTCAAAGACTTTCCAAAAACATTGTGAGACCATGGCTAATCATTTTACTAATCTATTTACGGAAAAAATAAAATGCCTGGACATCGCGAGCAATGACGGTTGCCTGCTAAAAGAATTCCAGAAGCTTGGAAATGAGGTGATTGGAGTTGAACCAGCAAAAAACATAAGCAACCAGGCTAACTCAAACAATATCCCAACAATCTGCGAATTTTGGGGAAAATCCGCAGCACTGAAGGTTAATAGAAAAGTAGGGAATGTTGATTTGGTGACTGCAACAAATGTATTTGCCCATGTAGACGAAATTCATGATTTTGTAAAAAATGTGTATGATGTCCTTGATGATAATGGCCTATTCATGATTGAGTTCCCTTATATGAAGAATCTGGTGGAAGACTGTGAATTCGATACTATCTACCATGAACATCTTTCATATTTCCTTGCAAAACCAATAAAGATCTTGCTGGAGATGCATCGGATGAAAATTGTTGATTTATCCCTTCAGAAGATACACGGTGGATCTCTAAGGGTATTAGCTGCAAAGGATACTAACAAGACTCATCAGGTAGACAATAGTGTAGAAAAATTCATTCATGATGAAGAATCGCTTGGGCTTCATAATATTGAGGCATATGAAAAGCTTGAAAAATCTGCTAAAAAGATAAAAGAGGACTTCATATCTGCGATAAATGAAAAGATAAACAAAGGCAAAAAAATAATTGGCTACGGCGCTTCAGCCAAAGGCAATGTCTTTCTAAATTACTGCAAGATTGATTCTGATAAGATTAGTTTCATAGTAGATGATACAAAGGCAAAGCAACGCCTAATTTATGCAGGAACAAAGATACCAATAGTTGATTTCAGCAATATTGAGAAAGAAAGACCGGAGTATATTGTAATATTGCCGTGGAACTTCGCAAAAGAGATAATGGATAAGACAAAAGATTTCAAACAAAAAGGTGGAAAATATATTACTGCGATTCCGGAGCTGAAGATAATATGAGAATTCTTGTTACTGGTGGATGCGGATTCATGGGAAGCGATTTTATCAGATACATGGCACGAAACCATAACATTTTGAATTATGACAAACTGACATATGCTGGAAATCAAGACAATCTCAAAACTGTAAAAGACAATTATCAGTTTGTACAAGGAGATATACTTGACTATGACCTTCTAATAAAAACTGTTGAAGAATTCAAACCTGAGCTAATAGTACATTTTGCAGCAGAGACCCATGTGGATAGGAGCATTCATGGACCTCAAGAATTTATAAAAACAAATGTGCTTGGAACACAGGTTTTGCTTGAAATCGTCAAAAAATATGATCTCAGACTTCATCATATCTCAACAGATGAAGTCTTTGGCGAACTGCAAATAAATGATCCTGCATTTGATGAACATTCTCCATATAATCCAAGATCTCCCTATTCAGCATCAAAGGCTGCATCTGATCATCTTGTCAGAAGCTATATCCATACATATGGAATAAAAGCGACTATTTCAAACAGCTCAAACAACTATGGCCCATATCAGTATCCTGAGAAAGTCATACCTTTATTCATAACAAATTTAATTGAAGGTAAAAAATTGCCATTATATGGGACTGGAAAAAACATTAGAAATTGGATTTATGTGAGAGATCATAGCATCGCTGTTGAAACAATCATATCAAAAGGAAAATTAGGTGAGACTTACTGCATCGGCGGTCCTGATGAGCTATCAAATATTGAACTATCAAAAAAGATTCTTAGGGAGATGGATGCAGAAGAGGATATGATAAAATTTGTAGAAGACAGGAAAGGACATGATTTTAGGTATAGCCTTTCATCAAAAAAACTTGAGAAACTCGGATGGAAATCATCTGTCAAATTCGAAGATGGATTAAAGAAAACTGTGTCATGGTATAAAAAAAATTCTTGGTGGTGGAGGAAATTAAAAAAATAATACTGCTTGGTGCAGGAGGTTTTTTAGGCAGCAAGCTGTTTTCTGTATTGAAGAAAGAATTTGATGTTGTTCCGTATTATTTCAAAAAATCTCCTTCTTTGGATGTCACAAATCGAGATGATGTCTTTGAAAAATTAAGAGATGCAGATATTGTGATAAATGCTTCCGGACTCACAAATGTTGACCTCTGCGAGACAGATAAAAAACTGGCTTATTCTGTCAATGTTGAAGGAACAAGAAATATTGCTACAGCCTGCAAAAAAAACAGAATTAAACTATTGCACTATTCAACTGATGCTGTCTTTAAAGGTGATAAAGGTGATTATGTTGAGACTGATGAAACTGGCCCGGTAAATTACTATGCAAAGACAAAACTACTGGCAGAAGAGATAATACAAAAGCTAGATGACTATATGATTATGAGAGTCGCAATCCTTTATGGCTACAATGGCAATGGCACTGAGCGAAGCTTTGTCATATGGGTCATAAATTCATTGAAACAAGGAAAAGCAATAAGAGTTGTAAGTGACCAGATTGGAACTCCTACACTTATTGATGATATTGCCGAAGCAACAGGAAAATTAATCGAGAAAAATACTAAGGGAATATACCATGTCTCTGGTTCACAAAAACTAAGCAGGCTGGATATGGCAAAAATAATTGCTAATGAATTTGGATTTGACAAAAAACTCATTACACCTATAAAGAACGATGACCTACAGCTTGCAGCTCCAAGACCGCTTGATACAAGCCTGAATATCCAGAAACTTCTTAAATCAGGAATAACTATGCATACATTTGAAGAAGGAATTAAGATTATGAGAGGGATGATGAAATGAAGGGAGTGATACTTGCTGGAGGAAATGGCACAAGGCTTTTGCCTCTTACAAAAGTGACCAATAAGCATCTTTTGCCGATAGGATCAAAGCCCATGGTATATTATCCGATTGAAAAACTTGTGAAGGCTGGTATCAAAGACATCCTTATTGTGTCAGGAAAAGGACATGCAGGTCATTTCCTTGAGCTTCTTGGTTCTGGAAAAGAGTTTGGAGTAAAATTTAGCTATGCCATACAGGAAGAAGCAGGTGGGATAGCACAGGCACTAGGATTGGCTGAAGATTTTGCAGATAATGATTCTATGCTTGTGCTTTTAGGAGATAACATCTTTGAGGACGAGATTGATGTTTCAGGCTATAGGGAAGGTGCAAGGATATTTCTGAAAGAAGTGAATGATGCTAGCAGATTCGGTGTAGCTGAGGTGAAAAATAACAAAGTGATTAGTATAGAAGAAAAACCTAAAGCTCCAAAATCAAAATTCGCAGTTACAGGTGCATATATCTTTGACAACCTGGTATTTGAAATAATAAAGACATTAAAGCCATCCTGGAGAAACGAGCTTGAGCTGACTGACGTCAACAACCACTATATCAAAGCCGGCAAGATGGATTCAAGGATTCTGAAAGGATACTGGACAGATACAGGCACCTTTGAGAGCCTGTATAGGGCGAATGTTCTGGTGCATGATAAGTCAAAAAAAGATTAAATACCTTTAAATATCAAAACCCATTGTTTTTTCTTATGAAAGTCGTGATTCTATGTGGTGGGCAGGGCACAAGGCTTAGGGAAGAGACAGAATATAAGCCAAAGCCGATGGTAACTATCGGTGAGATGCCCATTCTTTGGCACATCATGAAGATATATTCTCATTATGGATTCAATGAATTTGTTCTTTGCTTAGGATACAAAGGAGACATAATTAAAAGATTTTTTCTGGACTATGAATGGATGGCAAATGACTTCACTATCAACCTAAAGAACAGGATGGAATGGATAACACATTTCAGGAACGACCTTGAGGATTGGAAGATAACTCTTGCAGAGACAGGCCAGGATAGCCTGACAGCAAAAAGGATAAAATTAGCTGAAAGATATATAGATGGAGACACATTCATGATGACTTATGGAGATGGGGTTGCTAGTATGGATATTCAAAAACTACTTGAGTTTCATAGGAAGATGAAAAAGACTGCAACAATAACAGGGATATCTCCAAGCTCAAGATTTGGAGCACTAGATGTGAAAGATGGACTTGTCAAGGATTTTAGGGAAAAACCACTCCTAAAAGACGTCGTTAATGGTGGATTCATGGTCCTCAACAAAAAAGTGCTAAAGATGATCGATGAAAAAGATAATTATATGTTTGAGGATAAGACACTGCCTGGGCTTGCGCTCAAGGGAGAACTGGCCCTATACAAGCACGAAGGATTTTGGCAAAGCATGGATACATACAGAGATTTCCAGCATCTGAATAAGATGTGGTCAGCAAATGAGCGACCATGGAAAATTTGGAAATGAATATTTATAAATATAATTTAATACCACAGATTTTGGGGTGATTAGCATCTGGAAAGGAAGGAATGTATTTGTAACAGGAGCATCTGGTTTGCTTGGAAGCAATCTCACAAAAACATTGATTGAAAAAGGTGCAAAGGTCACTGTACTTTTAAGGGATTATGTTCCGGAATCCGAACTGATTAAATCTGGAAATCTAAAAAATGTTAATATTGTCAGTGGGTCTCTGGAAGATTATGAACTAATATTAAGGATACTAAATGAATACGAGATTGAGACGGTTTTTCACCTTGGAGCGCAGACTATAGTTCCGACTGCAAACAATAATCCGTTGTCGACTTTCAACTCCAACATCAAAGGGACATGGAATGTTCTTGAAGCTTGCAGGATTTATGGAAAGATTAAAGCTGTCATTGTTGCCTCTACTGACAAAGCATATGGGACTCAGGAAGTTTTGCCTTATACTGAAGAGATGGAACTCAAAGGAATTTTTCCCTATGATGTCTCGAAAGTGTGTTCTGATTTGATAGCGCAAAGCTACTTTAAGACATTCAATTTGCCGATTGCTGTGACCAGGTGTGGTAATATTTACGGTCCGGGTGATCTTAATTTTTCTAGGATTATCCCTGCAGCAATCAAAGCTGGGTTATTTGATGAGACTCTTGAGATAAGAAGCGATGGAAAATTTGTGAGGGATTACATATTCATGGACGATGTTGTCTCAGGAAACATAAAGATTGCTGAGAATATTGATAAAAGCAGGGGAGAGGCACTCAATTTAAGTACAAACAATAGGCTTTCTGTCAGTGAGGCTGTTGATGAAGTGTCAAAAGCAATGGGAAAGAAGATAAAATTAAAAGTTTTGAATCAGGCAAAAAACGAGATAAAAGACCAATATCTCTCAAGCGAAAAAGCAAGAAAGCTTCTTGGATGGGAAGCAAAACATTCGATTGGTGACGGATTAAAAGAGACAATAAATTGGTATAAAATTCACTTCAGAAGGTAAAATTGGAAAAAGAAGAGCTGGAAAAAGAGATTCTGGAAAAGATTGATGCTTATTACGAGCTGGTTCATAAAAACAAGGTGTTTATCCCTGGAAAAACCAAGCTTAATTATTCCGGAAGATATTATGATGCTAGTGAGATGAAGGCGATGGCAAAATCTTTGCTTGAATTCACCTTGACCTATGGAAAGAATGGAGTCATGTTCGAGAAAGAATTCGCAAAAACTGTCTGTACAAAATACGCAATGCTCACAAATTCAGGCTCATCTGCAAATCTTCTTGCTGTTTCAGCGTTAAAATCATACAAGCTCAAAAACAAGCTTGAAAATGGTGATGAAGTAATAACTCCGTTATGTACATTTCCAACAACCCTAAACCCAATAATCCAAAATAACCTTGTGCCTGTGTTTATTGATGTAGAGATTGGAACATATAATATGGATCTGTCCCTGCTTGACAAAGCACTTTCTAAAAAGACAAAGGCACTTATGATACCGCACACATTGGGGAATCCTAATGACATGGATATCCTATGCAAATTTGCAAAAGATAATGATTTGTTTCTGATTGAGGATTCCTGCGATGCCCTTGATTCAGAATATGATGGAGGAAAGATGGGCTCTTTTGGCGATTTGTCTACTTTCAGCTTTTTTCCACCACATCATATCACAATGGGTGAAGGCGGATGCGTTGTCACAAACAGCCCTATGCTAAAGACAATCATCTGCTCTATAAGAGATTGGGGTAGAGCATGCTGGTGCGAGCCAGATAATAGCAATACCTGCGGAAGAAGGTTCATGTTTGAAGTTGATGGAGTCAAATATGACCATAAGTACATGTACGATCATATCGGCTATAACTTGAAGCCTCTGGACATGCAGGCAGCGATGGGACTCGAGCAGCTTAAGAAACTCCAGATGTTTACAAATATGAGAAAAGCAAACTTCAAAAGATTTTATAATTTTATCAAAAAATATGAAAAATGGTTTGTCCTTCCAAAATCCATTGAAAAGGCCGATCCATCATGGTTCGCTTTTGTACTCACAGTAAAGGAGAATGCTCCATTTACAAAACAGGAGATTGTTGGTTTCCTTGAATCAAGGATGATTGAGACAAGACCCTTATTTTCAGGCAACATTCTCTCGCAGCCTGCATACAAGAATATTAAATTTGATCATAGGATAGTTGGAGAAACAAAAAATTCAGACAAGATACTGAGAAGTACATTTTTTGTCGGCGTTGCTCCGATTGTAGATGAAAGAAGGATGGACTTCATGATCGAATCATTTGAAGAATACTTGAAAAAATATTAAATTGTTTCTAGCACTTTTTTTATCCTGTGCATAAAAGTATGCTCACTAACCACTCTTCTATACCCAGCTTCTGAAATCCTATTCCTTTCATCTTCATTTCTCAAATAATATTCTGTCTTTTCCTTTAGCTCATTGATATCATTATAGCAAGCAATTTCCTTATCTATCCTAAAAAGATTCTGCATCTCCTTAAAATTATCACATAATTCAAAGCTCTTTGTAGCAGGAATCTCAAAGGTCCTTAAGTTAACGCTTTCCCTTGAATGCAGAGAATGTATATTAAGGTTAATCTTTGAGGAATTTAGAGTTTTGCAGTATTCTTTAAGGTCATCTGAGTTCCTGTCAAATCTCATAAGCTTGTCCTGCACCTTTGAGTAGATTAGGGAATTCCGATTTATCTCCTTCCATCTGTAGCCCCAAATCTTTAGGTTTGTCTTGTTCAAGTTTCCGAGTATTTCCTCTCTCTTTTTTTCATGAGATCCGATGAAAGAGATATCAGAACTGTATTCTTGCCTGCTTAGGGGGATTTCTTCTTTATACAGATCCGTATCAACTGCGCATGGAAGATAATGCGCATTATGCTGGCCAGATTCTTTTAGTTTTGGAACATAGTATGGGTCAAAGACAAAGAAATGATCATATTCACTCCTATTCCTAATATTATTCAGCTGGCTGAATTCTCCAAACGGGTCATCAAGGCACCAGTTTGCAGTCTTGATGCCGGCATCTGATATTTTTTGAATGACATGCTCTTCTATCGACTGCCCTTTGTCAACAAATACAAGATCAGGGTTTTCATGGAGTGCTTTTTTCAGAAATATCTTGCTAAGCACTTTTTTTGTGATTCCTGTCTTATGCATGTACATATATCTGATATTGAAATTATCTGTCTTCCACCCATTGTTATGAAATGCTTTCTTTAGCCTATAGCCAAAGCTTGGTAATTTGCAGCTGTCTGGTGTCACCAGAAGAACTTTCTTGTCCATATAAGAAGCAAATCTTGCAGTGTTTTTAAAGTTTGAGAAACCTGCAGTTAACTTTATATAAACACAGCCATTTTTTTACATCATGAAAACAGCATTAGTCACAGGTGTCACAGGTCAGGATGGAAGTTACCTTGCTGAATTTCTTCTAAAAAAAGGATATAAGGTCATTGGAATGATCCGAAGGACATCAACAATCAATTTTGAAAGGATTGAACATATTCAAGATAAGATTGAACTTGTGCAAGGAGATCTCCTAGACCAGCTTTCTCTGATTGAAATCTTGAAAACATACAATCCGGAAGAAGTCTACAACCTTGCAGCACAATCTTTTGTTCCTACATCATGGACTCAGCCAGTACTTACAGGTGAATTCACGGCACTAGGAGTCACAAGGATGCTTGAAGCAATAAGGCTCGTTAATCCAAAAACAAAATTCTACCAGGCTTCATCATCTGAAATGTTTGGCCAGGCAGAGGAGACGCCTCAGTCTGAAAAAACAAGGTTCCATCCTAGATCGCCATATGGTGTCTCAAAGGTCTATGGCCACTGGATAACTGTAAATTACAGAGAAAGCTATGGCATACCTGCTTTTAGCGGCATACTGTTCAATCATGAGTCTCCACGAAGAGGGATTGAATTTGTGACAAAGAAGATAACAGATGGTGTTGCAAAAATCAAGTTTGGCTTCTCAAATGAACTGCTCCTTGGCAATCTTGAAGCTAAGAGAGATTGGGGATATGCTGGAGATTTTGTGGAGGCAATGTGGCTCATGCTCCAACAAGAAAAGGGAGATGATTTTGTCATCGGAACAGGAGAGACCCATTCAGTCAGAGAATTCTGTGAGATTGCTTTCAAAAGAGCTGGTCTTGATTACAAAGATTATGTAAAAGAAGACAAACGATTCTATAGACCTGCAGAAGTACACATCCTCCTTGCTGATGCTTCAAAGGCAAGAAAGATCCTCGGATGGTCTCCAAAAGTCAAGTTTGAAGAACTTGTAAGTATGATGGTCGACCATGATCTTGCAAGATATAAAATATTAAAAGAACAAGGATTTCGTCCTAGAAAATGAGAGCACTAGTCATTGGTGCTGATGGATTTGTTGGTCCTTATCTTATTTCTGAACTTCTCAAATCAGGATATGACGTCATAGGAACTTATCTTAAGTCTAAGCCTGGCCTAAACATAACACTTAGAAAATTGGATATTCTAAATAAAATAGAGTTGACAAAGACAATTAATGAATTAAATCCTGATGTAATTTTTAATCTGGCTGCGATCAGCAGCGTAAAGATGTCTTTTGATATGCCTGACATGACAATGCAGGTAAATTATGAAGGCACAAAGAATATTTTGGATTTTGCAAAGAAATCAAAAATTATCTTGATTGGAAGCGCAGAAGAATATGGTAATCCATTAAGTATACCAATAAAAGAAGAACACCTACTAAACCCAAAAAATCCATATGGAAAATCCAAAAAAATTGCTGAAGAAGCAGGCATACAAACTTCAAAAGAAGGGGGAAAAGTCATAATCCTAAGGAGCTTCAATCACATAGGTGCTGGCCAGACCACTGATTTTGCAGTTAGCTCATTTGCAAAGCAAATATCAGATATAGAGAAAGGAAAGTCTGACTGCATAAAAGTCGGAAACTTAGATGCGATACGGGATTTTACTGATGTCAGAGATATTGCAATCGCTTATGTTTTAGCTTCTGAAAAATGCAAGTATGGTGTCCCCTACAATATTTGCTCTGGAAAAGGATATAGGATATCTGATTTGCTTGGTAAACTGTGCAAAATGAGCCTATCCAACATAAAGATAGAACAGGATCCCGACAGGATGAGGCCATCTGACATTCCTGTTTTTGTTGGTGATAATTCCAGATTCAGCAAATTGAGCGGATGGGAACCGAAAATTTCTATTGATGACAGCCTAAAAACTATCCTTGATTACTGGAGAGCTCGATGAGATTATCTATCTGCTTTAAGATTTTCTTTTGAGAGAATTTCTTAGATTGCCTGATGCATACCTCTTTCATTGAGACTGATCTTTCTTTTGACATCCAGTTTAGTGCTTCAACTACCTGCTTTGTATTTTCTGGTTCATCCACCAGATATCCTGTTTTCTTATGCTGTATTGTCTCTCTAAAGCCACCGTCATTTGTCGCTATGCAAGGCTTTCCTGCTGCATTCCCCTCTATAGGAATAAGTCCGAAGTCTTCTTTATATGAAAGATAGATTGTTGCGATACACTTGCCATAAAGCTCTTTTAGTTTCTCTTCGCTAACATATCCAGAAAAAGAGATATTTGCGCATCCACTAGCCAGGCTAACAAGGCTGTTTTTTTCCGGACCATCGCTCACTATCACAAGTTTCTTATCCGGTATTTTCTTGAATGCATTTATTATAAGATCAACTCTTTTTATCCTATCGAGCCTGGCTGCAGACAGATAGAAATCTCCGGTCTCGATATATCTGTATTTTGACACATCGACAAAAGGATATACAATATCTGAATCCCTGCTATAATATTTTTTGACCCTTGCATGCGTATTTTTTGAAATAGAGATTATCCTTCCGATATTTTTCATATTTGACTGGTCTCTTTTTCTGAGATGATTTGTTATAATTTTGAATAGTTCTCTTTTTGGCCATTTCTGGTATTTCATCTCATTCTCATGGAGATCGTAAAGATATCTTGACGGAGCAGTGCAATACCAAATATTCGGCTTATTATTTTTTGCCGCATTAAGGCTTCCTGAGCCGCACATCAGGTAGAAATCATAATCCAGTTTAAGCTTTGAGAACTCATACCACAGCTTCAGGGTCCTGATGCTGCCCGGAAGCTTTGTGCTTACAAGGCTCGTGACTTTGACATCCTTAAACTCAGGAAAAGTTGATTCAAGCTTATATATCCCTGCATAAATGTCTGCATTGTAATGCTTGGCAATCTCAAGCATCATTCTTTCGACTCCGCCTCTGTTCATCAGGGCATCGACAAGAATTGCAATCCTCATACTACTTAGCAATTTGTATCTGTATATATAATTTAAGAAAAAAAAAATAGGATATTACCAGCAAATCCCCTGGTAATTTGAAGGCTTTTTATCACCAAACAGGTTCTTGCCGTCAATCACTAGCTTTTTCTTGTAATCAACATCCAAAAATTCGTTCCATTCTGTAAGTATCAAGATATATTCGCTTGCATCTGCGACTTCCTGAGCGCTTTCCATGTAGTTGAGATGAGGAAAGATCTTCTTGACTTTTTCCATTGCCTGTGGATCATATATGAATAATTCTGCTTCTTCCATCAAGAGTTCTTTTATAGTATTTAGTGCCGGACTTTCTCTTATATCATCAGTCCCTGCCTTAAAAGTCAGACCTAGCAGCCCAACTTTTTTTCCTTTGATAGGGCCTGCTGCCTTATCAAGCTGTTCGATCAACTTAAGAGGCTGATCCCTGTTTATGTCCAAGACTGACCTTAGAAGCCTTGGATTATATCCAAGTTCTGTTGCCTTGTAGATTATGGCATTTACATCTTTTGGAAAGCAGCTTCCGCCAAAGCCTATCCCTGATTTTAAGAAATGAGGGCTGATCCGATGATCTAGTCCTATACCCTTTGCAACGACATTTGTATCTACACCATATTTTTTGCAGATATTCCCAATCTCATTGATAAAAGATATCTTTGTTGCAAGAAATGAGTTTGATGCATACTTGATCATTTCTGCTTCTTTGAATTCTGTCTCAATTATAGGGCAAGTGAATTGCGAATACGCCTCTTTTAAGACTCCTAGCCCCTTTTTGTCTGAACTTCCGATAACAATTCTGTCAGGCTTAAAAAAATCCTCAATTGCCTCACCTTCTTTTAAGAATTCAGGATTCATGACAACTGAGAAATCCTTTGGAAATGTTTTTCCAGATGATTTTTCAAGTCCCTTTACAACAATAGTTTCGCATGTTCCCGGTATCACTGTTGATTTTATGACAAATACGTGATAGGGTTTTGATTTGATTATCTCGCCTAGCTTCACTACAACGTTCTCAAGCTGATGAAGGCTCATCTCTCCTTGTTTTTTTGACGGTGTTCCAACACAGATAAAAGTCATATCTGTATCCATTATTGCTTTTTTTAGGTTTGTTGTTGCAGTAAATTTCGATGGAACTATCTTACATAGCGCTTCCTTTAGGCCTTTTTCATAGATTGGAGGTTCCTGCCTGTTTACCATATCAACTTTATCCTTGTCTATATCTGTACCAACCACAGAAAATCCAAGCTTTGCCATTCCTGCTGCCTGTATAAGACCAACATAACCTAAACCAATAACTGATATTTTCATAGTATCACCTTTTACAAATCATGAATTGATAT
>JBDRQT010000042.1:0-46137 GCA_043826135.1 archaeon
ATCTGAAATGTATCAGTAAGTTTCTTTATCATCATCGCCATCTGCATACTCATTTTCAATCTTCCTAAACCCGCGTTTTGTCACTTCATGTGATGTTGAATACTCAAATTCTCCCGTATATGCGTCAAATACATTCACGCTTCCAGTAAGCGAAGTGTTTAGCATATGGACATCGTACATGTGAGCTTTTGTCATATCTGTCTGAGAGATTCTTGCCTGATACATATTGGCTTTGTCCAAAATGACATATGTAAGGTTAACTCTTTTGATATCTGCTCCGCTAAGGTCTGCATCAGACATATCGCTTCCAGAAAAATCAGAATCCTCTATGACAGCATCAGATAGATCTATGCCTGAGAGATTTTGTTTATGTAAGATAATGTTGGTCAGATGAAGTTTCTGATTTTGCTTCTTGTTTTCCTCCATAAGCTCGTTCCATCTGCTCTTGAATTTTGTCAGGATTTCCTGGAGTTTAGCTGAATCTTTTTTCTCAACCAAGTCCATAAGTTCCTTGAGTGTGATGTTCTGGAGGTCTTCCATATGCAGAGGGTAAATCTTTCCACATTAAAAATATGCACTTTAAAACCCTCAACCTTTAAATATGGCAGGTTTTTCCTAGGATAGGTCGGGGACGTCGTATAAACCATCAATGATGGGTACACCTTGGCTATTATCGCTGGCTCCAGTAATGGAGCGATGAGTCGCAAGACGATGACAACGCGATGGGTAACTCCAATTGAAGATACCGGCTGATTAGGGTTCAAATCCCTACGTCCCCAGTTTTTTATATGGATTCCAGCAATCTTTCAAGCTCTTCTCTTGCAGCTTGTCTGGCGTAGCAATCAGCTAATTGAAAAGTTCTAACTATTGCTCTTTCCCTCATACATTCTATGGAAGAATATACTAAATCAGCCCATAATCTATCATATTTTTTGTAGTGATTGCATGCATAAAGTCTGCATCCTTCCGGAAGATTGGTTTCAATAAATTCCCCAATTTTCTTTGATTCAGATTTATAAATTGATTTGTCACCAGAAAAAATAAGAATTTTGGGGAGCCCTTCAAAAATAATAAATGCATGAGAATAAACAAATATATTTCCTCGCCTCATCTGCGAATCATCAATCACTGCAAAGTCCATCATTTAACAGAACATCCTTGATTTTATTAAGATATTCACTCCAAAATGAAAACTTTTTTATAGTTAAGTAACTGTAATCTTTATTTGGGGTGATTTACATGGCAAAGGTTGAGAAGGAAGAAGGTTTTCTAAGTATGATCGGTCCTTGGGCATTTGTAATAGGTTTAGTTATTGCAGTCATTGCTGCTTATACAAAACAAGTATTTTGGATGCTTAGTGTACTTGGCCTGATTGTCGGACTTATGAACATTAGTGAAAGAGAACTGTCAACATATCTTTTAGCAAGCTTGACGTTCCTGCTGAGCGCAAATACATTATCTATAACACTTACCAGGTTGATTGAGTATGTGCCATTCATAAAAATGATAATGATATATGTTGATCCATTAATGGCAAATATTACTTTATTTGTAGCACCTGGAGCTGCAATCGTGGCACTCAGAGCATTATACGGAGTTTCAAAGGATTAGCTTTTTCTAATCCCTTTTTCTATTCCCAGACTTCCCAAATATCCGCATGAATTGCATCTGTAGTATCCGCTTTCCAGTGCAACAATATCAAATGAACTGCATCTTGGGCAATATGGTCTCATAAATATAGAGATTAGCTATTAAGATATTAATTTTTTGGCTTAATTTCGGTAGTCCTGTTTCTTGAACAAAACTAACTATTTTATAAGCCGCCTTTCCCGCAAACCTCTTCATTCTGGCGGCATTTATCCTTTTCATTAATCCTCCAAAGGATATGCAAGTGTGGGCGATATCCTCACACAAGTGTCTAGCTCGCCTAGACTACTATTCGATAAGAATAGTAGTCCATTTTACTCCAAATAACCCACACTTCAAAAAGATTATATACTCGCGCTTTATGCTTTAGATGGGGTGATATTTATGGGAATAACTGAAACATTTACCAGGAGTTGGGAGATAACAAAAGAATCATTTAAAGTGATTAAGGCAGACAAGGAGATTTTGATGTTTCCTGTCCTTGCATCGATATTTTCTGTAATATTTTTTGTCATAATGGCGCTTCCACTCGTTGTTACAAGTATTATGCAAAATCTGGGGCTTGACAAGCTTGGTGCTCTGGCATACTACATTTTGATATTCCTTTTTTATATGGGAACTGCATTCATTGCGACTTTTTTCAATGTCGCTGTTGTATACTGCGCCAAGAAAAGGTTTGAAGGAGGGGATCCAACCTTCAAGGAAGGATTATCTGAAGCATTCAAAAGAATCCATCTCATCTTTTTATGGTCTATTGTATCTGCTGTTGTTGGCCTGATCCTAAATATGATAGAGAATGCTGCCCAGAAAAGCAAGAATAGCATAACAAGGATAATCCTATCAATCACAACAAGCATCCTGGGAGCTGCATGGGGAATTGTTAGCATCTTTGTTGTGCCTGCAATGGTATTTGATAATGTCGGTCCTTTTGCAGCCTTGAAAAAATCAGCGCATGCAATCAAGAAGACTTGGGGGGAATCGCTTGCTAGGCATTATGGACTGGGCTTTGTAGAAGCAGCATTCATGGTGCTGGGCATTATTGTGCTGATACCTGGAATTTACTTGTTAGGAATATTCTGGCCAGTTGGACTAGCTCTTATAGCGATTGCTGTAATTTATATGGTGATAATTGCGCTAGTATTCAGCACTGCTAATGCAATCTTCAATACTGCACTATACATGTATGCTGAAGGCAAGCACCAGAAAGCATTCTCAGCAGAGACAATGAAGAATGCATTTGAAAAAGTGAAAAATTAAATCAAGCAAGCTAAAATCTGTAATATGAAGGTAAGAAGATGCTTGCAAGCTTTAACTTGCTTGATTTTCTGAAAATCCGTCCATGAAAAACAATACAAATCTGTATTATTTATAGTAGGAAACAGTAGCCTTTCAGGATTTTCATTAAATTATTTTATAATAAACTCTCCTATTATTTTTTCCTTTGTTCACTGCTTCCAGAAACTCGAGTTTCCCAATCTCTTTCAATGATTTGACGTGGCAACCGCCGTCTGCCTGCGCATCGAAACCTTTGATATCAACTATCCTTATCTCTTTAAGATCATGAGGGAATCCTATTGCAAGCTTAAACAAGGAAGGATCATTCTTTGCTTCTTCCATTGTCTTATAGTACACCTCAACAGGCAGGTCTTTTTCTATCAATTCATTCGCTTTCCGGAATCCTTCCTTGATAAGTTCAATATCAAGGGTTTCCATGTTCATGTCTATCCTTGCCTTTTCCAGAGTAAGTTGATTTCCTGTCATTAGAAGCTTGTATTCCCTGCTAAATACGCCGCTCACTACATGCGCAGAGGTATGATATCTCATGAGAAGGTATCTTCTATCCCAATCTATATTGCAATGAACTTCATCCCTCTCCATAAGGCCTTCTGCTTCAACCTCATGGCTTATCTCGCCATTAAACTTTCCTGTAAATATCACTTTGAATTCCTTCCCATCTGATCTTCTTATCATTCTACCTGTATCATGCATAACACCGCCGCCATTCGGAAAAAATGCAGTCCTATCAAGCACAATATATTTGCCTTTTGCTGATGTAACTTTCGCATCAAACTCTTTTAGATAGGAATCATTCATATAAAGCGCTTCAACCATTGTTATCACCTATAGGAGCGTAAATTAGTATCATTTATATCTCTTTAGAAACCTTTATATTATCAAAAACAATCCCATGCCAGGCAATGGCAGAACTAAACTATATCGAAGTTAAGGCAAAGTGTGTTGAGTGCGAACAACTAGTTAGTGTTGTTGTTATTGAAGGAACTGATATGTCTGAATATCTGTGCCCAAAATGCAGCTCTCCAGACGGTCTCGAGGATGAAGATTCAGATTAAGCTATCTTTTCTTTATGTATCCTGGAGATGACTCATAAATTAAGTTTTCCTCAATAAGTTTTTCTATCATATCATTTACTTCTTCTTCTGAAAATCCTCTAGCTGTCGCCTCAACAATGACCTGCTCTGTCTGCACGATGTTCCTGGGTCCTGATGTAAGCTGGTTTATAATAGACAATATATCTATTTTTTTATCTACTATCTGCTCCCTCCTGAGATTTTGCTGGAGCATATTCTGATACTGCATGAGTTTATCGAAATCCATTTGGATACTAGTATATGTTTTTATGAGTTTATATAGTTTGCGTCGTGCAGGGATAAATATTAATAAGTTGGAAATAACCTGACAGATATGATTGAAAACCTGGATGACAAAATCATTAATCTCCTTGTGGAAAATTCACGATTATCATATAGAGAGATAGCAAGAAAATTAAAGACGTCTGTTGCAACAATCCTTTCCCATGTGAAAAAGCTCGAAAAAGATGGTTTGATACAAAGATATACTACCCAACTGGACTATTATAAATTGGGATATGACATAAAGGTCCTGATAATGATGCGAATCTCAAAAGGAAGACTACTGGATGTTGAAAAAAAGATTTCAAAGCACAGCTTTGTTTATGCTGTGTACGATCTGACAGGAGACTATGATGCAGCATTGCTTGCAAGGTTTAAAAACAGGCAGTCGATGGATAAATTCCTAAAAGAGATCCAGACTTATGATTTTGTTGAACGAACCCACACCAGTTTCATTCTCAACACAATTAAGGAATCATAGTATCAATTGATTGATGAAGAACACAATTATAACAAATAATTAAACATTTATCAATATAAATTAAAAAGTTCTAATCATTTGTCTATATTTTTTTCAGTTAGATATTATAAAATTAATTATTACTGGTTCTAGAAGGTGATAGAATGGAGATTTTAGAAAGAGTTAAACAAGACAAGGTAAAATACATACTTTTGCAGTTCAGCGACATCAATGGTATGGTAAAAAACATTACTATCCCTGTTTCCGAATTAAAACAATCACTTGAAAAAGGAACTTGGTTCGACGGAAGCTCAATAGATGGATTCATGAGAATCCATGAAAGCGATATGTACCTAAAACCTGATCCTGAGACATATGCAGTCATTCCCTGGATAGAAGACTCAGTTAAAACTGCAAGGTTTATTTGCGATATATACACTCCTGACGGAAAGCTCTATGACTGTGATCCAAGGCATATCCTGAAAAAGGTCTTAAAAGAAGCAAAAGAGTTGGGATATACATATCAGGTAGGTCCAGAACCTGAGTTCTTCTTACTAAAAAGCGATAACGGAATAAAGCCACTTTCCCATGATATAGGTGGATACTTTGATCTCAATATGGACAAAGCATATGAAATAAGGGCACAGATGGTAGAAGCTCTTGAAAAGATGAATATTAAGGTTGAGGCCAGCCATCATGAAGTGGCCTATGGCCAGCATGAGATTGATTTCAGGTATGATGATGCTTTGAAGACTGCTGATAATGTGATTACGTTCAAGTTCACTCTCAAAGCAATAGCTGAAAAGCATGGGCTTATCGCAACATTCATGCCAAAACCTTTTTTTGGCATAAACGGAAGTGGCATGCATTGCCATCAGAGCTTTGTCAAAGAGGGTAAGAATGCATTCTATGATGAAAAGGATCCTTATCTCCTATCAGATGTTGCAAAACAATTCATTGCTGGCCAGCTTAAACACATAAAAGAAATGTCCTGTGTCCTTTCTCCACTAGTAAATTCATACAAGAGACTTGTTCCAGGTTATGAAGCGCCAGTCTATATTTGCTGGTCTAAGACAAACAGATCCGCACTTATCAGGATTCCAAGATTTAATCCTGAAAACAGTGAAGCAGCAAGAGCAGAACTAAGATGTCCTGACCCAAGCTGCAATCCATATCTTGCGTTTGCCGCAATGCTAAAAGCCGGGCTTAAAGGGATAAAAGAAAATATGAAAACTCCTCTTCCTATTGAAGAAGACGTATATGAATTTGATGATGAGAAACTGGAAAAACACTATATTGACACCCTTCCCGCATCTTTAGGCGAAGCTATCTCACTTATGAAAGAAAGCAAACTTCTCCTTGAAGTATTTGGGCAAAGTTTATTCTGGAAATTTATTGAGTCTAGAAAGACAGAATGGGACGATTATAGAAGACGTGTTTTTGATTGGGAAATTGAAAAATACATGGTGAAATATTAGGAAAAGATGCAATAGAAAAATTTACACAAATAACAAAAGATGAATAAGTAAGCTGGACTTACTGCAAATGAGTTTTTGCTTCTAGCTCTTCCAGGCTTTTGCATCATCCAAAAACTGCTTTAATCCTTTATCTGTAAGTGGATGATTAAAGAGTTTATCCATCACTTCAGGAGGAATTGTTGCAACGTCAGCTCCGATGAGCGCTGCTTCTAGCACATGAGTAGGATGCCTTAGGCTTGCTGCTAGGATCATAGTCTTAAATTCATAGTTATCATATATATCTCTGATCTGTGCAATTACATCGATACCAATGTGTCCGATATCATCCAGCCGGCCCACAAATGGACTAATGTAAGTAGCACCTGCTTTTGCCGCAATCAATGCCTGCACAGGTGAGAAGACAAGTGTTACATTTGTTTTTATTTTCTTCTTTGTAAGTATCCTTACTGCTTTCATTCCTTCGGGAGTCATTGGGATTTTTACAACAATATTTTTCCCCCATGTGACATATTTCTCAGCCTCTATGACCATCCCTTTTGCATCTTCCTTAAGCACTTCAACGCTTATTGGGCCATCTATAATTGAACTGATTTCTCTAATCGTCTTTTCATGATCCTTGCCTGCTTTCTTAATTAAAGTCGGATTGGTGGTGACGCCGTCAACCAAGCCAAAATCATTATATTTTTTGATCAAATTTATATCAGCTGTATCGATAAAAAAGTCCATTTGAATCACCTAATATATGTGAATACTGGAGACTATTAAAAGATTGTGTTACAGCTGTTAATATGGATTAAAACAAAAACTTATAAAGCATGGAACATCCCTCAGAAAAATGAAACTTCGGCTCATATTGATATTGATATTGCTTGCAATCCCAATTTCGTATGCTAGATCCGGGACAATAAAACTTCTGGCTGTTTCGAATCCTGAGACAAATGCCAGCGGAAGCATTGCCACTTTAAATCTGGAGATAAAAGAGGGATCAGGAAGAGTCTTCATTGATTCATTTCCATTATCCAAATTAGATACTCAGATATCCACAAGATTTGCAAAAGAGGTTGCCTGCAATTTCCTAGAGCGAGATTGCAGCAATTATGATTTTTTTTATACAATCAGGGCCGACAGCGCTTTGGTCGGTGGACCAAGCGCAGGAGCAGCAACTACTGTCCTTACAATTTCAGTATTGGAAGGAATACCAATCGATGAATATGCAACAATGACAGGAACCATAAATACAGGCGGGATAATCGGACCTGTGGGAAGCATCCTTCCAAAAATTGATGCAGCCAGAGCAGCAGGAATAAAAAAAGTCTTAATACCAAAATACACTGAAGTAAATTCCACAAATTACACATTTTACAAAGAGAAATTTGGGATAGACATAATTGAAGTTTCCAGACTTGAGGATGCCGTCTATGAGTTTACTGGAAAGAATTATTCGACAAATGTAAATTTTGACATTAGCTCCTCTTATGTTGACACGATGAAACAAATCTCTGTTGATATGTGTTCCAGAGCCGAGGATATGCAGAGTGAAGCTACAGTAACTGAAGAAAATAATACTGCTTCAAGTCTCATCGTAAAAGGAAAGAGCGCAATATCCTCCAACCAGCATTATTCTGCTGCCAGCTATTGTTTCGGAGCTGCCCTTAGCCTCAGACAGATTCTACTACTAAAAACTCCAGGAAAACTGCATGATAAAATTCTTCTTACAAAAGAGAACATCCAGGAATTCAGGGATGCTGTGGAGAAGAAGAAGTTATTAACTGTTACTGACCTTGAGACGTTCATGGCTGTAACTGATAGATTAAGAGAGGCTGACGAGAGCCTTGATGAAGCCGAGACATATCTTCTGGCAAACAATACCAATGCAACAATCGCACGGCTCGCATACGGGATAGAAAGATTCAACAGCGCATATTCATGGTCAGTGTTTTTCGGAAAACCCGGAAGTGAATACAAGATAGATAAGCCGGCACTGGAAGAATCCTGCATGAAGAAGATATCAGAAGTTGAGGAAAGGGTTCAGTATGTGGATCTGTATTTTCCTTCAACAACAAAAGAAGCAAGGGACCTGATAAAGAAAGCTTACGTTGACCATAACACCGGGAGTCCAGAGCTTTGCCTCTACAAAGCAAGCATTGCAAAAGCAAAAGTAGATTTGATAGTAAACAGTATAGCAATTGATGAAAAATACGCTGATGCAGTAATTGAGGACAGGCAAAGCACTGTAAGATCACTTATCGCAAAGCAGAATGAAAGAGGGATATTCCCTATTATGGCCTATAGCTACTATGAATATGCTGATTCGCTCAAAGAAAATGATAAATATTCTGCACTTCTTTACCTGGAATATGCGCTTGAGCTCGGAAGCCTTGACATCTATTTTGAGAAAAGGAAAGTTGAGCTGCCAAGGATAGATATAACCAGTCAGAAAACTGTTTTCCTGATAGGGATAGGACTTGGCTTTGTTATTGGTAGTTCTCTTACACTCCTTCTCAGGAAGAGAGAAGACAAAAAAGGCAAGAAGAAGCAAAAACTTAGTAATTAGCAGTCATATTTCTACAATAAGTTGTATCTCTAACGAGATACTACGAAAATTTCCGCCAACGAGTGAGAAAAAAATTTATTTTCTGCACCCTGAAAATTTATAATTTTCATGGACTTGGTTAAGGGTTGGGCAGATAGCTTTAAATATAATCAAAAAGACTTGTTCTCTGGTGATGATAAATGACATTAATAGGATTCCATTTTACAAAAATAATGGCTGAAAAGCAGAAGACTGCTTCGGGCAAGATCAGCGTCAAGAATAACATTGTTATTTCAAAAGTCCAGGAAGCAAAGCTTAATATCGGCAGCGCAAAAGAGGCTGGAATTGAGTTCTCATTTGTTTTCAGTTGTGTATTCGGGCCAGAGATAGGTGAGATTGTTCTGGAAGGCGCTGTTGTCTACATGAATGAAGAAACCAAAGTCAAACAAGTCCTTGCCAAATGGAATAAGGAGAAAAAGCTTGCGCCTGAGATGATGGAAGAGCTCTACAATCATGTGCTGTCAAAATGCAATGTTGAAGCATTGATTCTTGGTAGAGATATGCAGCTTCCTGCGCATATTCCGCTTCCGAAGGTTACGAGCGGAGAGAAGAAGAAGTAATTACAATTATTTTTCTTTAGTCTTTATTGTTGTGTTTTATTGGATAACCCCGATAAATTTAAATATCAATTGATAATTTATATTATCAAATGATAAGAAAGAATATCAAACTGATTATTATTGAATATTTTTTCGAAAATCCGACTGTGCAATTAAGGGTAAGGGAAATCGAAAGGAGACTGAAGCTTCCGCTGCCATCTGTAATCAGATATTGCAGAGAACTTGAAGAGGAGACTCTACTGACAAAGAAGACAATAGGAAACATACATCTGTATGCTGCAGATAGAACAAGTGAGAAGTACTTACTTGAAAAAAAGCTTCATAATTTAAGGCAAATATATGAATCAGGCGTTACTGGTTACCTGAAACAGGAACTAAGTAATCCTGCTGTAATTCTCTTTGGCTCGTATTTAAGAGGGGAAGATATTGAAGTGAGTGACATAGACTTGTATATAGAAACCAGTTCAAACGCAGAAATTGACCTAAAAAAATATGAACTGATACTAAAAAGAAAAATCCAGACAATCAAATGCAGAAAATTAAGTGAACTGTCTAATCCACACCTAGCAAACAGTATAATAAATGGAGCCATATTAACAGGATACATCGAGGTGTTTAAATGAAAGAAAGCTCTTGGAATGACTGCATGGCAAGCAACAATGCAAGAAATATCTCTCCTGATATAATAAGAGCAAAATCCCTTGTTGAGACATCAATGCAAAGGATTGGACTAATTACCTTGATAAATCAAAAAAACTGCAATTTTGTGTTTGAGGATTATTACACTTCAATAATTGAGCTCATTCAGGCAATGACATTCAAAAAAGGATTCAATATTTCAAACCATGTCTGCCTTGGATATTATCTTAGAGATGTTTTAAAGCGTGAAGATTTGTATCTTGCATTTGATGATGTAAGATTCAAGAGGAACTCACTTACTTATTACGGGAAAAGGATGGAATATGACACTGCAAAGATAGCGATAGACAAATGCAAACTCCTTATCAGAGAAATTGAAAAACATTTATGAAAATCTATATCTTATCTATATTCTAGCCTGAGATAAACCAGATTTCCTGGAAGGCGCTGTTGCCTGCATGAATGAAGAAGCTAAAGTCAAGCAGATCCTTACTAAATGGAACAAGGAGAAGAAGCTTTCTCCTGAGATGATGGAAGAGTTCTACAATCATGTCTTGTCAAAATGCAATGTTGAAGCATTGATTCTAGGAAGGGACATACAGCTTCCTATGCATATTCCGCTTCCGAAAGTTACAAGCGGAGAGAAGAAGTAGATTTCTTAGGATTAGTTAACATTATTAGCACATGTAAGTATTGTCTTTCAATAGTTGACTACTATAAAGTGATAAAAATGAAAACATTTATAAATAAGTAGTAATTTACTCGACACAGAATATTAACTATTGTTGAGGAGGTAATGAACATGTACGACGTATTAGCAAAAATATTGGCAACATCCACTGAAGGAATACAGAAAGATGACAAATTGCCAGCTGAGGTTAGAGACTATCTAAAGGCTCAGGGTATTGAAACACCTGTCGCATTCTGGGTTTTCAATGAAAGCAAAGAAAATGCTGCATTATATCTGCTGGATAGATCAAAATTTGAGACTCTTGAAAGCACAAATAGAGTAAGAGAACTTGTTGATGTGATAACTTCTGTCACACCATATGAATCAGATGCTCCACAAGTACATGCAGCTATCCAAGCAACAGCTGCAGCACCGGCATACGGAATTAATATCGGCAACCTGATTAAAGATGCATCAGAGAGACTAACCTGTCTAGACGGTGTGAAGGTTGAGATCATCAATGATAAATATATCAAATTAGGTGTAAGCACATCATGGAGCAGTGGACAACACGCAGATTATGCAAAATAAAACACTTGTTGTTTTATTTTATATTTTTCATGAATAGAAATGACACAAATAGAATGTCCGCCGCTTTTGTTAGGTTTCTCGAATTCTCCCACTATTGTATATAATAGGAATGTTTATTTTTCTTCAGAAGTTGATATGAGATCTGAGAATATTTTTTTTCGTGGCGACCGAAAATATTATTTACGTCCTCCTGTGAGCGTTGCCAGCTGGTTAGATTCAATTGTAAACCACTGGTATGATCTGGAAGGCCAGCAAAATATTATTGGAAGGCTCAGCAAGCAGGTTACCTTTACAAATATTGAGAGCAATAATACCTTGTTGAATCTGCTGAAATTTGCATTTTTTGAAATTGGCCCGATAGTATTCGAGTATGGCGGATCTGGATTAATGGGCATCGATAATGAATATACTCACATGAGAAAAACTATAGAGGAAATCCAATCCCAACGATTGGATATATCGCAATCTTTGAAGCTAAAGCTCCCTCAAGTAGTTGTAGATCAATTAAATAGAGATGGATATTACTTAGACGGAAGATTTCACGATATATCTACGTCTAAACAGGCATCTTTGAGAGCAGTTCTTAATGGAAAAGAAATTTCATTTTCTCCAGATTCGGTCAAATATCAGTTTTCAACCATGGTTCATGATGGATTGCTTGAGCAAACTACTACCTATCTTAGAGAAACAAGATTTGGCAATGACCCTATTCTGCTCCAAAGACTGAAGACTTTCTTCCAATCTGATTATGCAAACAAAGAAATTATTGTCGAGTGGCCAGGTAGTGAACACCGATACAGAGATATATTTCATCTGAACGAGAATCAAATTGCAGTCTCTTACCTAAGAACGCCATATAATAGAAATACTATTCACATGCCCTCTTGCCTTGTATCAAGAACCATAACCTGGACCAATGGAAAAATTGAATTTTCTGGTGATTATATTCTCCCTTCCACATATAGCCATGCCTGCATTCAGGCAGACCATAGTCTTCATGTGCTTCAGAACGATGTCCGTAATATTACAGGAAGCATGGCAAGGAGAATTTGGCTTCCCTTACCTCGAATCGCTGATGCCCTTACAAGAGGTCACTAACCATGAATCAAGATAATTTACTGAGATTAACAGACACAGCTTATATAGATAGGAAAGTGATTTTCCATATTGGTGATCTAATTCCTTTATTGAAAGGAGATGCAGGTCACAAGAACCTAGAATTCGGAGCCCTGCTGATATCCAAAACAGATAAGAAAAGTTTTGATATTGACACCGGGAAAAGAAGTCTTTTGACGGGCGGGCCTCTAATTTATTCGTATCCAATTGTTCCAAACTTAGAACAATCTGTCCGTTTCTCCGGCTATCTACTTATAGAGCAAGAAAACAGATGGGATCTAACTACATTTGACCAACCTGGGCTGGTTCATATCTATGAGACCTTGCCAGATTTCGGATGTTATATCCCTGGGTATACCCATCAACATTGGATGACAGAATGGGTTCCCTCATCAAGCGGACAAGACAGAACCGTTCAAAAGAGCTTTGTAAATCTTCATATAACAAATCAGGTTTCAATGCAGCCTATTGATGTTGGAAAAGATTATTTACTCAAGGAACCAACAAGACAGATCACTGAAAATGCTGTTGTTTACAATGGCCACATAGTCACAATTAAAGGCGTTGAGCAGCCAACTATTTTCTATAGCTATATGCTTTATCTGATCACTTCTGCACAAACACCAATAACAGAAAAAAAGGATAATATTGAAACTGTGACAAACTACCGGATTGGTATGAGGTGGGCTGAATTTGATCCGTTCAGCAAGGACCTAAATTCAAGAACAGAAGTCTTTCAAAGAAATCTTAAATTATGTATTTATGATGATCCTAATCCAATAGTCCTTGCTCCAGACATGATAATTTCAGCAATAGAACATGGTTGTAGATGGAGAAAATAATATTAATTGATGATAAAAATGGTCTTACCTAATTTTACAAGACAAGCCAGGCAGCTAAAAATTGATGGACTCGATCAAAAAAAACTAGCCAGCACTAGAATAGGGTTAGTCAGTGACTTGGTGAGCGGGCTGGCCGAACTTGTCGTTTACGCCCTTGCCGCGATGGGAATGTCGGAAAATGGGTTTTTGCATCATTATGAATCAAATAAGTTTTCAAAACAGAGTTATTTTAATGTACAAAGTCCCCATCCTGAAGAGTTTTCAAAAATGCTTCAGGTGTTTTCACCATCGACAAATTATCGGCACATACCTCAGCCGCTTGATGGAAACCTTCATCTTGCATTCCCACCTGATAAGTTTGATTTGCTGATAGATTTAAGATCAGGTCTCAATGAAAAACTGCAACTCACCGATTATGCCAGAAACAAAGGAATGAAATTAATCGATGCCAGTTCAAAAGACTCAAAATTTGCTGTTAGGTACGCCGACCGAAGAACTACTGCTGAAGAAGGTATGTTCGGTGTATCAGGACCAGGTCAGGATCCGATAACTGATCTGATATTAACAGGAATAATTTCTGAGCTAGCTAGAAAAGCAATTAGTCCCTATTCAAGTACCGATCTCCCTTTCTTGCCAATTTACTATAATCAAAGTCTTGGAAATATTAATCTATGCAGGGATAATCCCTTGTTTAAGGATAAGGTATCAAGAATTCTTCTAGTTGGCTCTGGAGCCTTGGGGAATCCTCTCGCATTGATTTTTTCCTACTACGGCATTGATTTTGATAATGTGGATCCAGATAAAATTGAACTAACCAATTTAGCAAGACAGATACTGTTTAACCCTGAAGATGTTGGATATTACAAAGCGGAAAGGCTTACGCAAAGATGCCTCAAATTAAATCCAAAACTTGATCTCCGCCACAGAGAATTAAAAATACATCCGGATACTGATTTTCTATTCGGCATTAAACCTGGAGATTATGATGCAGTCTTCTGCGCTGTCGATAAAGATGAGGCTAGATCTTATTTGAACTATCTATCTCACAGAACCGGCATTCCAATAATATCGGGTGGAACTGGGTGGGATGGCGGATATGCAACCATTTATATCCCAGGAGAAACTGCATGTTTAAATGATCAACTTAATATAAACATAAGGGCTCAAAGAGAAAAAGAAAGGCGGCTTGCGCAAGAAGCACAAGGCGGCTGCATTGATGTATCAGAACCAAGCATAATCTCCAGCAATTTGATAACTGCTGCACAAATGATGAATGTGTTTTTTAGATATCTTGCCATAAAAAACAACACATCAGGGATTGCTAAGACTCACTTTAATCTTAGATACGTGTACAGTTTTCCAAAGGCATTGACCCCTGCAGTCCCGATTGAAACATCTTGCAACTGCTTTCAATATCAAAAATCACTTGAACAAAAATGACTATAAAATTAAATCATCCTAAAACTGGAGGTTACTTAAAGGTAACAGGAAAAATTCCTGAAAGAGCTGTGCCTCTCCTAATATTGGATTTGGTGTATGGTTCTTTATGCTGTGCAGTAAAAGAGTCTGATGATCTGAAATTTGAGTTTGACACTCTGATGAGACAGGTTACTGGAGATGTGTACAGCCTAGATGAATTTTTTGTGACATTCAAAGAGAATTTACATAGGATATATTCAGTTGTCATCGATGGGCAACTTGTCGGATTAAAAAAGGAGCAAGATCGACTTCAAGCTTCTTTGGATGACTTGGTTAAATCAAAATCCCTTGTCAGACCACAGTCAAAATTAGATTTATTAAGATCCCAATATCAGGAATTGAACGAACAGTATCAGGGTCTTCAAGCACTTGTTTCAGAAAAAACATCTCATCCTGCATATTTGCTTTCGCAGGGAAGAGAATTAAGTCACTTGGAAAAACAGAATCAAGCGCTTGAATCAAGAACTCTTGAAATTTCGAGAGAACTGGAAAAAAATAAGCAAAAAATGCAATTTCTTAACGCCTCGGAAGAGACTAGGGGTTCAATTGCTCATTCCAAACGTGCTGTATTTTTCTATCAGGAGCGACACTCCTCGCTGGTACAGGAAATTGAAGAGTATAGAAAAAAGATTGAAAAAGTAACCAGGGATGTCGAAGTGACAGGTGCAAAAAACCGAGAAACACTAATACAGGTTAATTATTTAGAATCAAGAAAAAAAGAGCTTGAAGCGTCCTATCTTCAGGTTCAACAGGAAATTGAAAGAATATCGATACAGTCAGAACAGCTTACACGACAGATATCAGATAAGGAATCTTTAGTAAAAGAACTCCTTAGACCTGCATATCTATTGATGGAAATCTATACCCCCAACCATATCTTGAAGGGGGAAATAGACCACGGCCAGATTAAGGACTATGAAACCTACCTAAAGAATCTTGCTCAGAAAGTCACATCTGATACATTATCTTTAATTGAGCAAGACCAAATATTGAGAGGAGATATCTCTCTAGTAACAGCGGATATAGGCACAACCTATGTTACAATTAAAGATGCCAGCTTTGCCAAATTTACAATAGACAAAAATGATCCTAGAGTATATTATTTATCACGCGACAGGATAGCAGGAAGAGCACTTGATGCTTTTGCCAAAGGTAACGGAGGAGTGAATAATATGGTGTTTGCGCCTGTCGTAGGAATAATAAAAAAAGGTGAGATTTCTAATCTTCCAGAAGGCACTTTTATCTATCTTGAGGTTGCATCAATATGAAACTGGTTACTGGTATCGCTGGGGATGAAGTGTCTTTAGTGAGTCTGACACCCGATCTTCAAGGAACACTGGCAGAGATCTATGGCAGATTAGGGGAGAGCCCGATTTTGTTTAAAGATATCTATGCACAGGTAATCGATATTACTCTTTTGTTTCTTCAAGGTCTCTACAAGGGAAAACAGGAATCTGAGAAGATTGAAGAATTAAGATCAACACTGCCTGAAAATGCCCCAAATATCTCAGATATCGGAGTGCTGCTTGGATATCTTATGCAAAGGAGCGGGTTTTCAATTGATGGGGGGAAAAAGGCGATTGAGACAATGTTGAATGAGACAGCTGAACAATATCAGAAAGCGCAGGATGAGCGAAAAGAGATTGAAGAGAGAATTGCTGATCTGAGGGAAACAATACCTGTATTACAGGAAAATATTGCAACGCACACTAAGAGGATTGCTTATGTGGAATCACTTCAAAAACGATGTATTGAGCTGGGTGAGCAAGTGCAACAGCTCCAAGCTCAGGATAGTCAACAAAAAGAAGCCATTTCCTCATTGGAGCAAGAGGTTAGTAGGAATTTGCAATCTGCGCAACAATTCACTTTAGCAATTGAAAAACTTGAACCTGAATATCAAAGACTCATATCAACATATGAAGATAAAATGTCAGGACCTCAAGCTCAGTCAAATGCACTAGCTGAACTGGAAAACCAATATGAACAATTATCAAAACAAATTGATGAAATAAGTAATTTGATTTCTGCGGCAATCGAACAAAAAAGGCAAATACCTAAAGAATCAAGTTTAATGGATAAATTAGAGAAAATGACAAACCTCCTTGAAGGTGTTCAAGCTCAAAATATCCGTCAATATTTAGCAACAATAAATGACTCAATTGATGCACTGTCAGAAAAAAATCAAAAAATCGCTGAAGAGAGGGCATTATACCTTAAAAATTTCTACACTATTGTTGAAAAGAATGAAATAAATGCCGCATATGAAAAATCAGGTGTTAGTGCGAGAATTATCCAAAAGTTCCCATTGAAAGACAATTTTAGATATTATCTTGTTAGGACTCCAGTGCCTTTTGTTGTTGATGGAGAAGGATTATTTCTCTACAGATGCGAGATGGTAGAAGTGGGGGGAATTTTTCATGATCCGATTGATCTATTTGTGCATAACCTTTATATTGATAAGGTGAAATCAAATGGTTGATTCATTCCATAATCAGTTGAAAGACAATCTGGTACCCATTGATATTTGGTGGGATTCAAGCATCACTCCTGCCAAAAGAATAGAGCCCGGAAAGGACGGAATTCAATTGGACCAGGGACATATTTATAATCTTGCAATTCTGTTGTACTTAGAAAATCCATTGACCATCAATTTCGATAGATCTGCCATTGAATTGGGAATTAGGGCCGTTCTCCACAATTTTGGAGTGAATAGTGTTTTGACAACCGGCGCTTTCACTGCAGAATATCAAAGATTCTTGCCTGTATATCCACATCAAGAGATATTACCTCAAAATTTAAGGTTTCCTGCAGGGTCATATTTGGTACCTCAACAACCCTTGTTATTCAAAGACTTGCATTACAATCCCACTGGCCAAGCCAATTTAACAATCAAAATATTCCCCTCTACAGGAGTACTCACCTATGTAGCAAATATAACCTCTTTAACTCAATGACAAATATCAATAATTAGATTACACCAATAGACAAATAATTGCATCATTATTCCAAGACCCGGGTTTAATCAGCAAGGTGGATCTCTTTCTTAAAAGATTCTATGAATATCATTAACTTGATTAAGAACTATCATTTATGTCGATATTGAATTCTTCATTATCTCATTGATAAAGATAATTTACTTGTGACAATGAAAGATAAATAAAAAAAATTAAGAATACTATTTCTATTTTGGTACTGCGTTCCTTCCTGCCAGGAATGCCTGAGTAATTAACCCTATCTGTGGTTTGATCGTGTATTCTCTCATAACCTTTCTATAAGCAGCGGCATTTCCTATGGCTGCTGCATGTTCGTCTGGGAACAGTCCCGGATTGATATAGCTGTTTATAACTTCCATCGCATTTTGGACTCGCGCTAATTCACTATTTTTTCCTGCATATTTCTTGTCCAAACCAAACTTGACAAATTCAAGTGGCATCGCTGTCCTGTTGCCATGCATATTTATCTCTTCTATAGCTAATAAATACGCCAAGACACAATCACGATCATGCATGGGTTGGACAAGCCCCCCTGGACCGCCTACCATGTTTAGGATCTCTTGCGCTGAATATCTTAAAGAAGGATCTTTAAGTTTCCCTGTTGATTCGTCAATCTGGAGATATGGCACCTTTCCTCCATCTATCTGAGCTTCTTCTGGAACACCATCAAAATCAATAAAAGCGTCAATGGCGTTCAGCTTATCACTAAGTTCTCCCATCCAGGTTGCTGCCAGCCTGGTTGCAATCGGCAGTTCGACATCTACTTTCCCGAAATTTGCAAGCCTATATTTGAATGTTGAGAACACTCCTTCTTCTCTTCGATGCTCTGCGCTGTCTCCAGGGACAAAATAATTTAGTTTGATTGCGTCTGGAACTGCGACAAGTGGTTTTATGACTGGCCCTTCTGGCCCGCCCTCTGATGCAGGAGGTTGATGCGGAAGCGCTGTAAGAAGGTATATATGTGCCATCAGCCCGTCTTTTGGATCCCACATGGTCCTTGCAATGTCAGCCTTTGCATTTTCCACAGTAGGTGTAAGCTGGACATTCCTAAATGCCTTGTAATCCTCAAGAGCTTGCCCCAATCCAATCATCTGATGAATGAACCTTTCTGTGTTATCCCTAAGTTCAGTACTTGCAACCCCATAAGTAGTTATTTGATCCATTGCTTCATCTATTTTCTTTAGTCTGCCTGGCAAAAGGTAAAGTCCGTCAAGAGCAGTCAATGCTTTTTGGCCCTCGCCACCTTGAGCTGCAAGCGCAGCACCTTGTCTTGCACCTGCAACAATGCTTTGTAATTGTGCTGCTTTTAGTCTAATTCCATCAAATACCATTTTTCATTTCACCTTTATAGTTTATTAACATAATTCTAAGGCTTTTCGCCTGCATGTTCTGCATAATTTGCTTGAAGGTCCTCGACTTTTTGGACCCGTGCATTCTCTGCCTGTAATAGTTTGTGTTCTATCTTCTGCATCATATTCATTGTCTGATCCTGATGAGCTATAATCATGCTTGCACCATTCACTGCATGATATGTTCTCATTGTAAGCAGGCAACTGGTCAGGCGTGCACCATAAAGCATCTGTGATGTGACAAGCTGGTTATATGCAAGCCCCAATCTTTCGTAATTGGCAACTTGAGTCTGATCCAATTCTTTCAACACATCAGATAGCGCTCCTTGCCTATTTCCAAAATCAGTGACATTTCTTTTAGTTGCTTCCAGCTTGGTTTTTCTAAGGCTTCTTGCCAGATTCATAGCGTCTGGAGAATTATCTACAATTGCAGCAATCTCACTTGGTAAATGAGCATATAACGCAGAGGCATCCGCACCATCGATTGCCTGGATTGCTTTTTCGAGTTGCATCGCAATTTCTTTGGCCTTTATTTCTGAGGCTTTTGCTGCCACAGCTGAGAACTCAATCCCATAGATGGAAGCAATCGCATGCGCTATCATTGCTTCAGCTATGTTCTGGGTCATCTGATATCCAACTGCCAGCGGTGCTGCAAGGATCCTGTAGAGGTTATCTTTTCCCTCAAAAATTGGCCTGGTTATATTGAAATAGAAATCAAAATCCTGATGTATATCAACTTCTTCGATATTTCGTCCCAAAAGTTCATCTGCTGAGCTAAGAACAATTTGACCGTCTGAAGGCGCAGCGTTAGCAAGTGCTTTCCTCCATCCACTTGGTAACATAGATGCTCTTGATAATATTCTGGCTGAATTCCTTAAAACATCTCTTGTACTTGATCCTAACCATGCGTATTTCGCAGGTACTATGACTTGATTATTTTCCATTGAAAGAACAGCACTGTCATTCACTCCGTCAAAAAGCCCGATAATATTCGGATTGAATGCAGGAAGGCCTAAAATTCTTTGTCCTTCATTCAAATGATGATATATGGCAGCTAGTCCAAGATTGATTCTAGGCGGAAGAGTCATCATCTCAAGATCCATATGCCCAGTCTGCACAGATGCTGCGAATGAATAATTTAGGGTTGCCCAAAGGCCGTCCATCGCTGCCTGTTGAGAAAGCATTCCTATCCCAACTATTGCAGGTCCGCTCTGGCCATAATCAAAATCATGCAATAAATTTCGGGCAGCGTTCCTGAACCTTATCTTTCCTTCTTCTCCTAATGCTGCATCTGATACTGATAGTTGATCTCTGTAAAGAGCGCGCAGCATCTCACCCATTGGCCCTTCTATCCCGCCAAAGGATTCACTTACTGCCTTTGCAACATAGCCAGCACCAGCAGAAAGATCATTGCAAGCTTGCAAAATTTCCCCCCTTCCTTTCTTAAAAGACTCAAGTCCATGCTCCAATTCTTTGCTAAGATTTTCATGCGCTTCTTGCGCAGCTGTTGTTGAAACAAGACCTGTCGGATCATTTTGTTTTGCCATTTGAACACCTACTTATGATTTTAGCACACGAAAAGTATAACTTATATATAAATCTATATGGATTAACCACTATAAAGTAAAAATAACATAAATTCAAGCAATTTTTGTAATATTATTTTAAAAGCGGCATATGCATAGAACCAGCTCTCCTTGCATATTCTGCCACAATCTCAGGCGGGATCTTTGATACATTGTCCATGATTAGTTTAACCTCAGCTACAGACAACTCCAGAAGGTTCACTATCAATTTGTTGCCTTCATTGAGAAGATCATATCCCATAGCAATCTCAAGATTAAGTATATTATAGGATCTGTATTCTCTAGTTAATGTATTAGATTGGGAAATCCTTGATAATGCCCCCTGTAGATTCCGTCTTGTCTCATATCTTACAAATCCATCCATCTTTCTAGAAACAGCTGAAATCCCTTTTTCGGTGCTGATGCACCTTTTCTGTGAATCCTTATATATTCCGAGAAGTTTGTCAGAATAATTCATGTATGAGGATAATATCTGCAATGTAAGTCCAGTTGTAAAATCCATCGGCCGAGTAAGGTGGATGAATGCATCCTCTATCTGAAACGCTTGAAGTTCAGCTGAGAATCTTTCATAGAAGGAATATTGGACTTGCTTTTCCATCATATGTGCTAGGCTTGCAGACTGCGTGAGTTCCATCACTTTCAGAAATTTGAAAAGCACTTTATAGTGAGATTTGATATTGTCAGAAAGTTCAGTTGCCGCCTTGTGAAATCGATCTCTTGCTGTATATGGAAGACCATCATTGTATCTCCTGAATAGAGGGCCTAGTTCTTCATATTTTACAATGAGCCCTTGCATATCATCAAATAACCTGTCCTCTTCTCTAAAAATCAAAGCGAGTTGATTGATGAATTCCCTCCTCCTGTTTTCGCTGCTTGACACTGCTTGACCAGCTTTGTTTGCCAAGGAAACAAGAGGCCCCAGATAATGCTCATGAATATGATCGTACAACTCTGTGACTGATTCAGCATAACTTCCATACAGGATTTGGTTTGCCAACAAAATGTTTGATACTATCCTATCATAATGATTACAGAGACTATCAACTTTCATAACTACACCTGATATGCTCTCTGTTATCTGATTATCCTGTTCAATCTGTCTTTGTTTGTATTCATCATTTAATTTTCTCAGACCCTCTATGGTGCCTTTGATTGATTCAATTTTCTTCTCAACTTCTTTCCTATCTGTTCCTTCTTCGTCCAGACTCTTTCTCAATGATTCTATATCCTTCTGATACGTCTTGATTGATTCCTTCGTATAAATCAATTGATCTGTAGTCCAAGTATAAGCTGACAAGCGTTGATTATATTCATTTAATGTTGCCCTGAATTCTTCAACTCTAACTTGAGAAAGGTTCATTGCCATTAAATTAGAGAATTGAGCAAGTGAAGAATCAAATGCTGGTATTTCATATGCTAGCGAAGCATATCCAAAGGATATCTTCTTTTCTCTGCCCTCTGATTCATGTCTTGCCAATTTTACCTGATCATTGAAAATCTGCTCAATTACTATAGTTAATGAAGGAAGCAAACTTTCTACCTGTCCCATATGAATATCAAGTTTTATCTCCAGACTTTCTGATTGATTCCTTAGCTTTAGACGTGCTTCATCCCAAAACCTTCTAAGTATCTGCGGAGAATAGCCTATCCTTCCAGCTTGCAATTCAACGAAGTAGTATTTTGTATCATCTGGGATGGGCAGCACAACTGAATTATTTTCAAGATGTCCTCTTTTAGCAGATTTTATAAGCTCCATTCCTAACTGTACGTAATGATTTATTGGAGATGTTGTTCTTATGTAATCCGGAAGCATTTTTTACAGTCCCATCTTATTGATAATCTTCATAAGCGATTATCGTATCAAGAACAGGAGATTCACAGTTATATATAAATATTGATGATTTTATTATTTTATAGTAGTAATTAGTTTCTTATAAGATACCCCTCCACTGTAGAAGAGTCATTTCTCACAATGACTTTCTCAAGGGTATCATCATAGAGTCTCATGGCTGTTGCAACCCTGTCCCATCTGTCTTGGTTAGTATAGTTGCTGCCGATTGCTGTAAATAATCTGCCCACTGTGTCTCCTGCTGCTGCACCTTCAAGAAGATCCAATGCTGGACTTATCGCAGCCTCACCAAAATATCCCGTTACGCCACCTATTATCGCTGCCGTAAGAGTGGCAGCTGCTCTGAACCTTCTGTCTCTTCCATCAGTATATTTGAAAGTTGCATAACTGGCGGTCAAGCTGCTGATTGCGGCAAGTGTCCACGCTGAATCAGCTGACATTAATGCACCGATGCTTCCGCCTATAACAGATCCATATATACCTGCAAAAATATTGTTTTTTATCTGATCTCCTTTCTTTAGATTATTATTTTTTTCTACGGAAATGGCTGTTGATGTAAATCCACCAAGTACTGCCATCGATGCTATCATATAGATCATATGACCTGTTACCTGCGGCAAATATTCCTTTAGCAAAATTGCTCCACCGACACCAGCAAACATACCCAATATCTCAGCAGACACCTTTGTTCCAATTCCCTCAACCCTCATCGAAAGATTATCTGATCTTAAATATACTTTATCCATGCTAACAACAGTCTCTTGGCCTGGTTTTAGAATTTCGACACTTGCATCATCATCTACAGTTATAGCAACAAGACCAGATACTGACTTTGAAGTCAGATATGGTTTAACTCCGAAGGCAACTTCTTTCTGTCCTGAATATCTTGCTAAGATATCATTGATATTGAGTCCAAAAGTCATCACATAAGATATATTGTCTGCCGCATTGACATATGGTGTCTCAGCGAATATTGCTTTAGGCCTTCCTCTACCCATTATTAGACCAATTGGCTTTTCATCCTCATACAACCTACCGAACGGAACAATCAGTGTATTCTCTCCATTACTTTCCTTCACATCAATTTTGAGAGAAGACTCTAATCGATCGAAGCGATATGTGTGCGGCGCAAAACTATTACCCAATGCTATTCTCATAAAGGACCGAGTGATATTTCTCAATAAAGTTGGAAGATTTCTGATTGATTTATCCTCCATCTGAAATCTGAATGACCCCCAATCTCTTGATTCATCCACATAAGGTGGTTTCTCCACGTCAACATTATTATCTAGCGTCATTACCCAGAGATATCTTCCTCTTCCTACGTCACCTGAGACAATTAGCGGTTGATTTGCTGCTGTCTGCTGGATCCTTAGTCCTTGCGAATTTGGGAACAAGACTTCTCCTGACTCCCTAGTTAAAGCTTCGAACGAAGACCACCTTCTTTCAAGAATCGCTTGTCGCTCTGCATGATTCCTCACAGCAAGTTTCCGAAATCCTTCTTCAACTGCATCGATAAGTTTCGTATCCTTGTATTGCTGCAACTCATTTTGAATTATTGGAAACAATTTTGGATGTCTGCTTAACGCTGAAACAATTTCATAATCTTGGGAAAATAATGATTGCAATTTCAAATTGCTTGGAATTGTATTATCAAGCTCATCCTCAATTAACATGCTGACGAGACTGTCTTCTTCAGATGCCCCATGTCTAGTCCAAAATTCTCCTTGCTGTGCTTCTGGTGTAGTGTATAGTTGATCAAATGAATGATAAATTGCATATGCTGCACTTCCTTCAAGTTTTTGATCTGGGAATCCTCTATCTCCTTGATTTAATTTAACCCGTCTATCAAGTTCATTTTTGACAATCTCTGCTAATGTATCAACCATCTAATTCACCATAGGAAGTCAGAAGATTACATTTAATATTTAAATTTATGTTTAGTAATCATTCTAAAGTAATTAATAGAAATGAATTATCCATTCCACAACCTTTTTATTCACTGCCTGATTTTACCAAAATAAGGTGATCCATCATGGTTAAAGACTTGAAACTAAAGGTTGCAGAGGCTATTCAGGACGATGTAAACAAAGGCATAGTGAGGATTGACTCAAGTTTCATGCATGAACTTACCATCAGACCTGGTGATATAATCGAGATCACTGGCGAGAGAAAGACAGTAGCTATTGTAGACAGGGCGTATCCAGGAGATATCGGCCTAAATATAATCAGGATGGACGGTCTCATAAGAAGGAATGCAAAATCCGGTATAGGTGAGATTGTGACAGTTAAGAAAGCTGAAGTGATCGAAGCGAAAAAAGTGACTATCGCCCCTCAAAGAAAAGGTATTGTCATAAGAGCTAACCCTATCATTTTCAAGCAGGGGCTTCTTGGTAGAGCTGCAATAAAAGGTGATATAATCTCTCTAGGAGGATCTAGAAGAAGAAAAAATACAATGTCATCCAATCCTGCATTCGGGGATGATTTTTTCAATATGCTCGATGACAGCCTCATGGGTTTTGGCCTTGGTGACCTGAAATTCATCGTAATAGAGACTCATCCAGCAAAGCAGCCTGTAATCATCACTGAGCAGACAGAAGTAAAATTCAATCCTGAAGCAACTGAAGTTGTTGAGGAAAGAGCGCTTGAAGTTACATATGAAGATATTGGAGGATTGTCTGAAGAAATCACAAAAATAAGGGAGATGGTTGAACTTCCACTCAAGCATCCTGAACTATTTGAAGCACTTGGAATAGAGCCGCCTAAAGGTGTACTTTTGCATGGCCCTCCAGGAACAGGAAAAACTATGCTTGCAAAAGCAGTAGCAAATGAGACCCAGGCAAACTTTATTCTTATCAACGGCCCTGAAATAATGAGCAAATACTATGGCCAGTCAGAAGAGAATTTAAGGAAAAAATTCGAAGAAGCTGAAAAGAATGCTCCGTCAATAATTTTCATAGATGAGATTGATGCAATATCTTCAAAAAGAGAAGAGTCAAGAGGAGAGGTTGAAAGAAGAGTTGTTGCCCAATTACTGGCATTGATGGACGGCCTTAATGCAAGAGGAAAAGTGATTGTCATTGGCGCAACAAACATCCCTAATGACCTTGATCCGGCTCTAAGAAGGCCGGGAAGGTTTGACAGGGAACTTGAGATAGGTGTTCCAAATAAGGAAGGAAGATTAAATATCTTGAAGATCCATACAAGAAACATGCCGCTGGAAAAGAATGTTGATATCAAGGAGCTTGCAGATATCACTCATGGTTTTGTCGGTGCTGACCTGTCATCTCTTGCAAAAGAAGGAGCAATGACTCTTCTTAGAAGGCTTTATCCTGATCTGAAATTAGAAGAAGACAAACCAATCCCAAGAGAAGCTTTGGAAAAACTCAAAGTTGCAAAAAAGGATTTTTATGATGCACTTAAGGTTGTGAGACCATCAGCACTCAGGGAAGTCCTGATTGAAGTCCCAAACATTAAATGGGAAGATGTTGGAGGTCTGGATGATGTCAGGCAAGAATTGGTTGAAGCAGTTGAATGGCCCCTGAATAACCCAGAAGTATTTACCAGACTTGGAATAAAACCTCCAAAAGGAATTCTATTGTATGGAGCACCAGGAACCGGTAAGACCTTGCTTGCAAAAGCAGTTGCTCATGAAAGCAAATCAAATTTCATTTTAGTCAAAGGTCCTGAGCTGCTTAGCAAATGGGTTGGCGAAAGCGAAAAAGCAGTAAGAAAAATATTTGAAAAAGCCAGGCAAACCTCACCGACAATAATATTTTTTGATGAGATGGACAGCCTTGCTCCAAGAAGAGGAGCAAACAGTGACAGCCATGTGACTGAAAGAGTTGTGAACCAGCTACTCACTGAGATGGATGGTTTGATTGACCTTGATGATATTGTGATACTGGCTGCATCAAACAGGCCGGATATGATTGATACCGCGCTTCTCAGACCTGGAAGGTTTGATAGAATACTTCATATCCCTGCACCAGATCTAAAATCCAGGATTGAGATTTTTAAAATACATACAAAGGGAATGCCTCTTGCGAAAGATGTTGATATCAAAGATCTTGCTAAATCCACTGAAGGATATGTCGGAGCTGACATTGACAGTGTCTGCAGGGAAGCTGGAATGCTTGCGCTAAGGAAAGACATGAAAGCAAAGATAGTGAAAAAAGAAAATTTTGACGCAGCGCTGGATAAAGTTTCTCCGTCTGTGACAAAAGAAGTTGCAGATGCATACAAGGATCTTTTGAAGCAGTTCAGGGCCGCCAGAGGAAAAGAGATGAAAGAGACCAAGCCTGTGTATTATGGATAGAATTTTTTTCTTATTTTATTATAATTATTTGAGAGTTTGAAAAAAACTTTCAAACATGCTTTTGTCTTAGAGATTATGCGTTGAACAAAAAAATCAATTATTTCTTTTAGAAATAAAAGTTTATTACCCTTTTTTAATTTCTAAAAGAAACAATCTATCCTCCTAACAGCATCCTTATTGCAAATCATTATTCATAAAAAATCGATAACAAAATCTTTAAATACCTATCACCACTTTGAAATAGTGGGTGATAGTATGAGAAAGGTTATATTTGCACTTATATTCTTGATTACAATCTTTAGCGCAACTTCTTTTATGGGACATATTTACACAGAAGATATGAAGCCAGGAAAAACAGGTGAAGTGATTATCACATTTTATAATCCAACTCCATACAAAGAAGATGGGCTCCAGGTAATTACCTATATCCCTGATCTTGGAACTTACTATAAACAGGAAGGTTTCACTCTAAGACGCCAGACTGCGGGGACTGCTTATATGTTCTTTGATATTCCAAAAAATACAGATGTAGGGTATTACCCTGTGATTGTAAGTTTAGAAAATGATGACGGCATCAGGGAAAAAGACCACACCTGGATATATATAGGATAATTAATTAACTATTTCTTTTTTCCTTGCATGATATGATAATAAAAGAAGGAAGCTCTCAACTTGAGATATTTGAAGGCAAGGTAACAAAAAAACTACCTGTGTTCTACAATCCTATCATGAAACTCAATAGGGATGTAACTGTTCTTCTTCTAAATAGTGTTCCTGACAGTGAAATGCAAATAGCAGACCCTCTTGCAGGCTCAGGGATAAGATCTTTGCGGTTTCTTAAGGAACTAAAGAAAGGAAAAATAAAGAATATTTCCATAAATGACTATAAGACCGCAAAGAATATACAAAAAAATCTCAAGCTAAACAAACTTGGAAAAGACAAGAGAATAACTGTGGTGGAAAAGGATGCCAATCTATTTCTTCTGGAAAGCAAAGGATTTGATTATATTGATATAGATCCTTTCGGAACACCTTGTCCGTTTCTTGAATCTGCAATTGTAAGAGTATCAAGAGGTGGGATACTTGGTATAACCGCGACTGATACATCTGCCCTGGCAGGTAATTCTCAGGATGCCTGCATACGAAAATACTGGGCAAAGCCTCTAAAAAATGAATTCATGCATGAAACAGCAATAAGGATACTCATAAGAAAGGTCCAACTTATGGGAAGCCATAATGAAAAAGCATTAGTCCCTATTTTCTCTTTTGCAAAAGAGCATTACTATAGGGTATTCTTCAGATGCGAGAAAGGCAGACTTAGGGCTGATAAAGTACTAAATCAGCATAAATTCATATTATACAACTGGAAGACATGCGAGAGAAAGGTAGTTGATACTATATTCAATAAAGAAAAAGGATGGGACTTTGCAGGACCTATTTGGACTGGACAATTGTGGGACAAAAAACTTGTCTTGGCAATGCTGAAGAATTGCCCGAAAGAAAATAAAGAACTGCATAACCTGATAACTATCATCAAGGACGAATCACGAATTGACACAGTTGGTTTCTATGACCTTCATGTAAATGCAAAGGTGCTCGGAAAACAAATACCTAAAATGAAGGATATCTTAAGCAAAGATGTGGCAAGGACTCATTTCCTGGGGTATGGGGTCAGAACAAAATCTAACCTATTTTGAATCCTGAAGGATGAAGAAGTGCATTCTCATAATCAAATCTAAGTTCGCTCATTCCTACTTTTTTGAACGCTTTTCTAAAAATATCAGCTTCTTCTTCGACTCTTGATTCTCTTTCTGTATCTTTATAATCCACAAACCCATCCCTGCCTCTCATTTCATATAATTTTGTGCCAGGCATCGGAAGATACATTGAAACTTCAACTGTGAACCTTAACCTGTTGGAATTATTATATCTCTTTGCAAGTCTTGCCAATGCTTCAGCGGTTGTTTGTGTTGCGGATAATATATCCTCTCTACTGTAAAGTCCAGATTTAGTAGGTATCTGCATTCCATATCCTATCTGGACTATTGTTTTAAGTTTCTCCATACGTGTCTCATCAAGAAGAATATGGATCGCTTCAGTTTTTTGTGAAGCTGTAACCGGCTTTCCCATTACATAAAACGACAATACATCATCAAGTGTTTCTATACCAATATATCCTCTGTTGATAGCATTCGGAGAAAATAAAGCTGACATATAATTATTAGAAGATGAAAAAATATTTTGATGTCTTGAAAAGAATCCTGAATACGATGAATTAAGCGCTCTTTTAAGATAATACTCTCTATATTTTGAGAAATTATTTTTTAACCACAACACACCTGGTGTGCTAACAAATGCGGAAGTTTTTTTCTTTTCTAAACTTGGAAACTTTTCTCGGTATCTGAAAATAAAATCAAGTGGTTCTGGAATCGAAGTTTGGAAATCTCCTCGTATCGCATCAAGACTAACTATATTTCTTCCATCTGCTTTCACAAAATACATGAAATCCATTATATCATTTGCATTAAAAAAGACCTCATCGAAAAGATTGATCTGCCCATGATGAAACTTATCAACAAATGCTTTAATCATATCTATTTTTTGTTGTATCTCTTCAATGGCATAGAGTCTTAGGGCTATTTCAGATTCTGGACAGAAAAAACATCCCCTGAAACAACCACCTGCTACCGGAACTACTATTGAATTGCCCTGGACATCAGGTGTAATCCTGTTGGATAATATTTCTGAAAATTCTCTAAACCGTCTAATCATAATATCATACGTCCAATGAAAAACATCATATTCTCCTGACACAGGCAATTTTCTAACATTATCATACACTTGATTGACTATATGTTCAAGATTTTGTGTTGATAAAAAAATCCCATATGCATATGGAGACGGCATCGTTGCAATAGGTACAATATCTTCAGCCTCATATCTATGAATTGACTCTATCAACCCTGTTTTGTTGAAGGTTGATACAAGCATTGTCTCTCTATCAATAAACACATAGTGTTGATCTCTTTCTTCTGTATCAAATATGTAAACTAAAGTCCTAGTTCCATCTTCTCTAAGAATTCGATGTGGAGCAAAGCTCGTACCTTCATTAGTGCCAACCTTAAAGTTATGACCTACAACACGTCTAAATAAATCATCCATCTTAAAAGAACATTAACTGTTAAATAAAAAGCTAATTGAACAAAATATTCTTAAGAGAATTAACCAATAGTCCTTCTGACATCGGTTACTTCAACTGAATTTACACCTTCAATCTTGCCGATTGATTCTTCCAGCGGATCAGTTGCGCCCTTGTCTTCTGCCATGACAAACATTATCTTGACTGCTTTGAGGCCAAATGCCAAAGGTTCGATAGAAACTTTATAATTATCAAATCCTGTGAAGGATTTTATCTCCGCTAGAGAAGCAACCTCAATTTTCTTCAGGTCAATATCTGGTGATTCAGGCATGATATTTAATGTGACAACTACATCTGCCATTTTAATTTGGACCTGTGAACCCGCACCCAGGACAGGTGTATTTTGCTACTGTTTTTCTGCATGTAATGCACCTTGATATTTTGTATTTTCCACAGGAAGGACACATAAAAGAAGCTGTCCCCTTCAGATTTGCTATTTTGACTTTGCATGATACACATTCATCCATGATAATCACCTAATGCGTTGGATTTGAAAGTGATTTAAAAAGATTTGTGTCAATCACTCGTGACCACCATCAGTTACCGCTCCATTCGGTCGCCACAAACTAGTAGCACGCTCGCAACGCTTTAGGTCACTCGCTTCGGACCCTGCGTTTTCCACTGCTAATATTCAACCATATTTCACCACAGTGACATAAACTAGTGAAAAATGCAGATTTTAAAGTTTTAAAGAGATGAAAGCGTGCACTTATACTAAGCAGTTTTAATTAGTTTATTCCGAGTTATTTCTCACAGAGAAGAAATTCACAATAAGTGATATAATTGATTGTTTCTTTTAGAAATCAGTCATTATTGGTGATCACTCAAATTTCTATCTCTTGCAATAAAAATAAGAAATTATAAAATCAAGAACTGAGGAAGAACACCTTATATAGCCTATAGCATTCATACAGGTCTACCTTTGACAAGACTTCTCTTGGGGAATGCATTCCCAAAACTGCAGGCCCTGCATCCATTGTGTCCATCCCATATCTTGAAAGGTAAAGAGCTATTGTTCCTCCTCCGCCGATATCTTGTTTTCCAAGTTCTCCTGTCTGATATCCTATTTTATTCTTTTCCAGGAGTTTCCTGATGAACTGCATATATTCTGAAGATGCATCATTTGCGCCGCCTTTTCCTCCTCCGCCTGTATATTTCTCAATAACCGCACCATTGCCGAGGTAAGCTGAATTTTTTGCTTCAAAAACTTCTGGGAATGCAGGGTCGTAGCCTGCTGACACATCGGCAGATATGGCTCTTGAATTCCTGAGAAAATTGTTTGGTGATAATTTTAATGACAACCTTTGTAGTATCATCTCTGCAAAGTCAGCTAAGATAAAGCTGTATGCTCCAGTGTTTCCGACTGATCCGATTTCCTCCTTGTCTGAGAAGTATGCAACTACAGTTATCTCGGGATTATTAATCTCTAAAAATGCAGCCAAATTTGCATATGATGAGGATTTGTCATCATGCCCATAACCAGAGATAAGACTTTTGTCAAATCCGATGTCTCTTGGAATTCCAGCAGGAACAAGTGTTAGCTCTGCAAAGGAAAAATCATCCTCAACAATGCCATATGTGTCTTTCAGTATTTTAAGGACATTCAATTTAACCTGCTCTTTTGTTTCTTTGTCATCAAGAGGAATATTTCCAAGATAAACATTGAGCTGCTCAGCCTCAATTATTTCATCAGCTTTCTTCTCCATCTGCTTCTTGTCAAGATGAGGCAAAAGGTCTGAGACTATGAAACGTGGCTCATCTTCTTTTTCACCGATACAAAGGTCTATCTTTTTCCCATCTTTTGTGAAGATAACGCCGTACAGCGCAAAGTCGACATTTGTCCACTGATATTTCTTTATGCCTCCATAATAATGCGATTTAAGCAGTGCCAATTCTCCTTCCTCAAACACAGGGTTAGGCTTTAAGTCAAGCCTTGGTGAATCTAAGTGGCTTCCGACCATGTTCATCCTATCAAATTTCTTACCGATTACTGCTGCTATGACTGATTTTTCTTTCTGGTTAAGATAGACCTTATCACCAGGTTTTAGCTTTGAGAATTTATCAAGAGGCTTGAACCCTGCTTTTGCAAGTTCCGAGACTATTGTCTTTGTAGCTGCACGTTCTGTCTTTGCATTTGCCAAAAAGATTTTATATTTTTCAGCAAAGTCGAAGACTGCTTTTTTTCCTTTTGCATCTTTCGGCCATGCTGATTCCTTTTTGCTGAGGACAGTTTCCCTTAATTTCTTGTATTCGTCTTTTGCCATTTTATCACCTTTCATATGTTTTCTTTAGCAGTAATGCATCTTCTTCTATGTTCGGGCTTTCACATATCACGCAGCCCTTTATTTTGAATTCTTTCCAAACTGTAAGCAGATCCTTGTAATTCATATCAGACTCTTCTAGTATTAAATGGTTTCTCTCACCCTTATCTGAGTAATTGATTCCAGATAAGTGTATATGCATATTTTCAAGTCCTTCTTTTCCCAAATGCTTTTCTGTTTGGGTAAGCACCTCTGTAAACTCCTGGATTGTATTATACTTCTGCGTCCTTGCATGTATATGAGAGAAATCAAATACAGGCATCACATTCTCGAGCTCCTCGCTGATTCTCAGAAGCTCATCAAAGCTTCCGAACTGGCTTGCTTTTCCTGTTGTCTCTGGTCTGATCCAGACATCTATTGATTTATCCTGCAGTCTTGCGACAATTTCTTTTATCCGATCTTTTATAGTGTCATAAACCTTTGAGGGATCTTCCTTCATATAGAACCCTGGATGAAAGCAGACACTCCAGCCTCCGCATTCATGCAGTATTTCTGCGCTCTTCTCTATCCTTTGCATGCTTGCATATTTTTTTGCAGGTTCAGATGAGTTAAGGTTAATGAAATAGGGTGCATGGCATGTCAGGAATATATTTTCTTTTTCTTTTGTGCGTTTTATCTCGGGCGCTTTTTCTTTTGTGATATTGACACTATGCACAAATTCCAGCTCCATACATCCGAGTCCTAATTCTTTTACCTTTGATATGCCATCTACTGTTGTTCCTTTTGAGCTGATAGGAATACCTGCAGTTCCGAATAACAAAGAATCTGGAGATATCATCATAATTAGCACATAGGCTGGGCTTATTAAAGATTGTGCTTAAGGAGAAAATTTTAAGAGTCTAATATATTATTTTGTGCAAGAGGGAGATAGACAAAAAAGTAGAAATATTCCATAATTCCCTAAGCCAGTTCTTAAACGAAACCTATTTATAGGCAGTTTCTTTGATAAACCTGATGAATGAACCTTTTATTTTTGTGATTTTCGGATGTACTGGTGACCTCACTCACAGGAAGCTTATGCCGGCTCTCTATAAGCTCCATGTAAAAAAGGAGTTGCCAAAGAATTTTGCATGCGTTGGAGTCGCCAGAAAAGACAAGACAGATGACATGTACAGAAAGGAAATCCTGGAATCACTAAAATTATTTATACACAATCTTGATATGAGGCAAGCAAGTGAACTCCTTAATAAGGTCACATATTTCAAGAATGATTTCGATGCATCCCCAACATACGATGAACTAAAGAATTATCTTGAAGATATTGACGAAAAACATGGAACAAAAAATAACAGGATATTCTATCTTGCTACTCTTCCTGAGCATTTCCAGCCAATAACTGAAAATCTTGAAAAGCATAATATAATAGATAGGAAGAGAGGGTTCCATAGGCTGATAATTGAAAAACCATTCGGAAATAACCTGAAGAGTGCAAGGCATCTGAATAAGATAATTACAAGCATTTTCAAGGAATCTGAGATATTCAGGATAGATCATTATCTCGGCAAAGAGACAGTACAGAATCTATTTGTCTTGAGGCTTGGAAACAGGATATTTGAACCTGTCTGGAACTCAAACCATGTTGAAAACATACAAATAACAGTTGCTGAATCTATCGGCCTTGAAAAAAGAGGGAATTACTATGATAAATCCGGTGCCTTGAGAGATATGGTGCAAAATCATATACTTCAGATATTATCTCTGGTTGCTATGGAACCTCCCAAAGAATTTACTACAAGCAGCATCAAGGATGAGAAGATGAAAGTACTAAAAGCTATAGCCTGTCCTGACCTTAAGTGCATCCATGATAATATTGTGTTCGGGCAATATGTCAAAGGAAATATCGGGATTAACTATCATGATGAACAAGGTGTTGATAAAAACTCAAGAACAGAGACCTATGCTGCGCTAAAATTTCATGTGAACAATAAAAGATGGAAAGGGACTCCTTTCTATATACGGACTGGAAAATATATGAAAAGAAAATCCTCAGAGATATCAGTATATTTCAAAAAAACAATGCCTATTCCAGGTTATCCAGAACTCAGACAGAACGTGCTGGTGATAAGGCTTCAGCCTGAAGAAGGTCTGTATTTAAGGTTCAATGTGAAAGAGCCCGGTAATGACTTCAAAGTTGAAAGAGTAAGCATGGATTTTTCCCACCAAAGTATTTTCGGGATAAATACACCAGAAGCTTATGAAAAACTTTTGTATGATGCATTCAGTAATGACAGCACATTATTTACCAGGTGGGATGAGGTTGAGCAGGCATGGATAATAGTTGACCCAATAATTACCAGCTGGAATAAGCAGCAAGGGAAGCCCTTTGCATATGAATGCGGAAGCTGGGGACCGAAACAAGCAGACGAACTAATTGCAAAGGAAGGGCATCACTGGAGGCTTAGAGATGATAAGTAAGATAAATAATCCTGAACAATTCAAAAAGAAACTCCATTCAGAGGTTAAGAAACTATTGCAAACAAAGGAGCATCTTGTGTTTGGACTGCCTGGTGGAAGAAGTATAGAATCTATATTTCCTCTTATTAAAGATCTGCCTTGGGAAAGAATCCATGTGTTTATGGTGGATGAAAGACTGGTTTCTATTGATGATATGGACAGCAATTACAAGCTGCTGCATGATGGCCTGTTCAAGAATATGATAAGATCAAAAAGAATCAATGAAAAAAATCTTCATCCCATTAGAATAAATGCTGACATGGATAACGTAGTCAAAAAATATTCTGAAGAACTTAGGAAATATGGGGGATTTGACATCGTCTTTTTCGGAGTCGGAGAAGACGGTCATATTGCAGGACTATTTCCAAACCTCACAATAGATAATGAGAGTGAACATTATTTTGCATTCACTGATTCTCCAAAACCTCCAAGTGGAAGAGTGACAGCTTCAAAAAAAATGCTGTTGCGGGCAAAACTAGGAGTATTTCTTTTCATCGGGAAATCCAAGAAACCTGCCTATGAAAAATTCATTTCAAAAGATACTGTTATTGTAGACTGCCCTGCAAAAATAGCTCAGCATATGAACTCACTAGTGTATACTCATTTTTGATATCACTACATTTAAAAATCTCCTTAATGTCCAAGAAAAATATGGATACACTAAGGCAATCTATCATCTGTGTACTGGGTCACGTTGACCATGGCAAGACAAAACTGCTTGATAAGATTAGGGGCAGTGCTACCCAGATAGGAGAAGCTGGAGGAATAACACAGGCAATCGGTGCATCGATAATACCGCTTGATACTGTTAAAAAAATCTGCGGATCTCTTCTGAGTGACAAGACAAAATTCTCTATTCCTGGCCTTCTTTTCATAGATACTCCTGGCCATGCTGCGTTCACAACCCTCAGAAAAAGAGGAGGAAGCATTGCAGATATTGCGATCCTTGTAGTAGATATAAATGAAGGATTCAGGCCTCAGACAATGGAGAGCATAGAGATATTGAAGGGATCAAAAACACCTTTTATAATCGCTGCCAACAAGATTGACCTTATTCCTGGATACAGACAAAAGGAGAAAATGCTACTGAAAAATTTGGACCTGCAGGATCCTTTTGTGGTTGAAAAAATAGAGACTAAACTCTATGAGATTGTCGGGAAATTATCTGAGATGGGGATCAATTCTGAAAGGTTTGATAGGGTCGAGGATTATACAAAGCAGATTGCGATAGTCCCAGTATCTGCCATTACAGGAGACGGCATTCCTGAACTTCTTATGGTACTAATTGGCCTTGCGCAAAGATATCTTGAAACATCGCTTAAATTCCATGTTAAAGGAAATGCAAAAGGAACAATCCTGGAAGTCAAGGAAACACAGGGGCTTGGCAAGACCCTTGATGTGATTATCTATGATGGGATACTGCATAAAAATGACAAAATCATAATCGGTGGATTGGAAAAACCGATTGAGACAAAGGTAAAAGCTCTACTGTGTCCACTTCCATTAAAAGAGATGCGTGATAAAAAAACTAAATTTTTGGCAGTAAATGAAGTTACTGCAGCGACTGGAGTCAAAATCAGTGCGCCTGATATTGATGATGTAATCGCTGGAATGCCGCTCCAAAGCTTTGCAGACGATAAAGAGAAAGTTATTGCTGAGGTTCAAAAAGAAGTTAGCGAAGTCTTGGTCGAGACAGAAGAGGAAGGAATAATCATAAAGGCAGACACCCTCGGAAGCCTTGAAGCGCTTACTTTCCTTCTGAAAGAAAAAGGGCTGCCTGTGAGAAAAGCATCAATAGGTAAGATAACAAAAAAGGATATGTCTGAAGCTGAATCAAGTTATGAAAAAGATCCGCTATTTTCTGTAATATTGGGATTCAATGTTGAACGTGAACCTGATGTTTCCGGAAGTGAAAAAGTGAAGATAATTACAAGCCAAATAATCTATACCATAATTGATGAGCTGGAAGCATGGCAGGAGCAGCAGAAAAAGATGATGGAAGCAAGGGAGCTTGATGAACTTGTCAGGCCATGCAAATTGGAATTCATGAAAAACTATGTCTTCAGGCAGAGCAACCCCGCAATTATTGGATGCGATATTCTGGAAGGGAAAATCTCAGCAGGAGACAGGCTCATGAAATCAGGAAAGCCGCTGTGCACAATCAAAGGAATCCAACATGAAAAGGAAAATATCTCATCTGTCACAAAAGGAAAACAAGTTGCACTGTCGCTCGATGGAGTCACTGTCGGCAGGCAGATAGATGAAGGTGATATACTCTACAGTTTTATCCCTGAAAATGATTTCAGGAAGATGAAGAAACTTGCAAAATATCTGAGCAAGGGTGAGATAGAAGTCCTGAAAACCATCGCGGAGATGATGAGAAAAGAAAGTCCGGTGTGGGGTATCTGATGCAGCCCCTTAAGATTCTGAACTCAAAGGAGAAAAAAGAGATAACAAAGCTGCTTAATGAGGGATATAACTGTGATTTCTCCTGTGATTTTGATGTGTTCAGAAACCAAAGCAATAGAATATTTCTCTTAAGCAAGGATTTCTCAAAAATTAATGTAGAAAAGCTGAGGATAAACAGCCTGGGATTATATTTAGGAGAAATTTATGACAACTCGATAAGGCTTTCAATTGAAGGCTCGCAGCTTATCGGTAAGACAGCAAAGAAAAATTTGATTGAGATAAGCGATGATGACGCTATTAGATGGATGAGAGGAGAGGACTTCATGGTAAATTCTGACCTAACCGGATTTGTCATCGTGAAGAACAAGGATGATTTCCTCGGATGCGGAAAGGTCTCACAGAAGAAACTGTTCAATTATGTGCCGAAGGAAAGAAGGATGAGCGTTTCTCAGAGTATGTAATGTATATCACTAGTTTTGTTAAGGAGTTCATTAATTAATAACTTTTTTTTATCACAACAGCCCAAGGACCCAGCAAGGTATCCAGCCTGAATCCGGAAGATTTCATTCTTCCAACAGTCGCACAATTTCCCTCATAATCTATGGGAAGATCTAAATTGGGATATAATCCTGCTTGCATAATCCCTCTAAGTCTTCTATTTGCTTCCATAACTTCTTCATTTCTGCATATATCCGGATCAAAATATTTTGAGGGAGTGCCCATACCTGCATCAGCAACCAGAAGTTTTCCATTTGGTTTTAATAGCCTCTTAGTAGATTTAATTAAGTCTTCCGAAGAAAAGATTACATCAAAAAAACCATATGTTAGTTTTCCTACTGCACTGAAAACCATCAAATCAAATTTATTACCATTTTGAGTAGCATGTGTTGGATATGAACCATGCAATACTGCTGAAATATCCCAACCTAATGCTGCATATTTATGTTTAAGTATCTGTATTGCTGAGTCCTCTGAATCAATCTGCGTCACATTATTTCTTCCTTGATGTTTTCCAAATATAAATGGAATTCCTACTGAATCATTGCAACCTACATCAAGCACATCTAATCCGCTTTGGCCCTCCGCATACTGCAGAACAGGATGTCCATACCTATCCACTAAACTTCCAATATCTTTTTCAACAAAATCAATTGCAGCCCCCATTGTCCAAACTTATATATTTTTGATATATATAAACCTTTGCCTATGTAACTATGACTAAGTAGTAATATTTATAAATAACTTGTCGATTTCAAGCCTAAGTTTAAATTGAAAATACTATTATTAAATAATAAAAATATTCGTGAATAACAAATGATGAATACAGCTCCAGTAATAAAGACAATAGAGGAAATTGCCTCATTATATCCCCGTACTAGAAGGATTACTGCAATATCTGCATTCCCGACTCCAAATTACACGTCGCTCCACATGGGCCATCTGAGAGGTTTCATGCTTCAAAGAGGAATCCTTAATTTATTTGATGCAATGGGCTATGAGACATTCTTTCCTTTTGGTCTTCACCCTACTGGAAAAGATACTTTCAATCTGGTTGTTGCAGTTCAAAATGATCTGAGAAATGATGGAATTAACCGACAAATAACTCTTGAATCAAGCAAATATGGTTTTTCTTCTGACACTCTTGCCGACCTCGTGAGATTTCAGCATAAGAAATTCAGAAATGTTGATTTAACAAAGGCATCACCTCACGATGCTGCTCACACAATTGTTGCATATCTTGGACAAGAATATATGGATTTGCTTTCCAGATTTAATATTGAAAGCGCAGATTTTAAGAGTTCATTTATGACAACTATAGATCCAATTTTCACTACACTAACCACTTGGACAATCAATGAACTTCATAGTAGGGGTTATATCGCAGAAGTGACAGAAATGCAACCTTATTGTCGGACATGTGACGACTTTAAAGACGTAACCAATGATAAGTTAGAAGTGGATTTTTCAGGAGACACCATAAAAGCAAATAGAAACCAAACAGGAGATGTAATTGGATATGATAAACCCTTATCATGCAAAGCTGATGGTACACCCCTAGTAATGAGGCAAGGTACATCAGTGAAAATGATTTATCAACATAATGAGTTACCACGTAGAACTGTGGCAATGCTTGAAGATATGATTGCAGTTGGCAGAATGCAAATTACAGTGCCTGATCTTAATCAACTGGAAGATGTAATTGAAACAAGGGTGAATAAGAATTTAGAAAGAAAAACAAGTGCACATCTTGGTGCGCTCAGCCCAATAACTCCTGAAAGAGTAATAGAGCCTTTAGCCGACAGCAATTTATATTGGCTAATGTACAGCATCATTCAATATATACACGACTCTGCTAAGTCAGTAGGAATCACTTTTCAACAGGAACATTTTAATGCCACCTTATTTGAATATATTTTTAGATCTGAAGAACAATTACTTAATGAGAATTTAACTCCCCAATCAGTATTGGATAGTTATGTTCCTAAAGTAAAACGAACAGTAACCAGCTCAAAAATATACAAATTGAGACAGAAGATACAAACAGAAAATCCCCCAGTGATAAATATTATGGGGATGGAACATCTTTGGGTTCATCTTGTTTATTCTGCAATGTTCCATAAAGCTCTTGATTTGGATCACTTGTTTCCGGAAGGTATCATCTCGTATGGTATGGTTAGAAAATTGGCGCCGGTCTATCGTGAAGAAGAAATTAGTGAATCTCCAATTGCAAAACCTGTTTTTGCAGAAAAAGGAGAAAAAATATATGTTTTGCATGAGGACGGGTCCCACTCAACTATGATAGCAAAAGGTGGAGAGCCAAGATTAGATTTTCAAAAAATGAGCAAATCAAAAGGGAACATGGTTACAACTATTCAGGCTTTGAATCAAACCAAAGGTTGGATTAATGGGTTTGGAAAGCATTACAATCTGGATCCTGAGAAATTTGCTGCTGACGCCATCTCTCTTTACATGATTGGTACAGTAAATCCGCTTGATCCACTGGATTGGAGCAACGTCGCATGGAAAGCTCAGGTAGAAAGGCTAAAAAGACTTTACTCAAATTTTGTTGACTCTATCTTACCTTCAATAAAAAATACTAAAATTAGTGATAAAGATAGAATTGATTTATGGCTAGAATCTAGAATTAAAGCAAGAATAGATAGTATTACCTCGCACATCTTCACACACGACTTCAGATATGCTGCAGAAGAACTTGTTGCAAGCACAGAGATGCAATATGATCTTCAGAGATATATTACTATGAAGGATGGTTTAAAATTAAACAGAGACATCATTGCGAGCTATATTGGAACCTACACTGCCTTACTCTCAATCTTCATGCCTTATGTATCAGATAGGATGGCAGAGGCAGCAAGAATAGACAAATTGGATTTATTGGACCAAATGGTCGCACGTAACGCAAGCTTAGAACAAGAAGTAAGTTTGCTTGAGAGATTCGCGAAATTCGAAGATATTCCTGTTACTACATATGAGAAGATGGAAAAAGAATATTGGGTACCTTATTTTGATCAACTGTTCAGTGATTTTAGAGCCGAGCTTATGAAAGGTACCAAAGGTGGTAAAATTACACCAACAGAGATAATAGTCGCTGTTGCAAGTCAAAATGAACAACAAATATTGACAAAAGGATTGAGTATTTACTTAACAAAAGATATGATCAAATATATACCTCAACTGAGTAGGATGACGAAAGGCCCAATTGGTGAAACTAAAGTTGAATTTAAAGTTGACAATGATCAAATACCAGGAACATACCAAATAATAATTAATGCGTAATAATCTAATAAGATAAATTCTTGTTAATCAATCAAAAAGAGTCTTGGATTTCTATTATATCCTTTCAGATAGGTAAGTTATGCTATCTTGTAATTTGTGATCTGAAGGAATTGACTTCTTTATTCTTGAGAGTTCATCTAGAAGCGCGGCTTTTTCTTGTTCGTATTGCATTGTTAATGACCTCATGCATCTGCAATAAGTGACCTGCTCTGCGAGCCTCAATGCCGCCCTTGCACTTTTTGCTCCTTCTGTTTCAAAATAGATCATTGCATAATGATTTGAGACACCATAGAACCCCAATGCTGCATTCCCTTGAGGATCAATAGATTCATGATACCTCCCTAAAGCAAAAGTTGTGTCCGCAAGTCCTGCCGCCTGCTCATGGTGTGCTAATGGAACATTCTGAAATCTTAGTCCAGATAAGAAAAGATAAGCAATAGCTTCGGGAAATCCCTTCATTGACAATGGTGGAAGGTTACGCTCCCATGCCTCATTATAGGATTGCTTTGAATATCCTGAAATAAATTGATTTACCTCAGGAATCTTGTTTCTTGACCTATCTGCATATATACGCAGATCAGAGTCAAGTTTCGTAATTCCCTTTTGGGAGACTTGTCTGAAATTCTGCGTACTAAAGAGCTTTTGGAATAAAGGCGAATATCTCTCCTGCAGAAGCATTGTCACTATACTTTCGACCAATTCAGGAGACATGAACTCACCAGACTCAATCTCATTAACCCCAAGATTACCTAATGGTTTTTTGGATCTTACAAATGGTGTCAGATCATCTATGAACCTTTCAACCAATTCCTGCAATGTATTCCTTTCCCAAGTCATCTGTTGTCGGAGATAATGATAATATTTAAACCTTCCAGATATCATCCCCAATCCAATGCAAATTCTTAACAACCTTGCCAGAATTCATAGATTTTATCTCCTCTCCAGAAAATATTGCCTTCCCAACTGAAAGAGGCTTTCCATGAGTCACATCAACTACACAAACAAGATCATCTTTCTCAATACCCTCCTCAATTTGTGTGATTCCAGGCCTCATAACATCTGCGCCGCTTGCAACAAACCTAACAGCTCCCATATCCACAGTTATCTTCCTAAGGACCATCTTCTTCAGGAGCAATTTTAGCGTGGGAACTAACCTTTTCTCATGGTAGAAGAACATCGGCTCGCCATTTATCAGGATTATATCCCCGTATATCTCAAACTTGTCTCTTTTTGAGAAATCCAGACCATAATGCTCTATTGTACCCAGGAATTCCTTTGCCTCGCTGTGGTTCATTGCTTTTTTCATCTGATCTCAACTCTTCCAACTGTTTCTGGATTTTTCAGTTTCTCAATCATTTTCCTGTCAAGATGAATTGCTGCCTTATCAGCCCTTAGACCAAGCGTCCTTTTTGATGCATGCTCTCCAATCCTGATTACTATTTCGTGCTCATCTGAAAAATCTTTGTTGACAAGTGCAGTTATCTCTTCCTTAAGATCATCTACTGTAATGATAATTTTAATCTCCTCTTTTTTCAGGAGCCTTAGAATATCTTCTGGAGTGAAATCAGCTCTAACACCAATGATACAATCCCCTTTAGGCGAAAGATTTTGGTCTTTGGTAAACTCAAATGTAGTATTATGAGTTGCCATCACATTAGGATGGCCAAAAATATGAAAAATCATTTCCTGCTTGCTTTGTCCACAAGATCTTCAATAGGTTTTTTCTTCTCTTTTGTTGCATCATCTGCCATCTGCTGCAGATCTACGCCTAATTCTTTCAATGCTGTAACATGCATCTGCATGAGCTGCTCAACAATACCTACTAATTTCATTAATTCCTGTCTTTCTTTTGCAAGTGTTGATAATGCTCCTTTGTGAAATCCTATCTGTTCATCGTTTGTAGATTTTTTATCTGCCATTTGATCACCTTTTAATTCAAGATACCCTTCTTATTTATCTCTTTTTTTATTTTTTGTACCTCTTCTTCAGCATCAAGTTCCAGCTTGTGCTTGCCAAAAAATCTTACAATTATCCCTATATCTCTCCTGAGATATTCCATTGCATTGGAATCTTTCGTACTTGTGGCCTGGGAAAAATCAATGAAATAAGGTTTTTCCTTATGATTTAGAATATTGAACTCTGATAGGTCTGCATGGACTATTCCATTCTGGGCAAGCTTTGCAACAGAATCAAATATCTGCTGGGAAAAGTCTTTGAGGTTTTTTGGAATCTTATCTTTCAGCTGCTGGCTTGGTTCTTTTCCACCTATTGATTCCATGACTAGAACATTATTTGAAAATACAATAGGCATTGGGACATTGATGCATTCTCTTGCGATCATGAGATTCCTGTACTCCCTCTGGACCCATTTGAAAATAACCTGTCTTCTTTGGTTTTTTATCTGCATGAACCTTGGGTCTGACTTGATATAGGAATACATCTTGTTGAAGTTGCATGACGCAAGCCTGTAAATCTTAACGATGACATATCCTCCTTCTTTTGTGTTTGCAATGAACACATTAGATTCCTTACCTATCATGACAGGGCCTATAAGCTCATCAAAATGCTCTTCAGAGCTCAGCTTAAAAAGTGTACTAATCGTGAATTCATCAAAGACATTCTTGTATATTTTATACTTCTCTTTGCTCTGATTAGTCATAGATTTATGTAGAATGGCAATGTTTATAAATTAATAGCAAGAACTAATATCTAGCTTGCTTTTTTAATATCGGGAAGAAGAGGCTCTACCTAAAACCAACGGACTGTGTCCAACAAAATTTTGATCCTCAAATTTTCGATGTCTAAAAAGCAAGCACTTCTTCATAATATTGTTAGAAAAAGATAAGAAAATAATTTAATCTTCATCGCCGGACGTTGGCATCGCTGATTTGTTGATAATCATTATGTCTCCGATAGCTTTTACAAGGCCATGAGGCACAACAACACCTTTTGCGCTGCCGAGTATATTTGTCAGAAATGAGTTTTTTGTGGCTTTTACTCTCCAGCCGGAAATCTTGTTCGTATGCACAATGATTTCCTCAACATCTCCGAAATAGTCTCCTTCGTCTGTAAAAACCTTCATATCGTAGCATTCTGATATCTTTTTCATCTTTAGCATGATTATCCCTCCTAGGTTATTTAATTATTGGCAGATTTAAATAGTTTTTTGTCTTTCTGACTAGGATGACTGTGATAATTGTCTCAGGAACTCCGGGAACCGGCAAGACTACCTATGCGAAAAAACTTGCTAAAGAGATGAAAGTAAAATATGTTAATGTGAATAAAGTCATTGATGATCTTAATCTATCAGAAGGATTTGACAAGGAAAGGGACACAAAAATAATAGATATTAGTAAGCTCAAGAAAGCATTAATAGAATTAATCAAGAAGGAAAAGGATGTAGTAATCGATTCCCACCTCTCTCACTATCTGCCTAACAAATTTGTAGATAAATGCATCATCACAAAATGCAACCTAAAAGAACTAAAAGCAAGGCTGGAAAATAGAGGCTACAGCAAAAAAAAGGTTAGAGAGAACCTGGATGCTGAGATTTTTGATGTCTGCAGAGTCGAAGCAAAGGAAAATGGACATCATATTGAGATTATCGATACTAGTACTCAAAAACATTAAGTCCCATTTTCTTCAAAATCACATATAATTTATTTAGCGGCATACCTGCAACATTTGCCATGCAGCCTTCTATTCTTTCTATAAACATACCTGCTTTCCCAAGATTAGCCCATCCGCCTGCTTTTCCGACCCATTCTTCAGTATCTACATATTTTTTTATTTCATTATTTGAGAGCTTTGCAAAAAATACCTTGCTTACCGCAAAGTCAGTGATTTCAGTATTATTTTTTGTATCGATTATGCAAAGTCCTGAATATACTTCCAATATTCTTCCAGACTGCAGCTTCAGGATATTTACTGCATCATCAGTATCCTTTGGCTTGCCTACTACTTTACCATCCAGATACACAAATGTATCGCATCCGACAACAATAGCATCTTCATACTTCTCTGCAACTTCCCTTGCCTTACCCTTGGCAAGTTTGACACTTAGTTTTTCAGGTAACATGTCCAAATCATTTTCTTCTTTATAGTCACTGGCACACACTTCGAAGTTATCACCAAAAATCATCTCAAAATAAGCTCTCCGCTGCTTTGAGGCAGATGCAAGTATTATCTTCCTCATCTTCACTCCAGGATCTCCACACTGTCAATCTTCCCGTCTCCATCCATATCATACCCCTGTACTATTGCATAGAACTCTTTCTGGCCTGTATACCTATAAATGGTCTCTTTTGTGTGATTTGTCAGCGCCATGACCGCCGCCTTTGTGCCAATAAATCTAATCCCTGCAAGAATCAGGATATAGAATTCTGGGTTATAGGGATTTGGTATCTTGCATATTAAACCTGTGCTCTCTTCTGTATAGGTCTTGTTTTTTGAGATAATCCCCCATGGTTTTTTGTCTGAGAATTTTGCAGGAAGATAATCATTTATTTTTGCGACCATTAGATTAGTCACTGGCCCTCCGACAAGTATCAGATTCTGGTTTGATTTCAGATCAACATCAACATCGAGCTTAGAGCTGAACCCCTCATTTTTGCAGTATGTGCCAAGAAATAAAGCTAGGTCTATTGCATAGTGCCCATCCCTTGCCCGAGCCTTATGTGGGCCATGCGGATCAGGACTTCCGACAACAATCTCACTTGTTAGATATTTGTTTTGAATAAAGGGATAAAGAAATTTAACTATTTCCTTGTCTCGATCTTCTAGAAGTCCGCTGAGCTCCTTCCAGTCTTTTGACATGGTGAATGCAAAATTCAGCACTTTCGGTGCAAATCTTTTGGCAACAGTTCCCCTGATTTCTTGTTTTTCGACCACCTCAAGAAGTCCTGACTGCGCCATCTTGCCGATATGATAATACACCTTTTGCTCGTGCATCGAAAGCTCTTTTGCTATCTCTGCCGGATACATTGCATGTTTTGAGAGCATCTCAAGAATCTTCAGCCTTATCGGATGATCTATCATCTTTAGTGCAGAGGGATTATCGACAATCATAGCATCGCTGTAATACAACTTATTGTTTTGTTCCTTAAGTATGAAAGACTTCATGTTATTATAAGAAA
>JBDRQT010000043.1:0-97907 GCA_043826135.1 archaeon
GGACTGATTTTTTCCGAAACACTTATTAATTGAGGAGTAATGTATTCTTTTAGGGAATTGTCATAATTCTATGGTTTTTTCCCTAAAATTTGTTGTGAGGTGTACGTAATGTATGAAGATAAACCTGAGGAAATCCCTCAACTAGATAATATACTTAAAGATTTGCAGCCGGACCTACGTGAGGAAAAACCATCCCCTTTGTAGATAGGGATCCTTCGCAGGATCGATCCAGAAAAAGAAAAGCAGATATCAAAAAAAAGATACTTACATATGAATGGGATAAACAAAGACGGCAATTAAACTTTGCAATGGAGCTCGAACTAAAAAAGCTTCAAAAAGAGCTAATAGAAATGGAAAATCCTGTTCTCTAAGTTATTATTGATTTTTATTATCACTAATTGGAATTATTGGAACAGGATTTTAAGGAATGATTAATTTAGCAGTTGCACATATCTATTTCCAGTATCTGCTATCCCTGTTGCCTAACCCCAGGTATCATTGATTTTTATAACATGCCATCCGAACTGTGTCTTCACAGGTTGACTTATCTGTCCTTTTTTCATCGAAAAAGCTGCTTTCTCAAATTCTCTTACCATCTGGCCATGCGTGAACCATCCAAGCGAGCCACCATTTTTCTTTGATGGGCACATCGACTGTTCTTTTGCAATACTTTCAAATGATTTCCCGTTGTCAAGAGCTAATTTTATTTGTTTAGCTTCTTCTTCTGTTTTCACAAGGATGTGTGATGCATTTACTTTTGTTGCCATGAAATAATGGATTTTCTAACTGAATATATAGATTGCGGCAAGAGATATAATTGCTTGGTCATGTTTGAGTACAAATTAGGCTCAAACTAATCTGTTAGTACACAAAAAAAATATTTAAATTTTATCTGAAATAAACATTATTTCCCAAACATCACTTGCATTGGTCTAACCATTGCCACTAAAAAGACTATGCCGTACCAGTACCACTCAAAGCCCAATATTGGAGACCATAGCTTTGCCACGAGCAGTGCAAAGGAAAATACGCTCAGCTTCACAAGCGACATATCGTACCATTTCATCTTATGTATTTTTGATTCAAGCCATTTCATCTTATTCACCTCTTGGGTCTGCTACTCTTCCGAAGAATAGTATATTCCCTGTTTTGTCCTGAATGAAGAATATGAACGGATGGTCTGCCCTGAATATATTTTTCATGAATGCAGATGTTTTTGCCATGATTACAGCTGTTGCTGCTGCTGCCTCTGTCCCTTCTTCATTTACATCGACATAAGCTTGATGTATGACCTTGCTTATGTATAGATCTTTACTTCCTGTCATTTTTGAAAAATCAGCTGTTCCAGGAGAAAAAGCAGAAGGCATGCCCATCATCGCAAGAGTTTCAGCCATAAAATACTTTGTCTCAAACTTGAATTTAGGAAGATAGACATCAATCTTTGTCTCTTCCATATCTTCCATCCAGAGCTGAATATTCTCATAATTTAGTTCGCTTTCCATGTGATTCAAGTCTTCTTTTGGAAGCAGGATTATCATTGAAATATCTCCTCCTTCATAGGGGAGCTCTATCATCTGCAGGATGTCATTTTCCATATACTTGAATCTTGATTTATCGCCAGATACAGTCATCATTTGAGTTTTGATTGGTTCTTTATCTGAAATAAAAAAATCGGTCTCTTTTGTCCTGGATTTGTCAAATTGCAATATCCATGTACCTTTGAAATATATTGCATTTGTCAGGACTAGTGCTGTTGATGAATCAATTGCCCCTTCAGGGAGAAGATCCTTTATTTTCTCTTTTGTCCTATCTTCAACCCATTTGTTTATGGTGAGCCTTGAATTTTCAGTATCACCGGCAAAATCCAGATTTGTGACTTTTCCTCCATAATACTTGTCTATTGTGTCAAAATATTCAGGCAGGAATGAATAATCCTTCTGTGCCCATAGTGCATTTGCAGTTGAAAGCTGATCTTTTTTATTCTTGTTTATCTCATTGTAGATTCTTGCATTTGCAGGTCTTAGTGATGTATGGACAGGAAAATGAAAGACCTTTTGTATTTCTTCTGCAGTAATGCCATCTGAACCTTCATAAGTCATTGCAAGGGCAGTTGAAATGCTATAAGGCGAGAAAAAGATATTGTCATCTGTCTGGTTTTTCAGTACTGAATATAAGTCCATACCAAACTGATTGTTCGCATCCACAACCTTAACTATATCTTCAGGCAGTATGCCAGTATCGTCAAGCGGTGTCTCAGTTTCCGTTGAACAGGCAATAACAAACAATATTATCAAAATGAGCGAAATAATCTTTTTCATGATTGCACTTAAGATAATTTATTGCACATGAATTATAAATACTTTTCTAGTTTAGAAAGGTAGTTAAATTATCGGCATCATCGAAGCCCATAATCAAACCCCTTAATATTCCTTGGATCAATCACTTCTTCCTTCAATTCGACTTTCTTTTTTGATTGTTGATTCTCTAAGATATCTAAGCCTTTTTTCAGATTCATATTTCCACAATTCATGCAGACAAAATATGGGCCGAATTTACCGTCTTTTAGCTCAAGCCATGAGCCGCAGGAGCATCTGATATCAGGCAGCATTGAGTCTTTATGAGCCTTACATACCAGAAGATGCTGCTTGTTTTTCACCAGTGCTTTCTTTTCGCAGAAAGTGCACTTGTCATCTCTTGATAGCCCGTATCTTTTTGGGATGTACATCTGATGGAAAATTTCGAACTTACTTATTAAGTTTGGGATAAACAATAAATATAACAAAAATATACACTTCATTATGAGACACATATACAACCCAGGATTACAAAAGCTTATTGCTGCAAATGCGCTCGAGACATACGAGCTCGGAATTGACTTTTCTGATCAATATGAACGAGCATTGGCAGCAGGTGATGTGAAGGAACAGGAACTTCCAGTCAATGTGGCAAGGGATATGTTGTTTAAGGTGAAAGCAAATATTATGTCCTCGGCATATGGTCTTCCACCTGCAGGTTATATCACTGAAGGAAGGTTGGAAGGATACATTGTCCAAAAAATGCAGGGTGTAGGTTGGGTCTTATCACAGCTTGATGCCCTACCTATGTAAAGACCACTGGACATTCCTGCATAACAAATATAAACGAGCTTAGAAATACATTGATTCATGTATAAATTTTCGCCTTCTACAATAGGTCTTGCAGAAGACTGCCCTAAATGCTTCTGGCTTGAGCATAATAAGGGACTAAAACGGCCTGAGGGCATTTTTCCATCTCTTCCCAGCGGTATGGACAGGATACTGAAAGTGCATTTTGATTCTTACGCAGCAAAAGGAGAACTTCCGCCTGAAATCAAGGATATTAAGGATGTGAAAGTGTTTGAAGACAGGAAACTCCTGGATATCTGGAGAAACAATAGACAAGGGATAGTATATGAGACTGAAAAATTCAAAATTAAAGGAGCAGTCGATGCGATCTTGAAGAAAGGAGATAAGCTGATTGTGCTCGATTATAAGACAAGGGGTTATCCGATCAAGGATGACAGCCAAAAATATTATGTAGGCCAGCTTGCTCTCTATAATTATTTGCTCAGGAAAAACGGATATGATACAGAGGAATATTCCTATCTGTTATTTTATCATCCGGACAAGGTTCTTGAAAATGTTTTTCTATTCCATAAGGATTTGGTGAAAGTCGATTTTGACATTAAATTTGCAGAGAGGCTCATCGATAAGGCGTTGAAATTATTGGAAGGTCCGATGCCTTCATCATCAGGTGAGTGCTCATATTGTAAATATAGAGAAGCAAAAATAAATTCAAGCCTGCTTGATTTCTAGTGTTTTGGTATTATTATCCAAGCGATGATATATGCTAGAATTCCTGCTCCGCCCATAAGGCTAAACACCACCCATACAAGCCTGACAATCGTCGGGTCAACATCAAAATATTCTCCGAGTCCTCCGCAAACTCCTGCAATCACTTTGTTTTTTGTGCTCCTAAAGAGCTTTTTTTGTTTTTTGTCTGTCATTTTCTTTGCAAATATCAAATACAAAAGTACTCCCACAACATTTAGCCCGATAATTATTATTGTCCAGAGAACTTTTTCTGTATCTTTAAGGTTGGATTTCAGCAGGTGGACAATGCCAAAAACTACAGCTATTATCGCTAGGAAGCCAAAACCTACCATCCATGACGGCATGCCGAATCCAAATGGAAAAAACATCATGGATTGAATAAAACATTATCACTTTATAAATTTTAAGAATAATATTGAATATAATAAAATCATAATAGTTATTAATATATTATCTATCTAGAATGAAATGCTAAAACAGATAAAAGGCAGCAGCTATTATTTTGATGCAAGGGTCTGCATAGGAATATATATCAAAGACGGTAAAGCTATCTTAGTTGATACAGGAATGGATGATGACTATGCAAGGAAAGTCTGCAATTCCCTGCAAGAAAAAGAAATACAAATCACCAAGATTATCACAACGCATGCGCACGGAGATCATTATGGCGGAAATTCACTGATAAAATCTAGAACCGGCTGCAGGATTTATGCACCCAGAATGGAATCAGTCATAATGGAAAATCCTATACTTGAGCCAATTTACCTGTATGGTGCAGATCCTATAGATGAGCTCAAAGACAAATTTTTCATGGGAAAACCGAGCATTCCTGATGAGATACTTGGAAAAGAGGTAGATGACCTTAAGATCATCGAAGTTCCAGGGCATTCGATGAATACCATTGCAGTATTGTCGCCTGATAGTGTTCTGTTCGCAAATGACTCATTTTTTTCAGAGGAAGTACTCTCAAAGTACAAAGTCCCGTATCTATTTGATGTTCAAAAATCAATAGAAAGTCTGAATCTGCTTTTCGAAACAAAGCATGAATTCTATTTGGTAGCCCATGGAGGGCTTTTATCAAAAGAACAGGCAAAGGTAGCAATATCAAAAAATATAGAGCTTATAAATCAGGTTGCTGATGAGATTCTTGATTTTTTGAAAGAAAAAAATTCTATTGAAGGAGTACTAACCTATCTTGCAAAAAAGCATGATATGTATATGGCAGTCGGACAATATTTCCTTAATTTGTCAATTGTCAAGGCTTATCTATCTTACCTGAAGAAGCAAAATAAGATTAGCTGCTTTATCGAAGATAAGCAGTTGTACTGGAAAAAAATTTAGAAAAAAACCTGTTCTTTGGCAAATCTTACTTTTGGTCTTGGCTGGTCAGCCGCATACCCGATTGGGCATAATGCAGTCGGTACAAGGTTCTTTGGAAGTTTCAGTATCTTTGTAAAAGTTTCAGGAAAGAAACCTTCCATGGGGCAAGAATCAAACCCCAATGATTTTGCGCCGTTCAGTGCATTTCCTAGCGCTAAAAAAAGTTGTCTCTGCGCCCAGGATAGTGTCTGCTCTTCAGTCATCTTGTCAAATCCAACATTTAGTCCAGAATAGTATTCTTTAGCAAGCGGCATCAATTCAATCAGTCTATTGATTTTTGAGTTAATATCTGTATCAGCACAAAACACTAATAGATGGCTGCAAGTGGTTATCTGTGCCTGATTCCATGCAGAAGGAGCCAGTGATTTTTTTATTTTAGGGTCTGTCACAACCATAATTTTCCACGGCTGAATATTGCTTGATGATGGAGCGTAGCGTATCATCTCTAATAATTCATCTACCTTTGCTTGCGGAATCATTTTCCCGTCGAATTTCTTTGTTGCGTACCTTGACATAACTATTTCATTGAATTCCATTTTATCTCACCTTGTATGCAAAACAATTGTTTAGTTTTTAAAGATGTTGTTTAATAGATAATAATAGGATTCAAACTTCTTCAAACAATTTTATAGCCTTCTCCTTCACTGCCAGCAAAAACCCAGCCAATTTTGGGCCTCGTTCTCTGTTCAGAAGTACTTTGTAGGCAGCTGAGAACAATTCCTTTGGCTGAAGACCAGTCTCATCTTTTATCTTGTAGAATTCATTGTACAGAAGCTCTTCATTCCACTTGCCTTTTTTAAGCCTTTCAGCTATCAGTTTTAGGGCATTTTTCTGTGAATCAGACAGTTCCAATCCCTCCGGCACCTTTTCCTGAAGCTGGATTTTATACTGGTCTTCTGCGTATTCATTAACCCATCTTTTTGCGAATTGTACTCTGTCTAAAACATATTTGAGTTCTTCTTTAGTCGCATCTTCATAGAGATGGCCTGAATCCTTGAGATTGGATATGATGTCCTCTTCATTCTCATGAATCTGCACCAGGACTGAAGCATGGATGAACGGGATCTGTGGAGGCATTCTCTCAGGAATCTTTCCGACATGACTGAGTTCATATATCCTCTTCTGTTTCTCGTTCTCTTTTTCGCCTTGGTCTTCTTTTCCGAAATATATCCTTTCTGTCTTGTCATATCGTTCATAAAGAAGTATAATGTCATTTGTCCCGTAGGGGTCAAAGTCAATCACAGCGTTAGGCCTTGTCCTTATCAGCATATATCTGAGCATATTTGGAGGAGCGATGTTTACAGACTCAGCAAAACCAAAACCTCTTCCTTTGCTGGTCGACATCTTTTTGCCGCCCACTGTAAAAAATTCATAGCCAGGACCTTCATGATATCCGTTTGAAGGATACGGCGGCGGATAATTAAGTATATCAACAGAGATTCTGCATGCCATGGTCCTTGCACCGCCTTTTGTAAAATGGTCCTTGCCTGCTGTTTCTATAATCACGCCTTTTGAAGGCCACTTTGCAGCCCATTCAATTTTCCATGGGAATTTTCCGTTCCTGTTATAAGGAGAGATCCATCCTTTATTGCCGCAGCCTTTTGCCCAATCAACAACATCATCCTTGCATTCAAAATATACTAATTCTTTTTTTGAGTCCCACTCTAAAGCTGCAGTTGTCGCAATCTTTCCGCAATTCGGGCATCTAACATTGAATGGAAGCCTATTTGCAAATCCAGCATCATCACCATACAATTCACGATATATTTGATTTACTTTATCGCTATTGTCAAGGATTGTTTTTATTGCCTTGTTGAAGGTGCCTTTTTCATATTCCAGGCCTGTACTTTCAAGCTCTGCAACAATTCCAAACTGTGAAAACAAGTCAGTGCACTGTTTGAAATAATAATCTCCAAAACACTCATAGCCATTGACTGGAGAAGGTATATCCCTAAACGGAACACCTATGTATCTATCGTTATCTTCCTTGCTGAGTTCTTTTGAATATTTATCAAGCGGATCGTGATCATCGCTGCTCAGGACAAACCTTCCGTTCTTGCCTTTATCCCTCAGTGCTTTTGCAATCGCATCATGGATAACCCATCCTCTTCCAGAGCCGATATGAATAACTCCTGATGGTGTTTTTTCATCATATACAAAATAACCGTTTTTCTCCACTATCTTCTTTAGGAATGGATTATTTTCAACTCTTTCGATTGCTTCATCTGCTATCTGGTCTGCCCAGTGCTTTACATCTTCGGTATTTGTTTCATGATGTGGTTTATCCATAGACAAAGGATAATTTCCTCTCTTTTAAAATATACGGTTTCCAATATTGAATTGAGGCAAATTGCCTTCAATCAGATATTTCTTCCTGAACAGCTAGCTATTATGCTGGACTTAATTGGAAGGATCAGAATTAATAAGCATATAAATCTGCTCAGCTATGAGCCTATGCGCCTTATTGTTTGGATGAGGGTCCTTATCCGTTACCCAAAAGTCCATTGTATCCATGGACTGATTCTGAAAGACAGGAAGCAAATCCAGGTAGATAACTTCGGTTCTATTCGCAAGCATAGCATTTGTGAAATCATTTTCTTCACCAAACTCATAGCCTTTGAGTTTATGGAAATCAGGGATATTTACAACTATCACAGTTCTGTTTCCCGAAGCGTCTATCAATTTGTCAATAATCTTTTTTTGTTTTACCTTATTGTTTTCATCTGAATTGATCCTGTGATAATATTCATAATAAGTCTCTTTTCCGATGAACCTTAAGCCCGCAAATTTATCAAACAGGAATGAATACAGATAGGAATTTTCTCTAATAAAACTTTGGCCAGGATATTTTATCTTTTCCATGTCACTTATTGTGTAACCGACTATGATGATGTCTGGATCAAGGGATAGATATTTCTGAAGAGCTCCCAGTTCGTTCTCAGTGTTATAATTCCCTACAGCTGCGTTCAACACCTCATATTTTGCAGGATTCTTTTGGTTTAGTATAGATTCAAGAATATTTGGGAAAGTCTCATAGTAATTTACGCCCCATCCAAGAGCAATTGAATCTCCAAGCACAAGTATCCTGACAGTATTTTTCGGTTTGGGTATTACATATTCTCTATTTGCTCTTAGACCTAGTTGATTTGTTCTTATCTCCACACCATACAGAATAACTGATTTGTTTGGGATATGCTCATGCCCAAGATTGGGAAGGTCAGATCTTTGTTTGAGTTCTTTTGTATATCTCCACATTTCAGTATTATAATCAGCATACAAAGGATAACTGAGCCTCAGAATAATTTCTAGGAAAAACAATGTGAATAAGATTGAAAATACTGCCAAAGCTATTTTTAGTACGAGCTTCGTTGCGGTCATGTTACTATTATTTAACCTCACAAGTTTCGAAACTAATCGAATTGGATACTTCTAAGTTCTGTTTTTTGATGATTGTATTGATGTAAGCAAACATCTTATATTTTATGCTTGGACAGAATTTAGGTATCATTATTTAACTGATAAGAAGGTAGTTATTATTAGTTTCTGTAGGTTACTTATTTCTCTGCCTCACAGCCTCGAACATCGCGAGAGATGCAGCAACCGCCATATTTAGAGATGAAATCTTGCCATGCATAGGTATTCCTGCATATTCGTCAATGGATTTATCAAATGTAGTATTTACTCCTTTATCTTCTGATCCCACTATTAAGCATAGTGGGCAATCCAATTTGCATTGGAATATCGACTTTTGCCCTTCTTTTAGTGCTACAATTTTAATGCCAGAATCTCTTATCAGTTTCAATGCAACATGAAGGTTATCCTGGATTAGGGTCATATGTTCAGACGCACCAGCTGATGATTTTGCAACCACTGGAGTTATCCCAAAAGAATTTTGTGAAATAATTACAGCGTGCACTCCTGCAGCTTCAGCGCTTCTCATTACAGTCCCAAGGTTATGCTCGTACGATGCATCTGAAACGACTACAAAAAAAGGTACCAGATTTTTTGAGTACACATCGTTAATTACATCCTTCAGTTTTTTCTTTTCAGATTCTTCTGCCATAGCGATGATACCCTGATGCCTGGCGGTTTTGGCCAGTCGAGACAGATCGCTGGTTTCTATCAGTTCAATATCTTTTTTCTTAGCAAGTTCAACAATTTCTTGTATCCGTTTCTCATCCTTGACAGATCGCTGGATGTAAATCTTATAGATTTTTGTGTTAGATCTAAGTGATTCCATTACTGGGTTTCTTCCTTCGATATTTCTTGACATATAAGATTGAAATAAGAGGAAATATTTATATGTTCAGTAATATTTAAATATTACCACTTTATAGTTAAGAAAATGGTTTTGACATCACTATCTCATGCATCCCAGAATTTAATGCAGGTCTTACAATCAGATGAAAATCCGAAAGATTGGCTTTATCCCTCTCATCTTGTAGTGCTCGACGATAGGAGAGACGTAATAGAGCTTTGTGAGAGAATATTAGGCAATTATGGGGCTGAAGTTATGACATTTAATGATCCAGCTAGAGCCTATTCATATTTATCAAGGCCTTCAACTGCTGTCGACGCATTGATAACTGATGTAGTATTAGGCCGTGTCAATGGTTTAGATTATGTTAGGGAACGGGCTAGCAGCGGCAATATGCTGCCGGTTGTGGCCATGACAGGCTCCATTGGTTATCCATGGGTTCTCGACATATTCAGACGAGGAGTCCTAATAAATGGAGAGGATTTGCCATTTGCATTGGTAATAAAAGAACCTCAGACTTTCGAAGGTGATTTAGTCCTCAGAACCAAATATGTTGTTGAAAGGAAAAATTTGCCTTTTGATCTGGAAAGACTTAAGCAAAGCCTTCAGGCTGTTCGATTTCCTATGCAAGATAGTGAATATGCAAGGGCCTGCGAAGAAGTTGTAAGCAGATATTTTTCGCTTGTGTCTGAAGCCTTGCACTCTTTAAGAGGTATAGAAGAAATCGTGCCTAAAAAACTGCAGGGTGTAGTTAGAGATCTATACGAGGCTTTTAATCATGATTTGAAACTTGGAGAGGTTATTGCTGATCCGGTGAATACCCTGCATTACATTTTTCCGGTTTTAGAGATAATTAATTCTTCCTTAATTAAATTAAATGAGGCAAATTTGCCTAACGAAGATGCAGATTATGAAGACACAATAGCGGATTTAGTTGAAAAATTTACTGAACTTGGTGAGGATTATGCAGATTGGATAGATAAATCCTATTTAATAAAACTGAGAGATCAGAAAATAGATGGCGGAATCCAAGGGAGACAGGTTACCGCTGTAAATATGCTCCGCATGCAAAAGGGTCTAAAGCCTGTGGATCACGGAAGTCCATTAGATAAATACAGGGTTGCCAACCGAACGGCAAACAATCAAAAGAAATTTTCCATTAGAGATTTAAATCTGCTAGTTGCCCATGATTCAGGGTATATATATAGGAACACTTTTAATAAATTTAGCGTACTGGATGTGGCTGCAGAGTTTTATCAGGCTCTAAACTGCCTGGCTGCGACAGAGGTGGATTGCATTATTATTCATCCAAGACTGCCATTTGATCACACTAGGCCACATCAGTTGCTTGACTCTCCAATCAAAGGATTTAATAATAGTTATCTTGAGAAGACATATAGCTATTCAGCATGGCCTGGAGAATTATCGCCTGCTGGACAAGCGTACCTTAAAGAGGCTGAATCAAGACTGAGGCGTGCAAAAAAATCAGTGCCCCAAGACCAACTCGGTATGGACCAATTCAATCATGGAGATTACCTAGCACAGATTGTCAGAGCAATGCATAAGGATATGATAATAATTGGCCTCAGTGGTTGGTCTCAGCAGCAATTTTTATCGTTCAATCAATATGGATTTGAGCATCCATATGATTTTTATCGGCAACTCCCGGTGACGGGGAAAAATGCGCAGGAGAAGATCTTTGATCCGATTCTATCAATACTAAATAAAAGGTAAGTATTAATTCTTCTGATTAATCTGAGACCCAATATGTATCCTCGTTCATCAGTTTATGAGAGTTAGGGGGAACGAGTTGTAATCAACATTTGGGCTAAAATAAATACATCAGATTTTGGAAAGATTGATAAACTTTAAATTATGGATGGAATAGCTGTTGGATTAAAATGGATCTATGAGGGATAGAAAATGGTGAATGACTTGGTTTACGGGATTATTGGCGGAGCACTTGGATTGATTGGAGTAAGTGTTGGGCTTTATTTTGCATTCAAGAATGTGGCAGGCGCTTCAAAGCCGAAAGAAGGAACTAAAGTAGTCTCTGTCAAGGATTTAAAGCAAAAACTGATAAAATTATCAGCCAAGAACCCTTTCAAGGTGAAAGCATCATCAGAAGAAGGGATTGATCTTGACATTGAATGGATTGTTCTTGATGCAAAATGGATTGAAATCCTTGGGAAAGGCTGGGAAAATATGAAATATACTGCGAAGATTGTATTTGATGAGACAAAAAAGACTCTGAGATATCAGGAAATGATTGTCCACACTGAAAGGACAATGGGTCCACTTAGGATAAGCGGGCAATCAAGTTTTACAAAAGGTTGTATCATAAATAGACGCATCAAATCGTATAGATACGGGATCAAGGATGATGGCAGTATCGGAGAAATATATAAGTTTGATTTCAGGCCAAATGATGTGAAGGATGTGGTCAGGCAGATTGCGAACGACAATGGCTGGACATTTGCTTTATACCTGCACAAAATAAAAAAATATTAAATCAAACAAGCAGAAATCTCCAATATTCATGTTTGGAGATGTATCAAACGTGTTTGATGCAACGAACGTTAGTGAGATTGAATGCGGTGAATTCTTTCTTGTTTGATTTTCTGAAAATCCTTCTCGGAAAGGCGGCGTAAATCCCCACCTAATGGAAATCACAGATTTCCAGTATGTCAAAAGCAGAAAAAACTGCTTTTGACCATGCTCGAAAATAAAGATGATTTTCGACACACTGAAAATTTTCAATTTTCATTGCTTTAGGGTAGGGGATAGTCGCCTTTCAGGATTTTCATTAACTTAAAGAAATTTATATTAGCTTTTCAAAATACTTGGACGTGTTTTGTTAGAAAAAAATTATCTATTAGGCAAAAAATAGTGTTGATATTTTTTGGGCTATTATTTTCATTGATTCTTTGTGAAATTGTTTTGAGAGTTGCTGATAAATTAATAATTAATGCGAGATTGGAGGAAAAAGGTAATTCTTTTAGAATAATTGTTATAGGAGAATCACTAACAAAAGGCAACGAAGCGCTTTGGCCGGAATTAATAGAAGAAATATTAAATGGAGCGAACCTATCGTGCAACTTCATAGTTTATAATGAAGCAATACCAGACGCTAATACATCTTATTTGTTATCAAAATTAGATGATAATCTAATGAGATACAGACCAGATTTAGTGATATCAATGATTGGGGCCATACTACTAAAAGAGGAAGCATTTTGATAGCAGAAAATGTTGCGCAAGCAATAATTGAGAAATTTGCAATTAATAAGTCTAATATCTGCACTTGAACCTATATAGGAATAGTGTATTTCGATGCTTCAATGCAATCTTGAAAAAACTTTAAGTTCTATAATATACTGAACCAGATAATGAATAATCAATTGGCTCTTAAAAAAGGATATATACAAATGGTGATACAGCACTATTCTGAACAAATATTACGAGTATTCCGACAATAATAAGCATTATTACAATAGGTGCAATCCACCATACTTTATTTTCAATTATATATTCAAACACTTCGATTACTATATTTTTTTTCATGCTCAGTCACATATTTGCAAACTGCACTAATCTTATCTAGACTATTTATTTTTCTGAGGGTTAGTCCGTTTATATCTTTTGTTATTCCTATACTAGTATCTGAAATCATCAGTACTTTTTTATATTTATCTAAGATGGGCAACAAAATTTTATAGATTATCTTCTCTTTCTCAGGAGAATTTTGTTGTTTTCTTATTTTTGAAGAACGAGCCAGAACACCTCTTTTTATCCTAAATCCTGATTTTGTTGCCCTAATATTATTTTTGCTGTGCATAAGCAGTGTGCTTAGTGAAGTGAGTATATCTGCCTCTTTAATATCATTATGCCCATATATGCAAAATGAATTTCCTTCAAAAGTATCGGTCAAACATGTGATTATTGCATTAAATCGTTTATTTGAAAATGCATGCGCCACTGCATCATCTATTCGCACATAAAATATTTCTTCAAATTTGAATCTATCCTTAATCTTGGATCCGTCACTTAGCTGCACATCTTGGATAATTTTTAATGGCGACGATATATTTGAAAAAAAGTCACCCATATCCTGAAGAAATTCTTTCGGGTGCAGCGGAAAAGCATTGCAGTGATTGTATAATAGATTTCTTGCATAAATTATAGGTTTTCCGACAATTACTACATTCAAGCTACAGGACTCTTCATCCAATATTTTCGGTAGCGACCATAAAGGAAAGCTGCGCTCATCATGATCCTCCGCAAGGTATTTATTCTTCTTTTTCTCATTTAAGACAACAAACGGCTTAAAAATATTCGGTGCAATAATCAATGTTTTCATTTTAGTATCTTTTTCTAATATCTGATTTGTAAATGCTTATGTACCCATGATTCTGGAAAGTGCTTAGTTGCAAAAGAATCGTAATTGGAATTACAGTAAAATAGATAATGAAGAGTATTATACTAGAGATGGTCATCACAATTATACGCAGCAGAAGACGCATGTGATTAAGTACTGAATTAAGAAGAAAATTTACAGTGAAGCCATAAACAATCCTGAGTCTGTATGGCAGGAACATTCCAATGTATGTGATAATAAACGCAAGTTTTTTCATTTTGCGCACGTAATTTTTGGAGATCTTAAATCTTTAAAGTATCCGGAGATATCTTCTGAAAAGGCACGAACAGTATATATTAAACCTGAATAAACAGGTTTTCCAATATTTAATACTGTAAAAGGAAATATCAAAACTAGGACGCAACAGGAAATGAATATTATGATTGATTTGAAAAGTATATCGACTACATAGACATTCTCCAGGTGGTTTTTTCTAATTTCTGAGCAGCATACCATCTTGAAGCTGATTTTTTATATAATCTATCTTCTCAACATAAAACTCATGCATGTGGTTTATGTACTCACTCCATGTATGATCTGACAAATAGTATTCAACAAATTTTGCGAAAAGAATCTGCTGTGAGCACACAACCTGTTTGTCATTTTTTGACATCTTATGATGGCAGGAAGGGATTATTTTCATTTCATACAGGTCTTTTTCAACTTTTTTCCCGTTATCATACACTGGGTTTTGATAATTGATCCCAAAGAAAGTATATAGTTCATGCAATGGACCAAGTGCTATTGCAGTATTTTGTGCCGGAAATACGCTCATCTCCTTTACAGCTCCATCACATACATTGAATACTGAATTTTCTTTGCAGTACAGTATTGTTCTCCAGTGCATAGCAAGCTTGCATAGTCCGCATATTGACATGCAGATTGGACCGTATTTTTTGAGAAAATACGCATTATTTTCGTACTGAACTTTCTTGAATAAATGGTCAATATTTATGAATTGCAAAGTGAATCTATTCTTGCCGAATTTTTTTTTTAGTTTTTCAAAATTTATCTTGACATTTTCTGTTTTGAAGAATCCGAATCTTTCATAGGTTATCAGATGTACTCTATCATATTTGTTGGATACTAGGGCTGCTGCCAGGGTGCTGTCAGCTCCACCAGAAAAAAGGCAAACTATTTCTTGCATAGTCTATATTAATTTTGGTCCATTTATAATATTATCCTTTACCTGCAACTGCATCGTAAGAACGCTACAGGCGGTGGATTGTTGTGAACTAAGAGTGCAGTTGCAGTGTCAGATAAAGCCGACACATGAATAAGCGAAGCGTACTAGAAACGGCACTGCAAATTAGCCAAGGAATTATGTCAGTTTCATCTTTACAAAAATATAAATACATCTGCGCTCTTTCAGATAGTTGGTGGTTCAAATGTTAAAAATTAATAAGATCATTTTTCTGGTGATAAGCATATTGGTGGTGACTGCATGCAGCAAACTCAATGAGAAGGTCAAGGTCGATGTTTTTGCAGTATCAGCATGCCCCTTTATCATCGATATGGAGGCTGCTGCTGAGCCATTTCTAGATGAGATGGGAGAGCAAGTAGAATTCAATATGTATTATTATGGAATCGAACGATCCCCTGGAAATTTTTCCTCATTTCATGGGACCCAGGAACCCTTCCTTAATATTCTGGAACTTTGTATCATCGAGAAAAATAAGGTAAATTATCAATATATGCATATTATTAATTGCCTGAACCATAGGGTTGAATATCAGGAGCCTGATTCTACCATTCCTGCACTTCTTATTGATTGGGAGACTTGCACAGATGACAGAACATCAGCTAATAACGAAGCAGTAAATGAATGTGCTGCAGGAGAAGAAGGTAATGAATTGTACAGAAAATCTATTAAGTATATCAGGACAATCAAGGATGCAAAATATCCTCCATTACTTCTCATCAACGGAAAAAGAGTGCCTTCATTTGATGATTTGGCGTTTAAGATTGAGGTCTGCAAATACCTAGATTCCACTCTCTGTAATGATCTTCCTGAGTGCAGCGCTGATGCAAATTGCCCTGTTAAAGAAGGTTATCTTGCTATATGCGAAAACAATAAATGTGAATTTACAGACGAACTAACTGTGATTGTCCTAAAAGATCCAAACAATAATGATCCGGCATATTTCAACACAGATATAATTGAGTGGTTCAGTCTGTATCTTGGATATATCAAAGCTGAATACGTTGATCCGCAAAGCGAGGAAGGCAAAGAATTATCAGAGAGATTTGGAATTAAGGAATATCCTGCTCTTCTTTTCGATGAATCCATCGAAAACACATATGCATGGAAGAAAGAGGAGGATCTTCTTCCGTTTATCCTTAGGGAAAAGAAATTTGATAAATATGTCTACAGAAGGCTTCAGTACCTCAGTGCGCAAGAGATATTCAATGGAGTTAGAGAAGAACCTTATTTGTCCAATTGAATAATTTTTTTGTATAATTCTTCTGCAATCAGTTTATGAGCAAGTGCATTTGGGTGGGGATCTTCGGATGAGACCCAAAATTCAGTTGGTGTTATTCCAGTTTGGTTAAAGATAGGGAGCATATCAACATATAGTGCTTCTTCTGCAGCTTCTTTGATAAGAATGTTTACGTTAGAGAACGGATAATTGTCAAATTCGTGGAATTCAGGTATATTGACGATGATCAAAGGAATTTTTCGGATCTTTGATAGCTCAATTATCTCGGCTATACTGTTTCTCAGATGATTCCTTAGAATTTGGTTTTCATATAGATTTCTGTAGATTTCTCTATAATTTTTCTGGCCGCTGTATTCTACGACAATAAATTTATCGAGCATCAGTGCATACAAGTTGGAATTTTTCGTGATATAATTAAGCCTTGAATATTTTGTCTCTTCAATGTCATTTATATAGAATCCTAAGATTATTATGTCAGGGTCTAAATCAATATATTTTTTTAGGGTGCCATATTCATTTTGTGTGTTGTAATTACCTACACCTGCATTAATCACTTCATATGCAGTTTTGTCTTCATTTAACATAGATTCTAGCACCTGAGCGTAAGTATCTGAGTAATTGACGCCCCAACCCATTGTGATCGAATCTCCGAGGACAAGAATCCTTCTTGTACTATTTGGCTTTGGAACAACATATTCTCTGTCTGCTCTAAGACCGAGCGAATTGGTCCTTATTTCTGCGCCGTAAAGAACAATTGATAGGTTTGGGATATGCTCATGGCCCACATCAGGAGTATCGGATAGTTTCTTTAGCTCACTTGCGTACCTCCACATTTCCGAATTATAATCAGACCATAAAGGATAAGATACTGTCAAGACAATTTCAAGTATCACTAATGTGAAGATTATTGATGTTAAAACAAGAGCGATTTTTTTAAAGTAGTCTACTAACAGGTGTTTTGAAGATGCTGTCTTTTTCCCACTTATTTTTTGTTTCATAATACTCAACTAAATATTCTTATGATTAATGGCGCAAGTGTCCTGAAAATCCAATAGTTTGATATCATATGAGTAATAAAAAAGACTATGGATGATATTACCCTGCTGCCCATCAGAATATATAGCGGGAGCACTATAAGGTCATATATCAAGGTCATGAGCAGTCCGAGCTGCCAAAGATTAAGGCTGCCAAACAAAGGAACAAGTATTGCAACAAGCGGAAGTGCAATCACTGAGATAAAATAAGTTGGCTTGAAATATCCGCTAATTATAAGGGCTAAAGTTATTGATGAGAATCCGACAAAAGCTCCAACACTTGAACCGAATCTTAGGGTAGAGAGGACTGTTGCCATCATGCAAAGCTCAAATCCGATATAGTGCGCAAAATTGAAGAATCGGATATAAATCATGGAAACGGCGCCGAGGCCTATCAGGATAAGAAGATAGAAAATTCCTTTGAACTCTTTGATTAAAAACAGTCCTAGCAGGCCAATTATGAATAGAAAAAATAATTTCTTTCTATCCTTGATAATATGATCAACTAGTCTTGAAGCTGATAATAAAAGCGAGTAGAACCAATTCTTTTTTTTAAGCATTATAATTGGTACATATTGAAAGTTATTTAATGTTTTGGAATATTATTGGAATAGCTTTATATTCGAAGTTTTTTTTTGCATAAGTCATGGATAGTCCTATTTTGAATACACCTGCATTAGGCGCACTTTTACCAATGGTTGAACAAGCAGGCGAAATATATCACAGGAATTTTAATGATGAGGCATGGTTCGGAAGATGCATCTTCCTGTCATGGTATTGTGAAAGGGGAACATGCACATTCTGTTTCAGGAATACCCAGAAACAGATGATAAGAAAACCAGCAATGGCGATCAGGAGCATCCCAAGCATTTTGTCTGAAGCTATGCTGATAAAAGGCCTTGGATGGAGGCTTGAATTCCTCACAGGCGGTTATGGAATATTGAATGATGAAATGCTGCTCAGAACAACAATGCTTGTACATGAAATGCTGGGTGAGAAGCTCTGGATTAATCTTGGAGAAATATCAACAGATATGCTTGAAGAGTTCAGGCCTTATGTTGAAGGTATTGTCAGCAGTATAGAGACTGTCGAGCCAAGACTCCATAAAAAAGTCTGTCCGGATAAGCCTATCAAACCCTATGTTGATATGATGGTAAAAGCCAGAAAATTAGGATTCAAGCTAAGCATCGCGATAATCATCGGACTTGGTGAGAAGAAGAAAGATCTCAGCCTGCTTTCTGAGTTCATTGAAAAAAACAAAATAGAGCGGATCACTGTTTATGCGCTAAGGCCAGTCAAAGGCACACCCTTTACAAAAGGCCCTGATCCATTGGATATGGTTTGGTGGATAGCAAATATTAGGATCGCATTTCCTAAGATAGAAATTATCGCAGGCACTGCTGTCTACAGGATACCTGAAATCAGCCTTTTGCTGAGGGCAGGTGCCAATGCTATAACCAAGCTTCCTGTGGTGGATATTTTCAATACAGACCTGGGAAAGATGGTCGAAGAAGAAGTGAGGAAAGCCGGAAGGAGATTTGTATCCAAATTTTCGAGCAAAGATGTGAGAAAAGAGGCGGATTGGGACAAGATGATGGATATTCCAGGCCTGACAGAAAAAGAGAGGAAGAATTTAGAGATTGTTATGGGGAAATATTTGAGGAAGATCTCCAAATAATAGCCAGATTTTGACTTTTTTTATTATCAGCCTAATAAAGAGAAATGTTTAAATATTACTACTTTTAAATAGTAAAAATGGATTTAGATGAAAGACTAAGAGATTTCTGGCATAGAACCTTAGATTTCGGGATAGATTTTGCGGCTATTGAAATTAGTATTGGGCTGCCAATTGATACAGCAAACATAAAAGTATTGAATTGGGGAAGACCCTCCTTTATGGCTATGCATGATATTATACATTTGATTGATGGGTATTTACGTAATTATTCTCTTCTGGCCCTTACTGAAATTGATCCTAGAATGGGCTTTATTGGAGACTTATTGGCTAAATTACCAGGATTTAAAATGTCACCAGATCTTTTCGAGAGAACCGGTTATCAGATGCAGTTACATATGTCAGGACCGCCTGCATATGCGCCAGAAGTGTATATTAGTCCTGTGATAATCCAATCTCTTTTAGGTTTAGCGCTTTACAGCGTCAAAGATAGAATTAAAAGCCGATTTTTAAGAACCATAGCTACAGCGTATAGCTTTATGGCCATGGCTGCCCCTTATCTGGATGTTTCTTCAAAGAATGATTATAAATCTTCCGATATTTATCATTTTGCTGTCAATTGGTTTCCACATATTAATTATTATGGCACGCTTTTGATGGGAGCTGGCTTAGCTGCTATCCCTCTATTAATAATCGGCGGAATTTCACTGAACAAATATATTATCAACAAACCAACCCACCAAGGCACCACCATGGTTTAGAAGGATTCACTGGATTGCTTGTGCCTGGGTTAATTGGTTGGTTTCCAGATGCCTGAACAGTATTCACTATCTGCTCACCGCAAATCTTACCATTTTTCATGAATTGCCCACCCATGCCAACGCAACAATCCTTGGGTATTGCGGAATATCTTCTTAGTTCAGCTTCAGTTTCATATCCCGGACAATCAACATTAGGGAAATAGGTGGATTTACCATTACAACTTACAGTCTGATCAGCGAATTTTCCAGATTTACTTAGGCAAGTAGCCAAAGCATTTGACATGAGATCATAAGCAGGTATATCTGGAGTTATTTCTGAATCTTTCATATAATTAAAAAATTGTCTTGGTGTATATATAATTCCTCCATTCATACAATACACATTGTCTTGAACATAACTCCCATATCTATCATCTTTTTGAACAGATGTCTCTTGGGTATCTTTACATGTTGGGTCATAATTGGAATTACTAGTAGCATCAGTAGCGAAATAAGCTGTTTTACAGCAAATAAGACCTTCAGCACAACCACATATTGGTCCCGATGAAAGACAAACAGGTTCCTTACAATATTGTTCAATTGTCCTACCAGATTCTAAAGAGACTTCAGGGTTTTGAAGACCTGTATTTTTATTAACATTGGAGTATAAACAAGTCCCACCTTTTCCATTAATTGTGCAAGATCCTCCATATGATGCCCCAGGTTTTAGAGTTGCACAGGGTGCACAATCAACAACTGAATCTTGCCTTTCATTACATGTCCAGATTCCTGCAAGATTTTTTTGACATATAGATTCATGATATTCCTGGCATAAGCTGCCATCTCCCGAACCCTTACTAGGGTCCATGATATAACCTTTTTGCTGTTCACAATAGGTCTTTTTTGAGGCAGAATCTTTTGTATTTATTTCATAACGATCACATCTAAATCCTTCTGTAGCAGAAGATCCATAGAAAGCTTTGAATGAAGAATAACATTCAGGAGCAGTAGCCATTTGTATTTGACATAATCCTGCTCCAACACTAGCTTTAAAGCTATAATCTGGGAACTCTCCATTACAAAAATTTGTGACTTGGTTAATGTCTGTTATAGTCCCTCCTGTTGCTTCAAGAAGATACAGAAAACTTTTGAATGCTGCAACACAAGCAGCGTTGCCATTGCATGCGGCTTCAATTCTATCTCTGAATTCATTAAAAATAGATTCTGCGCATTTAACTTGACAGTTATCTTTGCTCAAATATTTAGGCAAGTCACCGCAATCTACATTATATCTGTCAAAACATGCTTGCCATGCTTTTTGAATCGCTACGAATAAAGGATTACTGGTTATACCAAGGTAACATGATGCACAACTTGGGTCAAAAGGATCGTAACTTAGGCAACCAGTTGCTGGGCATCCAGGATTATGTACTATTTTAAGGCATTTGGGCGGGCAGTTACCACTCAAAGCAGGGCTAAGTTGATATTTCAAAGCATATGCTGGTAAAACACATACCAAAAGAAGCATAGAAATTAAAAATAGTCTAATTGATTTCATTTTGATTCACCCTGAAAGTACTGCCTGATCGCATTTTGGTTCATCTAAATTTATTGTCCCATCTACTTTAAGACAATCGGAACATATTGATTCATCAACAGGTTCTTTTATATTCGGATTATTTTTCCAGTTTTCGTAATATACACCACCATAACAGACTGCAGAAACTGAAGGCCCTTTACAATAGGCTATATCTGCAGTGCATCTACAATCCCCACCAACTTCGTTGGCTGTATAAACATCATTTCCGGGCGTACCTCTTTCGTCATTTCCGGGCGTGCTTAATACATCATTCTTTATGCATGTGTTGCAAATCCCGTTAACCATCTTCGGCATTCCAGCATCTTTTCCATCGCATAAAGTAAAACCTTTTGCATCAAATCCAGTTCCGGTCAGTTTAATCTCAGCTAGACAATTTTGGCAGAATGAATCACCATTATCTAAATCTGCAGTGACTTTTGCCGACTGTATTACAATCTGAAATCCGTCCTTATTAGTTGAATCTATCTTATCAGCTGTCTTGTATCCTTTATCTGAGGAGAATGTTTCGCCATTTATTGTAATTTCACATTTTCCACCCGTCTTTATTATAGGTGTAACAACAATGCTATCTACTTTTCCATCCCTTTCATTTATACAGCTATCTCCGTTCCCTTTGAAATCGATAATTAAAATGCCATCAGCTTTTTTCTTTTCACCCCCTATGCAGGTGCCTTTAGGATAACCGATTATGTTTTTATTCGCTAAAGTCTCACTTAATTTACATTCTGAATCTGTAATTGTTTTATCAAAATCATCTAGGGTGAACTCCTCTTTTGCCATACACTCCTGTAATCCGTTTTTATCTGCAGCTTTGCATAAATCCTTTTTATTGTAACAATGATATGCTGGAACATCATCTGCCATCATCATTTCGCCTAAACTTGTGCAACCGTCATAAGTAATCTCTCCCTCAGCTTCTTGTACTGACTCACTTATTCTGTTTGAACCTTGTTCCAGTATCTTTATGTATTCAACGTATGAGGGGATGTAAGTTGGTTCATCTTTATACCAATAATCTCCTGGATTTTTACAGAAATTATTATCCTGTTCAGTATAATCATTTAATTGGGCAGTCACCTCTTGTGTTTTATCAATAGGTGGATGCATCAGACTGTATTTTTGTTGGAAAAGATAAGGTGTTTCAATTATCTTATTGTCATCACTTCCACACCCAATCACGACTGCAAACTTTGTAAAATGATTCGCTTCTGCAGTTGCAACACCATCTTTTACTTCTGTTTCTAGCCCTCTCCAAATCTTTAAATTCTCATCCCACCATGCAATTGTAAGAGACTGTTCGTTTACATATTCAGGATAGTCCTTTGCCCTGAAGTCTATTGAAATTTTGACTGGTTTTGAGAAAGTGGTTTTATCAGGAAGGCCTTCATACACTAGATTCCCCACAACAATATTATTCTCGAGGCCGTCAAAATTCTTGTCAATGATTTTTATTCCAAGTGATGTTACCCTGTTCCCGACATTTTCTGCAATTGTATCCGCGTCAATTGTTATCCTCGCTTTTCCGTCACTAGACAAGACTATTGCCTCTTTATCATCAATCTTTTCCATATTAGTCCTTCTAAATGTGAATTCCAGGCTATCGAAACTGTATTTATTTTCATCTATCTTCAGTGTGATAGGATAATTCAATTTCACTAGAACAACTTCTTCTTCAAATAAGATGGTAACAGTAAGTTCACCTTCTTCAACATTATATCCTTCTTTTTTATAATTATCAAAGAGGTCTCCTACACAACTTTGTACCCTTCTTTTTACAAACGCAGCATATAGATATTTATTTTTCTCATTAAGACCATATTCAAAGTTTGCTTTTGTGACAGCCAGATCCATGCATTGTTTAACATATTCCCTGAAATTTGAATTTTTGACGGAAAACATGGCGTCGTTGGACAATGAGGGTGTTGAATTTTTTGATAAATTCATCAAGAATAACGCTGCTGATATTACTAATATACCAATTATAACAAAAGCGGTTATCTGCCCCTTTCTCCCCATCATATCAACCTGTGCATAAGTGATATTTCTATTTAAACCTTCTTATAATCATTCCCGATATTCTCTATAATAATTACCTTCTTTGATTTTTATTCTTTTTTAAAATCCCTATTTCAAGCTCGCATCCAACTTTTCGAGCAAGGATGTGAAATCAGAAGTAGAGTGGGAAGGATGAGAGATATTCCCGGGCTTACTGATTAGGAGAGGAATAATTTAAGGATTTTGATTGGGAAGTATTTAAGTGAAGGTTAGGAAATAATAATAATAAAATTATTTGCAGGTTGAATCGAACAATCCATTCGAAGTCCCAATGCAACATTGTGGATATGAAGATGCCCATGGCCAGACATTTTTCCCTTCTTCACCTGACTGCACACAAACTGGAGTAAGCGATGCACATGCTCCTCTTATTTGTGTAAGCATACCTTCTTCATTTTTTCCAGTAAATCCGTTAAACTTTTCTTCAACATCGCAATTATCATCTGGTCGTCTTAGTTCAAGCATTGTGCTTGGTTCTGATTGAAGACTTGCACTTACTGAATTGATCCAATTGGTTCCAGCTACCCAATCATAAAATGGAGTTCCTTTTATTGAACAGCAAATATATCCACCTTGATAGGTATTGGCGCTTTGTTCTGGGGCAGCTGGTGGACTAGAAATGTCAGGGCAGCTTCCAAACGTTCCAACGCTGCAGCAACATGCAAAATGAGAATTACCATGATCTATATTACTTGGCCAACTATTGCATGAATCTGAGCAATAGTCTTCACCATATCCTTGGTCTTTTGCAGCTGCACAGATATTATCTCCAGTCTCTTCATTCAGGCCACTAACATAAGGAGATTGCGGCGAGTCTGGGGAATTATCCCAATCGTTATATACGACCTGGCAGCCATTTGAGCTTGGTGGTATATTATTTGCTTGTGCATCCAACTGACTTTTAGATACAAAGGTCCTGCCTGAAGCAAAACTACTTATCACAACCATCATTAATATCAAAGCAAGATACTTTTTCATTTTTATTCACCTAGTACCACACAATCTTCACTTGAAGAAGGGTTTTCTATGCATGGTTTGCAATGCAGATCAAACTGTTCTTTTGTTAACGCCTTGAGGACTCTGCCTTCACAAACATATCCTGGATCTTTATGACAGAAATATTCTCCCTCAAAATCTTCTGTACATTTACCATTTTCGTATGAACCTGTTCCGGACGGATATCTCAAGCATTCTCCGCAACCATACTCTATGCTGCACTCACCCTTAATTTCAGGCTCCGCATAATAGAACTGTCGGAAATTAGTGAGTCCTTCTATTGTATTAAGAGTACATTGTCTGCACTCATAAGCGCCATTAATATTGAGCATGCTGTATCTACCCTGTTCCTCATCTGTGCAGGAATAATATTTTTGCTGAGGTTCAACAATGCCAACGCCCTTCATAATGATTGTTGCCTGGCAATCGCTGCACATTGAGCCAGCTGTACTCTCAACAGGCTCAAGCAATGGATAGACCAACACTGCCTGGGCATATGAATTCTTTAGAGCATTAAGGTAGGCATCTCTATCAGGTTGGATATCCTGCAGTGTTTTTCCTTTTTCGTCAGGAACCTTATTGTCGTATGGTTCCATCTGTTGATCAAGCCAAGCTTGTGGCGGGTCCATTGATTCTTGATCAGGATAATTAAGGGTGTAAGGAATGCCAAGTTCTGTTGGACCAGTACAAGACCCAGGTTCGAATGTATTTGTATATGTTACGGATGTAGGATGAGCCTCCTTAATACATGAATCTCCCATTGCAGCCATCCTGACCTCGTATAATGCAGGTTTTTTCCCGGTTCTATCGTCGCCGTTCACTAATGATCCGCTCACACAATCTTTATCATTGTAGCCATATATTTTCTTGCTTACAACAAATTTTCCAGTGGTGGCGCTTTTTTTGATTTCTCCTGGATTAGTGAACATATCCTCACAGGTCAAAAAATTTTGCTTATCATCATCAGTGAGTTCTCTCCTAAGTTGTGTGTCATCATCTATTAGATAAGCTATTGCTAACGATGCTGTACCCTTTGACTCATAATCATATAGATGCACTTTTGAAACTAAATCAGAAGGATCCTTAAAATCCACATATCCATTCATCTTTATCGTTTCAATGCACTCCTGTTCGCCCATTACTCTATCAAAACACTTAACATTATTCTTATCGGTCTCATCGCTGATGCAGCAGCAGTAAGGTGTAACCTCGGTTTCAATTCGCTTGTCCACCTGGCTGCATTTGTCAGGATTATCAAGGCCAAAAATTCTCTTTTCCTGTGGCATCTCTGACTGGGACAATGCAATCCTTGGGTCTTCTTCATTTAATACCTTGACAAATTCTTCCCTCGTCGGAACGATAGCTTTTTGATCATGTTTCCATGGAGACTCGCCAGAATCCACCTGAGCATTACAGAATGCTATCCCCTTATCTGTTCCTGGAGATGATGAAGGTGCTCCGCTTGGAGTTGCTGGTATATTCGGTTCTATTCTTAGAGAAGGTATTAATTCAACAAGAAGATCATATACTGCACCATTTTTCCAACTTCCAGCTGTTTGAAACAATCCATTCTGAAAATAATTCCAAAGTTTATCTCCAGTGTCAACAAATAAGGCACCTATTCCCTCCCCAACACCCTCAACAATTTCACCTACACTTTCAGGTTTTTTCTCTACTGGCGATTCGGGAGCTCCAGGAGAATCTATCTCTGTTTTTTCAGGGAGCGGTGCTTCAGCACCAACAAAAGTGTACTGTTGCTTATATAATTTAGGTGTGATGATTTCTGCTTCGCTTCCAGATGAACAGGTAACTACACTAAAAATCGTAAAGTGATTAATACTTGTTTTGACGGCACCATTATCATAAGTTGTTTCTAATCCTTTCCAGATTAATCCATCCCAGTAAGCAATTGATAAACTATCAAGACTCATTAATTCAGGAATATCACTTCCTCTGACTCTCATCGAGAGTTCGAGCGGTTGATTGAAACGGGCACCATTTGGCAACCCCTCATAAGCCAAGTTTCCTATGACTACACTATTGCTCAACCCATCAAAATGCTTTTCTTTTATTTTTAAAGAAATCTCATTTACAGGTGTTCCGTCAGAAAATTGAACCTGAGTACCTTTTGGAATCACAAGCATCGCTCGTCTATCTGTTGAATATAATATCATCTCTTCTGTTGCCATTCCATTGTTTAGTTTAACTGTCTCTGTTTTCCCGAAGGTGGTTACATAGTCGTTAAATGTGAACTTGGTATCTTGGTAAGATATTTCTGTCGGGAATTTGATGTTAACTACTAGAGTTTCACTTGTTGTTTCAAGATTTGAGACAGTTTTATCTTTTACCAAGGAATACCCAATTTTCTGCATGTTTAAAAGGTAAGGCTCCATACAATCATTGACACTTTTGGATAAAAAGGTTTCATATGCAGCTTTGCTGCCTATATCAAGTCCGATTTCAAGGTTAGCATTCAATATTGATTGCTTGGCACATTCATCAAAAAATTTCTGAAAGTTAGACGTATCAGCAGAAAAAGCTATCTGTGATTGTGCAGTATTTTTGTAGCCAACTGCCTTGTTTTGATTTATGTTATAAACATAGAGTCCTATCAAGACAATCAGTACCACACCAACAATAACAAATGGAGTAACCTGTGCTCTTTTCATTCAAACCCTCACCCAAGAATTATTATTTTCTGTCATGTTTAAATATTTATCTGGTAATAGTACCACTTTCAGACACTAATCTGTATCTCTCCTTTATATTCTTTTACAGATCCATTGATGATTTTTAATTGATCACCAGTATTATATTCATCAATCTGTTCATCCCACAAAGGCATATGCATCTCTCCTGTTTCATCTGATAGAATGACATCACAGACTCTTCCGGTCCTGCCGAATTTTGAGAATTCCTTCACTGTCCCTTTCTCTTTTATGGTCGCAGATAGCTCTGGCACATTCATATTAGGGCGTAGGTCTTTGATTTGCATCATAAAACAAGAAAAAAAATCTAGCAGAACGGGCAGCCGTCCTCATCTTTTGGTTTATCTTTTTTTGGTCCAGTCATTTTTATCCTCCTTGCAAAACTATATTAATCCTTGATGTTTAGTCCTATTTAAAGATTATCTTAAAAGGATTCTGCAGGGCGCTGGTGAGGCAGGGGTCGCTCCCAAGCCTTTAATAAGCCTTGTGGGAAACAGATTAAGGGAGACATAAAGTCTCCCGAACAATGATGTGGGACTAAGACAACGAAGTTGTCGCAGGTCACACACAGGTGTCAACTGACTGAACAGTTGAGGGATGCCGAGTAGGTCTTGCTTTGCATGACCGTCAGCAGCCATTTGCTGCAAAATTAATGAAAAACTAATGCTAATTTCAAGAGGTGCACAAATGAAATACCCACTTATCATCATCGGCGGCGGTACTGCAGGCACAAAGCTTGCATTCATGGCTTGCAAAAAAGTCAAGACTTTGCTTATAGAGCCCGGGGTCATGGGAGGAACATGCCTCAATACTGGCTGCATACCGACAAAAGCCATGATATATGCTTCTCTATTATATGCTCATACGAAAAGCATGCCTTATTTTGGAATAGATGCCAAAGCAAAGGTGAATTTTGATAAACTCATGACCAGGGTAAATTCAATTTCAAAAGAAGGAAGAGACCATATTTATGTAAGCATAGACAGAAACAAGAATCTGACTGTGATAAATGCAAAGGCAGAGTTTGTCGGAATAAAGAAAGTAAAAGCAGGGGAAGCAGTCTATGATGCAGAAACGATTGTAATTGCAACAGGCGCAATAAACTCTGTTCCGCCCGTCAAGGGGCTGAAGGAAACAGGATACTTAGACAATGAGACACTCCTCAAATCAAAAAAGCTTCCAAACTCTGTCATCATGATAGGCGGAGGCTATATCTCGATGGAGTATGCATCATTCTTCAATAATCTTGGCGTGAAAGTGACAGTCATTGAAAGGCTTCCTGAAGTGCTCGGTATGCTCGACGAGGATGTTAGGCAAGTCCTGCTTGATTCGCATGAAAAGAACGGAATAAAAATAATCACTAATGCCAACATTATTGAAGTAAAAAAAGGAGTCTCTTTGAAATACAATGATGTCAGAGATGAGAAATCCAAAGTAAAAACCTTGAGTGCAGATGCGTTATTCCTGGCAACAGGAAGAGTGCCTAACACAAAAGGCCTTGGATGCGAAAAATCAAAAATAGAGATCGGCAGAAGAGGAGAAATAGTTGTCGATGATCTACTAAAAACAAGCTGCAAAGATATCTATGCAATCGGCGACTGCAACGGAAAACCGATGTTTGCGCACTCTGCAAAAAGGCAGACTGATATTGTGATGAATAATCTCTTTTCCGAAAATAAGCAGAAGATGGATTTTGACCTTATCCCATGGGCAACTTTTTCAGAGCCTGTGGTATCTGGAATAGGGCTCAGCGAAAAAGAAGCAAAGGAGAAAGGCATCGGTTACGGGATGATGAAAGCAGAATTCATAAGGAACGGCAGGGCAAAGATAATCGAGGAGCAGGAAGGATTTGCAAAGGTTTTATTTGATAAGAGCTCAAGAAAAATATTAGGTTGCTGCATCATAGGCGCAAACGCAGATGATATTGTTCATGAGGTTGTAGCTTTGATGTACGCCGGAGGAAAGGTAGATATCTTGTCAGAAATGATCCATATCCACCCGACTTTAAGTGAGGTAATGGAGAATCTGAGATAGTTTTGATACTTGGTTTGTTTAGAGTAAATTCATTTATCGTGATTACATATGAACCATACATATATTGCTCTCAAGGAGGACTTCATACACTATTTAGAAAAGGGCAAAGGTGCAACATTGATTTTTCTGCCAAGCTTTGGAATCACAAGTTATTCCTATAGTCTTTTTGGGGATATATTATCAAAACAATATCGTGTTATTATTCCGGATTTGCAGAAAGGAAATTCAACCAGCAAAAAAGTATCAATGTCTTTTGAGGACTATGTTCTCTTATTTAATGAGTTTGTTGACAAGTTGAATATTAGAAGTTTTTTCTTAATTGGAATCTCATTTAGCGGAATTCTGGCAGCAAAATATGCCCAAAAATATCCTAAAAAAGTTAAGAAATTATATCTTGCAAGCACAACTTTAGTGCCAATGTCATATCCCAATAAATTAAAGTTTATTTTGTCATATGCAAGAGTTACACTTAATAATCTTTTTTCATTTCAAGGAATAAAATCAAATCTATTATGGTATTATGATGGGATAATTAATTTAACAAAACACTATGCACAGGTAATGCAGGATCTGACTATGGCTACCAGGCTCTATGATGATAAAATTATTGAAATGAAAGTACCAACAATACTTATATTTGCCAAGAAAGATGAGTTCATACCAGAAGAATTATCAATAGAAATGAAAAAAATAAAAAATCTTGATTTAAAGATAATTGATAATCATCATACCTGGATGTTTACTGAACAAGAAAGATTTATTGAAACTATTCACACCTTTTTTGGATAATTCAGATAGAAAATTGCACTTACTTCATTGTAGTAAAATTTATATATTAGATATGCTTTGCTCTTTTTCATGATTAATGCAAACTGCGGCGATTGCCGCCATCAGCGCACTTAATTCTTTTAACTATTTAGAAAACTTTTCCAGTACCCAATCTGGGGATTGCCTTCATTGTCGATTATTATAATTCATCTTTCTTATTTGGCAACTGTGTTGTAGCGGCAGCATGCAAGCCTGTGGAGCTTGAAGCGGGAGTTCGACTCTCCTCAGTTGCCCTTTTGTTAGTGGGATTGAGAGAAACGAAACCCACGCCTTTTGATCAAGCTTTTGGAAAAAGCTTGGTGGGACTCTCCCCAGTTGCCCTTTCTTTACTATATTTCTTGTTCAGGTTTGCCTTTCATCCAAATTTCTATTTCTGATTATTGTGAGGTGTTGTAAATGAAACTAATCTATGATTTATTCATGACATATTATAAGGAAAGGAGAGACGAAAAAAACTATGTGTTCGGAGATGGGATTGCATATATCGGAGAAAGCCTGATATCGATTTACTTAAGGCTCAAACGAGAAAGAATTTCACAGAACACGGAATCAAGAATGGACAAAATGGTCAAAGGAGTTGATGATAATGAAAACATATCAAAATACATTTGATGAATTAACAAAAAAGGTTGGCAATGTCAATGCATGGAAGATCGCAGCACTGTTTTTTGGAGTTCGTGATGAAAATCAGGAAGCAGATCCACTGAATCCTTACAGAAACAAACGTGCTGGCTTCAGTATGGCACTAAATCTGGAATTCGGAGGAATAGCAGTGAAGGCTCCAAGACCGGAGTCGATGATAGGTGCAAATTACAGTCCGATTATTTTTGATGGTCGGCAATTGTTCAATGAGATTACTCAAAATTCAATAAGTGCTCAGGTGTCTCAAAAAATATTGCCGGCAGGAGTAAGGAATCTCGCAGCAACATCATCTGGTACTATTGAAGTCATGGTCTTTCCAGGATGCAGCCTGTTTGATTACGGAAAGGAATGCACATTTTGCATTGTGGGACCAACTATCGGCAAAGATTCTGTATCGGGCAGCACAATACTAAGTGAGCTCGAATTGATGATAACTGCAGGAATCCCTCTTAATAATGTCACTTTAAACACTGGCCAGCCAAGAGAACCTGGCAGAGACCTGCAAATAATAGGAGAGATTGCAAAGCAATTAAAAGAAGCATATCCTCAAGTGAAGATAGCTGCGGAGGTTGCGCCTTTTTCATTTGTGCCAAGGCTTAGTGCATTGGAGGCTTATCTGAATTCAACAGGCCTTTCTAATGTCGATACATTCATGATAAATGTGGAGATGGTAAGTGACCTTGCAAGAAAAATTCTTTGCCCTGGAAAGCCTTCACTTGACAAGTATAGACAAACAATATTCGGATTGTCAGATTTGGGATATCAGGTTACAACAGTGATCCAAATGAACTATCTGTTTGATATGGAGCCAATAGAAGGAGTTGCCAATTTTGTATATGAATTGAGCGATAAAGGAAGTGGGCTTGTGGCTCCGGAACTTCTTGTGAGCAGGGCAGTGCCGAGTAGTAATATCCCTGACGAATATTGGCAAAGTCTTTCTGTACCGATGGCTAAGGAAGATGCACAAATGTTGATGTTTGGAAGATTTGAAGAATTCCTTGAAAGATCCGCTTATGTGAATAGGGCTGTAGTTGGTGCACGGCTTGATTCATACAGGGCGAAGGCCGGCTGCGTCCTGTGCAATGGCTGCGGCATGAAACCAGAAATAAGATGTGACTGAAATGTCATCTCTTAATTTTTTATCTATTGGCATTCTTGGTGGTATGGGACCAGAAGCTACAGCTGAATTTTATCTAAGGTTGGTAAGAATATTTCAGAAGAAATTTGGCTGTGTGAATGATTATGATTATCCTGAAATATATGTTTACAATTTGCCCCTTCCTGAAATTGTCAGGTCTGTAGATAAAGAGAATGTGAAAAAGGCATTACAAAAGGGCATCGATAAATTGCAATCCATCGGATCAGATTTCATAGTGTGCCCATGCAACAGCGCAAACACTTTTTTCAAGGTTCTGAACTTCAAAATTCCGTATATCAGTGTTTTTGATAGCGCATTTAGATGTGTTGTTTCGGATAATTACCTAATACTAGGCACAAACAGGACAATTGAATCAGGTGAGTATCAAGAAAGGCTAGGTATGTCTGGCATCAGATATAGCTTGCCGAGTTTAGATGAACAAAAAATTGTGACCCAAGTCGTTGTGCGAATTCTGGCAGGGAAAAAACAGTTTTCGGATAGAAAAAAGCTAAAAGAAATTGTGAGCAGATCTGCGTGCAATAATGTACTTCTTGCATGTACCGAACTCCCGCTTTTGCTGAAAGGAAAAAACTATCTTGATACGCTTCAGTCATTAGCTGTGGCTACTTGCGATTTTTCAGCAAAATATATAAAAAAAGCGACATAACGTGATGATTATGATAAACGTATCCGAACTAAAGATTATGGAGGACACATTTTTCAAGGCGAAGCAAACATACTATAAGCCCAGCATCTATGAGCTTTTGGAAAAACATTTCAAAGAGGAGAATGAGTATTCCGAAGCATCTGTGGTCAAACTCAAGAACCTTGCAAGCGATGAGAGCGTCCTTGCATATAATGAGATACTGAAGGAAGACATCAGTGAGCTCCAGCTGGAACTTGAGACAACTCCAAAGCAGTTTGATGAATCGTTATGGAGAGATATGCTGCCAAAAATAAGAGAGGAAGTCAAAAAGATATTAGGTATGGATTTCAAGACAAGGAGCATCTTTTTCCAGGACAAGTTTCCGGAAGGCCTTATCGGATTTGAGAAAAAAGGAGCATCTTCAGTCACAATATTTGAAGGCAACAAGGACGCAGGAATTTATTTCCTGAATAAGCGAGTAAGCTCATTTTTCACACCTATCCTTATGATTCATGAGCAGCTACATTCATGCCTTTCCCAGAATAAGACAAAAGACCAGATGTATATTGAATGGTTCGAAGAGGGCCTGTGCCAATGGTATAGCCTTAAGATATATTATGAACTGACAAAAAATTTTGAGGTCCTGAAATACTACAAAGAGAGGAGTATAATCTTTAGCAAGACCAAGGATGAACACAATTTCACAAAAAGATATTTTGAATATATGAAAATCTTTTCAAGATTGTATCTCAAAGGAGGGCAGAAGCAGATTGGCAAGATACTTTTGAAATACCTTGCTAATGACAGAGACGGAGTTAACAGCTATTTGGATGTTGAGAATCTCAGTGTGGAATACAAAACCAAGGATGAGCTTGAGAACTTCCTGATTAATTTCACATTCCATCTTGAACCTGAGAAGCTTCCTCCTGTAGAATACCTGATACTCAGGGAGTCAATAAAGCCAAAGAGCATGCAGGAGATATCGACTAAATTAAATATTCCATTTGAGCTGCTCGATAAGATACTTTTTGTCTTGCATATGAAAGGAATGATAATTATCAAAGAGACAAAGATCGAGATAAACTGGAGAAAAAAAGATTTGTTTGAAAAAGGTTTAATAGCGCCGTTTTGGCCGCTAAATAGGTGATCATGATGACAGAAATGGCAAAAGGAGTAAGGGATTTTCCACCTGAGGAAAAGATACTTAGAGATAAAATACTGGAAACAATTAAGCAGACACTCGAAATTTATGGATACAATCCAATTGAGCTTCCAATCCTGGAAAGATATGAGACACTGGCTGCTAAATATGCAGCTGGCGAGGAATCAGATGCATTGAAGGAAATATTTGTGACAGAGGACAATGGAAAAAGGAAGCTAGGTCTTCGTTTTGATCTTACAGTTCCTTTTTCTAGATTTATGGGACTAAACCCAGAGTTAAAGATGCCGTTCAAGAAATACATCACTGGCCAGGTATTCCGGGATGGTCCTTTAAAAAAAGGGAGATATCGGGAATTCACACAATTTGATCCTGATATTGTAGGATGCCAGAGTGTTATTGCGGATGCAGAGACAATTAGCGCAACAGAAGCAGTTTTTAATAAACTTGGGTTCGATGTTGTGATAGAATTCAACACAAGAAAAGTACTGCTTGGAATACTTGAGGATCTTAAGATTTCAGAAGATAAGCAATTTGATGTAATAGTGTCAATCGACAAACTCAAAAAATATGGGGAAAAGGAAGTCGAAAAGGAACTGCTGGGAAAAGGTCTTGATAAGGGAAAGATCAGCAGGTTGTTTGAATACCTTAATACAAAAAAAAGCAACATAGAGACTCTCTCCAGCCTAAAATCACTTGTGAAAAGTAGCATCGGAAAAGAAGGGCTCAAAGAAATTGAGGATATTCTCGGGTACCTAAAGGCATATGGCGTCACAAGTGCGGTATTCCTGCCCAGTCTCGCAAGAGGTCTTGCTTATTATACAGGCCCGATTTATGAAGTATATCTCAAAGGTTCATCAATTACTAGTTCTGCAGCAGGCGGTGGAAGATATGATGAACTTATCGGCAAGCTTCAGGGCAACGATAAGATTATTCCGGCAACTGGGATATCCTATGGAATTGAAGTGATAGTTGAGGCACTGAAAGAAAAACAGTCGCTCAGCCAAAAAAGTGTTGTTTCACTTTATGTTATACCCATTAAGACGTTAGAAAAATCAATCAGCATAGTCCAAAAATTCAGGAAAGCAGGAATCAAGACAGATTATGACTACATGGGAAGGGGTATTTCAAAAAATCTTGACTATGCCAATGCAATGGGCATCCCCTTTGTAATTTTCATCGGAGAAAAAGAGCTTGCGGAAAATAAAGTCAAACTTAGGGACATGAAGACAGGTGAAGAAGAGATGATGAGCGTTGATGAGGTAGTAAAGAGACTTGGATGAATTATTTCTACTGATGCATGATGGAAAAAAACCGCAAACTGCTCCAGACTATCTTGTTTATTATGACATTAGGATCGTCATTATACGGGCTTTTTTTGCCTATATATTATCTGAACCAGGGAATTCCGTTTCAAAGAATAGTCTTTTTCATGATAGCATATTGTTTGGGAGGATTTTTATCAGGAATTTTTTCTAACCTTATCATCCACAGATTTGGAGTCAAGTCTTTCATAGTATCAAGAGGACTTCTCGAACCTATGCTAATTGCAGTCATTAATTATAACAAGTATATCGGCCTGCCTGTAGAATTGCAGGGATTGTTTTTAGGGATGATTGTGTTTGCATTCTGGACATCAATGGATGCACTCACAGTCAAGACGACTCAAAATGGAAGCAGGGGAAAACAGCAAGGAAACTTGTATTCTGGGATGTGGATAGCAAGTATCATCGCTCCGTTCATCGGCGGATTTATTATTTCCAGGTTCAATTATACTGTCTTGTTCATAATTGCGCTGCTCTTTGTTCTATTCGGAGGAATTTTAAGCTTATTTATCAGATTGGACGTTACAATAACCAAAAAGATCAATTGGTTTCCGAAATATAATGGCAGAATAGGAACACATATGTTTCTTGTGTTCTTGAGAGGAGCAACCTTCGGTGTCGTTGCTTTTTTGTTTCCATTGTTCATTTATGAAATATTCAAGAATGAACTTACTGTCGGGACATTCGGGTTTGTTTTTGGGGTGGCAGCGCTTCTGGCAACTGTTGTCAGCGGTCACTTAATAGACAGATATAAGGTAAAAGCGATGATTGCAATTTTTGGACTGAATGCTATATTATGGTTGCTCCTTGGCATGAGATTCACATCATATCTGTTATACTCTCTTCTGGTTCTAGTGTTCTTTGATTATTCACTACTAAATGTCTGCATGAACACATTATTTTTTGATGATGTGGAGAAACTTGATGCAGTAACACTAGTCACAGAAAGGATGATGTCTTTTAGTTTAGGAGGCGCATTATTATTTGTCCTTGCGCTTTTCCTTAACTACCATGCATTATTCATCATATGTGGGATTCTGTGCCTGGGATCTGTGTTTGTTGCGAGAAGGCTGGATGCTGCTATAATAAATCAGTGAAATTAATTTCACTACTTTATAATGAAAAATATGATAAAGTTTTTATATTAATTGAATTTATAATTCACAAAATGCAATTGTACAAAAGTATAGGTGATGCGTTTTCTCATTCATTTTTAGATAGTAATAGGTCTCAAATCCTTCGGGTAATAAATACACAAGTGCCGAGTTTAGAGTTATATCTTGCACCAAGATCGCATTTTTTATTTCCGCTCACTCATATCTTTTCTGAAGGGTACTCTGACAAAGACATTCATCATTTCTTTAATGCGAGATTCAACGATTCAAGCCTTAAGCACATTTTTTTAGGTATGAATTATTATAAAATTCCGCAACAAATATTGGAGAACATGCCGATGCTAATGAGTCTTCAGCTCTTTGCAGGTCTTCATAATGCTCTGGAGAACATTAAGGGAAGAACACTTAGATATCAACTTGCTTCATCCCAAACATCCCTGAGTACCATAGAACTTCTTGATAGGTTTTTATTTCAGTTTCCCCATTTTGAGACTTGCGGCCAAGATCCTAATAATATATTTTCTTCGAATCCTGAAGATGGTTCCGTGGATTATCGCATTTATTTGGAGGACAGAAATATTGAATCATATCTATGTCAGTATCATGGACCTTTACCAAGCGGTTCAGTTTCCAGAGTAAGACATGCGGACAAGCAAAGAGAGCTATCGGATAAGCTAAGGGAAGAAGGATTTAGTGTTTTTTGTGAAGTGGATATTAACTGCAGAGCGGTGGATACTCGGGTTGATGTGGTAGCGATTAAATATGGAGATTTTAGGGTTTATGAACTTAAAAATGGCAGTCAGCTTGGAAGAAGTTATCTTGAACCGCAACTAAAGCTCAAACAGGTAGCAAAATTTTTTTACTATAATTTTGGACTAATGCCTGAAATAATTCTCAAGAGTGGCCTTGGCTCTGAACTGACTATCGGAACACCAAAGGTTAAGATTATTCATTCAGTGAATGATGAAGTGTATTTATCTTCGAAATGGAGTAATCGTCCTATTGCAAGTTATGTACTTTCTTTATAAGGACTATTTTATGATGCATGTCTCCATTAAAAATTAGAAAATTCATTAAACTTTCGTCGTCACAATTGGCTCATCTTCCACAATCATCGTATGTTCTGCCTGGCTGACATAACCTTTCCTTTGGTCTGGAAGCGGAGGATAGGGATGGATAATCCCATTTTGCATAAGGTCTCTCAGTGCATAATTAACTTTTGGCAGGGGATAATCCCTTGCAAGCCATCTTGTAGTGAATGGCATATTTTTGTAGGATTCAATCTTTTTAAGGACATCTCGTGACATCATGTTTCTGACAGGTTTTCTGTTGATCTGAGAAAATATATTTGCATTTGAGCTCTCGTATATAATGCCTGCGCCGTTTGAAGCAAATGGTTCTATTGCTATCACCTGGCCTTCTTTCAGCTGTGTTTTATCGCCGGTATCAAAATTAGGGATACTGGGCTTGTCATGAAAAATATATTGGGATAGTCCATGGCCTGATAAATTTCTTACAGGAGAAAAACCGTCTTTGGTTATCGCATCATGGATTGCTCTTCCGATTTCTGAGAGTGTTGCACCTGGTCTCACAACATCTATTGCTGCGCTGAGTGCGTTTCTCGAGGCGGTTACCAATTTTTCATATTCTCCAAGATTTACAGTTGATGCAGTATCTCCGATATATCCGTCGATCATCACACCCACATCGAGCTTTGCAAGGTCTCCTTTCTTAAAGATAGTCTCATCCTCAGGATCTGCACAATAATGTGCAGCTATCTCATTTAAAGAGATCTGCGGGGGGAATGCGAATTCTCCACCCATGTCAAGGACTTTCTGCTCGACTTTTTCCGTAACATCAAGAAGTTTTTCTCCAACTTTAATCAGGGAACACCCATATTTTAATGAGGTTCCTGCAATTTTTCCTGCTTCGATATATTTTTCACGGATATCCATCAAGAATTAGATGCCCATAGTATTTATATTGTTTTTGTTGGATTGTAGTTGGATTTAAAGGCTTGTGTGGATATTGTTTTTCATTTGAAAACGAATAGATTGTGAAAGAATCTATTTTTAGCAATGTTACAAGCATTACTAGAATAGATTGTTTCTTTTAGAAATTAGATAATAATTATTGTTTTTTCAGGTTCTTCAATAAACATACCACCAATAAGTTAGATTACAGTAAGTTTTAGGAAAAATATTATAAATAGGGGAATTAAACAAGACCATATGCTGTATCAAGTTCCGTATGACCCTAAAGCTGTTATCTCCTCGCTTAGTGGTGATGTGATGAGGGTAGCTTTTGCAGTAGTGATACTGCTTGCTGGATTTATCATTGGTAAATTGATTGAAAGATTTGTGCTCAAATTGCTTAAAGAATTTGAGTTAAACAGAATCTTAAGTGATTCATTCAACATAAAAATAAATGCAGATCAGATTATTGGCAGCCTTCTTGCATATACAATGTATTTTTTTGCAATTGTTGCATCACTTGAACAGATTGGCTTTGCAAATTCAGTATTGTATTTGGTGGCACTAGCAGTAATGATTGTAGTTATCATATCTTTTTTTTTGGCGGTGCGCGATCTTGTTCCAAACATCATTGCTGGAATATATCTCTACACCCGTGAAAAATTCAAAGATGGATCACACGTTGAAATTGATGATATAAAAGGAACATTGATTCATGTTGAACTGCTCCACACCAAAATCAAAACAAATTCAGGGGATATTCTGTTTATACCTAATTCAGGAGTAATTAAATCCAGACTGAAGATCCACCGTAAATAATTCGTCAAACGAAAACCGACCACCACCAGTGATCACTTCGCTCGGGTGGGTTTTCTCGGACCCTCACTTTCCATTTAAGTTATGTATCATAACCACAAGTAACTATTTTGCGCTAGACTGGTGGAAAATGAGATTTTAGAATTCTACTAACTATTGAAAGATTCCAGCATCGATGCAATATTCCATATCTGTGTCCTGGTATAAGGCTGGATATTATTGTCATCAGATATCTCATCAAGGACGTTTAATGCTTTATTGAGCTTAAGTGACAGGTCAGATCTGTCTTTTAGTGAAACAACTATCTCCTGGATTTTTTGCTTTACGTTTTTTGGAACAGTATTGTCATCAAGAAGCTCTGAGAGCACTGAAACAACATCGTTTAACTCATCTTCCATAATAATCACTTCATTTTATCTAGTACGTCCTTTTGCAGGTCAGATGCTTTGTTCCTCAATTTTTCTTCCTGCTTTTCCATTGTTTTTATCCGGAGATCAATGAATTCTTTTTTTTCGTCCAATTCTTTTCTGACCTTGGCTTTGTCAGATGAAACCATAATATTACCGACTATTCGGAAAACCTGGGTTGTGTCCTCAAGCTGCGCAATGGCATTCTCAACTTCAGCCTGCTGAGCCTGGATCTGCTGTTTCTGGCCTATAATAGAATTAATACTTTGCTCCAGGTTCTGGAGATCCTCTATTTTGTCCTTTGTATCTTGATTCATTTTAATACTGATACCTTTTCGTATGTTTCAACAATTTTTAATATTGAGTTCAGGCAGGCCTTCATGCTTACAGGGTCCTTCGCATCAATATCAAACACTAATGATTTTTTATCCTTTTGGATAATGCACCTAGCCCTGCTCGAGTCAAAATTTTCAGGCTTAAACACATCATAAAGCTCATCAGCATGACTGCTGATAGTGAGTGTGCACCTCATATTGCTTTTACTTTGGTCACTGCTGTCCTTGGCTTATAGAGCATTTTAGAACCGCAGTATATGCACCTTACCCTTTTTCTTAGAGTGGTGTCTTCAATTTCCTTGTTGCACATGAAACATTTATATAATACCATTTTTAGAGTTTGTAAGCCTTTCCAGTGAACTTGACATTGCACTTTTTGCACTCCCAGATACCGACCGATATCCTTTTTGCTTTGATATCGCTGCAGTATGGGCATTTATGAAGCGATCTCTGTTCCTGTTCAATCTGCCCGAACATAAGTCTTGTTCTTCTACCGTATCTTGCACCAAATCTTCTCACAGATTTAGCTATTTCTCTACCTGCCATACAGTCAGTGGAAATTCTGGGTATTTATATATTTAACGCTGATGTATCCTCCTGAATAAAGAAAAAAAAATCATTTTTCCCATGACTTTGAGCATAGCTTGCACCAGTATTTCAGCCTGAAGGTTCCATCCTTGCATGCTGAACAATACTCGCATGGCTTAAGGCCAGGCATTGTCATCCCTCTGTTTGAAGGGTATTGCTCCTTTAGGGAATACACCTATCACCTGGCCGCAATTTGTGCAGTATATACAGTTATCAGTGTCCTGCCTGAGATTCTTTTTGTTTCGAAACGAAACCCCGCAGTTAATGGCACTGAAATCTTGCCTATTCTGGCAGCTGTCAGGTAGTTCCATCTTCTTTCCTCCCTCACATCCAATGGTGTTGGAATGAGGTGGAACTGTTCCACTTTCATCTTGAAACCCTCTATTAAGTGATTATGTTTGATCATGATTGACACCATTTATGAATATCTTATATGAATAGTTATGACACTAAGAAAAATTAAACTCTGGCTCTAGAAACAACAATATTTGGCATATATAACAATAGGACTTTGTTATATATAAACAATTGGTTCATCCTACTTTGTAGCACCTATTCATCATAGCAGTTCACCAAAATCCTGCAATTGGTTCTGCATTGTTTCTTTAGTGCTGCAAAATATCTCATCTCAAGTGATTCCCATACATCTTTGATGCTCCTATTATTCAGACTGACCTGAGGAAGGAAAGGGCAGATATTCAGGTTCAGATGGCGGTCGAGGAAATAATAATCCATGCCGATATTACATTCATTTTTTACGAATCTCAGAGGATTCATAAAAAATTGCCTGTATCTTAGAAGCTGATGCGTGGGGTTCGACACCTTTATCTTTTTTGATACTATCTCATCTATCAGTTCTATTGCATCTTTTCTGAATTCATCAGGATATATTTGACTTATTTCTTCTTTATTCCTGAAATCTCTTGGCATTATAGCCATGATGTTAATGCTTTTTATCTTTCCAGATGAATTGACGTGGCTAAGCAGTTCCATAATCTCATGTATATTTTCTTTCATCATAACTGTGTTTATGCTTACAGCAAAACCTTTTTTATGGAGATTGTCAATTGCTTGCATGCTCAGGTCATAGGAACCTTTGATTCCTCGGATCAAATCATGTGTTTTGCTTGAATATCCGTCGATAGAAATATTTATCATTTCGATGCCTTGCAAAATTAACTGATCAATATACTCTTCGATTAGTAGGGTTGCGTTTGTATCCAGCCTCATAGGGAATCCGAGATTTTTTGTATGGTGAAACAGTTCAAAAATAGACTTGTCTTGAAATATCTCTCCACCTGTGAAAGTGATTATTATGTCATTTCCAAAATACTCTTTTGTATCAATCAAAAATTGCTTTATCTTGGTGTTGCTTAGGTTGAAATCATAATCCTTCTTATTTTTCCAAGTATCGCACATCCTGCACCTAAGGTTGCAAAAATCAAACGGACAGATAATTATTACAGAAGGTTTAGGAAGCTTTTTCGGAGTTTTTCTGAAATCAGAAATTAGCTTTAATGAATTTATCTGAGGTCTAATTTCTTTAATACCTTTAATTATTTTAAGATGTTTTAAGAGAACATTATGCATTATTCTATTAAAATTAGAGTGTTATATAAGGATTTTGGTGCATAAAAAAATTTGATAAAATGAAAATGTCTAAAAATTCACAATCCCCACAGCAGAGCTGATGGGGTATTTGCGAATTTATTGCTACGCACCGACATTTTCAAATATTATTTTTGCACAGCAGAGCTGTGGGGTACTAAACCCACAAAAATAATAAAATGGGGCAACAAGTAGCTCTGTTTTTAAAAAACAGATGTTGAAAATCAAAGATTTTCAAAAACGCTTAGCGTGGACAAAAGCATTTCGTAGTATCTCGCCATGTTTGATACTACTTATATAATTGAAAAAGTGGGGCAACCAGGATTTGAACCTGGGTCCCGTCGTCCCAAGCGACGGATGATAGACCAAGCTACACCATTGCCCCAAATCGTTATGGACTATTGTCGAATAGCCCCTGGCATTTGCGTGCCAGCTGAGCTTAGCCAGCTGAGCAGCACCATTGCTCCCCTGATAGCCTTGGAAATTCGACTATGTTTTAAATATTGCGGAAATAAGTGGTTTTTGAAAATCAACAACAGATATAAACCACAAAGAAATTCAGTTCGTTCAATGAAACTCATTATGTTCGATTATGACGGCGTCATCATGGATTCATTGTTATTCCTGAAAAAGGTCTATCAAAGGATAGCCGATATCCTTGGATTTGAGCTGCCTGAGAGAGATGAACATTTCAGAGAACTTCTGGAACTTGATTGGAGGGAAACTTACCGAAAACTGGATATCTTGACGCAAGACAAGGTCAATCTCTCAGAGTTCACCTATCACTTATTTAGCGATAAGCACAATCATTACATTAAGCCTTACCCTGATATTTCAAGAGTTATCAAACTTCTTTCAAAAAAATATCAATTGGCTGTTGTGTCCAACAGTTTCAGGAAAGATATCACTTTCATGCTCAAAAAATACGGTCTTTTCGAATATTTCTCAGTTATTTTCACGTGTGAAGATGGGATAATGAAGCCGCATCCGGATCTCCTCTTGAAGTGTCTGGATCATTTCTCAGTTGCTCCTGATGATGCAATATTCATAGGTGACATGGATGGAGACATCGTAGCCGGGAAAAAGGCAGGAGTGAAAACTATTGCAGTGACCTATGGGTTTCATCTGAAACACAGGCTGAAAGATGCAGATATTATTGTGAGTACTCCTTCAGAACTTCTAAGTCTGCTATCTTAAGAAATAACTTAGTACAAGGCCTGCGGTTAGCGGGATCGTCAGATTATCATCAAGATTTAATCCCTCTAAATCTATTGCTTCGGCAATCATGCCTGCAACAGCCCCAAAAAATGCAATTTTGAATGGAATAAATAATGAAGCAGCAAGGGTTCCAAAAAAGATTCCTGCAAGAGTTCCTTCTAGCAGTTTTCTCGGGTTAATAATTATCTTGTTTTTTCCATAATATCGTCCGAAAAAATAGGCAGCAGGGTCTCCCACAGCAAGGATGATCAGCGCAGCTGACGCAATATTTTTTTCAAACAAAGATATAGCGATGAATGCACTGATAAGGTAATATACTGCACCTTTTCCGGGAAAGTTAGCAAGGTCTTTAGGCTTGTCAAAATATTTCAGAAAATTTATGATCAGTTTTGGTTTTTTGTATTTGGTGAATATGCTAAGCAGTAATGCAAGTACCATCATACCCAGCAAAATTAGTATATACCTTTCCTGCGCTATAAAAGGTATAAATACAACAAATAATGTTCCGAGGCCGATATGGACTAGTTTTCTTCTGGAATCGTGGCCAAGAATATCAAATTTCATGTAAAGACCTTTTTTCTGAGGGCATCTATCATCCCTGTTTTTTTTGCCACAAAATATGCAATAATTATAATCAGTATCAGACCAGTCATTATTGTTTCAGCATTATCTATCCTTGTTGCAATTATTTCATAGAACCCGCTGAAGAAAAATCCACATAGCGCAAGCATGAAATTTCTAGGAATTACTCCCATCAAAGTTGAGATGGTGTATTTTCTGAAATCCATCTTGATAACTCCTGCAACCCCAGAAACCACTGATAAGGGCATTATCGGAAGTAGCCTCATTATAAAGATTGTTAACTCCTCCTTCCCTTTTTTTGCAAATTTTTTCTGGAAGAGTGTAATCTCTTTCCATGAGACTCCAAGGATTTTTTCAGTCCTGTCAATGACAGGTTTTCCGCCATAATATCCAATGTAATAAAGCATATAGCTTCCGATTGTCTGTGCTATTCCTGCGACAATTGAAATCCAAAGCGCCGCCCACATGATCTCTATCATAGTTCCTTTTGGGATGAGCAGGTAACCGGCAGTCATTATAATTAGGGGACTCGGCAAAGGCACAATTATTGTTTCGATCACAACTCCAAGAATTACTGCAAGCATCCCGTGGCTTTTTATCGCCTCCAATATCCATGCAGTTATTTGTGCGAACATGAGAAATGGAGATTAGCGCTGCTATAAATATCTATATGTTTTTCAAGATCCACTGAATTGTATCTTCGCTGAATCCTTTTTGCTGCATATATGCGTAGGCCTGTTCCCTTGTCTGAAAATTCATATCTCTGATAAGTGAAAGTTCAATCATCCTTTCCCTTTCAATTGGGTCCTCCTGCACAATAGTGACCTTCGGTTTTGTCTGATAATAAACAATAAAGACCACCATGCTGATAATAATTATCAATGGCAAGATGATATTTTTATTTTTTTGTTCTTTTGCAAATGTCTTGGAATTATTTGTTGGCGATTCAATGGATGGCTCAATATCTCTTATCAGGTTACCGATGGTTCTTGCGATCGGCAGACCTTTTATCTGCTGCATACACACAGCATCTATCTCACCTTTAACTTTATAGCTCAGATCGATCCTGTCGGTCACTTCATCGAAGTGCCAGGCTATGATAGGGTCTTCCCTGAGAACTTTATAATCAGGATTCTCGAACTGGATCTTATCCAGATATTCAGATAAGCATTTCGGGATGTAGAGTACATAGTCTACATTTTTCATAGATGTGTCAACGACAGCGACATTATCAATTATTGTGTTGCCGTTTTCATACCTTGAGCTGATGGTGTGGTTCATGTACTCGATTGTTTTCAGAGCATCATATATATCCTCTTTTGTGAGGTTTGATTCAATTATAAGTGTCGAGAGATCGTTCTTTGCCACTGCATCATCAACCTGCTGCTCAGTCAGACAATTGCATGGCTGCCATACACCTTCAGTGCATTCCTGCAAATTATCGCATTGCTCACATGATCTGGTCAAATTCTCATCAATATATCCATTGCAGTCATTATCCTTGTTGTCGCATAATTCATCAGAAGGTCCAACAAAACCTGTACAGTCAGTCCAATCGAATTTAATACATGCCTGGGTCCCTTTCTTGCAGGTGCCTGCATCGCTTCCGCATTCCTTGATATCGCCCGGCTTGCAGGTGCAACCTTCATCAACCAGGCCATCGCAGTCATTATCCAGGAGATCGCACACTTTCTCATCAGCTTCATAGTTGGTATTCGGACAGGCGAGCGCACGATTTGCGGAATCGCACATGGCTTTCATGTCTTTGCAGACACCGACCGGCTGCATATTCGTAGTGCTGATCTGGTAGCAGAAAGGGTAATCTGCAAGGTTGTCAGTGATACCGTCGCAGTTGTTGTCAATGCCGTCACAGGTTTCAGTGTTACCAGGAAATCTATTCATATTAGTGTCATCGCAGTCTTTTTCATTTGTGCATGGATAAACCTTATAGTCTCCAGCCTTGAAATTATTGACACAGGATACGGCAGGATCGATAAAGCCATCCTTGTCCTTGTCACAATCTTCATCGATCACACCATCGCAGTCATTGTCCAGGGTGTCGCAAATAGATTCAGTCGGCTGGTAATTCGGCACACTTGAATACGAACAGATAGGGGATTTGCCGTCTGGGGTGCATTTTTCAGTATAGGATGCGCATACGCCAGTAAGATTGAAGCACTTGATGTCAGAATTGGGAGTGCAATCACAGCCTTCATTTTGCTTTCCGTCGCAGTTGTTATCAAGTCCGTCACCGCAGATTTCCTTTATTCCCGGCTTAATAAGATTGTTCGCATCATTGCAGTCAGTATTATTAGTTACATATCCAGTCGGCAAAGAGCAACCCTGAGTAAAGAGTATCGGAGTTCCGAATCCATCGCCATCAGTATCCTTGTAGAAAGTTAAAGTGACGTTTTCATCGATAGAATTATCGCAGTCATTATCTTTCCCATCGCATATTTCTACAGAAGGTTGTTTGGCGGTGCAGATATTTTGAATTCCGTTAGTGCATTTGTCAATTATATTATTGCATTCACCTACTCCGCATGATATCATCCCGAAATTTTCATATTGGCAGGCTGAGCTGCAGCAGTCTCCTGAGATTTTATTCCCATCGTCACATTGTTCCCCTGGCTCGATTTTTGAATTTCCGCAGACACTAAGAAGAGTGCATACAGATGGCTGGTTCACGCAAGCATAATAATATTCTATCTGGCAACTTGCGCTGCATCCATCATTACTTACCATATTTCCGTCATCGCATGCCTCATGGTTTGTCCATATATATCCGTCACCGCAAATTGCATTTTGGCAACTGATGCATGAATCTGTGTTTATAGTGTTGCCGTCATCGCAGGTCTCACCATAGTTTCTTGATTCCGGTGTAATATACTTATTTATATTATCCACAATTCCGTTAGGACAAGCAGGTCGGCACTCTCCATTATAACAATAGTTTTGATAGCCACAATATTGTGTTGAACTCCAGTACCAAACAATACCCGGATCATCAGGATAGGCTATGCAATAATAATAATAATCATAATTATAACACTTTTTATCACCAGTTGAGCATTGGTCAATATTTCCAGTTCCAGCAGAAACACAGTACAAACTTATTAAAATAAAAATAACTATAATTAACTTGGTTAGAGACTGTTTCAGGATATATTTCATCTAGCAAACCTTCAAAGCTATTGGTAAAGCAAAGGATTCCAGCTTATTATTATTTTCTGTCAACCACGCATCATCATTTTCCCATCCATTCGCGCTTGAAATTATTGCTGCTTCAATATCCATTTCATCTCTGATCATGGTGAGCAATGGTTCAAGGTTATCCATATTCTCATTTGTCAAAACATATCCAACATCAGTCAGTATGATTGATACATTTCCTATAGCTTCAGCAATTTTTTCGTTTTCCCAAGTATAGGCATAGATGCTTTTCAGGCACATGCTTTCCTGCTCTATCAAAGAAGTTCCCTCAGTAAATATGCAGTAGTTATCAATATATTCCATATCATAGCTTGAGCTTCCCCAATAATCAATGGCATCCCAGAATTCAGGAATCCTAAGAAGTACATCAAGATACTCTATCGAATTGTTCCTGAAATGCCCGTCTATCCATCCATTCTCTCCAATTGATAGAGAACCAGCAATTATTTTTATACTTGGATCATTTAGCTTATTTTTTACCTCAATGACATAATCTGCATAATTTTGAGGATAGGCAAAATAATCATCCGCATCATAGTCCACATTTGGCTTATCCCAGATCTGGACGAACTTTAGTTTTCCATTGCTTTCCTGTTTTAGCCTTTGCACAAATGAAACAACAGAATCAGCGCTTTCGACCTGGTTCATTTTGTTATTACCGAGGATTCTGACAATCGGTGTCAGATTGTCTGTAGCAGAATAGATGAGGAAATTAGACATGTCAGTTATGCTTGCCTCAAAATGGTCATCATGTGCCTCTGCTATTCCCAGGGCCCATCCATTGCCTTTTGTGAATTTACTTGTTTCGCTGACAAACTCATATCCGTATCCCGGCAGGAATTTGAACCCGAATTTGCTGCATCCAATACTTTCGTCGGAACTATTTGCCGCGACCGATCTATTGACTGACGCAACTGATTCATTCAGCACATCTATGAATTCTAATTCATTCAAATCAACTTCCATATTTTTTTTGACAAATGTTGAAAAGCCTCTGTCAAATAATCTATTGATTGTATAATTAAATGAACTTATCAGTAAAGATTTTAGGTCCGAGAATATTTCAAATCCATTTTCTTTGGAGATCATATCAATCTCTTTTCCTGACAGGTCAGACGCTTCTAAAAAAGATCGTGTGGCAATTTTTAGCCCATCTGTCCTTGCAATAATTTTGTTATGCACTTCAACTTCTGCATCCTTCACAACAACCGTGATCCTTTTTTCACCTTTTTCTCTGGAAGGGTCTGACAACTGAGCATCCGGTGAATAATGTTCCACAAGATAAACAACAGGGATACTGCTTTCTAACAAGGATTCTTCAGGTTTTCCAAGCATTACTATTGTTTTCTCCCTTGATATCTGCATGATAGATATTAGTTGATCACTATAATTTATTGTCATGACTGGAGATTCATTGTATTCAGAGATAATCATGTCATACTCATTGAAGCTCTCCAAGTCTATCGATAATATCTTGTCTCCAACTGTTGCATCCATAATTCCATCAACTATTGATGTAGGGCCAAGGTAGCTGTCATCAAAAAAAATGTTTTCCTGGGCAATGGCAGTGCCTAGCAGAATCACCAGCATCACAAGATAAATCAGTTTTTTCATTTTCCAAAATCGTATTTCATCCCAAACATAAGATTATATGTTTCTCCTTCAAGTCCTGTTGGATCTGACAGAACATATACTAAAGTTGAGCTATCAATCTTTATAATTTTTGAGTCCATTCCAGCTATTCCTTCCAAATTTATCCATTCAGGGTCTGCCTGGGTATCCTTGATGATTTCTTCTGCAGCTTTATTCATCTTTCCAAGGTTTGAATCAATGACGGCATCAAATGTTGCATTTGTTATATCATCTCTGATGTTAATGCTACCAATGAAGTTAATTTCTACCTCATCCTGAATGCTTATATTCAAGCTGGATACCTTAACAGATCTAATGCCAAGATTATTTCCCTTCAGGTCCAAAACACATACATCTATATTTTCTCTGATATATGTCTCAATTTCCTGCTCAAGTGTTGTTAGCGGCGGAAAAAAACTTTTTCCTTTGAAATAATAATAAGCTATCTTAGTATCTTTAGATACAAGGTAGGCAGTAGGTGATATCATTCCTTGTTTGCCTATGATCTTGACCGCGTCAATTGCTGTTTTTCTCACACAGTCCTTTGTATGGCTGCTTGCAGGAGTGAGATCAATATTATTTGGCTGCTCAATTCCTGGAGGTGAGCTCATGAAAATATATATTAAAGTCCCCAGTATGATGACTATGCCGATGATTATGAAAACAGAAATCTGACCCCTCTTCATCAATCATGACTTGTGGTGGGATGCTATTTATATTTTTCTGTTGAATATTAAGAAATTATATCAATATTATTCAAGCTAATTTTTCCTTTGAAGTAATCTGTTTCTAGAATATCCTTAATGATCTCATCCAATTTCCTTTTTTCATTTTTCACATTCGCAGTTAGCTTTCCATCCTTTGCTTGAGTTGCCTTGTATTTTGCCCTGAATTCCAGGCATGCATTTTTCATTTCAATGGGAGGTCCATTTACCACTTTTGCAGCAGGGAGCATCATGTCTTTCATAATAAACCAGAAAAGCACCCTCTGCTTTTTGTTCCAGTACCATCCGGAATCTTTGATTTCAAAACCAGCATGGACCAGATTTGATTTGAGTTCCTTGAAAGATTTTAGGATCCTGCTGCCAATTATATCTGTTTTTCCAGTAGCTGATTTTAGACTCACTACACAGAGATTTTTTTTGTATTTCTTTTTTAGGTAAGTGATCCCAGTTTCCTCTTCTTGGAAGAATTTTTCGCTTGGCCTCTTCAGGAATAAAGCTGCCTGTTTTTTGAATGCCGAGAATTTTTCGTATGACAAAGAGGATGATGCATTTCTTGTCCTAAGCATCGGATCAACGACTATCATCGGCCCTTCGATTTTCGAAGTGTTCATAGAAAACAAAAGTTCCTGGGAATTTTTGTAGTATTTTTCTGTATCAATTATCACTTTCGGTTTCCATTTTTTTGATTCTTTCAGAAGGCTGAGAAATGACCCGTATTTTATTATCAATATATCAATAACATGGCCTGAGAATCCACTGATATAAGATTCAGCTCCGTATACACCAATAGATTTGCAGAATTTTTTTGCTAGCCTTATATCATCTTCCTGTCCCTTCTTGAGGTGTTTTTTAACCCAGAATACATGCATAGGGCTCATATCGGTCACATTTAGGGCCTTTTCTGGATCCTTAACATCAAGCACAGGAACAATCTCATAATTTAGATTCTCTTTCTTCAGTTGGAAATAATCCCTTGAACCGTGGAGCCTCTCAGGCTTATTTTTTGATAAAATTTTTTCAAGCATATCTGAGATCAGCTTATCATTGTAAGAATAGTCAAATTTGACGAATAAGTCAACATCAAAGTCGCCTTTGAGAAATGTGCCCTTTGCGACGCTTCCGCCAGCGATGCACGTTGCCTTGATTTTTTTAGCCTTAATCTGAGAATTTATTTCAGAGATGAATTCGTTTATTTGTGTCAGTACAGAAGTATCCGGGGTAATCTCTTCTTTGATCTTTGATAGGTAGTCCATATCTAGATGGGAATAATTAGTTTATAAAAATGTTTTTGCTAGCTTTCCATATCCCTAAAAATATAAACAATTGTAGTGAACTGTGATAATGCAAAATCTTGCAGAATATTTTCCCTTTTATAGTCCTTAACTAAGAAAGTGAGTGAATGTCCTCCAAACAAACTGGTTGTCCGTTTCAATTCGATTCCGCAGTATTCCTCATCTCTCCATGCTTGGATTGTTCGCGTGTCATATCCCCCAAGATATCCAAGATCAGATCTTATTATTTGCACTTTGGCCTTAAATACACTTAATTTGTAATGTAAATATGTTTCTGAGAAATCCTGGATGAACTTTAAGTTTCCACCATACGGAGCATCAATACTTAACTCCTCAAGAGTTTGGCTCTTAAAATAGAGATTATCCATCAATGCATCTTTTCTTTCGTTCGCATATATTATTAACGTATATTCTTGGTGATAAAAATCAACAAAAACGTTGATTTTATATAATTCTGTTCATTATTAACTTTTTATAAGCATGCAAATTTACAATAAGAAAAGTGTTAAGAATCAGATTCTGGATATTTTGTTTAGGGACTGGCCGATCTCTGCCCGCGCAATTCATAATAAAATAAAAATGGGTTCAAAGTCGGGCATCACTTATCAGGGTGTGCATAAGGCACTACTTGAACTTTTAGAAGATAAAGTCATTGCTAAAAACAAGTTTGAATATTTCATTGCTCCAAATTGGGTAAAAATTTTTTCAGATGATATGTCTATATTGCAGGAGCAATACACTACAAAGAAACTCTTGAATTTTGATAAACAGAGCCAAGTCCTTAATTTTAAGACAATAGATGAAGTAATTGATTTTTTTCTGGCTTCAATTAATTCTAAGTTCTATGGAGAATCAACAGATCTGGTTCTCCTGGCGAACAGGATGTATATACTGCCACTTGGCATCCGGCATAAGCATCTCATGCAAAAATTCTTGGCAAAGAATAAAGCATATATACTAGCAAGAGGCAATACTCTTATTGATAAATTGGTAAAATCCTATTTGCATTCTTTAAATGTAGAAGCTTATACAGGTGTAAATATTAGGTTTCCTCTCTCACTGTTCGTCTATGGAGATTGTGTTGTTTATATTCATACATTGTTTTCAAAACATGATATGGGAATATTTGAAAAATTATTCAGGCAAAATATAAAAGAAATTAGGGAAGATATGCTTTCGACATTCGAGAAAGTGATGCATCGGAATATTTGCACAAAAATTGTTATCATCAGGGATAAGGAAATTGTAGATATCATCAGGCTCGTGATTCATGATATCATGGAGGAGAACAGAATTCATGTGTCCTAACTATCACAATCTTTATATATACCTGGAATTTTAAAGGTTATAGAGGATAAAAGTGCATATTCTCGCGATAATTATACAAGATGTATGCAGTGAAAATCTAGATTAAAATGCCACAAGAACCAACTCCCCAAAGCCCGCCGGACGATAAGTATGATTCTAAAGATATCACAATGCTCTCCGGCCTTGATGCTATCAGGAAAAGGCCTGGCATGTATATCGGGACAACTAGTTCGCAGGGCCTTCATCATCTAGTCTACGAAGTTGTTGACAATAGTATTGATGAGGCCATGGCAGGATATGCGCACAGGATAAAAGTAGTCATCCATAAGAACGGCAAGGTATCTGTCGCTGATGATGGAAGGGGAATTCCGGTGAGCCTGCATCCAAAATATAATATTCCTACTCTTGAGATAATTATGACAAAACTTCATTCAGGAGGAAAGTTCGACAAGAAGTCATATAAAGTGTCAGGAGGCCTTCATGGAGTTGGCCTTGCAGTTGTAAATGCACTATCAGTTGAAGTTGATGTTTTTATCAAGAGGGAGGGAAAAGTATATTTCCAGAAATATGTTCATGGTGTCCCTGAATCTGACATCAAGGTGATAGGTGAGGATGCAAACACAGGTTCTATGATTACATTCATGCCGGATGCGAGCATATTCCAGGATATCAATTTCCAGTTTGATATCCTTGCATCAAGGCTCAGGGAGCTTGCTTTTTTGAACAAAGGGATCAAGATTCATCTTGTCGACGAAAGGACAGCGGAAGAAAAAAAATTCTTCTATGAGGGAGGGATAGTATCTTTTGTAGAATACCTGAACAGGAGCAAGCAGCCGCTGCATGATATCATATATATAACAAAGACAAAAGATGATGTGATTGTCGATGTAGCTATGCAGTATAATTCAGCGTACAATGAGAATATATTCACTTTTGTGAATAACATAAATACCATTGAAGGCGGTATGCACCTGACTGGCTTTAAGTCTGCTCTGACTCGTGCAATAAACAATTATGTAGAGAAGAAAACAAATGACAAAGAGTTCAAGCTGACAAGTGAAGACGTCAGAGAAGGCCTTACTGCAGTTCTATCGCTAAAAATACCAGAACCACAGTTTGAAGGCCAGACAAAGACAAAGCTGGGCAATTCTGAAGTAAAAGGGATTGTTGACAGCATGGTGTTTGAGACTCTAACAACGTTTTTGGAAGAAAATCCTAAGGTCGGAGCAGTAATTACTGATAAATCTTTGAACGCTGCAAAAGCCAGGGAAGCAGCAAGAAAAGCAAGAGAACTTGTCCGGAGAAAAAACATACTTGAAGGATCGACACTACCAGGAAAACTTGCTGACTGTTCTGAGAAGGACCCGACAAAGTGCGAAATATATATTGTGGAGGGAGATTCTGCAGGCGGCAGCGCAAAACAGGCCAGAAGCAGACAGTTTCAGGCAGTTCTTCCGCTTAGAGGAAAGGTTCTAAATGTTGAAAAGGCAAGGCTCGTCAAAATTTTGAAAAATAATGAGATTGTTGCGATAATTACAGCACTTGGCGTAGGGATTGAAGAAGAATTTGACATAACTAAGCTTAGGTATCATAAAGTAATTATCATGACAGATAGCGATGTGGATGGATCGCACATTGCAATACTGCTTCTTACCTTGTTTTTCAGATATATGAAACCTTTGATAGAATCAGGAAATGTGTATCTTGCCCAGCCCCCTCTCTATAAGATCAAAAAAGGCAAGCACGAAGTCTATGCGCTTGGTGAGGAAGAGAAAGACAGGATCATGGCTGAAATCGGAAAACAGGGCGTATATCTCCAGCGATATAAAGGTCTCGGAGAGATGAATCCGGAGCAGCTTTGGGTGACAACAATGGATCCTGACAGGAGAGTCCTGAAGAAGATTACTATCGAAGATGCTGTGGAAGCAGAAAAGCAGTTTTCCGGCCTGATGGGAGAAGACGTCGCTCCAAGAAGAAGGTTCATCCAGGAAAATGCAGGGAATGTTGTCAATTTAGATGTCTAAGTAAGATATTTCCATATTATTATTATTATTTACTCTTCAAATATTGCCATCCTACAACTTGGATCATCTAAATGGAAAATATTCAGGTTTGTGTGAATTATTTCAAAACCTAATTTCTGGTAGGCGATTAATACTCCATTATAATGCAGATTATCCTCAGTCCTTGTATCCAAAAAATAATACTCGGCTTGATGATGCTTTTTGTAAAATGTCCATAATTTATTGAACAAACCCTTTCGTTGATAATTAGGATGAACTGCAACATTGAATATTAATCTTCCTTGGTTGCCAACAAACCAATCTGTAAAGCCCAGATAACCTGGGCGACCCAGAATGCAGCCGATCGCAGCTTTCTCCTGATATGCGATTATACCTGACACATCAAAATTATTGAATGCTTCATTAAGTAGATCTCCTTCCTCTTCGGGATCATCAGGAAAGCATAACTCGTCAAGACTGTTGATAGGACCTATATCAGTCATATGCACAGGTTTAACCAAAATTGGAATTCCAAATAGGCTAGATACTTCTTCACTATATGTTCGGTAGATTTGGTTCATAATTGTTTCCAGTATCAGCTTAGAAATAATTGCGAGCAATATTTTATTAATAAATATTTGCATGCGATTGCTTCACTGGAAAAAAAAGGGATTACCTGTCAGCTGCCAAAGATATATCCTATCTGCCTGACTCAAGATATAATTTTATGTTTTTCTCAAATAAATCTCTTGCCAAAATCATATAATCTCTCATTATAAGCAGCTCTTCTTCATCATAGTCTCCGGTTTTGGACGAAAAAGTTTTCATTAGTTCAAGGAGCTTCTGGCTCTTGAACACAAGTATTCGCTGGATGCTGCATCCAACTATGAAGGCATTAATATATTCCCTTATTGTGAAATCATCTTTATTATATCGAATAATTGATTCATTATTTGTTGAGCCTATATTGGAAGTTAAGCATGCGGTTGAAAATTCTTTTATCGGAATTAAATTTATGATATCTTTTTTATCATTGAATCTATTTAGTGAAGGCAATGCCATCCCAAGAAGCTTGGTGCTATCAAAAGAGAGTATTATCCGCTTTCGTTCATGGCTTTTTTCGTATGCCCTGCCTGCGTCTTCTGCTAGCGAAGGGTATCTCTCTTTGAATTCTCTGAATGAATATTTTTTCAGGAGACCAAGGTTTATTAGCTTATCCCTGAATTGTCCTTTATTCTCCCAGGAATCCTTGTCCTTGAATTCATGGTTTTCAAGGCTGAAGTGAATTATCTCTTTCTGGGAAAAATGCTCACGTGATATCATGTATAAGAATAAATTTGTATGTTTACGGAATATCGCCTTTTCCAGCATGACAACTGCAAAAAGAGTTCAATTGATAAATTTTGTGGAAAATAGGGTTACTGAGCAAATCTTTTTAAATGAACCTTGAATCCTTAAGGATATGGCAAAACAAACAAAATCATCAAAAACAGTACTTAAGAAAAAGAAATGGTACACCATTGTTGCTCCTGTCTTCTTCAGTGAGAAGGTTCTTGGAGAATCATATCTGACAGATACAGAAACTGTTGCAGGAAGGACTATTACAGTCAATCTTATGCAGCTCACAGGAGATATAAAAGCACAAAATAATCAGGTTAAATTTGAGATTACAGGCGCAAAAGATAGTAAGATTCAGACAAGGATTGTAAGGTATGAATTCATGTCTGCCGCCATAAAGAGATTAATAAGAAGAAGGATGACGAGAGTAGATGACAGCATAATTGCCACCACAAAAGATGAAGTGAAGATCAGAATCAAGCCTCTTGTGATAACACGAAATAAAGTAAGCAGGTCAGTGGAACATAGGCTAAGAGCCATGACCAAGACCGAAGTGATTAACCTTGTGAAGTCAATGTCATATGAAGACTTATTTTCAGGGATAATCAAGAACAGGATTCAAAATGAGCTCAAAAACAAGCTCAATTTCATCTATCCTTTGAGGAGCGTTGTGATCAGGGTTCTAAACGAAGAAAAGAATAAGGCTCTTCCTGACACTCCTTTGCCGGTGCTAAGAGCATCAAAAAAGGGTACGCTTGAGAACGAAGAGAAAAAGGAAAAAAAGAAAGTTGAGAAGAAGGTAGTAGTGGATGATGCTCCGGTTGAAAAACAGATACTGGATGAGAAAGAAGAGAAGTCTGAGAGAAAGCCTAGGAAAAAAAGAGAAGATTAGTTTTTTTTAATTAAATATTTTTATTATTAATTATTTGGTTCTTGCTATTTGATTGATTATAATTATATATCGGTTCATTTTCTGATGAGCTATGGGATTTTTATTCATGCTTGCACCTATGGAAGATTTTACAGATGCTGCCTATAGAACGCTTGCCTATATGTGCGGATGTGATATTACCTTTACAGAAATGGTTAGCCTGGAAGGGCTGATGAAAGGCGTGTCTAATACCTTTCAGAAGATAATTATACCGGATGATACACCAACCTTTATCCAGATTGTCGGCAATAAGGAATCATCTCTTGAACTATTCCTGAAAAATTTTAAGCCTGTAAATGGATTCAAAGGTTTTAACTTGAATCTCGGTTGCCCTAACCCGGATATAATACGAAAAGGAATGGGCGCAGCGATGATAAAGAGAGTCACTAAAGTGAATAATATGGTCACAATTATTAAAAAATATGGTTATCCTGTATCAATAAAGATGCGTCTTGGGCTTAGTAGTTTTGAGAAGGAAAACAAGGTTTATCTCAAATTGATTCAGAGTGTTGATGCTGACTTTTTTATTGTCCATGCAAGGCACGGAAAGGAAACTTATGATGACAAGGCAGATTTTAGTGTGTTTGGGGAGTGTGTTGCAACAGGCAAGATAATAATCGCGAACGGTGATATTAAAACACCGGAGCAGGTAGAATATCTGAAATCTATTGGGGTCAAAGGTGTAATGATTGGAAGAGCTGCAACATGTGATCCTAGGATTTTTTCTAGGCTAAAGGGCGGCCCAATTCCCAAATTAGACGCAAAACAAGTTTATCTAAGATTATGCGAACGATTTTCTTCCCCTGCAAGATACAGGAATAATGTGTTTAAAAGACTTATTGTTTAACATTTTTTTTTCCAGAGACAATTTGACCAAAGGATTTTTAAAAAGAACGCGTTTCCCAGAGTGTGATAGCCCCGTAGTGTAGACAGCAAGGCTTTAAGAAAGCCTTGAGGGAAACAAGTGTGTTTCCTCGCGTTGCTCGTCAAGCACACGGGCAGAAAAACAGACAACATAGCCCCGTAGTGTAGCGGCCAATCATCTAGCCCTCTGGAGGCTGGGACCCAGGTTCGAATCCTGGCGGGGCTATTACTATTTTCTGTTAAAAAAAGCAGTACTTTCTAAAAAACATATTATCCTAAGAGATAAATTAATATAGATAAATACTTATTTTAAGTATATGAATAAAAAATCTCAGATTACTTTTTTTATAATAATTGGTATAATGATCGTTATTTTGCTAGCCTTTTTTATTACTAACTCTCTTAACAGTAACAGTGAAAAAATCGGAACAGATATTATGCAACAAGAAGATTTTGCATCTTACCAAGCTTATTTTGAAACTTGCGTTCGGGAATCTTGTGTTTTTATAAATTCAAGATATGGAATAGACGGAAATTTGTCCATATATGAAAAATACCTTAATATTGAAGTTCAAAAATGCATGTTTACGTTTTTCGATGAAAAAGTGAATGATAAAGTTAACTTTGACAATAAGATCTCTTCGAAAATGGATGTGAATGACCAGACAGTCATTGTTTTTGTCCATTACCCTGTAATTGTCTCAAATGGGAACTCAAAATTTGAATTTAGGGACTATGTATATACTTTCAGCAGGACAGAATACACTGATATCAAGGAGGATGCGACTCAGGAAACAGCATCACTAAAATCTACTGATAACAATGTCATAATTACAATACCAAAAGGAACTAGTGTTAAAGATGATAAAGGTTTTTATGTAACTAACCTTGCAATTAAGATAAACGACAAGCATTTTGATGGCTTAAATAATGGTGTTGTTGCAACCAATGTTGTATATGAAGGCCTACCTAACAATGTCACCTTTTCAAACCCTGTAGAAATCTCATTCAGCATTAATGCTGTTCCAGAGCAAGGATTTTATCCAGAGAGTTTAGTAATTGCATATTTTGATGAGGATTTAAGAATTTGGAGAGCACTTCCTACTGTTTTTATAGGAGGAACCTATAAAACAAATACTACGCATTTCACAAATTTTGCCCTAGTGAAAGATTGTGGAAGCAGCTACTCTGGTAACAATGCTCTTCAAGTGAAGATAACAACTAGTAAAGTGTTTGTGCAGAAATATTCAGAGTGCGACAATTCAATCTTGGAAACCAATGAGATGGAAAAATGGAGAGTCTTATCAGATGGCAGAGTGACAATTTTTGATAAAACCGAAAATGTCAATGTCCCGATTGAGGAATGTAAATGGAACAATAAATTCTATTGCGTGAGCAATCAGATATTCTCAAAAGAAAAGATAACCTTCGGAAAGGATATCCAAGATGGCTGCAATGAGGACTTTATATTCAAGAATCCAAAGGAGCCATTTAATGATGTTGTCACTTCTGGTTATCAAAAGAAGGAATGCATTGGTGGGTCTGTTTCTGATGATTATCTAGTAAAGCTTGTTTTAAATGACAAGGGTGATGCCTGCATAGGTGATTATTCATTCTCGCCTGTCTGCAGCGCAGGTGATGCGTGTGAACTTTGCTCTGGCGATGATTGCGGAAAGGAGATAAAGCCAAAATTGGAGAGATTAGGTTACTCTACCTCATTATCAATTACAGATGCCAAGGTGGAAAACATCATGTATAATCACATTATAACAGATGAGAAGACAGGGGAAGTGATTATAGATCCTGAAAAAGTTAATTTCTGCGCTGATGTCGGCATATCTGCAAAGATTACAGGAACCGGCTATAATTTTGTTTTCAGCGCCAATACCTTGCAGGGTAAATCGCTTGAATATAGCTATGATCTCCTATGTCCTTATAGGGAAGGAAAAAAGGACTTTGTATATGACCCTATCTTGAAAACGGAATATTGCGCAGTCTGCGAGAAAGGTGTTTATGACGGAACTTCAAACGGATGCTCTGGCACTACTTATGGGGATACTATTAAGCTAGATAAGGACAAAGTGCAATGTGGAAATAGGCTTCCAGCACCATGTAAAGGAAGCAACGCAGGCGATTTTTGCCAAGATTCATCAACAGGAACAGGATTCTGTGAGTGGGGTCATGGTTTTTTCGGTGACGCATGTTCATGCGTGCACTCATGCGATGACGAATGCTTAAGCCTAAACGAAAAAAAGTCTTGGGTAGATGGGAATAAGTGCACAAATGAGGGTGGGTATGAAGGAATATGCAAAAGCTGTGTCTGCGACCAGAATGCCGTTGTTAAGCCTACAAATAATCCCAACAGGTGTCCTGACACAGCTACCGATGTGAGCTGCCGCAGTCAGATAATAGGATACAACTGTAATGCTGGTATTTTAGGTTTTGGAAAAAAATATTGTAGCACTGAATGCACTTGCACAGATGATTCACCAAAAAATCTTAATATTGCCATTCCTGATCTTGTTGCAAGTCCTTCAGATTATAATAACCAACATGTTGAACTTGTTGGTTATCCAGAATATATCGGAGAAACATCATTTTGGATTCTTAAATATTATTGTCAGTTAGAATATGATGGTAAAGATTGGAAATGTAATTGGCAATGGGGATATAGTGAAGTTACTCTAACAACCCATAGTCTTCATGAAGAGCCAAACCTTAATAGCCCTTACATTAATGTTGTTGAAACAGAAAATAATATGAATTTCTTCTTAAAGTATGATATTACATTAGGATCTGTCTATGACAAGAAGATCAAGGTCAAAGGAACTATAGCTAAAGATAGAGAAGGGAAATATTATATAGACGTAAAAAGCATTGAAGAAGTAGAATAATTACTTTTCTTTCTAAACTTTCAAACTGTTTTAGTTATTAAAAATAGTTCTTTAATGAACTATAATCTCCATGGCAGGGCTATTATTATTATCTGTAAAAGAATAGTACTTTCTCTTTATTAGAATGCTGTTTTTATTTATTATTAAAAGGAATACAATCCTAAAACTTCAATGTCCGATTACATTCATGTGGATGTTTTCAATTAAACGATTTCTTCCCTGCAAAGAGTATGACATATCTGATACATAAAAAAGAAGCAAAGAATACATCTAAAAAACATTAATGAGACTTCTGATCAAAGATAATTGTAAAATTCAAAGGACAAAAGAATCACCAATGGAAGGGATATCGCATTCATAGCCCTTATCTTCAAGCTTTGATTTTAATGATTCCTGCGATTCACCTTCTCCGTGCACAATGAAGAATTTGGTAGCCTTAGGGAATACATCTGCCCATTTAAGGAGCCCTAAATAATCAGCATGTGCCGAGAAACTCGTAAGTTTTTTTATATCTGCTTTGACTGCTAGTTCATATCCCATCATCCTTATTGGGTCATCTCCTTCAAGGATGTGCCTTCCAAGAGTGCCATCCGCCTGATATCCTACAAAAAGCAAAGTATTCTTTTTGTTCCAGATGCAGTGCTTGATATGATGCCTGATTCTGCCACCTGTGCACATGCCATTTCCTGCAATGATTATGCAAGGGTCGCCATAATTATTTATTTTCATGGAATCAGTGACTTTTGGTGTTAGCCTTAAGGACGGAAAATTAAAGATGTCTTTCACTTCAATTGTCTTTGAATTATAGCATTCTATATGCTCTTTGAATATCTTGGTTGTTTTTATGGCAAGCGGACTGTCAAGGAAAACTGTCATGCGGGGAAATCTTTTCGCCTTTGTCAATTTCGAGATAGTGTATAGAATCTCCTGCGTCCTCTCGATTGCAAAACAGGGAATAAGAAGCTTTCCGCATTTATCATGAGTCTCTTTGACATACTTAAGGAAGAGTTCTTCTCTGTCTGCTTTTTCATGGAGCTTGTTTCCATAAGTGGATTCTATCAGGACATAATCAGCATCGCTAAGCAGTGCTGGATCCTTTATTATTGGAGCACCAAACTGTCCAAGGTCTCCTGAAAAAACAATCTTTTTACCTTCAGCATATAATTCAATACTTGAAGCTCCAAGAATGTGCCCGGCGCGGCTAAACTTGACCTTTACCTCCTTTGACAGTTGGAGCTCATTACCCCACACTATCTTGGAGAATAGCCTATCTAGCTTTTTTACATCTTCTTTTTTGTAGAGAGGATCCCTTGGCGGTAGTCCAATGCGTTTTCTTCTCTTATTTTCATGTTCAGTATCCATCTCCTGGATGTTTGCAGAATCTTCAAGGATAGCCTTTGTCAGATCAATTGTAGCTGATGTTGAATATATCTTTCCATTGAAGCCGTGTTTGGCAAGTTTTGGAATAAGCCCAGAATGGTCTACATGAGCATGTGTAAGAAGCAGAAAATCAATGTCTCTCGGATTGAAAGGGAACTCTTCATAATTTTTTCTTGTTAGGTTCTTGTCTCCTTGAAAAAGGCCGCAGTCAACGAGTATCTTAAGTTTATCTGTCTCAAGTTGGTAGCATGAGCCTGTAACAACACCTGCAGCTCCGAAAAAGGACAATCTCATGTAAATGCTGCTCGGCAAACAGACTATATAAATTTTGGGATTCGAGCTAGAAGATTAGGGTGATGCATTTAGCGATTCATATCTTCTTAAGTTTTTTTGCAAGTATAGTCGTCTCTCTGAGCAGCTCTTCAACTTCTTCAATCCCTTTTTTCCAGAATTGCCTGTCACTGATATCGATATCAAGGGAAAGGAAAAGATCTTTTGGTGATCTTGTCTCTCCTGAAGATAAAAACTCTTTGACTTTTGAAATGAATCGCTTATCTTTCCTTGTCGAGTTCTGAAGAGATTTTGATATAAGGATTCCGCTTGCATAAGAGTACACATAGAAAAATTGCCTAATATGCTCCCAATAGATCCACCAATTTTCGCATCCAGGAGAGAGTTCAATGCTGTCTCCCATGTATGACTTCATATGTTTCATGAAGATAATCCCAATAGCTTCTTTTGAAAGATATCCTCTCTTCCTAAATTCTGAGTGCAACTCGAGTTCAAACCTATAACAAGCGACCTGTCTAAATATGGTCGACACATCACTGTCGAGCTTCATCATAAGGATACTCAGCTTAAGTTCATCATCAGCGTTTGTCAGAAGCTCTTGGAGAACAAAATTTTCCATGAATGTGCTTGCCACCTCAGCAGTAGACAAAGGCGTATCAAAATTCAGACTATTAACTCTCTTTTGCATCAGTGTTGAGTTTATGGCATGTCCCATCTCATGTGCAAATGTAAGGACACTTCGTATTGATTCATCGTGATTCAGCAGTACGTAGACTGGCTGAGAGATGAGCGAATCAGCGCAAAATGCACCGTGCGATTTTCCCAGTTTAGGATAGACATCTATCCTCCCGTTTTCACTAAAATAATTCAGAATATCTGAAAATTCAGGATCAAGTTTTGAGAAGACCTCACTTACTAGGTTCAATGCAACGTCGTAAGAGTATTTCTTTGTGATTCTGCCATACTCAAGATTTCGTTCATGATACCTAAGCTTTTTGACTCCTAGTAGCCTGGCCTTTAATCTATAATATCTTCTTGAGATATCATATCTTTCTGCAGTGCATTCAATCATAGAATCGACGATCTCAGAATCAATATCATCAGAGATGTGCCTTGTAAGGTCAGGCCTTTTGATCTTTCTTAGTTCATCGTCAATCTTTTTGTTCTCTAAGATAGAATTCATCTCTGCTTCAGCAGAATCAGAATTTTTTTTGAGTATATCATTAAATGCATTTGCAGCGCTATCTCTCACCTTTTTATTTTTAGAGTCCATCAGGGCAAGAATCTCTGAAAATGACATTATTTTTTTTTTGCTATTTGAGTAAAATACGCTTCTCTCTTCTTTTGATAAAAATCCACTGAGCATCTGTACCCAGTTTGAATACGATGTGTTACTTTTTAGGTTCAATATTTTTTCTTCAGGTTCACTTAGCATGTATTTTGCAGTAGCAAAAGCTCTTTCCAGGTAATGCCTATATTTATTTAGGCCAGGAGAATCAAGGAATCTTTTTTGTTCTTCTTTTGGTATTTTGGATATATTCATCTCAAAAAAAAGCATGTCGTTATCAATCTTATCGCTGAATTCATTGATTTTTTTTGATTTTGCCTTGATATTCGGATCATTCTCATCAAGTGCGCTCCTCAGAGAATAATAAAATCCTTCATCCCCGTAAGTCCCATAGGTTCGATTCAATTTCTCATATTCGTCTAATGCTTCTTTTAGGACAATAGGGTCTGACAGATAATCTGTCCTATTTTTCCACTTTTTTATAAAAGCATAATTGTTTTTTTCAAGATCAAGCCTTTTTCTGATAAAATATTTATCATCCTTAAATATGGGAGCAAGGTTCCACTTAGTTGTTTTGGCATTTGATTTCATTTTTTGAGGTGCCTTTAGCTTGATTGGATCTATTGCTTGTTATGTGTCTTCTTATAAATATCCTGAAAAATATTATCAGGGTCAGTCTGTTTTTTTGCAGACTGATAGTTCTTTTTGTTCCAGACACTCCAGAATTCATCTTCCGAAAAATAATTATAGGATATGAGGGTCTTTATCCCTCCAATTCTCAGAAGCTCTTTTTCAATAAGCCTATAATAATTGAGAGTTCCTTTCTGATGAAATCCATATATTGCGATATCTATGAATAGTTCATCTTCTACTTTGCTGAAATACTCATCTGAGATCCATGGGTATTTTTTAATTTTATATGGTACTATCCATATAGGGAAATAATTGAATTTCTTGTAATAGAACTCCATGAATCCTGAAAATTTTGAAAAAGGCATGAATACGTCAAGGACAATATCCGGCTTTTTTTTGCTTAGGAAATTATATTTATGTGCAGCAGTCAGCATATTTGTCGAACCAAGAAAAAATTTTCCGAAAAGAAATCTAAGGAGTGGGTTTTCAAGGCCATAATTCCTGGTAATCCAGTGGCACTCTGCATCATACCTGAAAAAATAATCATAGGTTTTCAGGTGATCTTCTTTTCTGTTTCCGGTGGACTTATAATAAATATTCATCCAGTCATATTTGCCTATATAGGGCGCGCTGTTTTCAAAATTTCCTATGCTAAGTATATATTTATTCTGCGAATGAATAATTCCGTCCATGAAATCAATATCTTTTTTATGGAAGTGCGCAGTAATTGCATTCTTATAGTCTTCATAATTATTATATTCAATATAGTTAATCTTCACAAAAGGCTTCGCGTCAATCAAGTCAAATGTGATTTTTGATAGGATGCCGAGAGTCCCGAATGATCCTTGCATCATCTCAAATATGAGTTTGTTCCTGTCATTATTGCATGTGATTACTTTCCCTTTTGAGGTTATCACTTCATATTCAGTGCATGAATCATGAAACCCGCCATACTTATAGGACATTGATTCCACAGAGCAGCCGGATATGGCTCCACCGACAGTTATTGTCTTTAGTTCAGGTACTAGTTTTGGCACCAGGTTATGTTTCAGAGTTTCAGTTACAAGATCAGAAAAAGTTACGCCGGGCTCACACACACAATATTTTTTACTAGGGTCAATCAGCAGTATATCATCAAGGTCACTTACATCTATTTTTTCTTTATTTCCGTTAGGCTTTGGCACCTGATGAGAAACTGATTTTTTTAATAATGAGACTTGTCCCTTTCCTTTTCTATTATTTAGCTGTATACATATTCTATTTATCTTTAGTTGATGCTTATTATCCATTATCATTGCAATTATTGCTTTTGTTTATAATTATTATTGATTCGGATGAACTTGACACCAATAATTAATGAATTATCAAGATGTTTTTTATTCATAGATTAAGGCAAAAATTTATAATTCGATAAATGATTGAGGAGATATGATTCGAAGTATTCTTGATTATTTTATACCTAGAGAAGCTTCCATTGAAAGATTGAAATCCCTAAGTAGCAGGCCCGAGGTATATATCATGGAGCTTACCTGGAGGTGCAATGCGCACTGCAGGTTCTGTTCCTACTGGAAAACGCCGAATGAACCACAATTCGACATGCCATTTTCTACTGCAAAAAAATTCATTGACGGAGTTTCAAAGATGGGAAAAAAGCCCAGGCTAGAAATCCTCGGAGGAGAACCGACACTGCATCCGCACATAAAAGAAGTCATATCCTATTGCAAAAAAAAACAGGTATGGCCGTCCATTGTCACAAATGGGTTCATGTTTGCAGATTATGATTTTGCAAAGCGCTTGATTGATTCTGGGATTGACAGCATCAATGTCTCGCTTGAAGGGTTCAAAGAGCAGAATGATTTTTTAAGGGGGAAGGGGAATTATGACAAGGCCATCCAAGGCATAAAGAACATTAAAAAAATCAAGAATGTGCATATCACGATTCTTTCCGTCATCACATCCAAGAATCTAAAAATCCTCCCGGAATTCTTCAAGGACCTTCACGATCAGAAACTTATTGATAAGTGCAATCTTCAGGCACTTTATTGTGATTTCAGAAAGGAAAATGGGGAAGGGTGGTGGTCAAATAATCCTCTCTGGCCGACTGATCAGGAAATGGTTGAAAAAGGTATTGACCGCTTGATAGAACTGAAGGAGCAAACAAATTTGATCCGGAATTCAGAGCAGCAGATGGAGTTCTGGAAGACCTATTTCAAGGATCCGACCAATCATAAGAAAATAGATTGTAATATTGATAAATTTTTCACATATTGCGCGTGCACGGGAGATATATTAATCTGTCCTGATATGCCAAGCGTAGGTAACATTAACAAAAATAAACTTTCAGATATACTATTGTCTGAAAATGCAGAACAGCGAAGAATTTCTATAAGGGCATGCACAAGGCTTTGCCATTCCCGCGTCAGCTGTTTCTTTGAGCAACTGAAGCCTGAAGAAACACCAAACATCAATCGTTCTTGAGAGCATTTGCCAGTATTCTGAAAGAATCTTTTTCCTTATTATTTGCATCAATCAATCCAAATGATCCTTCGGGGGGAAAATTTCCTTTAATAATAAAATCATTGAAGTTCCATATAAATAATTTTATTCCTTTAGATGCGGCATATTTCAATGCATACAGATAAATCAACCCTATGTCTTCTGAGGATACTCCAAAATTCCATAAATCTGAGATGCCCCATTCAGTAATCCAGACATCTTTTCCAAATCTTGAGATTACAGAGTCTATCTCTCTTCTAATCTGTTTCATAAAACTTTCTTTTTTTGCAAAACTCATATAGCAGGTCAAGGAGTAAGGATGGATATTGAAAAAATCAACATAGTCATCAGCGCCCAGACGGATCAAATCTTTTAGGAAATGTCTCCTTACAAAAGGCATATGCATCTCATCGTTAAAGGCAATACCTCCACAAACGACCTTTCCTCCATACTTTCGAATGATCTTGCTCCCTTTCCTTAACATGACAAGATATTCTTTTGGATCAGGTTTATTTATCCAGAACCTTTTAAGGTTAGGTTCATTATATATCTCCCAATATCTTATGTTGGGATATCTTTTGCAGCATTTTTCCAGGAATTCCAGATAAACTGGCAGATCATTAAAAGGTGAATATTTTTTCGGGGGGTATAATAAATATTTAAGATTTCCCGGCACAAAACCAATGGTGCTGCCGAGTATCTGAATTTTTGCCTTTTCCAATCCTAGAATAAACAAATCAAATTTTTCAAATTTCGGATTATACCAATCGAACTCAAGCCTAACCCAGCCAACGCCAATCTCCCTTAATTTTTTCAGCCATAGATCTGTATCTCTGCATAGAGTAGGTGAAATATTAATCCCAAAATAATCTTTTATTTTTATTTTGTTTTTCATTTATCTCATTCGTCAGACATTGATGGTTACTTTCTTTTTGGTGAATCCTGATAATATCTCTTCCAGATGCTTTTTTTTGCTGTTTACAGACAGATGAGATATATGGTTTTTTCTTTCAATAGTATTTTCTTTGAGCCTCTTGATTTTTGTATCGTTGTGCTCCATATGATAAATAAGCTCTTTATAGTCCATCATGACAGACATGCCATCCTGCCTTGATATAATATCTGATTTTTCTCTGCGCATCTTATCATATTCTGTTTTCATATCTTCAAAATATTTTCTTGATAATTCATATCCAAGAAGTTTTTCTCTTTGCTTGATATCTATGTGGCCGAATGAGACTTCCATCTTTATCTTCTGGATAATCATCATTATTTCCAGGGACCTATCGTTAGCCAGAGCTTTTAGCGGATTCTCCAAATATATTGAAAGAAGATTATTACCCTGTGCAAATTTCTTTGCAGCTCTTGAATATACCTGCAAGTCATTTAGGAATCTGGTATTGAGCTGGCTAATGGATTCTTCCAGCTCTTTTTTCCTTTTTTCGAGTTTGTGAAATTCATGATAATCCTTGCTTTCTTTGAGTTTATCCAGCTTGTCTTTGAGTTCTTCCTTTCTGATTTTTTCAGCATCTGATTCCGTTTCAAGGTTTTTCAGTTCCTTCGTAGCATGTTCTTGTTCTATTTGTGCGTTTTTAATCTCTTTTATCCTTGATATTATCATCCGATGCATAGAAACTGTCGGGTCCTTTGACAAGTTTTTTGCGTCTATACCGGATCTCTCGATTTTTTTTAATAGAGGTGCAATCATTTTCATCCGGTCATCAAAGAAATTAGTCAGGACGTAGTACGCTCTAGCAGTGGATTCCTGATATTTTGAGGTAGATATCTCGAGTTCCTGAGAGTATTCATCCAATTTTGAGTAATCAGACGGAATATTTATTTGGCTTATGAAAAAGGATGTTTTTTTAATATATATTTCCCTGTTCCCTTCCATCAGCTGTTTTTCTCTTGCAGGTATCTGGCTGTTTGAAAGTTGATCCTTACCAAGATCTACCAATTGCCCATTTATGTCAGAGATAGCATTAGTTGTGTAATCTTTTATACTCTGGATTTTTTTCATTGCCTCCGACAAGAGAGATTTTGACTCTGAATTTACCCATTCCTCAAGCTTATCCAAATCAACAGTCAATTCTCTCTGTTTAAAAAAATTCAAAAAACCCATGATTTCACCCGGACAATGAAAAATAGTCCTTATTTTAATAGATTGTTGAACTTCAGATAAAAATGAAGCTTATCTTTGGCATAAATATTTTAATTTGGGGGATTTCACAGTCTCATGCATAAGAGAGATAATAGGAAATCTGAAGTTGCGAGGATCGCATCTGAACGGATAGATGAGCTTTTCAGGCAGGCGGAAATCAAGTTTAAGGAAGAGCCGAAATTATCTGACCGGTATGTTGAGCTGGCAAGAAAAATTTCAATGAAATGCAAAGTCAAGATCCCGAGAGAACTAAAAAGAAGATTTTGCAAGAATTGCCATAAATTCCTGGTGCCTGGAGCCAATCTAAGGGTCAGAATTCAGGGTAAAAAAGTTGTATATCACTGTAATTCCTGTAATAATTATATGAGATATTCACTTCATAATTGAGCACTTTCTCGTCGATGAATTTGTTTTCTTTTAAGATTATCACTCTATAATGGTTACAAAATCGAAACATTTATATAGTTGTTATAACTACTAAATAGTAAATACTTTGGGCGTAAGGGAAATTTCTTACTATCACCCCACCCACGAAAGACCTCTTACGCCTGAAGCATTTTAAGTGATAAAAATGTACGACGAAATGGAAGCAGAAGACATTGAGATGCTGAAAAAAGTCAAAAGATATTCAGCTAAGAAGAAAAAAGACTTTTCATCTGTCATCAACAGCAAAAACCTTTCAGAGGATGAGCTTGATGACCTATTCCTTGCGAGTTGAAAAAAACATGGCTAGAATAAGAAAATCCAAGACTAACACAACTTTTTTTATGGATATACCTAAATGCGACGAGAATGGCAGAAGGTGGAAAAAATCCATCGACGAAGAAGCTTTAGAAGCAGCAACAGAGTAACCAATTCTTTTTTATATTCCTTATTCATTCTGATATTCTTATGTATGACCTTGAAACCAGCAAAATAATAGAGAAAATCAAGGATGAAGGGGCAAAACTAGTCTGCCTTCAGTTCCCGGATGGGCTTAAGCCAAAGGCTGCATTTGTGCAAAAAGAGATTGAATCCAAAACAGATGCAAAAGTGATAATCTGGGGAGGATCATGCTACGGAAGCTGTGATCTTCCTATTGAAGTCAAAAGACTGGGTGTGGATCTTCTGGTACACTTCGGCCACGCAGCATGGCAGGACCTAGGTAACAGGGATTACGGCAGGATTGAGTTAAGATGAAGATTTCAGATATTTCAATAAATGATATTGGAAAAGAGCTAACTTTAGCTGCAACAGTTAAATCCATGAAAAGCCTGCCTGGAGCGATGGAAATTAAGCTTGAAGATGAAACAGGAACAATATCAGCAGTGCTGGCGGGACTACCTGAATTTTCACTAGGACAGAAAATGGAATTCAGGGTAATCCCAAGAGAGAGAAATGGTGGCCTGATTCTGGAGATTATTAGCAAAGATAACAATTCTTTCTTGATCAAATCAGATAAATTGGAACAATTAAAGCCTGCTTTTTTGAAAACCAAGAAGATAATGCAGGATGCAATATCAAAAAACAGACATATTATTATCAGGCATCATGATGATACAGATGGCTACGTTGCAGGATATGTCCTTGAACTAGCACTACTTCCACTGGTGAGCGATAAACGATTCATACTTACGAGAACCTCAAGCAGAGCGCCTTATTATGACTATGTGGATGCAGCGAGAGATCTTAATAATTTTCTCGGATTCAGAAGACACGGAGATGATGCGCCACTGGTCATCCTTTGCGACCTTGGCAGCAACATCCAAAGCATGAAATCCATGAAAAGGCTTGCGATGTATGGATTTGATTTTGTTATTATTGACCATCATATATATGACAAAGACAACGAAGAAATTACAAAGGCATTTCTTAATCCGCATACACTTGGGCTAGGCTCTGACCTCAATGCCGGCACTCTATGTACAGAGCTCGCATTGATGTTTGGCATAAAGAAGGAAGAGATATCACATCTACCGGCATTATCAGGCGTTGCAGACAAGAGCAGCGGGGCAGAGCTGGATAGTTACATTAAATTATCAGGATTTGATAGAGTTTATCTTGAAAAATGGGCGATGACAATTGACCATGAAACTTATTATCTCAGGTTTCCTGAGAAAAGTGAGATTCTTGAGGATCTTTTTATGCCAACCAAGAGAAATAAAGAGATTATCGCTATGATATCAGCACTATTGGATGCAGAAATGCACCCGATTAGAGAGGCGATTAAGAAATTTTCAGTTATTCAGCAGTATAGAGACTTCAAGCTGATCAGGGTGAGCAGGGACATTGCAGGATGGGACTATGCATCGACAAAACTTCCGCGCATCGCAAGCGATCTTTTTACAGGCAGCAGAGTCTTATTTGTTGAGACATATGATTCAATATCCTACAGGGCAGACTGCGACAAGTTCAATGGTGTTTTGCTCATAGCTGAGCTAAAAACAAAATTCCCTTTTGCGCTCATTGACGGCGGTGGCCATGCAGCTGCCGGAACAATCAAATTCAGCCCTGCTTCAAAACAAGAGATAATGAATTACATTTTTGTCTATCTGGGCAACTTATAATAATTTAGTTTATAATATCTATAGCTTGTTCAAATACATTAATATACATGTGATTTGTTTATTGTTTTATGGAGTCTTTTGCATATTTGCTATTACTAATCGTATGCTATTTAGGGCTGCCTGTCGGAACTGTAATCTCTCATTTCACCAAAGAAGAATTGTTATCGGGGAAAAAATATTTTATTTTTTTCCAGTTATGTATTTTTTCATTAGCCTTTTTTATGTTTCTATTCAAACTTACTGATAGGTTTATAGCTTCGATTTTTTGTTCATCAATTGCACTAGCTATTGGATATTTTTGGAGAGGGAACCAAATTAGCATACAGTTCATGTACAGTCTTTTTGCGATTGCGTTGTATGAAACCCACAGCCCTGTAATCGGAGCGCTTATTTTCTTCTTTGGCATCATCGAATCTTCACAGAATTTTGAGGATACGCGTTTCATTCATAATGCGACTAGTGCCTTGTCAAAAGGATTGATATTCCTTTTCGTCGGTGTTTTATTGATGATACTCATCTAGAAAAAGACAAAGACAAGTCTTGCGACTAGAATACCTAATATGAATCCTGCAATCGTCTGCTTAGGGGTATGACCGAGCAGTTCATATAATTTCTTTGTTTTAATTCTCCTAAAATATCTGAATTCATCAGTCATCTGATTGAGCACTTCTGCCTGTTTTCCAACAGCTCTTCTAAGGCCTACTGCATCTGATATGACAATTGTGCTCACTATGCTGCTTATTATGAACAGGTCTGATACACCGCTGGAAAGATAGACTGCTGTTGTCATTGCTGTTACCGATGCAGTATGTGAGCTAGGCATTCCGCCTGTCCTGAAGAAGACCATGAAGTCTATTCTATCATATGCAATGAACACAAAAATTAATTTCAAGAGGCCAGCAAAAAAATATGCAAATACAACACTCAGCAGTATCTTGTTTGTGATGAATTCCAAAAAAAACCCCATTTCAGATTATTATTCATTTGGATATAAAAACGTTTCTCTGGATTAAGATATAATTTTCCTCCCTAAGCATAACCTTTTTAAAAAAATCTGTACTACCACCAATGATGGTCAAAAAGAAAACAAGTTATTGGCAGTATGTTCTGGTTATCATAGTTCTTGGCGGCGCTCTGTATTATTTTTCCCTGCCCAAACAAGGAGATTATGATGAGTTCGCAGCTTGCGTTGCTGCATCAGGCGCTAAGATGTACGGTACTTGGTGGTGCCCGCATTGTAAGGATCAGAAGGATGAGTTCGGAAATTCTTGGAACATAATGATTGAACAGGGTGCATATGTAGAGTGTTCGACAGCTGATAAAGCGCAGACCCCTATATGCAGGGATGCAGGAATAACAAGCTACCCAACATGGAGATTTCCGGATGGTTCAGAAGAGCTTGGCAAGATTGATTTTTATTTAATTGGGACAAGGACTGGCTGCCTTGAAAGTCTTCAGAAGAAAAACAATTGATAACATTTAAATAGTAATTTGGTCAGATACATCCGTAACCTTTTAAAGGAAGTTGTTTATTCCACAGTATAACAATGGCAAAACTCTATAAAGTAAGAAAGAAGTGCATGATATGCGGCAGTGTTTTCTATCCAAAATATGCAGGGTCACTATATTGTGAAGAGTGCAAGAACAGAAAAAAACCAGTGACGCCAAAGCTGGCCAAAAAAGCAGCACAGAAGAAAAAACCATTCAAAGCTGCTCCTAAAAAAACCAAGGTTGCTGCAAAAAGGCCATCACTCAAAAAATCTTCAAAATCTACCGTCAAAAAACAAAAAAAGAGTTCACGTAAATAGATTAAAGAGAAAGTATATAAATCATTAAACTTTTTTTCGTCTAATAACCTATTGGAGGGGATTTAAAATGGCTAAACATAAGAAACATCATGATTCAGAAGAGTCTCCGCATGTTGTATATGCTCCTGAAAAAAGCAGCAGCAGCATGTGGATGGTAGCATCAATTGTTCTTGGTGTGCTGTTAGTTGCATCAGTCTTTACAGAAGGGTTCAAAACATTTGGCGCGCCAAGTGTTGATTCAGTTGTAAATGACTTAAAAGCGCTAAATACGCAGGAACTTCCATCAGGAGTTAAGACTGCGCTTACAAATGCGGTCACATCACTTGAATCATATAAGAACGCTGCGCAAAATAATGATAAAGAAGGCACTGCAAAGATTACTATTGAAGAATTTTCAGATTTTGAGTGCCCATTCTGTGCAAGAGCATATCCCACAGTCAATCAGATCTTGGATGAATACGGGAGCGATGTGAAAGTTGTATACAAGCATTTCCCTCTAAGTTTCCATCCGCTCGCACAGAAAGCTGCAGAAGCTTCAGAATGTGCAAGAGATCAGGGTAAATTCGAGGAGTATCATAATATTTTATTTGAATCAAGAGAGATGGATATCGACAGCCTGAAGAAACATGCAGCTGATTTGGGTTTGGATGTTGCCAAGTTTTCGACATGCCTAGATAGCGGAGCCAAAGTTGACAAGGTGAAAGCAGATTTTACCGAAGGCCAGCAGAGAGGAGTTTCCGGAACACCGACATTTTTCATAAACGGGCAATCCCTGGTGGGAGCGCAGCCATATGCAAATTTTAAGACAGTAATTGATGGCCTGCTTTCAGGAAAAGCACCTGAACAGCCGGCACAGCAGGAGCAGCAGGCACAGCCGCCGGCTCCAACAGTTCCAAAATCAGATAAGCCGGTTGTGGAGTTATTTGTCATGAGCCACTGCCCATACGGAACGCAAATTGAGAAGGGAATGCTTCCTGTTGCAAAGGTTCTTGGCGGTGACATTGATTTTAGCATCAAGTTTGTGTATTATGCAATGCATGGAGAGACTGAAGTATATGAACAATTAAACCAGTACTGCATTGAGACTGAGCAGAATGATAAATATCTGGATTATCTATATTGCTTCCTTGAAGCAGGAGATGGACCAGGATGCATGGCAAAAGCAAATATCGATACTGCTAAACTGGAAACATGCACTGCATTAGCAGATACTGAGTTTGAAGTGACCAAGAGCTTTAAGGATGAGACAACATGGCTTGGCGGAAGATTCCCACCTGTTAATTATTATAAAACGGAAAATGATGATTATGGTGTAAGGGGATCGCCTACACTTGTCATCAACGGAGTCCAGGCAAGTAGTGCAAGAGATTCAGCAAGCCTTCTGAAGACAGTCTGTGATGCTTTTAGTGATAAACCAGCAGCATGTGATACAGTGTTCACATCAGGCCAGCCTGCAGCAGGTTTCGGTTGGAAAGAAGCAGCAGCCAACGCAGTCCAGGCAGGATGCGGTGTATAGATTTTTAAATTATTTTTTCCTTCTTCTCTTAATGTCTTCTTTATGTTTCTCTCGTAATAATGCACTTGATAGAATAACTTCTTTTGAATTATCAACAAGTTTTTCCTGCCTGATTCTCCAAATCCTTTCAAGATCAGGCCTGACTATTTTATTTAGGAGGTCGAATGTGATCTGCCCGTTATTTTGGCTAACTGCGTCAAACCATCCTATCAGTTCCATAAAATATTGTATTTTATCAAGCAAAATATAAGAATTAGACCTCATTGTCATTTTGCTGAACTCTTCAATCTGATGGCCAGAGACTATGCTCGCATAGCCAAAACTGACAAGTGTTCTTGTCATATTCGAAACATGTGAGAAATCACAATGCAGCAGTTCTGATAATTCAACATTGGATAGCCCCTGATCACATCTACTTAGCTCATCTACTATCTTTTTTATCAGACCCGGATTATATCTCGTTTTCAATGGGAGTGCGCTCCGATCAATCGATGTATAGGAAACATCAGGATTTAATTTTATTATGATTGGAGAATCCGAGCTGAAGCTTTCATAGTCTAGCATAGATGCCCGAACTAAGCGTTCAATATTATGTACAGTTCTGCTTCTATAAGTAATAGACTCCTGAGCCTCAGTCGGCCCACTATATCCGATCACTTCCTCAACAAATTCCTTCACTCGGCCTTCACCGCCTCTGTTTGAAAGCCAATAAAGCAATAGTAATGTGTTCTCTTGTGCATTGGTCCTTCCCGGTGCATTTGCATCTCCAAAAATATATCTAGAAGTTGGTGAACCTTCAATACTAGATGCGATCATGCCAATGTACGCAAACGGGTCCCCTATCAGAAAGCCATCCCAGACCTTTGAATAAGAAGTTGATCCCCAGTGTCTTGCAGATATCCCTTCTTGTGTAACAAGTTCTGTTTCGAATTTTTTCGTATGCCTTAATATTAAGTCATATTGTTGCAGTTTTACTATGCCATTTGCTAAAAATGAGTCGACTTCCAAGGAGTTGAATCCATAGGGGTCATTTGTCTTAAATCCCAATAAATTGTTAATATGAGAGGTAATCTCTCTTGACGTCACTTCCTCGATGGGTGTGTGCAATAAAACAAGTGATTTGGATAGGTTGTTTGCTACAGCGCTATAGCCTCCTCTGATCATATCTCTTAGCGGCAGTTTTTGATACGCAGATGCTGTGAATAGGCGAGATTGTATATTGAGCCCACGGAGCCCAAGCTCATTAGCAAAATACCTCTCAAGATAATCATTTGAGTGAAAAGCATATCTTTGGTCACTTGACATGTGGTTATGGGAAAAAGAGTTCATTTATTAGCCTATTTTTTTCACTTCTTCGCTTGATTTATATATTATAGTGCGAATCAATATCACTAGTGATAAAAATGAGCATAAGTAATAATGAATCGATTGAAAACCAAAGAGCATCAATATCTCAGAATGTCAAGATAGAAGTTTTCACAAGCCCGACATGTCCGCATTGCCCTCATGCGAAAAAAGCAGTAGAAAAGTTTGCAGCTGGCAGAGAGAATATAAAGATAGTCGAGACAAGCACTGCATCAAGAGAAGGTCAGCGGAGAGCAGAGACTTTTGGTATCAGAAGTGTTCCAACTTTATTTATCACAGGCCCGGGCACTGCTGATAGGATAGGCTATGCAGGTGTTCCATCAGAAAAAGGTCTGAGTAAAATGGTGAATATCGCTCTCGGCAAGGAAAACTGGGAAGAAGAACAAGGATTTTTAGAAAAAATAAAAAACATATTCGGAGGTAAACAAGATGTCAAAAGTTAGAGTATTTTCAACAAGCAGCTGCCCATATTGCTATATGCTTAAGGATTTCCTTAGGGATAACAATGTGGAGTTTGAGGATATCATGGTGGATTCAGACTACAATGCAGCCATGGAGATGATAAGGATATCAGGCCAAAGAGGCGTTCCTGTGGCAGACATAAATGGTAGTGTTGTTGTTGGGTTTGACCAGGGAAGGATAAGCAAATTGCTTAATCTTGCGTAAGAAGAGTATTAGTTTGCCAGCTTTCATTTAATGTTTTTTGATATTTTTCTTTCAGGTCATGCGTGAAATCCATTATTTTATAGATCTTTCCGGTGGCCTTGCTCGTGCAGAGCAAAGAAACCAATGCTGCAGACGGGATCAGGCATAGGATAGGGATGATACTGCATTCCATTGGAATTCCGGCATACGCATAACCATATGATCCAATGCAAGAGACGCCGGCTACTAATGATACTAATCCTCCCACATATATGTTTGCGACTATAGCTGTATTATCCTCTAGTACATATCTCGCATCATCAATATATTTAATGAGTACATCTTGTTGCTCCTTAGTGAGCGAGGAAACTCCTTCAATGTCTAAGATATCTCTACCCGTGACCCTGCTGCTCTTTGCTACTAAAACATCATCTATATGCTCAAGCATAGGGATATAATTTGGCATGATTGGGATGCAAAATATACTATATATAAACCTATGTTCATATTGTCCGATAGATTTCTTTTCATCATAAAAGATTAATAAGGCAACGGTATTTCTATCTACAGTATGATCTCATTCGCATGCCAGGACATTGAATTCAAGGATCTTCTAAGATGCAGCTTTGAGCTGAGCAAGACTGAATACAACATTCTGATGTTTCTTTTAAAGACTGAGAAAAGCTATACTGCTGAGAAGCTTGGCGGTTTATTGCATGTGGACAGGACAACTGTCCAAAAGAGCATAAAAAAATTGGCTGACAAGGATCTTGTATTCAGGCAGCAGGAGAATCTAGGTAAAGGCGGATATACTTTCCATTATGAGATTAAGAATAAGCAGGAGATAAAGCAAAGGATGGAAAAGATTGTCGAGAACTGGTATGATGAAGTATTAAAAGAAATAAAAAAATGGTAATTATTCAATCGGAGCTTTTACATAGCCTCTAACAATCATCTTTCCGAGTGTACTGAGTTCAACCGATATCTTGCCCTTCACTTCTTTAGTATCAATCAGGCCCATCTCCTTTAACCCTTCTGATTTCAGGTTGCCGTTGATATGATAGGATATAAGCGGCAGGCTCATACCTGTTTTTTTGCTGAGCTCTTCAAGTGACGAGCAACAGTTTCTTTCATGAAGAATCTTAAGGATAACCATTTTCTTGTCAGATATGACTTTATAGTAATTGAATCTCATCACAGGAAGCATGAGTGTCTTGTCACCATCAACTGCAAAGGCCTTAACCCCATTTACAAATGCTGCGGATGTGGCTGCGCACCTTGTTGTCCTGTCACCGGTTGCAACATTTACTAGAATCTCTTTTCCTTCAACTTCCTGGGTTCTTATCTGTGATATTGCCTGGAATACACCTTCCCATATCTCGGTTTCACTATCACCTTTTGTATTGATAATATGTGCCGGAACCTTGAACCTTTCCAGTTCCTTTTTTGTCTTTTCAGCTTCAATCCTGTATCTGGGCGGGGATATCAGGATGATCTTATCAGTCGCGAATTCTTTAATTCCAACATATAGAGCGTCCATATAGTCGCCCATCGGAGCCACAACAATATATTTCATCATAAGCACCTCAAATAAGTCTTTACAGCTTAAAATTATTATTTGTTTATTAAATTTATGATAGATAACAGTTATAAGGATAAATTATATTAAGTGTACACTATATTATTTTCTTATGTCTGATATTGTGATTGTAGGTGGAGGCATTGCCGGTCTAGCGCTTGGCAGCCAGCTTTCAAAAAAACACAAAGTAGTAATAATTGAAAAAGGAAAAATATGCAATTCTCATAAGCCTTGGACAACAGAAAAAAGCATCGCAACTAAGTTCGGATTGGAAAATTACATCGCGGTCTCGTTCAAAAAATCGTTTGTAAGTTCTTTTTCTGGTAAAAAAATATTTATCAATGCTGATTTGGTGACAATGGATGATCTGGGGGTTCTGGATTTCTATAAAAAAGAAATCCGAAAACATGGATCTATTGTTCATGAAAACTGTAAATTAATTGGAACCCGGAAGAAAAAAGATAACATTGAGATCACAACATCAAATGGAAAAATCAATGGCAGACTTCTGATAGATTGCAGCGGTGTTGAATCAAAACTAGCTAAAGATATCTACGACAGGGAATTTTATTGCCCGACTTATGGTGGGATATATAATTACAGAATTAAGGATGAGGAGATTTGTCTTGTAAAAGCAGCTATGAGAGGGCCGCCCGCTGTTTTCTTAAGCATATATCCAATGAATAAGTCTCAGGTTGTAGTTTATACAGATGAGTATCTGACTAGAAAAAAGAACCCATTGCTCTTAAAAAAAGATCATGAGCTGAATATTAATAATAGTCATCTTAAGGATAAATTGAAAGGAAAAAAGATGGTTAGAGAAGTCTATGGAATCATTCCCATGGGAAGCATGAAGAAAAATTCTTTGGATAATATCTTTTTTTTTGGTGATTCAAGCCTGGTAGGTGCACCGATTGTAGGTAGCGGGTTTACAAACATCATTTTGCATAGCCATGCAATTGCAGATCATTTGACTGAGAAACTTGCCTCAAAAAAGCTGACAGAAAAAGACCTTGAGTTTAAGTATAATGAAAAGGAGCGAATGAACCGAGATCTGCTGATGCTCCTAAACGTGTTTCTGATCTATGCAAAACCAGATCAGATAGATAGTCTATTTGAGTGCCTTAAATTGCTTGGGAACAAGACTCTTGTGGATACACTATTCATGAGGCTAAGTGCAGAGCAGCTTTATTCCATCTTAAAGATAATGACAAGTACGATTGGATTTAAAGGGCTCGCAAGCGTCCTCCCAAAAAAAGAATTTATGTTTGTTGCGAAAGAAACTGTAAAATTGATTGAAGAAACCACAGTCGAGGAATTTATGGAAATATTTGAAAAGAATCATCTCCAATCTTAAGATGCCTCGGAGTCACAGAGAATCTGCATCAATTTCATTATGCTGCCAGCTTGCCCATATCGAAACCTTTTTTCATGAGGACCATGAATAGATTGATTTCCTGAACCAGATACTGCATGTAGTTTGCAGAGAATCTATATGTGTCCTCAAGTTCCCTTCTCCATGCTCTGGTCATATCAAGAATTGACCTTCCATATTCCTGGCTTGTCTTTATTCTTTCATTATGTTCCCAATAGGGGATTCCGCAGATTTCAGTGCACCTTATCAATAATTCAAAATCTTTTGACTTCTCTCCTTGATATTCCTTATTTGGAAAGAGCATTTCTTCATTCGAGCTATATCCTCTACCTGGGTACAATAAATCATTTATAGTTTTGAATAAAATAATCATATCAGGAAAATTGACCTGCGAATATAGTGACCCCTTCCATCGGTACATCTGGTTAGGGAGATTGCATCTGAAGTTGTTGAGAATCTCTTCAAGGCGGTCTATTGTATTTGCCCTATGCACCAATCCGAGAAGGTTTTCAGGAATATCTTCTTTTTCCAATTCATGGAAATATGTTGCTGCACATCTATCAAGGTAGATCCGGACTCCATGAGGGGATTGATGAAGTAAATCATAATCAGATAAACAAGTATATGTTGAAAATAGCTTCGCCAATTCTTTTTCTGAAAAACCATCAATTGCAGGATCGGAAAGCTCTGCAAGTTTCGCTTCTGATATTCTGGATATTTTCATTCAGAGAGGGAATTGCTGGAAATTTTAATATTTGCCTGAAACATTGCGCCGATACTTTTATAAACCGCAGTTTTTTTGGAGAACCTATGCAGAAAACACTTGATGCCAATTCTACAGACACTTCTATAACAGATGAAATTAAACATGAATCAGACAAAAAAGAAGAAAAACCAATTGCAATTGAACTCGCAAAAAAACAAAGAGAGATCTCCATTGCAGAATTCTTTGAGAAGAACAGGCATCTCCTTGGTTTTGACAACCGAAAAAAAGCACTCCTCACAACAGTTAAGGAGGCTGTTGATAATTCTCTTGATGCGTGCGAAGAAGCGAGAATACTTCCTGAAATCATAGTGGAAATAATCAATATGGGTGACAATAGGTTCAGGGTCATAATTGAGGATAATGGTCCTGGTATTGTGAAGCAGCAGATAGGAAATATCTTTGCAAAATTATTGTATGGAAGCAAGTTCCATAGGCTAAAGCAAAGCAGAGGACAGCAAGGAATAGGTATCAGTGCATCAGTTATGTACGGCCAGCTCACTACAGGAAGGCCTGCCAAGATTATTTCTAAGATAGGGCCAAAATATCCTGCCCATGAAATTGAGCTTAAACTTGACACTGCAAAAAACAAACCAGATATTGTATCTGAAAAAGAGATCGAATGGCATAGAGACCATGGAACTAGAATTGAGCTTGACCTTGAAGGGGATTATATGAGGGGCGCCCAGTCAGTGGATGAATACATCAGAGAGACTGCAATCATCAATCCGCATGTTACAATTACATATCAGCCGCCGGAAGGCAGCCAGCAGATGTTTGTCCGGGTCACAGAAGATCTTCCAAAAGAGCCTAAAGAAATAAAGCCTCATCCATATGGAGTTGAACTCGGGATTCTTATGAAGATGCTTGAGAGGACTGAATATAGGACGCTCCAGGCATTTATGACAAATGAGTTTTCACGGGTCGGGCCAGGTACAGCCAAAGAGATATGCCAAAACGCCGCACTGCTTCCTGAAACAAAGCCATCAAAGATGAGCAGGGATATGGCTGACAAATTGATGGAAGCGATAAAAAATACAAAGATAATGAATCCACCGACAGACACAATATCGCCTATTGGAAGAGAGCTTCTTGAAAAGGGATTGAAAAAGGAGGTGCACGCTGAATTTTATGCATCCTGCTCAAGATCACCTTCAGTCTATAGAGGAAATCCATTTATAATTGAAGCGGCTGTCGCATACGGAGGCAACCTGCCTGAAGATAAATCCATTGAGATACTAAGATTTGCAAACAGAGTGCCTCTGCTTTACCAGCAAGGCGCATGTGCTTTATCAAAATCAATCATGACAACCAACTGGCGTCCGTATGGACTCAGACAATCAGAAGGAAGCCTACCGATAGGGCCATGTGTTGTGCAGATCCATATGGCATCAGTATGGGTGCCTTTTACTAGCGAAGCAAAGGAAGCTATTGCGCACTATCCTGAGATAATTAAGGAAGTTAAACTCGCTCTTCAGGAAATTGGAAGGGAACTTGGAAGATATTTAGGAAAGAAAAAAAGGCTTTCTGCGGAACTATCAAAAGTTGATTATATCTCAAAATATTTAACTCACGTGAGCGGAGCGCTCCAGGAAATACTGAAGCTTGATGATGGTGAAAAAAATAGGTTAGAAGAGCATCTGAAAGTTGTACTTGAGAAATCCAGGTCAGTCAAAAAAGAAGATCTTGAAGAGCTAAAGAAGGATTTCGGTCCAAAAGTCAAGAGAGATAGTTCAGATGTAGATGATTGGTCTGAAGATGAGAACTCATCAGAAGAAGAGAACCTTTCAGAAGATGACGGGTCTGAAAATTCGTCAGATGAAGAGGAGCTATAAAAATGTCAGATACAATAGTCGCTGAAAAAATCAATGGGATTTCAAAAGAGATATATACAGATATAATCAAAGAGAAAAAGCCTGAAATCTCTATGCCGCTAAGAAGCCTTTCAAATGTGACTTATGATGACAAGGTAGGATATTTTGAGCTTGACAATAAATTCAAGAGCAGAACTTTAACTGCTGCATCTGTCAAGACATTTGCCCAGACTCTAAGGATGATGGCGATGTCAAAGGTTTTGGTCGAGACTGATGATATCGCAACAAAGAGGGAGACATATTATGTCAGCAAAAATTGGGGAGAAGCAAGGTTTCATGAACAGACTGAATCAGATACAGTGATGGATGATATAGAAGCCATGTTCATGGTCAACAGGGAACAGATGGGATTTATCCCTGAAGAGAAAGGAGGAGATATTGCAGGCAAGCTAGTTGTTATTGACGTCGACCCGGAAACCAAGAAAGAGATAAAGATCGACTGCACAAAGTTCGGATCAGGCGCCTATTCAATCCCTATTTCAGTCGAACATCTGAAGTTTGAGACTGATGCAAAGTTTATTTTGGCAATTGAAACATCAGGTATGTTCCAGAGATTAGTAAAACACGCATACTGGAAAAAAGCAGGCTGCATCCTTGTTGCAATGGGAGGTGTCCCTACAAGATCTGTCAGAAGATTCATCAGAAGGCTTGCAGACGACAAGAAACTTCCTGTCTATGTATTTACAGATGGAGATCCATATGGGTTCCTTAATATTTACAGGACATTTAAAGTAGGGTCAGGAAATGCAGCGCATATCAATAAATATTTCTGCGTCCCACAGGCAAAGTTTTTCGGCATAACTACCCAGGATATTATTGATTATAAGTTGCCGACACATCCGCTCAAGGAAGTGGATCTAAAAAGGATAAAGGACGGCATCAAGAATGATCCCTTTGTCAGGCATTACAAGCAGTGGGAGAAAGCGCTCATTGAGATGGCAAAGATGAGAAAGAGGGCAGAGCAGCAGGCCTTAGCGCAGCACGGCCTGAATTATGTGATGGATACTTATCTTCCTGATAAGTTGAAGAACCCGAAGACTTGGCTGCCTTGATTTTCAAAATCTATACGAATAATTTTCTGGATATTTGCGTTCTTATGCAGTGCACTGGACATTCTGCCATAAGCTTATTAAGCGAAATTTGATCTTATTTTTGTTTCACTGAGTAGGATTATTTATGATGAAACAAAAAATAGTCTCAATTCCATCAAAGGTAGGATGTAGTGAGGCAGAATTAGCTGGTTTTTTCGCAGCTGATGGCTCGATGCAAAGAGCTCATATCTGTTTCTGGGGAAATCCTGAAGAAGATAAGGATTATTATGATTATCATCTAAAAAACCTTATTAAAAAAAGTTTTGGAATCATAGTTAGACCTCATTTGAAGTTATCAAATTCAGTATATGGATTTTATTTATGCAATCCACAGATTATTAGATTCTTTCACAATGAATTAGGATTTAATTATGGCTCAAAGACATATGATGTAAAGGTTCCAAAGCCTATTATCTCTAATCCGAAGTTTTATCCTCCTTTTCTTAGAGGTTTTATGTCTGGCGATGGGTGCCTTAATTTTGACAAAAGGTATGGATCATATCAGAAATTGTTTAAGGTTATCCACACTTATCCGAGGATATTCCTTAGGAGCGTATCAACAAATATCATCATACAAATGTCTGCAATGTTGAACCAATTAAATATAGGACATTTTGTCTCAGAAAAACACAGCAAGAGAAATAATGAAGCCACTGCTTATGTGATTCAAATAAGCGGCGTTAATAGGCTAATTAAATGGTATAATACAGTTGGATTTGCCAATTCAAACCACTCTTCCAGGTACGAAATCTTTAAAAATCACGGGTTTGTTCCAAGCAATACGACCTATAAACAAAGGCTAGCGATATTAGAAGGTAAGTTAAATCCATGGTCGTTTTACCCAAAATGGGCCAGTAGCCTAGCCTGGATAGGGCGACAAAAGAAGGTTTAATACCTTTTTTCGCCAGAGCCTTCTAAGCTGTATGTCGGGAGTTCAAATCTTCCCTGGCCCATTCTTTTATTTATTGCAAACTATATCCAATTATTCCTCTTATTTAGACAACATTTAAAAAATATCCAATCTTATTCTGGAATTATGGCACTCACTGATGAAATTCTCGGTTCTCCGCGCATGTTCGGCATCGAGACTGAGTTTTTCTTGATTGATAATGAAGGAAAGATAGTCAGTAAGGCAGATGAAATCCTTGGTCTGCTCAAGAAAAAGATGAGAAAATCATCTTTGACAAAAGAGGTAGGTAATGCAATGTTTGAGCACATAACTTTTCCCCATACGTCTGCTAAAGCAAGCTTTTCAAACCTGTTCAATGATTATGAATCGATACTATATGAATTGGAGTCAAAGGAGATAGGTATTTTCAATTTCGGGACATATCCAGGAAAAAACACAGGAACTGCAAGACAGGATAAAAGGTATCAGGCAAAGGCGAATATCCTTGGGAAAAGACAGTTCGAAGCAGCCACGAAATGTATCGGCTTTCATTTCCATGCATCTCTTCCAAGAAAATCATTCAATAATCAGATAAAATTTTTTTTCATAGATATCCAGCATGATACCCAGCAAAAAGTATTGGATCTATTCAATTTTGATATTGCAGCAGATCCTGCAATCACAACATTGATGCAGTCAAGCCCGTATTATGAATCAAAATTGCTCGGAAAGGATGCCAGGCTGATGGTGTATAGGGGAGACACGCACTATGGTGTTACCAGCCTGTATGAGAATCATCCTCAATTTGGAACCTTGAATGAATATGCACATAGTTTTGATGAGATGGTGGGCAGGATAAAAAAAAGGACACACGCGTGGAAAGAACTTCTGGCGAAAGAGGATGCGACCCTGGAAGAGTTCGCAAAAAAAGATAGTTTCCCTTCAGTTCTTGATTCCAGCTGGAAGCCTGTGAAGATTAGTCCTCATGGTACGATAGAATCAAGGGGCTGTGACATGAATTCATTCAGTAGGATACTCGGGCTTTCATCTGCATTGAAATATTTGTCCATGCACATACAAAAATCTTCTGTAGCAGTGAAGCAGTGCGAAGAAGGCAACAACAATCCTTTTTTGGAAGAGGATGGAGAATTATTTGTCCCGACATTTGATAAGATAAAAGCACTTGAGAAATCATCTGCAGAAAAAGGATTCGGGGATGACGATGTTTATGAGTATGCAAAAAGTTTCATTAAGTATGCTAGATCAATAATGCCTTCTGATGAAAGGGGAATGCTTGATGTTTTCCAAAAATCTATTGATGAAAGAAAAACAATGTCTGATGAAATAATCTCATATGTGAAGAAGAAACAAGGAGATACATCCATAATTGATGATGAGACTAGCCAGGAATTCTCGGTCAGGACTTATGAGAGAATGTATAAGGATCTTTTGAACACAAAAAAACACTGTTATTATCCAGAAAGGCATATCCTTCCGAAGGTAGAACTTATCTGGGACTAAAATCTTTTTTTTGCCATATCAATATATCCATCAGGCAGAACTAATTTTCCATTTTCTACTACATACTTGAAAGGCAAGATAACTTCTTCATATTTTCCGACAGGTATGACAAGTTTCCTGATGAATCTTATCTTTTCCAGCGGCGTTCCGTTAGTGATTTTCCATGCAACATAAGCGGCTGTATTTGTTGACATCTGATTATGCCCTAGATTCCTGGCAGGGTATCCAAGCTTATCAGTAAGCTCTTTTTTTGTCCTTTTTTTAGCAGGGAAATCACCCAATATGCCTCCAAGGATCAGATAGTCAAATTTATCAGTTGGTTTAAGAGTCTCTTTTGCGCCTGGATCCAGAACACAGGCGTTCTTGAAATTTAATCTTTGGACAGACTCTTTTTTCGCGTCTCCAAATTCACTTAATTTCTCTCTTGATTTTTCCCCTTTGATATTCGTGAAGATCAGGTTTTCTTTTCCGACAAAACTGGAAATATGGGAATACTCAAGCAGGCTCCATTTCCAGAGCCGAGGATCCAGATGCTCGATTATGAATCTGACCATGTGCAGAGGAGAATTTGCATCTCTTTTAATGTTTTTGCTTCAAAACCTTTATAAATCATACGCCTTTTCTCTGACTTAAAGCGGGGGTCGCCAAGCGGCTAAGGCAGTCGGCTGCAAATGTTTGGGATGATGATCCGAAAGGAGATGATATCTGTAGATCCCGACCATCGAGAGTTCGAGTCTCTCCCCTCGCTCTTATTTCACTTGGGTTCGAAACACGAATTTGTCGATATCAGAAGTTATCTAACAAACTGATATGGCATCTCAAACACTTCGTTCTCGTTGCATTCCCCTTCCTTGTGTTCAATAGTGATTTCTCTATCATTCTCCAGCCGTATCAGAAGCATCCCTGTTAGTGGAACCGCCTCTTCCGCTTCATCATGATAGCAGTATATTTTTCCATCTGCAGTCACTTCTGAAAACTCCCTGTTGAACCTGCCTTCGTGCCTTGGGACAAATGTCATTCTTCCGGGTTGGGATATATGACCTGCAACTAAAACTACTGCAAGGGTTGGATTAATATTGTCATGCACCAACGATACCACCTTGCCACTATTCATAGGGTCCTCTGCTTCCCCAAACCAAGCTCCCTGCAAAGTCCCCAAAACATCCTGCATAATTTCTCCGCATCTTGGCTCAATAGTCCTCGGCTTGTCTAATCCTCCAAGCCGACTATATAATTGTTCTCTGAGCTCCCCGGAATACAAATCTAGAGGGCAGAATGCATGTAGTGCATTTGGAGAATATCTTTTTGGATTAGCATAATTAGGGGGATTTATATTATCGTTCCATGAATATAAGTCAAGTGTTGCCATGCCTACCTTGGCGTTTCCATATCCAATAAGGTCGCCTGCTTTTGTCATCGTGTTTATCTTATATGTACACTGTTCATTTGTATTACCCATTTTATTCCCGCTGTGGCACTGCCCTTTTTTCCCAGATATTACTTTTTTTAGGTTTTCAGGTATATCGGCCACATGCCCAAGCTCAATCGTGATACCTTTACATGGAATAAACTGTATGCTATAGTCAGAGCTTATAACTTCACCAGTCGCCTTATCAGTAGTGATTGAACTGTACAAGCTTGAGAGTATGATGTCACCAGGCGAATAGAGATTGACTATATGGTCTTTTTCATTGTTTGAAACAAGATAAATGTGGTCAGTAGGTACACTATGACCAGGAGGATAAAGATTTCCAAGAGGTATGATTGCAGAAAACTCACTTAAATCCATAACAGGAGCAGTCAATATTCCTGATAGCTCATTTGGACAAGAAGGAACATTTGCAGTATTCGTGCAGGCAGTGATAAATACTAGAAGCATTAGAGCGAGTATCTTGTTCATAATGAATATTTTATTGCATTTACTATTTATAATTGTTGTTTGACTCCCCTCGCTCTTCTTATTTTTTCTGTTGGTTGCGGTTGGTACAATATATATTTTTTAATAGAATTGGTTAATATATGAAAATATTTAATAAGTTGCGTTGGTTATTTCTTCTAATAAATACAATAGTATCATTAATTCGAATAATGCGTTGAAATGAAAAAAATATATTGCACTCTATGCAAGGAACCTATCATTGACTGTAATCCTGAACTTAGCCATCTGAAAATAGATGAATTCCGCTCCGCCGACATTTGTCCGGAATGTCTTGATAAAATTATCAAATGGCAGCAGGGCATTTACACGCGTCTTTTTCCGACAGCTTCTGCAAAAAAGATGTACGGAAAAAAGTGAAATCACTATTCTCTCTTCATGATGAGGTTTAACTATCTTCACTTGCTTTTGCTCATTCAACTTTGATATTTGAGAATTGCAGCAAGCGAATGATCAAAGACACATATAAATATTTAAATCTGCAAATATTTGCACTAGCTATGTACAGATCCTCATATTTTAAGATTCTTTCGGATGATACCAGACTGAAAATTATTGATTTTCTGCAGAAAGGAGAAAAATGCGCATGTGAGATAGTGCCATATACAGGCAAATCTCAGCCCAATGTCTCACTGCACCTCAAAAAGATGGAAGGAGCTGGAATCCTCTCTTCAAGAAAAGATGGCACCAAAATATTGTATAAGATAAAGGATAAAAGGATCAATGATCTCTTAAAGATATTAAAATGAAAAAACTGGTTGAGCTTCAAGAAGAAATTTACAGGTTGCAGGAAAGAAATGCAAAGGTCGAAGCAGATAAAGCTTGGGAAACAAGCATATCTAGGAGAATTATTATTCTTATCCTGACTTATTTTAGTATTGTTGTGTTTTTTATATTTGCAGGCCTTCCTAATCCCTTTGCAAATGCTATTGTCCCATCACTGGCGTTCTTATTGTCTACACTCACTCTGCCATTTGTTAAACGAATTTGGCTCAATTATATCTATAAAAGATAAGCTATTTAAATATACAAATATTTGCAATTACAAATATAAAGGTGATTACATGAAAATTTCAGTTTATGGTTCAGGATGCCCTACATGCAAAAAACTTTATGAAATAACACAAAAGGCTGCGTCTGAGATGAGCCCAAAAGAGAAAGTTGAATATGTGAGCGGGCAGCAGGGAATGCAGAAGATAATTGAGCTTGGCGCAATGAGCAGCCCTGTACTTGCTGTAAATGGCAAGATTGCCATGACCGGATTCACTTCTGATATCTCAAAAATCAAAGCTGCTATACAGAAAGCGTCAAAAGAGGATTAGATACAATGGATATATTTAGTCCCGTCCAATGGTTTGCTGATTTGGTTACTAGTGGGATGAGATTGGGGAAAGAATCCTATTTAGGGAGCGCAGTCAATTTTTTTGTCTATGATATCATAAAGATAGGGTTGCTTCTGCTTATCATCAATTATGTGATGGCAATAGTAAGATACTATTTTCCTATGGAAAAAGTCAAAGATATCCTTACTAAGCGCAGATGGTTCGGGCTGGATTATCTTTTTGCCGCTTTCCTTGGTGTGATAACACCTTTCTGCTCATGCTCTTCAATTCCTCTTTTTATCGGGTTTGTCGGTGCAGGAATACCGCTCGGAATAACTTTTGCTTTCCTGATAAGCTCGCCTCTTGTGAATGAAGCATCGCTATACCTTTTCCCGACAATGTTTGGGATGAAAGTAACTTTGATCTACAATATTATCGGTATCGCTGTTGCTGTGCTTGGAGGGATGCTGATCCAGAGCCTGAAACTTGACAAGTATGTGAAACAGGATCTGCTGAAATTTAAGTCAAAAGCACAAGTAGAGAAGGAGCATGGCGGGAGTACGATTCCTCTGAAAGAATTGGTTAACACCTGGTGGAGAGATGGCTGGAACATTACAAAACAGGTCTTTCCCTATGTAGTATTAGGCGTCGGTGCGGGAGCTTTGATACATGGATTTGTCCCGCAAAATTTTGTCGAAAAATTCTTATCGACAAGGGAGTGGTGGGCTGTCCCGATTGCGGTACTCTTAGGTTCACCACTTTATGCAAATTCAGTGAGTGTGATACCTATAATGGAAGCTTTGGTAGGAAAAGGGGTGCCTCTGGGAACTGCCCTTGCTTTCATGACATCTATTGTGACACTTTCTTTCCCTGAATTACTTATTCTGAGGAAGGTCATGAAGTGGCAGCTACTTGCTATGTTTGTATTGATTACATTAACTGGCATAATCATTATGGGATATGCGCTTAATCTACTGGTCTGATAATTTTTTATATTTATTCAAATTTGCAGCAGTATGCTTGAAATACTATTCAGATCCTTCAATCGAGATAATTCAATTACTGTAGATGGCAGAACATTTTTCCATGAAGATTTGATGTATAATGCATTTGCCTGTCACTCTCTGGCTGAACTTAGGGAGCATGAAAAGGATTTGATCGTAGAGGGGATCATCGAATATGTTGAGCTGAATTTTTATGCTACGTCGCTGCAGGCTGAACATTACAGAATTAGTCATAAATCCCCTTTGAAGGCTGCCTGATTTATATACTTCCGATTCGTAATATGTTTTATGGAGAAAAAAATTAAGAAAAAGGTATTTGGCAGGCTTGTGATTGAAGGCGCGGGAGTTAAGCTCAGAAGATATTTTTCAAATGATCTGGTAAAAGATACGGATCCTTTCCTTCTTTTTGATGATTTCAGTTCAGATACTCCTGATGACTATCTGGCGGGTTTTCCCTGGCATCCCCACAGAGGAATTGAGACTGTAACTTATGTTTTGGAAGGGAGAGTTGAACATAAAGACAGCTTTGGAAATTCAGGAATCATCGGGAAGGGTGATGTCCAATGGATGACCGCGGGGTCAGGCATAATCCATGAAGAGATGCCGCTAAAATCAAAAAGGATGAAAGCTTTTCAGCTATGGGTAAATCTCCCAAGAGAAAAAAAGATGTGCCCTCCTATGTATAGAAGTTTGCTTGCAAAAGAGTTGCCAACTGCCGATGAAAAAAAAACAAGTGTAAAAGTTATTGCTGGAAAATATAAAGGTTTGGTCGGCCCTGTCAAGAACAATATAGAAGGTATTAATTATTTTGATATTACCTTGAATAATAGTTCAGAATTTGAATATGAAACACAAGATAAGACTGTCTTTTGTTATATCTATGAAGGGAGCTGCGACCACGCAAATAAGAATGAACTTATATTTTTTGGAAAAGAAGGAAATATTGTTAAGTTGATTGCAGGAAAACAAGGATGCAAGTTTCTGCTTATAACTGGAAACCCATTAAATGAACCGATTGCATGGGCCGGCCCTATTGTCATGAACACACAGGAAGAACTTAAAATTGCTTTTGATGAATTAAAGGAAGGGACTTTCATAAAGCATCAATGATTTATTCTTTGAAAAAATATATAAACTTAGGACTTACAATTACTCAAAATGAAACAAATAATTCTCATCATGGCTATTTTGCTTGCAGGCACTGTTTATGCAGAGTGCGGAGTTGTTACAACGAGCATCACTTTGACCGAAGACCTTGTGTCATCAGGGACGTGTTTTACAGTCACTGCAGATAACATAGTAATAGATGGCAATGGTCATTCCATAACTGATTCAAAAGAAACTAATTCAGGCGATACAGGAATACTTGTCAATGGTTATAAGAATGTAGTTGTTAAGAATTTCAAGGACATTAAGAATTATTGGTTTGGCATCAAGTTTCAAAATACTGATGGTTCAATCGCAGAAAACAATAGGGTGACGATGACAAGAGCTTCAAGTCACGCAATTTATTTGCTAGGCAGCACAGCTTCATCAATCATTGCCAATACAATAGATTTGAGCGGGCAGATGCCTTTTGCAAGTCCATACAGGGGTGGAATTACAGTCGAGAATGGTGGTAATAATAATATAAAAAGAAATTCCATAAAAGCAGTCCTGACTTACAATAATGGCATATTTCTCAAGGCCACATCAAACAATGTTTTTGAATCTAATACAATCCATATGGAAGATGGAGATGGTATACTTGTAGTTGACTCATCAGGCAACAGTTTCACTGATGATGCTGTTAATAGTCTCAATCATTCTGATTATAGACAGGGCTCAGCCTATGTGCCCATAGAGAGCCAGACAGGAAATATCATAAATAATATGCTTATATCTGATAAGATACGATTATCTGCTGATCCAGCGTTCTTCATCGGTTTAGATGCAAACAACCTCTATCTTGGTTCAAAGAAACTTCCTGCGAATGGAAATTTAACCAGAATTGGTGAAATATTATACTTGTCAAGCTATGCCAACTCACTAGGACATGCTAATCTTGTGCTAGATTATGATCAAGCTGAATTTAAAACATTTGATAAAAACTCTATCGGTTTGTACTACTTCACCACAAAAGGACTATTTGGCATGTGCCCATGTGTCTGGCAGTCATTTGGCAGCGCCCAGGTGGATTATGATAATCACAAGATTACTTCAGGGTTATATACTTTCACCCAGCAAACTCCTCCAAATACAGTGATTTGGATTGCGGCATTTGGAAAAAAGGCAACGCCCAGCAATTCTTGCACAGATTCAGATGGCACTAATTATTATGAGAAGGGAAGCGTCACAGTTGGCGGAGTTGTTCAATCTGACTATTGCAAAGACTGGTCTCAGTCAGATTGGGATTTCCCTAAAAGAGTGGAGCAAAGAGTAGTTGAATATTATTGTGATAACACTAGCACAGTAGGGTGGAGTTCGCAGGAATTCACATGTGTGATGACGGCTTCGCCAAATGGACTTATAAGAGGATGTGCTAACGGCGCATGTGTTTCAAAGGAAGAGATGAGACGAAGGGCGGAATGGGTTTGCTATGATGGTTCAAGAGGAGAATATGGAGATGAATTTAGCTGCAAATCAAGCCAATTTTTTGGCGATCTTGCTCATGATTCCTGCAGAGGAAAGTGTGATTCAAGCGGGAATTGTGGGGTTAAATATGTGAATCCTTGGGTGCTGTGCAGCTGTGATGATTCAGATGGAGGAATAGAGCCTTTCCGTAAAGGTTCAGTCAGTGGCAATTCAGACCGGTGCGTTGAGAATGGAGCATTCATTTTTTCCGGAACAAAAGTCGAAGAGCAATATTGTGAAAATGGTCTGAGAAAAACAACAGTGATTGACTGTCCTAACGGATGCGTTGATGGGACCTGTGTCCGGTTGTGTTCGGACACAGATTTCCAGAGCGGGGTCGCTGGATGGAATTATGGTGTCCTTGGAACTGCATCAGGGCACACTCCGGAAAATGAGCCGAGAACAGGCACAGATTATTGCATAGATCAGGAAAACATCAGAGAATTCGCATGTAATGCATATGGCCAGGTGGAGAATAGGACGAGGCTTTGTTCTGAGAGGATTCCAGGGACAGTCTGCAGAGATGGCGCATGCATATCAGAGAAGCCATGTCTTCCTGACTGTACAAAAGGAGATGGAGTAGCATACCAAATATGTGAATCAAATGCTGAGTGTCAAGATGTCCAGACTGATTTCTTTGGTTCTGGTTCAGGTGTAAATATCGGTGGCTGCGATATGAAAAAAATATGGGAGATTAGTTTGTTCCAGGAACCATATTGCGTCGGTAGCATGCAATATGAAAGCTATTCTTGTGATTCTCATCAGGTTGGGGGATATACGGTAGTAAATGTAACTCCTATAGGAAATAGCTGCGTAAATGGATGTGAGAATGGAAAATGTAATGGCGAAGTTGAAGAAGACCCAACAGATGGGTCTTGCAAAGGAAAACTTGTGTTAATATGTCATAAAAGCAGCTTTAACCACGAGATTTGCGTCTCACCCTCTGCTGTTAGTAAGCATCTTGCACACGGAGACTATACTGGGAAATGCCAGCTCGAAGAAACAATTCAAGCAGAAGCTATCACAGATACAGGTGCAGAAAGTGAAAAACTGACAGATACAATAATAGATGATATTATTGGCAAGGAAAATGACAATAAACCTTTGAATGCTAATATACCTGCTAATGCAAATGTTCAAAAGCTGCCGAGCAAATTAGGCGAATCCTGCGGAGGCTTGTCAGAATTGACATGCGAGGAAGGTTTACATTGTGATACTGATGAAATGTTTCCGGATTTGCCAGGGAGATGCAGAAAAGTAGTCAAGGAATCAGTTAAGGTAAGTGAAAAAGGTGGTATTTGCGGAGCAATGACTGACTGGGTTTGCGCCAAAGGCCTTTTCTGCAAGATCGATCCTAATGTTCCTGAGGGCACAGGATTGTGCAATATTCCTCCGATGGTAAACCAGGTAAAGATTGATGATAAAAAAGAGAAATTAAGGGAAACCGTGCATCTCGTCAGAAGCAATCTAAAATCAATGCCAGATCAGAAAGAATCGAAGGTTTATGATCAGCAGAGCAGAACTCAAATCGCAATCGCTTCTTTGCTTGAGCTTATTGAATTGACAGAAGGTATAGATAAGGATATATCTGATCTTGCATTCGGCATTAATTCCTCACTTAGTGGATCCATTAGTGCAGAAGTAAGATTGCAGAAGCGCAGTGGTTTGATGAGATTCTTTTTTGGCGGAGATAGAAAGGCAACAGGAGATCTTGAAATGCTTGTTGTCAGAAATGTTGAACTGGTGAGCGAACTTAATGCTCTTGTTAGTGACTGCAATTGTGATGAACAGGTCAAATCAATGCTCAAGGAACAGATCCAGGCAATAGCGCACGAGCAAGTTAGGCTCAGGGACTTGATCAAAAAAGAAAAGAAATCTACGGGCCTACTCGGATGGATAATATATCCTATCCGTGGCTCATAATCTATTTTTTAATCTTTGCAGGAATACAAGCATAGGTTCAATCTGAATTGAACCTTTTGAAATATTTATATAGTATATTGTTCTTCCTGCTTGAAAGGTGATTCCATGAAAAAAATATTATTTCCGATATTGATGCTTTTATTAGTAGTATCATGTACAAAAACAGATATTAAAAGTTATGAAGATTGTGTAAATGCGGGTTATCCGGTGCTGGAGAGCTATCCCCAGCAGTGCAAGACTCCAGATGGAAAATCATTTACCCAAGTGATTGATAATGGCCTCGAACCTGAACCAAATCCATTTTTAGATTGTACTCTGGAGCAGAAGAATGCGCAGGCATGTACATATGATTATACTCCTGTATGCGGTGATAACGGAATTACATATGGGAATGCTTGTGGTGCATGTGCAAGCAAGCAAATTGATTCCTATATGCCGGGTGAATGCCTGCAGGAAAAGGTGATTTGCAGTGAAGAGCAAAAAAAAGCTACAGCATGCACAGCAGATTATTCGCCTGTCTGTGGAGAGATTGTCCTGAACACAGGGAAGACAGTATATCAGACTTTCGGTAATGCATGCGCAGCTTGCGCAGCTATGAAAGTCATCGGATACGTTGTAGGTGAATGCGAGAGTGATAATATCAGGTATATATCGACAGATGAGGAAGAGTGCAGCAGGATGGGTATATGGCAGTGTGAAGACGGGATGAATATATTCTCTGATGAGACTGGTTGTGGCTGTCAAATTGCTGCTAATGAACCTATTATCGGTGGAGAGCGAGATGAACATGGGTGCCTTGGACCGGCTGGCTATTCATGGGACAGTGAAATTGGAGCATGCACAAGAGCATGGGAGCTTGATGAATCACAGGTTAAAGCAGCAAAGATTGTTATAGCGCCCCTCAGCTACTATGTGACTGTTGTAGAGGTCATAACACTGAAATGTCAGGGTTGTTTCTATGTGAATCTTCAAAGGAATGATAACCAAGAAATGCAGACAATAAAAATAACAGACTGGAAAATATCAAACCTAGAGGGAGGTATTTTATCAGGTCATGTCTCTATTGGTCCGCTTTGTCCTGTTGAAAGAGATCCTCCTGACCCTAATTGTTTACCTACACAAGAGATTTATGATGCGTGGCCCCTTGCAGTGTATGGCAAAGAGATGAGCAAAATTGCAGATTTGAGTGTTGATGAGAATGGAAATTTCAATATAGAACTATCTCCTGGTGATTATATAATAGATCTCGAAGAGCAGCCGGGATTTGGAAGCAGCAATCTTCCGTATGAAATAAGTGTTTCACTAGGGAAGACTATCGATGTTATGTTAGATATTGATACAGGGATCAGATAAATTAATTTTTTATATTTTTATATGCTTCTGGTATTATTGATTCTTAAACATTACCTATATATACTACTTCAAAAGCACTTTGTGGATGGAGAAAACAAGCAAGGCGTCGCTTCTGACAGTGTTCATTACAGTATTTATTGACATGCTGGGTGTCGGCCTTGTCATACCCGTCTTTGGGCATTTATTCTTGGATTCAAACGGAATTCTTCCTCCAGGTTTTGAGCTTGCAAAAAGGACTGTTCTTTTAGGTCTACTAATAGCATCATATCCTCTTGCCCAGTTTTTCGGAGCTCCGATTCTGGGCGCATTGTCAGACAGGTACGGACGAAAGAAGATACTTCTGATATCACTTGTCGGAACATTTATCGGTTATATTGTTTTTGCATATGGGATACTGACAAAGAATCTTGGGCTGCTTTTCATAAGCAGGTCGCTGGATGGGTTTACAGGTGGAAATATTTCCACCATACTATCAGCGCTTGCAGATCTTAGCGACCCCAAAGAAAAGGCAAAAAATTTTGGGCTGGTAGGGATGGCATTCGGGCTTGGTTTTATACTAGGTCCATTTATCGGAGGAAAACTGGCAGACCCTACAATAATATCATGGTTCAACAATTCAACACCCTTCTTTTTCGCAGCATTGATATGTTTGATAAATATATTTATGGTGATATTGTTTTTTGTTGAGACTTCAAATACGCGCACTCATACAAATATAAGCATATTCACCGGGTTTAGGAACATAAGAAAAGCTCTGGAAATGGAAAATCTCAGGACTATGTTTATTGTTGTGTTCATAATGACGTTTGGTTTTAACTTTTTCACTCAATTTTTTCAGGTCTTTTTGATAGAGAAATTTAGTTATTCCCAATCACAGATAGGAAACTTGTTTGGATATATGGGGCTCTGGATTGCATTCACGCAAGGAATTCTAACTAGAAAAATTTCAAAATTCGCATCACCTGAAAAAGTCTTGAAATATTCACTTTTTATGCTGGCTATAGCTCTTCCGTTTCTGCTTGTGCCAAGCAAGGCAATTTATCTGTTCATGATAATACCTTTCATCTCAATGTCAAATGGCCTGACTATGCCAAACCAGACAGCTGTTGTTTCAAATCTCAGCGCAAGGGACTCTCAGGGTGAGATTCTTGGGATAAACCAATCTATACAATCTTTGGGCATGGCAATGCCTCCACTCATCGCTGGTTTTGTAATATCTTTTAACAGAAATCTACCGATATTGATTTCAAGCGCATCAATCTTCATTGCATGGCTGATTTTTGTGTTTGTATTCAAAGGGGGGAAAAAAGAAGTCTTTCACGAGGTTTGATGCAGTTTTCCGATCTGCCAGTCCTGCAGCAGCTGGACAGATAATCTTTCAATATCAGGGGTTCCTCCTTTTTTAAGATAATTTTTCTTCATTGCAACTTTCTCAAGAAAATCAACCGGATCTTTCTCAAACTTCACATCCAGATAATTCTCAAACAGAATAGGATATTCTTCAATGAGCTTCATGGCATAATATTCAGGTTCACTCACTTTTTGTGGATTTATTGCTCCTATCATGAGCTGTTTTAGTTCATCTTTCTCTTGAAAAGGCAATACTCCTGGAGTGTCCAGAAGGAAAATTTTATTTTTAGCTTTTATGAACTGCACTCCTGTTGTATGGCCTGCATGGCTGCTGACAGAGGCAGAACCTTTGCCTTTTAAGAGATTTATCACTGAGCTTTTTCCTACATTTGGGTATCCGAGCGCTCCGACCTTGCATGGTTTCCCTCCGGACATCATCATTATTTTATTAAACAGCAAGGTCCCCCCCAGTTTCTTCTTGCTTGAGACAAAGACACAAGGATCAAATCCTCTTTTTAATATGTCTGCTTCTTCTTTTCTGATAAGATCACATTTGTTGAGGACATAGAGTATTTTTTTGTCTGCCTGTTTGATCTTGCGCTCAATTTCTTTGTGCCTTGTAAGCTGAGGCATTCGCGCATCCATAATAAGCAGCAGAATATTAGATTCGCGTATCACTCTGTTTACAAGTGTCCAGTAGCTTGTCATATTTGCATTAGAATTTGGATTAGCTATTAAGCTTTTTCAATCACAAGGATAGTTGACTCTAGACCTGAGTTAGTGATGGCAATACTATTAATGATGCTTAGATCAGCAAAATCTTTGATGATTTTCTTCAGTAATTTATCTTGATTGGTCAAAAATACCCATCTTGATTTATTCTTTGAGATTCGGTGCATCTCGGCTATGAATTCAGAGTAAAATTCAGTTTCCAGTTTCACCAGTTTTCCAAGCGGCAGATTGGAAATGATCTTATCGATTGAGTTTTTTGCAAGTTCTGTTTTTTTTGCATCCCAAATGTGAAATTCGATTTTTACAGGTTTAGTTTCTGAATTTTTTTTTGCCAAATGGATGATTGATTTGTCTATATCACCTGCTATGCACTTATCAGTATACTTGGCAGATTCAATGGCTATTATCCCTGAACCGCACATAGGATCTAGCATCGAATCCGTAGCCTTTAGCTCAGAAAGGTTGATTAGCACATTTGCGAGTGAACTCTTTATGGAACCTGGCACAGTCTCTATTTTTCTATCAACATGCATCGGCACATTTTTCAGTGATGCACCACAAAGTGAGATCTCAGGGGTAAGCATCAAGGAAATATTTAGATTAAAATCCTCTCCGAAAGTCCAGTTGTAATTCTTCTCTATTAGTTTAATGATTAGTTTCTCAATTTCTTTTGCTGTATAATCC
>JBDRQT010000044.1:0-22202 GCA_043826135.1 archaeon
GCCGTTCTGCCTTGTCTTGCATTCAGGATTTATGCAAAGGTCCTGGCTATTTTTTCCGTTCCTTAAATTTATCATGGGTGAATTACATTTCTCGCAATTTTTCTCAAGAGTTTTGATCATACCTGTCTTTGGAAGGCTGTATATTGTTTTGCAATCCGGGTATTTGTCGCATGCGATGAACCTGGATTTATTTTTTCTTGAAAATTTCATCCTGAGGTTGCCATCTTTGCAAGCAGGGCATTTTCCAACATAGCTTTTTTCGTTTTCTGTATCCTTGTAGCTTTCAAGAAGTTCTCTCCCTATCTCCAATTCTTTGCTTTTGATAGTTGAGAGAATCTTATTCAAGTCTTTTTTTGCATTTTCAATAATTTTGTCTGTATTTGTTTTGCCTTCCCTAATGCCTTCCATCTCTTCTTCTATTGTTCTAGTAAGTTCTTCGTCAGTTATCTCAGGGCTGTATTTAACAAGTGTCTGGATAGTCTTAAGTCCAAGATCTGTTACTTTGATGGCACCAGATCCTTCAATATAAGTTCTATCAATTAGATTCTGCAGAATTTGTGCCCTTGTCGCTTTTGTTCCCAGGTTTCTCTTTTCAAGTTCTTTTATTATTGATGCTTGATTGTATCTGTTTGGAGGTTGAGTATCCTTTTCGAGCATATCAATTTTTTCAACTTTCACATTATCTCCTATCTTGATAAGAGGCATCTCTTCTTCCTTAAGCCTGACATATGGTTCATATAAGGAAAACCAGCCCTTATCTTTTGTCCTAACACCTTTTGCTACGAAAATTTCTGTGTTCACATCTATCTTTGCAGTGGTTGTCTCACGCGACGCAGCATCGCCGAAGGTCGCAAAGAATCTTTTGACAATTAAATCATAGATTTTCATGTTGGCAGGATCAAGCTTATGTGGAGGAATACCAGTTGGATATATGGCAGGATGTGCGGGATCAGTTTTTTTGCCGTTATTTGGAACTAGGCTTTTCTTTGAAAGCATTAACTTACTAAAGGTTGCATATGCAGGCTGCTTTGCCAGTTCTTGGAATATTTTCTTGAAACCAAGCTTTGGATCAAGCTGCTGCGAGCTAGTTCTCGGATATGAAATATATCCATTGACATACAGGTTCTGGGCAAGATCCAATGTTCTTTTTGGGTTTATCCTAAAAACTCTGTAGCTTTCAGTCTGAAGCGTTGTCAGGTCAAACGGGAAAGGAGGCGCCATCTTTGATTCTTCCTTGGTCAGATCTGATATCTTCCCGTCATGACCTTTTGTCTTGTTTAAAACTAAAGTTGCTTCTTTTTCTTCCCAGAATTTGTCAGCTATGTGCCAGGCTTCAATCTTTGACTTGTTGATAATACCTTTTAGCTGAAGCTGCCAGTATTTCTGTGACACAAATTTCATGATCTCAAGTTCCTTGTCAGCGAGGATTTTTAGGGCAGGGCCTTGAACCCGACCCGAAGACATAGTTTTATAGACTTTATTTTTTCTTATTGCAAGTGTCAGTGCTCTTGACAGATTTATTCCATACATCCAGTCAAGAAAATGCCTTGTCTCTCCTGCTTTTGCCTGACCCCAATCAATTGTTTTTGATGCATTTTCATATGCTTCAACAAGATCAGGCTTGGTGAGGGTTGAGAATTTCATCCTTTTTCCATCTTTCTGGTTGCATAAAAACCTCAGAACATTCAGGCCAATAACTTCTCCTTCAATATCATAATCACATGCGATTGTAAATATCTTTGCTCCCTTAGCCTCTTTTTTAATGAGATCAGCATAGTCTTTTGCATAAGCAGCTTTCTTATTTGCTACGTAGACTGGTTGCCATTCAAGGTCATATGAAGGATAGGTAAATGATTTCTTCTTTTCGCCAACAGTAAATAGATGGCCGACTGCAGATACTATCACAATCTTCTTGCCAAGGTGAGAAATTTCATAGTAGCTGATTGACTTGTTTTTTTTTTGTTCAGGCTTATTATCGGCAAGCGCCTGGGCTATCTTTAAGGCAGCTGACGGCTTTTCAGTGATAATTAATTCATGCATCCGGTGTAGAAATCAATAAGGCTTATAAAAAACTTTGCCAGGTGAAATCACCCAACGCGTAGAGAAACTATTAAAATCTGCGGAATTTCTTTTATGGCAATGAAAGAATTTGCCAGCAGGATAATTGCAAGTATTGATGATAACAGCAAAAAGATAAGTTCAGAATCTATTTTTACTATCGATAAAGGCAATTTCAGGTTGATATCAGATGTAATATCTAATAAGACTATTTCCTTTCTAGATGGTGGAAATATGGAAATACTAAAAGCTCCAACACTATCCATGTTTTTCAACAGGATTTACCTTACGAGCTATTCTGACAATCATAGGATGAAAAACGAAACTTCTGAATTCTACTCTCTGATAACTTCAAAGGCTCAGCAAAATAAAATTATGTTTTCCACTGAATATCATTTCCTGAAAAACAAAATGGATCTCAAGGAATATTCTTTCGATTCTTTTGATAAGACAATCACTTTTGGAAATAGCAGGGCAAAAATATCAATAATTGGGGATGTCCTGCGAAGATTTGCAGAGCTAACTTTGGCAAGATCTGCAAGGTCAAATATACTTATTCTGGATGGTTCACTTGAACAAAAATATACTTACGAATCTGAGCTCATTGCAGAGGCAGGAAACGGAAAGCTACTATGCGGCCTATCTAAGACTACAGATATGCTAACAGATACAGGTAGTTCTGCAGTTCTTGCCATTGCTAAAAATGCACCTGATGGAGCATGGTATTACTTTGCTAGCAAAGAAAAAAATTATGATTTGTATTTTGCCAAGCTGCATGAGAAATCAAGATATATATTTAGGGTAGATGTTATGAACAATGAGAGATATGACGCAGATGAGCTGTTTTCAATTCTCAAGAAAAACAGCAAAGATGCTATCTTTTTAGGGTATCCCTACGGACTTGTCGAAGCAGATAAATTTGCAAGAGTATCAAAAAAGGAGCGGGATATGCTCCAGATGCAGCTCCAGATGATCTTAAAGAAAGATTATGATAAGTTAATACCTTTACTTAGCGCTGCAAATGCCCATGATATTTTAGATACCATAAGTTAAATTTATATAGTCAATTATTCTAGAAAAAAACATGTATGATGTTATTACCGTAGGATCATCTACAATAGATGTTTTTGCAGGTGTCGAGTCTGAGTTAATTAAGATTAAGACAGCCCATCATGAAGAAGATTTGATAGCTTATCCGTCAGGCTCAAAGATTCTGATAAAAGACCTTACTTTTCTTACAGGCGGAGGCGGCACAAATACAGCAGTAGCATGCTCAAAATTAGGACTTAAAACAGCGTATCTTGGAAAGATGGGAAAAGGGAGCAACAGTAACCTTATCATTAAAAATCTAAGAAAAGAAAAAGTTGATTTTATTGGCACTCGGACAAATAAATTCCATGCAGGATACTCAGTAATTTTAGATAGCCTGGATAATGACAGAACCATTCTGACATATAAAGGTGCAAATAATGAGCTTTCATTCAAAGAGATAAACCTGAAAAAAATAAAGGCAAAATGGTTCTATTTCTCTTCGATGGTCGGAAAGTCTTACTTAGCACTTGAAGATCTTGCAGAATATGCAAGCAAAAAAAAGATAAAGATTGCTTTCAATCCAAGTAATTATCTTGCAGTTAAAGGCGAACCCTTCCTGAGGAAATTATTATCGTCAACGTATCTCCTAGTCCTTAATATGGAAGAAGCTTGTCTTATCGCAGGAAAATTGCAGATTCAAGAGCTGATCCTGAAACTTCAGGGATATGGCCCGAAGATAGTTGTAGTGACTGATGGCAAAAATGGTGCATTTACGATTCATGGGAATAAGTTACTTCATGTGATACCTTCAAAAATCAAGGCCAAGGAAACAACTGGCGCTGGTGACGCGTTTGCCTCGACATTCATGGCAGGTCTTATCAAAGGTAAAGATGTTGAGACTAGTCTGAAGATGGGAATAAGGAATGCTGAATCTGTTATCTGCAATATGGGCGCGAAGAACGGGCTTTTGAAATACAGGGTACTGCTAGATAGGATTAGAAAAAATCCGCCGAAGATTGAGAAAAAAACTGTTGCCTCAAATAAACATTTCTAAGTTTTCTTGACATGATATTAACAGTGCGAATATACTGCTTGGAAAAACAGCAACAGCTTTATTAATCACTCCCACAATAACTATCATTTATGAAACGCCTGGTTCTAATAAACGTATCTCTCGATGAAAATTATTTCAGAAAAGGCGATGAGACATTGACACTAGCATATCTTTCTGAAGTGTTAAAAAATAAATATGACATTACATTGCTTCCATTAAAGAACTATCATAGGAATGATTTTGCAAGTTTCACCGAAGAGATTTTGTCAAAAATAATTAACGCTGACGAAATTGGGATATCAACCAATACTTTTTCAAAATATTACTCTACGAAGCTATCTAATAAAATAAGAAAAAAATATCCACATAAGAAAGTATTTTTTGGTGGTCAGGGCATCGAATCAGACCATTCGTTATTGATTCCAAGTGATGCAAAAGAACCAATCCTGGTATGCAACAAAATCAGTGAAACATCCTATGATATCGAACTTTTGCTTACAAACTTATGCCCCCAAAACTGTGGATATTGCAGCAGCCCAAAGAATCAGCTCAAAGTCAGTGTTTCAGATTATATAAAAAAAATTAAGGCTTGCATAGAGAACGGGCAGAAAATAAGAAGGATCATACTGTATGACAATAATCCGTTGCATCCACTTAATTTTAAGAGGACATATGAGTTTTTTTCTGCAATTGAAAATGATTTTGGATATCTTCCTGATTCTATATTTTACTGTGATCCTTCACTTCTTACGGATAAAAAAGAGTTCAATAAGATTAGTGGATTCCTTAAGAGGTTTAAATCCCCAAATAGCAACCTATATTTTGGCAGAGAAAGGCCGGATGCAAAAATTGCCGCAAAAATCAAAAGAAGAATCCTGGGAAATCTCAGGACACAAAAAGAACTGGATAGTGAAAGGCAGGCTTTGCTTAAGCTTGCGTCAATGCTAAATAAGACGCCTCATGAAACAGGCCTGAATTTCTCATTGGTCTTAAATTATATTTTAACACCTTTTGAGACATATGAATCCATAAATAGACTGCTTGAAGAAGCAAAAGCCTTCATGAAATTCAGGAGAGTAATAATAAAATCTAATTTTTTGTGGATATTCCCTCATACAGAAATATCAAAGGATTATAGAAACAAATATATTCCTGCTGAAAAATTCAAACTTGAACTGAAATTCTTTGGCAATGACAGTATAAACTATTGGAAAGAAGATTTTGAAAATTCCCAGTTTCTGGATCTATGCAATGCCCTGAGCTGCAGGTTATTCTATCAACAGCCAAATGAAGACTATTCGTGGTATAATTTAAGCATGCTAAAACTCGCAAGGGATATCAGCTTAAAAAAATACAAAAATAATACTATAGACACAATAACTAAAGATATTCCTCTAAGGATAAGAAAAAATCTGGGAAAGAAGTTTGATGAATTTAAAACTGTCATCGATAAAGACCGATTGCATATCATGTCTATAAAAAATAAAGTTGCGCTCATGAGGATTTCAAATCACATTTTTTTAAATGTTCCGGAAGATATGATCATGATGATGGCAGAGGAGTTTAAGAAGATACTTGAAACTAGGAACAGATTGTAGCGTTGCTTTAAAGTCATAGTAGTGTTTAAGAATTCATATCCTTGGCAAAGCATCGGAACAATAAAAAAGAATCAACTTAAACTGCTAAAGTCAGATATTTCAATATGCTGTCTGCAATTCGCTTGAAGAGCATTTCTTTCCATATTATCTTATAAAAATGGAATACATTAGCGGTATATAAAACAGCGCAAACAAAGTGCTGAGAAACACAGCAACAGCTGCCTTTTCAGGATGGGTCTTTAATTCTGTCGCATACGCAACTGTATTTGCAGCTATCGGAACCATTGAGAAAAGCATGAGTATATTATGGATCGACGCATTGTAGATAAACAGATATTTTGAATCCAGAAACACAACTGTGAATGCGAGAAGAGGATATACAAGGAATTTCGCGGAGAAGGAAGTAGCAATAAATTTCCAGTCAAACTTATAGTCTTTAATACCTGCAATCGCAATCCCAATCATCATCATACCAAGCACTGCAAATGCACCCTTGAAGTTTGCTATGGCATCAAAGTATATTTGTGTCGGTTGCACTTTAGATATATTTAGTATTACTCCAAATATGAATGTATATATGCTTGGAAGCCCGGCAAGTTTTTTCATGCTGTCTTTTATTGTGTGCGTGCCTTTCGCAACAATGAAGAAACCTAGTGTGCTTTCATATAAAAAAAATCCCAGCATGGCAAGGACTGCGTAGCTTGTGACGCCATCTCCAAATATGGCAATGGCTACAGGCAGCCCGAAATAACCAACATTGCCATGGCCAGCTGCAAATGCAAGGATATTCCTGGTTGAATCCTTCCAGATGAATCTTCCCATATAATAGAATAGCAGGCACATTATATAGGCCATCATCATTGTAAGTAAAGGAAGTGAAAGCGTGCTAAAGGACAATTCTGCTCCAAAAGCACCGCTGAACACTATAATCGGTGTAATGATATATATCAGAAGGGAGGCGATAGCTTCTTTTTTTAGATTTAGATATTTTCCGGCAATAAACCCAAGCACAATAATTAGATAAAATGGAATTAACTTTGATCCAAGAGAAAGGAAGAGGTTCACATTATTGACTAATTAACCATGTTTTATATAGTTTTACACTAATTTTCCAAACGTTTAAATAAACTTATTGTTTAGCCTCTCCTATGGATCTGTCAGTTGTAATTCCGGCATATAACGAGAAAGAAAATATACCTGAGCTATATTCCAGGCTCTCTCCAGTTCTGAAAGGGCTTAAAATAACATATGAAATTATCTTTATCGATGACGGTTCTAAGGATGGTACATTCTCTGAAATGGAAAAGCTTGCGAAGAAAGATAAATCAGTTAAGGTCATAAAATTCAGGAAAAACTTCGGCCAGACTGCCTCATGGAAAGCAGGATTTGACAATGCAAATGGAGAATTAATTATTACAATGGATGCCGATCTGCAGAATGACCCGAAGGATATACCAAATATGCTCAAAAAGCTTGATGATTATGATTTTGTATCAGGATGGAGACATAAACGAAAAGACGGCATCGCAAAAAAGGCGTTTTCACTTTTTTCAAGATTTCTTAGAAGCAAGATAATTTCAGATCCTCTTCATGACTCAGGCTGCTCGCTCAAAGCATACAAGAGAGAGTGCCTGGAAGGTCTAGATCTTCAGGGTGAGATGCATAGGTATATTGCAGAACTGCTTATCCTTCAGGGCTTCAAGGCGGGCGAGATAAAAGTGAATCATCTGCCAAGGTCTAAAGGCAAGACAAAATATAATTTTGTCAGGTTGCCAAAAGGATTTTTAGATCTTATGGTGGTTGCGTTCTGGCAGAAATACTCAGCCAGACCAATACATCTGTTTGGAGGAGTCGGAATTCTAATGAGCCTATCTGGATTTATTATTGGAATTTATCTTACATATGTTAAATTCATGTATCATGTGGCAATCGCAAACAGGCCGCTATTGATGCTAAGTGTTCTATTGATTGTGCTCGGACTGCAATTTTTCATATTCGGCCTCATTGCAGATATCTTGATAAAACTATACTACTCTGGCGATAGAAAGTATTACAAGATAGAAAAGACATTAAATGTCGAGAAGGAAGATATTAAATGAAAATCCTGATGCTTAATTATGAGTTTCCTCCTATTGGAGGAGGAGCAGGCAATGCCAATTATTATTTGCTAAAAGAATTTGCAAGATATAAAAATCTTGAGATAGAACTGGTCACATCCTCTGAAGGCAAAACAAAAACAATAGAATTTTCAAAAAATATTACAGTCACAAAATTAAATGTTGGAAAAAGGGATCATCATCACTGGACAGCCGGAGAGATTTTCAGATGGGCAATAGTGACCTATAAATTTTCATTTAAAAAAAAATATGACCTTTGTCATGCTTGGTTCGGTTGGCCTTCAGGAATCATTCCCTATATGCAGAAAAGGCCTTATATTGTCTCTCTTAGAGGAAGCGATGTGCCTGGATTTAATCCGAGGCTCAAATTTCTGGACGGAACAATCTTACCCATAATATCTGTGTCTATCTGGAACAGGGCACTAGCAGTTGTGGCAAATTCAGACAGACTGAGGCATCTTGCCAATAAGACATGGAACGGAGATATTGGTGTAATTCCTAATGGTGTTGATATTAGTGAATTCAAATACGATAAATCTAAAGTGCCTGGGAAAAAAATCAATATCATCTCGGTCGGCAGACTTATTCCAAGAAAAAGATATAACCTTCTGATCAAGGCTGTCGCAAACATGCCAGAATTCAGCTTAACACTGGTTGGAGACGGAGAATTAACAAGAGAGTTAAAGAGCCTTTCAAAATCACTCAGGGCAGATGTGACTTTTTTAGGTAAATTATTACATGAAGATGTTTCAAAAGAGCTCCGGAAAGCAGATATTTTTGTGCTTCCTTCTGAAACAGAAGGCATGAGCAACGCTATGCTTGAAGCGATGGCGTCAGGACTGCCAGTGATAGCAGGATTAGTCGGCGGATCTGACGAGCTGATTGACAAAAACGGAGTCATATTAAAGCAGGGTTCAGTCAGTGAACTGACAAATGCAATAATCCAGTATAAAGACAGGGATCTTCTGAAAAATCATGGGCAGACATCAAGAAAAATCGCGGAAAAATTCAGTTGGAGAAATTCAGCAAAATCATATCATAAATTATACAGCAAGTGCATAAAATGAATCTACATGAGATATTGCTTGGAATCGGACAAAAAAATATTTATAAATATTATAAGGCATATCAAAAATCGCAGTACTGGCCGAGAGACAAGCTTAAGGTTTATCAGGAAAAAAGGATAAGGCAGGTTATTGACCATGCATATAACCGAGTTCCGTTCTATAGGAATAAATACGATAAGCTTTCATTAAAACCGCAGGATTTTAAGGTGCTTTCTGATCTTGAAAAATTTCCAATTATATCAGTTGAAGAGCTAAAGGATGCTGTGAGCAAGGGGATGACTGGAAACCAAAGGAATATCAAGATGCTTGAGACAACAGGCTCTACAGGAACACCCTTTGTTTTTCCGATAAATAAAGAAGCAGAGGATGAAAGATATGGCTGCACCTTTAGGACAATCGAATGGTATGGTCATCATCTTGGAACCAAGAATGCAAGACTTTGGAGAACTTCAAAAAAAAGCTTCATGTCAAGACTCAAGGAAAATTTCATCGGAAGAAGATTTGAGCTATCTATATATGATGCTGATAGGCCAGAGGATAGTTTCATGGACGGCGCCAAAATAAAAATGTATCTGAAAAAATTGTCAGACTATAAGCCAGAAGTGATCGATGGTTATGTCAGCGCATTTGTCCTTATCTCTGATTATATCTTAAGAAATAATATCAGGGCCTATTCTCCTAAGGCAATAGTTACCGGCGCTGAATATCTTTCCCATGAGGCAAGAAAGACAATCGAGAAAGCTTTCAGATGCAGGGTCTTCAACAGGTATGGCGGCACTGAGACAAGTCTGATGGCGCATGAGTGCGACGCAGGAAGAGGCAGCTATTACCATATCATGGCTGACAAGCTTTATCTTGAAGTCATAAGGGAAAACCGCACCGCAAGACCTGGGGAATTGGGAGAAATAGTAGTGACTGATTTTACAAACAAAGCGCTTCCATTCATCAGATTCAGGGTCGGTGATGTTGCAATTGCTGAGGATCCTGAAAAAATATGCAAGTGCAAAAGGACTCTTCCACTTCTAGGTGAAGTGCAGGGAAGGGTGAATGACCTATTCAAGCTGAAGAACGGAAAAATTCTTGTTACACATGTCTGGCACAAGTTGTTTAGAGAGATACCTGAAATAAAGGAGTTTCAGATAAGGCAAAAAGATCTTGATAAATTTGAAGTATTCCTTGTCCTTGATAAGAAAGATTATGATATTACAAACCTTAAGAAAAAAGTTTCTGATTATCTTCCTGATAGTAATATCGATTGGTGGATAGTAGATAAGATTCCAGTGGGCAAGGGAGGGAAATTCCGGCATTCTATCTCTGAAGTTCCATTATCATTAAATGAAATCAGGTCAGGTATAGTTGCTCCTGCAAGATATATCCTTGATATCAAGCCATACAAGGTTGTTCCGCAGAAAGCATTCTCAGACAGGCAAAACAGCATGAAGCTGGATTGGAATGAAGGGACTATTTCTCCTCCAAAAGAGATAGTTGATGGCCTCTGCGAATTCATAAGATCAAAAAATGCCATTAATTGGTATCCGGACATATCACATGACAAAATTAAAGAAGAGATTGCAAAATACGTCGAACTCTCAAAAGAATATATCGAAGTTTTTGTGGGAAGCGATGGAGCACTTGACTATCTTGCAAAAACATTTCTGGACAAGGATGACAAGGTTTTGGTTGTATCGCCAACCTATGATCAATTCAGAGTCTCTCTTGAATCAAGGAAGGCAGAGGTCAAATTTGTGTTCGGAGAATCACCATTCAAAAAAAATATTGAAGGAATAATTGGATCAATTGACAGCAGAACAAGGATGATCTATCTGGTCAATCCGAACAATCCTACAGGCTGGCTCTATACTAGAGATGAGATAATATCAATACTTAAGAAGGCTAAGCATGCGCTTCTGCTGCTGGATGAGGCTTATATTGAATTTTGCAAGGATGCATCATGCAAGGATCTGGTACGCGAATATCCCAATCTGATAATCCTCAGGACTTTTTCAAAGGCATTTTGCATGGCAGGAATCAGGCTCGGGTACATAATCGCAAATCCTGAGCATATATCATATATACGAAGAATCAAGAATTCAAAGGAAGTTTCAGAACTTTCAGAAGTTGCTGCAATACTCGCGCTTCAGAATATTCGATATATGGAAAAGTATGTAAGAGAAGTGAACAATGCAAAGGATTTTTTCGCGCTGCAGCTTAAAGAGAGAGGCTATGAAGTCTATAATGGTTCTGGAAATTTTGTGATGCTGAAAGTAGAAAGTCCAGATAAGTTTATCAGTCATCTTATGAAATATAGTATTTTCATAAGAGATAGGAGCTATCTGCCGCAACTTGAGAATTTTGTGAGGATAACAATAGGAAACAAAAGACAGATGAACAAAACATTGAAGGCTATTGATGAATTCAAATGAAGATAGATTTACATAATCATTCACTGCATTCTTTCGATTGCAATAGCAGTATAAAAGATATTAAAAATGAAGCATTAAAGCAAAGAATCACTTTTTTTGCAATAACGGATCATGATGTCCTCAAGATTAAAGATTCTTTTTTTATTACGGGTTGTGAATTTTCAACAGAACTGGGGCATGTAATAGGATTGTTCCTGAAAAAAGAGATCAAATCAAGGAAAGCAGTAGAGGTCATGACACAGATCAGGGCGCAGGATGGAATCGTATATATCCCTCATCCACTGAGGAAAGGTTCCGGGCTCAGTGAGAAAGATATTATCAAGTTCGCTGGCTATATTGATGCAATAGAGGTCTTTAATCCTGACAATACGCCGTATGGGAATAGGACAGCATACAACCTTGCAAAGAAACTAAATAAGTGCATGCTGACTGGAAGCGATGCACATACAATCGAGGCAATCGGAAAAGGAGCATCTGAATCTCACAGTATTATCAGGGATAAAATGCAATTAAAGAAGCTTATCAAGCAAAACCATCTCAAAATAAACTATGAACCAAAATACAGCATTATGGAGAAAACTCTTCTTTTGGGAGAAATGTTTTTGAGGAAAACGCGCCTCTATGAACTCTCAATTGTCAGAAAAATATCAAAACCAATCTATAAGGTTGTCAAGACAAAAGTAATGGGAAGGAGCTATCGTTGAGATACGCGTATCCAACCAAAAAATCCAAAAATACCTGAAAAAATAAGCTGCAGTATATGGAGACTAAATGCGATCACTATGGTTTCTTGGTGAGGATATCCAAAAATACTTAATACAAGTACCAGCACTCCTTCAATTGTCCCAAAACCAGCTATACCATTTATTGGTATAGTGCCAGAGAGCAGAGTCATTGAGATTGCTATCAGAAATATATTGACTGGCAAAATCAGGTTCATGGAAATAAACATAATATAGGTAAAAGCCATCATGAAAAAATAACATCCTAGTGACAAAGCAAATGTCTTTAAAATCATCCAAAGTGGATAGGATTTGAATGAAAATATGTTTCTAATTTTTCCAAGAAAACCCTTATCAGGCAAAATCTTCTCAATAAGATTTGGCATAGTTAGAAATACTACTAATCCTAAGAAGAGCAGCGCAAGTGATATGATAATATAGTTGATTGTTCCATTCAATAATTCACTCCTAGTATAAAGTAGGGCAATCAAGAGAGAACTGCCTATTATTATGATATCAATTATCCTTACAAGCACAAGACTTGACAGACTATGCTTGAATGTGCTTTTCTTTTTCGTAAGATAGACATAGGTCAGTTCTCCAAGCTTCATTGGCACTATATTGTTCATGAAATTATGGAAAAAAACAATCGGCAGCATATCTTTGACCTTTATGCTGGTCAGGATACCAAACCTCATAGCTCTGAGCACCATCAGAATAAAATAAGCCAGGAAACTTAATGCAAGAATTGGGATGTTAACTAGCCTGATTGTTTCTATGATCTGCATTGGCTCGATTTTTGACAAAAGCACAAAAACAAGAATTATGCTTACCAATATGGATAATCCAATACGAATTAATTTTTTCATTCTAAATTGATGTATACTATCTCATACGGTCCGGTGGTGTAGAAATACTGCTGCTTAAACATGGGCTTTCCCTGAATCAGTTGATTAACCTGAGAATCATTAAACGAGCCTCCTTTCCTAAAAAGGAAGTAAAGAGGAGTTGCTCCATCTCCCTGAGGAATCAGAGCTACTTGAACAAGTCTGTAATTGTTCCTCAGATAGTCTGCAACTTCTTGATTCTGGAAATAATTGGCGAAGCCCCATTGATACACAAAGACCCAGCTGACATTATATTCATCTTCGGCCCTTTTGAAATATTCTGCATTATTTGGCGGCTTGTACCCTTTTATTCCGGCATGCCATAATATCCCGAAGCTCTGGCCGGACGAATGGAAGAATCTCTCATTTGGCTGGCTGTGTTCTCTGATATAATTGCCAGCAATGTCAAATCCCGGAAACTGGGTATTATACATCCTGTCCATGGAATCCTTCCCGTTCGTGTACAGGCTTTTTCCTTGGGAAAGAGGTGCAAACAAGATAATACCAGCAACAAGCAAGTAAATTGCTGCCCTGGCTTTTGTATCTGTTGCGAAATTGGAAATATTTTTGGCAATAACCTCGATCAGATACGCCATCATGAAAATTACTGCAGGGGCTATTGGGAACTGGTGATAATTGTGGCCTGAAAGCTTGAAACCCATCACAATTAGGAACACAAAAATTACTATGAAATAACCCATCATGAACTTATATCCCACCTTATCCTTGTTCCTGAAGAACATCATTACGAAGAAAATGCTTCCCAGAAATGCCATTCCCATGCCAAGCAGTGTGAAATTATCAGCAACATAAAGCTTCATTACGTTCCAAAAATCTTTATTGAATACAATGCTGAAATCAACTAGATTCGCAAGGCTGTATTCTCCGGGCGCATCTCCGATTATAGCTCCGAACAATTTTGGCCTGATATAATATTCTGAATACAAAAACCACGCGGGGAACAGCGACATGATTGCAGATGCAATAAGAAGCGGTGTAAGGTATTTTTTCCAGTCTTTTAGAATCTTTTTGTATGGGAAAACAAATAATATCGGAAGCGCTATCACGATGAAAGTGTATTTGGTGATTATTCCCATCATCACAAAAAAAGAGGCCAGATAGAGGTAGATATTTTTTTTAGTATTGTCAGTCCACAAAACAAAAAGATACGCTCCCAAAAGCATGAAAAATAGTCCTGGATTGATGACTTCCACATTATGGCTGAAAAAAACAAACATCGGATTAATTGCCGCAAGGAAAGCGCAGATGAGAGCAATGCTTTCTTTTTTGAAAAGTGTTTTGACCAGCATATAGAATACAATCACTGATGCAAGCGAAAAAAATATGCCAGCAAGCCGCGCAATCCGGATGCTTTCGCCAAATAGTTTGAACAATATGGCAACAATAATTGAGATGCTCGGAAATGTGTCATTGTGACCGCCATCTGCAGGCTCATCTATGCCGTTCATAGTGTCTCGCATAGGCACGAAAAAACCTTCCTGAAAAAACCCTTCTTTTTCAAAATTTCTCGCTTCAGTCGCATAATGCGCTGTTTTCCAGTTATGATAGCCAATAACAGGGTAATCAATGTGGTAGAATCTAAGGTAGAAACCTAGTACAAGAAAAACAAGCAGGAACACCCATGCATAATTTATTTTTATCTTTGAGGCATAATCCATCAGATTGATGTCTTTCTTAGTCTCAACAGAAGAAGTCCTATGTTTTTTCCCCTTTCCCATCAAGAATAAATTATCCTATGCTTATTTAAATTTAGCTTTTTTCTGATGATTCATGATATTTGACAAGCCTCCTGAAAATTTTAAGCCATCATTTGAAGTTGCAACCTGTCTCATAAAGTGCAGTGAGAAGTATCTATTTGTCCTTCGCAGTGAAGAGGAAGACTATCCAAATACGTGGTGCCTGCCCGGAGGTAAGATTGAGGATGGCGAAGCTGATCATGATACGATCATCAGGGAAGTTAAGGAAGAGACAGGAATAAATGCTAATCAAGTAAAGCTTAAGGATATATTCTATGTAAGGTACCCTGATGTTGATTTTATCTATCATGTCTTTGAATGCGATCTTGAAGAGATGCCGGAAGTGAAACTTAATAATGAACACTCAGACTTCAAGTGGGTGACAATCAAAGAAGCAATGAAGCTCAACCTTATTTTGGGAGAGTCAGAATCTCTCAGAAAGATATTTTCTATCAATAACTAAATCATTTTTTCCTGAATCTGTGCTTTATCTCAGCTGTTTTTACCTTGATTTTGTGCAGCCACTCTTTTGCCCAAAGAAATTCTGTCGCCAGGATCGCAAGACCTAGAGGTATCACCAGTATGGCAGGTCCAGGAAGCAATATCATAGCAATTCCGATAATAAGTATTGTCATTCCAATAACAAAGACAGCTATTTTTTTGACCTTTCTGAGAGCTTGGCTTTGAGGTAGAACATTTGAGCTGGTATCAATCATCTCTCATAACTCTTAAGAGAATTATAAATAGGTTGTGATTTTAAACCCCAGAAAAGTCTCCGAAGAGACTCTTCCAGGGAAAAAGAGGTGAATATGATGTGGGCAAAACCCCCAAACTCACGAATTTGTATACTACTCCAGAATAGTCATAGAATATTTAAAGCTTTCTGTTTTGTATAAATTTTAAAGTAGTGACAAATGTTTTATTAAACAATAAAGAGACACAGGCAATATGAAATGCATAAAATGCAATAGAGAGGTAAAACTGGCTCTCCAGAACCAGAAAGTATGCAATAGCTGTTTTTGTGAAATCATTGAAAAAAGAGTAAGAAAAGAGCTTCGCCTAGGAAAATACATAAGAAAAGGGGATTCTGTCCTGATTATCGATGATGGAAGCGCTGAATCCAGGGCAGCCATATACTTACTCCCATTACTGCTCAAAGATATGCCTTTCAAGCTTTTAATCAAGAAATCAAAATATACGCTTGGGCAGGAATTTGACAAAAGTAAGGTTATAGTTCCATGGAACGCTGACAAAGAAGGGAAATATTTTCTGAGCTGTGTTTTTGAAAACAAGAAATTGAAGTTTCTTGGAAATTTCAGGCTTAAAGGAAAGCAATACATAAAACTATTTTTACCATGCATCTCTGAAGAGGTAAGATCATACGCTAATATAAAAAAATTGAAATTTTCTGAAGTCAAAGCTGATAAAGAAGCAAGTTTTTTTGATAATCTTGCGAAAAAATATCCTGAAATCAAGTTCGGGTTTCTGAATGCATCGAAAAGTTTTCAGAAAAAACAATGAAAAATGAGTATATGTTTGCAGCACTATCTTTTTTGATAATCATATCTTCCTGCACAATTACTTCAAATGTTGTGAGAGAAGAAGATTCTGAAATAGAGGTATTCTTTTGTCCGCAAGATATGTGCCAGGAAAAGCTGCTTAGCTTGATTGCCGGTTCAACAGATATCAGATGCGCTTTCTATGACCTAAATCTGCCTGATGTGATAGCAGCGCTGAAACAAAAAAATGCAGATGTGATGGTAGAGGATTCAACAGAGATTCCAGGATTCAAGACATTCTTCTCCAAGGATCTCATGCACAATAAATTCTGTATTTTTGACAGAAAGATTGTCTTTACAGGGAGCATGAATCCGACAATCAATGACAATTTCTACAACAATAACAATATCCTTATCATCAGGTCAAGGATGCTGGCGCAAAATTATCTTGATGAGTTCGAGGAGCTGAAAAACGGGATCAATGGAAAAGGAGACAAAGCAAAAATTCAATCATTATTTCTTGATTCTATCTATACTGAAAATTATTTCTGCCCTGAAGACAATTGCAAATTAGGAGTGATAAATGCGCTAAAGAAAGCCAATTCTTCCATCTATTTCATGATATTTACGTTTGCAGATGTTGACATTGGAAATCTGCTGTATAACAAGCATTATATGGGTCTTGATGTCAAGGGAGTTATTGAAAAAAGGCAGTCAGGAAGCTTTTCCCAGTATGAAAACATCAAAGATTTTACAGTCCTTGATGATAATGGCCACACAATGCACCATAAGGTATTTATCATAGACAATGAGACAGTGATTACCGGAAGCTTCAATCCGACAAAAAGCGCAAATGAAGGAAATGATGAAAATATCCTTATCATTCATGACAAGGCTATAGCAAAAAAATATGTTGATGAATTCAATAAAGTGTATTATTCTGATGATTCAATTCCTGAAAAGCCATCTGAACTTATGATAAAAGAGATTGACTACAATCCAAATGGGAAGGATGAAGGAAACGAATATGTTGTGCTTGCAAATATTGCTAATACTACGCTTAATCTTGATTATTTTTTGATATCAAACAACAAGTCAAACATGAAGCTTAATGGGTCTTTGGATGCAGGAAAATCGATTAGGATAGTCCCAAAATTCGCACTCACAAACAAGGCAGGTCAGCTTATTTTGAGACATAACGATAAGATTATTGATTATGCTGAGTGGGGGAATGACTGGAAGCTTGCGCAGGAAGGAGAAATTATGCTAAGGGTTGATGATGCAATTTCTAGGGAGTCTTGGGTAATAGAATAGAAAATAATTAAATTATCATTTATAATAATCCGTCTATTTCGCAGTACTCTTGATGCAGACGGAACCGACGTGTTTATGATTCACCAAGAGATACGCGAGTGTTGGAGATATCATGACGTAAGTGCCTGGCTCGCCTAGACTACTATTAAGAAACAATAAAGTTTTTTCAGTTTTATTCTTTTCTTTTCAGCAACCATTATAAACAGGCTAAAAATCAGTTTAGCAATGCTGTCAATCGGAATTATCGCAGGGCTTATCGCAATGGTCTGCTGGGGAGTTGCAGATTATTATCAGGCGCTTATTGTCAGGAAACTAGGCTCGATAAAATACATGTTTTTTTCCAGCCTCATGACTTTTGTAATCACTCTTCCTTTAATCATTCCCTTCTTGGCAAAAGGCCTGATATTGTTCAACACTAAAACAATCATCATCCTTGTTATTGCAGGCATAATTGATATTTTTGCAGCATACAATTTCATGAGATCAATGGAGATAGGAGAGATTGCGATTGTTACACCAATATCAGCAGCCTATGCGCTGGTCACAGTATTTCTAGCGTTTATTTTCCTTGGAGAACGGCTTACATTTTTGCAGTCACTAGCCATTTTTGTAATATTGATAGGTATATTCCTTGTATCGACAGACCTTAAAAAGCTTAGGCATATCCACACAACAAAAGGAGTAAAGGAAGCGCTTATAACAACGCTGCTGTGGGGAGTATTCTTTTTAATGCTGGGTCTTGCAAAAAAGCAGCTCATAGAATACGACAAGTTAGCTATAGCAATAACACTGTTCTTTTTTACAAGCATCATCAATTCATTCTTAATGGCAAGTTTTGCATTTCTCAGGAAAGGCACTGCCTCACTTCCAGATATGAAGGATAATTTCCTTCAGGTATTCATAATCTTTGTCTTGTACACAATAGCATGGGCAGCATATAATTATGGATTTGTCTCAGGCATGGTGTCAATAGTAGCACCGGTAAGCTCACTCTATCCCGCAATAACAGTTATCATGGCGGTAGTCCTGCTCAAAGAAAAACTTTTGATGAACCAGAAGATAGGTGCAGTGTTTCTTTTGGCCGGGATATTTCTGTTGAGTTTTTAAGGACTATTATTCGTTGTAATTCTAAATTTATTATCCTATTTACAAATGAGTTTCCGCTGTATTATACAACCAAGAATGATAATATGGAAAATATAGCTTATGACTACCTGTAATAAACTTAAGATTCTTGAAACTCCTTGAGAAATATTCCCTTGAATTGAATTATAAAAATTTGAATAACTATAATATATATAACTATCAGCTCCTTCAATGTTGTGTCCAGAATAATCGATAATAGAGTTCCCGGTAAAACCTGATGAAATGGAATATCCGAACGCAAACAAGTAGTTTAAAGCAAAGATAAATAAAATATAAAACACTATTGTTCCAAAAAGAGTTTTGCTTTCCCATAATTTATTGAACAAAATCAAAGCAAATCCAGTCATCATTAGTCCAGAAACAAGCAATAAAAGTGAAACGGCAATATCTGGCTCATTGACTTTCACAGAAAGATTAATGAAAGCACAGATCAACAATAATATTCCATATCCAATAGAATTATATCTGTCCCAATTGGTTTTATTATTTGGTGAATTTATCTGAAAAATACCATAAATTAATTGTATTATCGATAAAATAAATAACGAACCAAGATTAATAGTCTTAGAATTAGTTTTTAGCGCATATGCAAGTAAGGTTAATGTCAAAGATAACAAATATATCCAAAACCAAGGATTCTTTAGTTCATTTACTGTATCTTTAGATGGCATATTTAGAGAGTACATGTTATTATTTTATAAATTTGTCTGAAGTGAGATAATAACTTTACAAAATTCAATTCTTTCTTGACTAGAAATGAGAAAAATAAGAATCTTTAACGCTTTATGTTCTCGTTCTTGGCACTGGACACACTAGACATCCTGTTGCGAGGTATTTAAACTAGATTGCTACTATATTTTAAGGTGATCAAAAATGCAGGTGCTAAACTTTGTTGTCGGAATGTTGTTCTTGACAATCTTCTGGACCTATGTCCTGAAAGAATTTAGTAATATTCTGGAAAGCCGGGAATCTGCCTAGTCAATTATTTCTGTCCTTAGCTTCGGCAGGTTGCAGAAATCCGTGGAATAGGTATATGCGCCTGCATTCAGGAATACTATCTTATCCCCGACCTTTGGCTTTTTCAGAAACACCTTGTATCTGAATATGTCCATGCTGTCAGGTGTGCAGCCTTTTATGGTATAGGCATTTCCATCGTCCTGCTCACCCTCTACAACCAGCCTGATATGCGCAACAAAAGTGTCCATGGCAGCATTGAATACAGAACAGTCCAGTATTACATTATTATCATACATGCTCTTGATTGTCGCTTCCAGCTTTACAGCCGGCCCTGCGATGTATCTGCCGGGCTCAATAATCATCTTTATGCCTTTTGAATTCAGGAAGTCTCTAAGATTTTTTATCTCTGAAAAGATCCCTTTCAGCACAGATGACGAGTAATTCTTATACATCACAGGAAGCCCTCCCCCAATATTTACAAGGTCGATGTTCTTCCAATTGTCTGCATTTATAGTATCTTCCAGCTCTTCAGCAAGGTTCCACTCGCTTACATTCTGCGTCTTCCTGTGGAAATGTATGCCTAATTTTTCTATGCACTTATTCTTCCTGAGCTCACTAAGCAGAGAATTGATGGCAGATGAGCTCATGCCATAGACAAAATGCTTTCCTGTCTGGACAGTATTTTCTTTTAGCTTCATCCTTAGGAGTATCTGGACTTTCACTTCATGCTTTTTCAGGAATCCCAGCATGGCATCAAGATCGCTCATGTTGTCAATCACAAATCTTGAAATGCCTTTTCCAAGCAATTCTCTAATCTCATCATCATCCCAAGCCTGGCTAAAAAACAGTATCCTATCAGGATGCATCAGCGTGCTTATGTCTTCAAAGGAATGCAGGGAAAACATTGAATCAGTATTCTCTTCCAGGATCTTTCCGACTTCAGGATTTGTCTTATAGCTGTATGAGATTATATCTGAAACTTCCTTTAGCTCATTGTAAATCTCCTTGACTTTGCTTCTGCTTAAGATGAACCTTGCCTGAGAGATCATAGCAAACCCTCTTTCTCAAGCATCTCAAGAGCCCTTATCATCACTAAGGGAAAGGTGAAAGTCACATCTCCGATGACTGTGGAGACATCAGAATCATCTTTTACTTTGCCCCATGATTTTGCCTCTTCTGTGGTTGCGCCTGACATGCTGCCTGAGGTTGAATGCGCTGTTGTCATATACACAGCATAGTCAAGGCCTCCGTTTAGGAGCGCTGACAGTATCGCATGGTGCTTTGAGATGCTCCCTCCAAGCGAGATTAAGCCTTTCTTGTCATCATGGTTTGTTGCAAACAATATGTTTGAGAAGTCTTTTACAACATCAATTACAAAATCACTGTGCTTTTGCTGGAGCATGAAAAGGTGGAAGCCAAAGCTACCATCAGTGATTCCTGGACAGAATATAGGGATGTTCTTTTTTGCAGCCTGATAGAGTATTGAATGTCTGTCATCAAGTGTCAGGCCGATCTCCCTAAAAAGTTCTGAAGGTGCCCATCTTGGCTTTTTTTGGTATAGCTCGCCAAGAATTTTTGTAAGCGCATCCTCAAAATTCAGGTAGCTTTCATTCCTGATGAAAAGGTTTCCTACTCTGTTTACGCCTTTTTCATAGAGCTCAAGGTCATCAGGCTTGAAATTGCCGATAATGAATTCCTCTCCTTTTGCCTTCATTATGTCTTCCTCAACAGCGCCCACAGTAGTCACAATTATGTCTATCATCCCCAGCTCAATGAGCTGCGCAAAGAAACCTCTTAGGCCGGAGGTCACCATGTTAGACGTGAATGTGAAATATATCTTGGCGCCATTCTTCTTCATCTTCACGATGACATCTACAGCCTTCTTCATCTCAGAGCTCTGGAAACCTACTTTTCCAAGATCAGCTACCAGCTCTGACACAGTCATTCCTTTTTTCCATAATAAGTCTTTTACTTTTTCCATGAAAATCACCTGTAATTAAAGTTAAATCTATCAAGAATAATCTTACGCGCCATTAGTCCTAACAAGGTCTCGCATAATTAATGGTAGGTTTGATTTATTTAAAAAACTTATTTTTTGGATAAATTTAATTATTTCAATGCTTTTTATATAAAAAATGAATAAATTATCATTAAATAAACTCTTTGTGACCTTATTTAGGTGGACTGATAAACTTCAACCACAAGAAATATTGTCTAATATATGGAAAATTAATCCTTTTGGATCCTATAGATCCTTCAAAGTAATACTCTATTTGCTTGAAGCTTTTAATTTTATGATTTTTTATTTTTTTTATATTTTAGCAATTCTATCAATCATTTCTCTTATATTACTTTCAAAAAAAGGATATTGGTTTTTAATTTACATCGTATTGATCTTGTTATTTGGTTATTGTACTTATTTAACTGTTAAACTCGCAAGGAAAAAAATATTTACTCCTGATAATCTTGTTATATTTAATTTCAATAGAATTGAAATTGAAGAAAATGAAGAAAAAATCATTGAAATTTTTTTTGATTTGAGTACTGAACTTGAAAAAGGTTTTAAAAGAA